>CP107851.1:2400000-3000000 GCA_036013505.1 Streptomyces sp. NBC_00510 | reverse complement strand
CCTGGCGGTGCAACTCCTGGCCCGCGCCGTCCAGGTGCTCTGGCTCGGGCGCTGGCCGGGAGGATCGGGGGAATGGCTCGTGCGCCGGCGCCGCGCCCGCCGCGAACGCGCCGACGCGGACGTCGCGGCCCACCTGCGGAACCACGAACGCGACGGCGACGAGGCCGAACTGGCCGCCGCCCGCGCGGCCGAGGCACGCCGCGACCGGATCGCGCCCCTGCCCCCGGCCCGGCCCACCCGCATGGGCGACCGGATGCACGCCCTGGAGCACCGCGTCGGCGCGTACTACGCGGTGCCCTTCACGGCGGTCTGGCCGCGCCTGTGGCTGGCGGCCACGGAGGCCGACCGCGGGGAGATCCGCACGGCGGCCGGTGCCTTCGAGGCGTCCACCCGGCTGTGCGGGTGGGGCCTGCTGTACGCGGCGCTGGCCTGCGTCACCGCGTGGTGGCCCGCGCTCGTCGTCGGCGCCGTGCTCGTGTCCGCCGCCTGGTGGCTCGGCCGCGAACGGCTCTTCGCCCTGGCGGACCTCGCCGACGCCGTCGTGGACCTGCGCCTGCGCTCCGTCGCCCGCGCGGTGGGGATCCCCGTCCCGCCGGGGCCCGTCGCCCCGGCGACCTGGCGGGAGCTCGACCTGGTGCTGCGCCGCCGAAGGTGACCCCGCGGGAGCGGGCGCTGCCATGATGTGCGGGCCGCCCGGCCCGCCACGAGATCGGACGAGCATGCTGCACCTGCTGTTCCTGACGTACACCGGATCGGAAGCAGACGCCGCGCCTTTCGTCACCGCCCACGTCGCGTTCCTGGAACACCACCATCGCGCCGGCACGTTCCTGCTCTCCGGGCAGACGGTGCCCTCGTCCGAGGGCGGCGTGATCGTCGCCCGGGGGACGGACCGCCGGAGGATCGAGCGGATCGCGGCGGAGGACCCCCTGGTGACCTCGGGGGTCGCCGCGTACACCGTCACCACCGTCGACCCGGACCGCGCGCACCCGGACCTGGCCGGACTGCTGGGCGGCGCCTGACGTCCCGTCGCGGGGGCTCAGCGGCCGATGTGGACGAAGGGCGCCCAGGCCGCCGGGGAGCGGGCGTAACGGGTGCGCAGGGCGCGGATGACGTGGTTGAGGGCGCGGCCCGCGTCCGCGGGGGCGACGGCGCCGGGCGCCGGACCGCGGAGGGCGGCGTACAGGCGGGCGGCCAGGAGCGCGCAGACCGCGTCGTCGGCCTCCCAGAGGGCGCCGACGACCTGGGGGTAGCCGGCGGTCTGGAAGGCGGAGGCGAGGTGGACGGCCTCGTCCGGCAGCTGCCCGGTGTGCGCGGTGTGGCAGGCGAGCAGCACCGCCAGTTCGGCGTAGAGCAGTTCCTGCCGGGAGACGTCCGCGGCGCTGAGCGGCCCGCCGTGCAGGAGCAGGTGGCTGGCGGACGGGTCCTGCGGGTCGCTGACGCCGTGGCAGGCGAAGTGCACCCAGCGGGCCGTGCGCAGGGCCGACAGGACCCGTTCCGGCGTGGCCGCCTCGCCCTCGACGGCGCGTACGCCGCCGAGCGCGTCCGCGATCGCGGCGACCTCACGGGCCGAGGCGCCCGCCGAGCCCGCCGTGCCGGTGGGCCGGCCGACGGCGAGCAGCCGTCCGCCGGTGCGGCCGGAGGAGACCTGCCGGGCGTGCCGCAGGGCGCGCAGGGTGGGGGTGTAGGAGGAGGCCACCCGGTCCAGGACGGTGCGTCCGTCACGCAGTTGGTGCGCCCGTTGCAGTCCGGCTGCGTGCAGCGGCAGGTACGCCAGCGGTCCCGAGGCCGACCACCACAGCCGCGGCGCGGCCGACGCGGGGGCGTCCGCGGGGAGCGGCCGGGTGAGGCCGAGGGCGGTGAGCACCGGCTCGGCCACCGTGCGCCAGAGCCAGGCGAGGGTGTCCAGCACGAGTTCGCGGGCGCGGTCGTGCTCCTCGTCGGGCGCGGTCCGCGGCAGGCTCACCGCGCCGAGGAACTCCTGCGTCCGCAGGGCCAGCTGCCCCTCCGTCAGCTCACGCAGCGGAACGGAGAAGATGCGCTCCTGCGTGACGACGAGCGCGTCGCACCGGAGCCGGTCCACGTTGACCGCGACGACCGGTCCCTGCGCCGCCACGGCGCGCATCTCCCGTTCCGTGGGCGGCATCAGGAACCGCTCGAAGCCCGGCTTGCCGCGGACGCGCATCAGCAGCGCCTCCCACTCGGCGGCCGGCACGTGCCGTTCCATGAAGTCCTCGCCCGCCTCGGCCCGCCGCAGGCGTCCCCCGAGCCCGGCGAACTCCCGGGCCAGCAAGGGGTGCGCCGCGGACAGGGCGGTCAGATCGGCGCGGGCTTCCAGGTCCTGGCCCATCAGGACGGCCCGGCCCCGCTCCAGCAGCGCCAGCGCCTGCGCGGGGCGCCCGGCGGCGAGCGCCGCGGCGCAGCCGGTGCGGCCGAGGCTCGTACCGGTCAGGGGATCGGGCCGGCCCGCCCCCGACGGGTCGGCGCCGTCCACCCCCAGGTGCGCCATGGGGTAGCGGCGGCCGAGCAGCGCCCCGCCGACGGAGGCCCGGCGGTCCTCCCGCGCCAGGGCCCGCGAGGCCAGCGACGGCAGGGTCTCCAGGGCCCGTGCCGCCGCGTCGGCCGCGGCCGCCCAGTCGTGGTGCTCCAGGGCGTCGGCCATCGCGATGCGCGCCACTTCGAACCGCAGCGCCGGCATCTCGCCCGCGGGCGACGCCACGAACGCGACCTCGGCCGCCCGCGCCGCCCGCTGGTCCCCGCGGACCGTGGCGTCGGTGTAGTCCGCCCAGTGGCCGTACGAGGTCACCATCCCGCCCAGCAGGTCCGTCAGGCCCGGGGTCCGTTCCACGCGCCGTGAGGCGTCGGCGATCCTGCGGCGCGCCTCGGCGGCCAGGACGGGGTCCTGGGTGAGCCCGGCGAGGTTGGTGAGCGCGTTGGCGTACTCGACCTCCCCGGCGGTGCGCTCGGGCGCGTCCCCGGGCAGAAGGTCGAGCGCCGCGCGCAGCTCCCGGCAGCAGGCGCGCAGGGCGCCGGTGTCCATGGCGAGCACCGCCCGCATGTGCTGCCACGGCGCCGAGGCGAGGACCAGGCGGACGTGCTCCCCGGAGCCGTGGGGGAGTTCGGCCAGGACGCGGTCGCCGAGCGCGGCCGCCTCCTCGATCACGGCGGCGTCCTGGTCGGCCATGTAGCGCATCCCGATGACCGCCATCAACAGGCCTGCCGTCCACGCGCGTTCGGTGCTGCCGGCCTCCGTCCGCTCCAGCGCCTCGCGCAACCTCCGCTCGGCGTCGGCGACGAAGGCGGGATCCATGCCCTGGGGCGTGCCGGGGCCCTTGGCCAGGGCGTCCAGCAGGGGCCGCATGTCGGGCGGGACGGGGAAGGCGGAGGTGAAGCGCGCGTACAGGTCGTCGGCTGCGCCATCGCCATCGCCATCGCCGTTGCCGTTGCCCGTGCCCCCACTCACGCCCGGTTCCGGTCCGGGCTCCGGGGCGGGGGCGGGGGCAGGGGCGGGGGTGACGGGGTCGGTGCGGAAGCCGTCCGGCGGCAGGGCCGACCGCAGCTGCACCGGCGGCAGCGCGGGCGCGAACCGCACCATCATCGGCAGGAACCGGGTCGCCACCGCGCCGAGGGCCCGCGGTACGAGCCGCATCCTGCCGCGGAGTTCGCCCACCGCGGCGGCCTTCTCGGCGACGTGCGGCAGCAGCGGATGGCCCGGTGGCAGCCGCTCCACGAGCGCGCGCAGCATCCGCTCGGCCTCGGCGGCGTCCGCGGCCTCCCAGTCGACGACCGCGCGGGCGGCCAGCAGCGAGGCCAGGTTCACCTCGTAGGTCCCGTTGTCGTCCGGCAGGCCCTCGGCCCGGTACGCCTCCAGGTGGCCCATCGCCTCGTCGATCGTCGCGCGGGCCGGCGCCCAGGGCAGCGTGCACATCAGCGCCGCCGCCAGCGCGAAGTGGACGCTGCGCATCTCGTGCCGGTCCCGGAGCCCGCCCATGGTGCGCCCGCTCGCCGCGGCCAGCGCCAGCCGCCCGCCCCGCACGGCGACGTCCACCGCCTCCCGGTCCCGCGGGTGGGCCCGGACCCAGGCGATCCCGGCGAGCACCGCCACCCGGCCCGCGTCCGGGGCGTCGACGTGCCCGGTGGTGACCGCGGCGAAGGCCTCCCGGGCACGCGCCCACAGCGCCGGCAACTCGTCCGTGGCCCCGCACTCGTAGCGGATCAGCGCGGAGTGCGCGAGCCGGGCGAGCAGCCCGGGGCGGCACAGGTCGTCCGGAGGCAGCGTGGCCAGCAGCGCGGCCGCCCCGCCCTCCACGGGGTCCGCGGGCCGGAACGGTTGCTGGGCGGGGCCGGACGGGTAGCGGGCGGCGACGGCCACGAGGTCGTCGGGCGAGCGGTGCTGGGTCTGCGCCCCCAGGTGGTGGCGGACCTCGGGCGCGGTGCGGAAGTCGCCGTGCAGGTGCGCCAGGGTGCGGTCGGCCAGTTGCAGGTGCAGGACGAGCCGGGCGCGCAGCGGATCGTCGCGGGGCGCCGTGTCCAGGCCCAGCACGATCAGCGCGAGGGCGGCGGCGGCCGGGGCCCGGCCGTCCTCGCCCCGCCATGACTCCCGCAACAGGTCCTCCGCCGCCCGCAGCAGGCTCCCGGGCGCCGGTCCGGCGCCGTCGACGAGGCGGCCGGTGCCCGGCGGCTCCGCCAGCGCGAAGCGCCTCAGCATGCGGTCCACGGCCGCGCGCGCGTCCGTCATCAGCCGCCCCCGATCCCCGTTGCCGGCGTCGCGGCAGGATAGCGCGCCACCCGTGACCGACCGCTCACTCCGCGGTACGGAGGAGCAGGACTTCCGGGCTGATGAGAACCCGCGCCGTTGGCCGCTTACGATCGGTGCAGAGCCCGCAACCTTGTGGCGGCCCTCGGGGCCTCGTCGAGGCCGTCCACGGATCATCCGACGATTCCGCAACCGGAGGGGCGCGATGGAAGACCGCGGTATCCGAGAGGCGCTGGACCGGCACTGGGCAGCCTCTGCCGCCGGGGACCAGGACATCGAGCACGAGATCTATCACGACGACGTGATCACGGACTATCCCCAGTCCGGTGAGCGCATCCACGGCCGCCGCAATCTCCAGGCGCTGCGCTCGGGCCACCCGCCAAGCTCGACTTCACCGTCCGCCGGATTCTCGGCAGTGGGGATCTTTGGATCACCGAGTACGTGATCGCCTACGACGGGAAACCGACACCGACCATCAGCATCATGGAATTCCGCGACGGCAAGGTCGCGCACGAGACCCAGTACTTCGCGGACACCTTCGCCCCGCCCGCCTGGCGGGCCCAATGGGTGGAGTCGATGCCCCACTCCTGAGTCCGCGGCGATCCGCCCGCGTGGTGCGCTTGCCGGTGCGTGATCACGCCGCGGTGCGGAGCACCGCGTCCCGCAGGACCGCGGCGGGGCCGCCGCGCGCGTACACCTGGCGCTGCCGGCGGGCACCGGAGCCCTGGGAGGTCAGGCGGTCCACGCCGGCCCGGACGGTGTACAGGTCGCCCGCGTCCTTCAGCGCGCCCTCGACGTGGGCGACCAGGGACTCGACGACGTCGTGCGCGCTCGCCGGACGGAAGGTGCGCGGATCGAGCAGGGCGCCGTCCAGCCCGGAGCGGCTGGCCCGCCACGAGGCGAGCCGGAGCAGGGACACGTCGTCGCCGGGCGCGGGGCACCCGTCGGCCCACTCGCGGGCGGCGGTCTCGACCAGGCCGCGCACCAGCGCGGCCAGCACCACCGCGTCCTGGTACTCCGGGCACACGTCGCAGACGCGCACCTCCACCGTGGGGAACTTCGCCGACAGCCGGGCGTCGAAGTAGAGCATGCCCTGGTCGATCAGGATCCCCGAGGCCAGCAGGCGCGACACCGCGGCGCGGTACCCCTCGGCGGAGCCGAAGCCGCGGGTCGGCCCGGCGGTGGGCCAGCGGCCGAAGACCTGGTAGCGGTAGCTCGCGTACCCCGTGTCGGCGCCCTGCCAGAGCGGCGAATTGGAGCTGAGCGCGAGCAAAGGCGGCAGCCAGGGGCGGATGCGGTCGACGACGGCCACGCCCTCCTCGTCCGACTCCACCCCCACGTGGACGTGGCAGCCGCAGGTCAGGGTCTCCTGCGCGGTGAGGCCGAAGGACTGGGCCATCCTGCGGTAGCGGCCCCTGGGGGTGAGCCGGGGCGGCACCGCCATCGGGGAGGTCCCCAGCGCCGCCACCGCGACGCCCTCCGAGCGGGCGAGCCCGGCCGCCCGGCAGCGCCAGGCGCGCAGCTCCTCCCGCAGCTGGTCCAGGGTGACGCAGGGGGAGCTGTTCAGTTCGAGCTGCTGTTGCTGCAGCTCGGCCACCAGTTCCCGGGGCCAGGGGCCGCCGTCCAGCACCGCGTCGGCCACCGCGCGCGGTTCCCCGGACCGCGCGTCCACCAGGAGAAGCTCTTCTTCCACTCCCACGGTGCGTGCCACGTCCTTCCGATACCCGCTGAGCCCGCCGCTATCCGTCAGCGAACCTCACTCGGCGGACAGGAGGTGCTCCATGGCGCGCCGGCACAGGTCGGCGGCCTCCTCGCCCGCCGTGGACGTCACGCTGAGGAACAGCCGCCCGCCCAGCCCCACCACGATCACCAGCGGCGCCCCGGACAGGCTGGTGTGCGCGGCCCCGTGGACGGCGGCCAGCCGCAGCGGTCCGTACGTCCCGGGAAGGTCGAGGCGCGTGTTGCTCACCGACACGTCGAACCGGGGGCCGCGGGTCTCGCCGCGCCGCAGGAGGGCGCCGACGGCGCGGTGCGGCAGGAACGAGGTCAGCCGGAAGACGCGCACGAGCGGCCGCAGCTCCTCCGGGGTGAGCCGGGCGTGGATCCCGGCCCGCGCGTCGCGCGCGGCCGCCCACAGGTCGTCGGTGCCGCCGTCCACGGGGACGACGAAGCTCGCCGCGTACAGGCCCATGGCCTCACCGGGCGACGGTTCGAGCACCCGGCGCAGGTCCGCCGCCACCGCGATGCGCGCCGGGCGGCCGGGCGCGGCGGCCCGCGCGAAGGCCGCGCACAGGGCGGCCTGCAGCGTCGCGCCCTGCGCCCGGCACCGCTTGAGCAGCAGCTCCGTCTCCTCGCGCTCCAGTGACCACGCGCGGTAGGCGAGCCGCCCGTCCGGGGGGTACGGCGGCCGGACGGGCCCGCCCAGGGCGCGGGCGGTCTTCAGCAGGTCCCCGGGGTGGGCGCGGGGGCCGGGGATCAGCTCGTCCGCGGGTGCCGCCAGCACCGGCACCGGCACCGGCACCGGCATCGGGCCCGCGTCCGCCGCGGCCTCCCGGTGTGCGCCGGGCGGCTGCGCCGGGCCGGGCAGGGGCGTGCACGCCGGATCCGGCCCCCCGAGGTGGGTCAGCAGGTCGCGCATGACGACGCCCGCGGAGACGGCGTCGGCCACCAGGTGGTGGTAGACGGTGACGAGGTCGAAGCACTCGCCCGCGTCGACGAGCACGAAGCGGGCGAGGGGACCCGTACGGGTGTCGAAGGGCCGCTGGAGCTCCTCCTCCACCACGCGGGACCAGGCACCCGCACCGGCGTCCGGGACCACCCGCACCCCCGGGTCCGGTACCCCGGCCGTGGTGAGCCGCCCCTGCCACGGCCCCGGGTCGGCGATGCGGACGCCGAGCAGGGGGTGGCGGCGGCGCACGGACGCCACGGCCGCGCGCACGCGCCCGGGCGTGGTGCGGCCCTCGACCCGGGCCACGGCGGCGATGTTGACGGGGAGCCGCTCGCCCGCGGCCCAGATGACGCGTTCGTACGGGGACAGTCGGCGGCGCATGCGGGTGCTCCCCCTTCCTGGCGGGGTTCCTGGTGGGGTTCCTGTCGGGGCGGTCAGCGCTTCAGGGCGCCGCGCAGCCCCTCGGGCAGCGTGACGGCGGGCCGGTACGGGAGGCGGCCGCCGGGGGCGCAGGTCCACGCGGGATGCAGCGCCTCGGCGACCTTGTCGGGGTTGAGCGCCGACGAGCTGCCGAACAGCCGGGCCGCGGCCATCGCCAGCGGCCCGGGGATGTGCACCACCCGCGGCGCCCGGCGTCCGAGCGCGGCCGCCACGGCGGCGCCGATGTCCTCCCAGCGGTGCTCGGTGCCGTCGCAGACGTGGTACGTGCCCACGTCCGTCGTGCCGGGGTCGGCGGCGGTGATCAGCGCCCTGCACAGGTCGTCGACGTGGATCAGCGAGTAGTGCCGCGGCCCGGGCCGGCCGACCGCGGGCAGCAGGCCCGTACGCACCGCCGCCACCAGCCGCGGCAGGAACTCGGGGTCGCCGGGGCCGTAGACGATCGGCGGCCGGACCACGACGGCCGGCAGCCGGTCCGCCGCGTCCCGCACCGCCCACTCGCCGCCGAGCTTGCTGCGCCCGTACGCGGAGACCGGCTCCGGCGGCGCGTCCTCGTGACGCCGCCGCCCAGGGCCGGAGGCGGCCAGCGACGAGCAGTACACCAGGCGCGGCGGCACGGCGGCCGCCGCGGCGGCCTCGCACAGCCGCCGTGTGCCGGCGGCGTTGACGGCGGCGTAGGCGCGGGGGTCCCCGGCCTTGGTGACCCCTGCCAGGTGGACGACCCGGTCCACGCCCCGCAGTGCGACGGCCAGCCCCTCCCCGGTGGCCAGGTCACCGGGCACGCTGCGGGCGCCGGGCACGTCGCGGCCGCCGCGCACCAGCGCGGTCACCTCGTGGCCGCGGGCGGTGAGGTGGCGTACGAGGTGGCCGCCGATGAAGCCGGTGGCGCCGGTCACGAGGTACCTCACCGCAGGCCCCCGCCGTCGCGCTCGTACAGCCGGTGCGTCCTGAAGTGCACCCCGCCCATGGCCTGCGCGTGCCGGTTGGAGCCGCGGTTGTCCTCCAGGATCCAGGACAGGTCGGTCTCGGTGTAGCCGAGCCGGAACGCGGCGCGCTGCGCGTCGGCGAGCAGCACCGCCACCAGCCCGCGGCTGCGGTGCTCCTTCCGCACGCCCGAGGTGCCGCCCCTGACACGGGTGATGCGCCCCATGGCCCGGCTGATCCGCAGCATGCCGACCGGCAGCCCCCAGGTGGTGAGCCTGCCCCGCGCGGTGCGCAGCGCCTGGTTCACGTCCGGCACCCACAGCGTGAAGGCGGCCGGCTCGCCGTCCACCTCGGCGATCCGCACCAGCTCCGGGTGGACGACCGACTTCAACTGCGCGGCCATGTGCAGGAACTCGGCGTCGGTCAGCGGCACGGAGGCGTAGTTCTCGGCCCAGGCGTCGTTGTAGATGTCCTTGATGACGGCCATGTCGGCCTCGTAGCGGTCCCGGTCGAGCGGCCGCACCCGCACGGCCGGGTCGGCCAGGGTGCGCGCGGCGACCCGGGCGATCGCGGCGGGCGGCTCGCCGTCCGGGGGCATCGGCACCAGCCAGGACAGCAGGTCCTTGGCCTTGCCGAAGCCGCAGCCGGTCAGCAGGTCCGCGTAGTAGGGCGGGTTGTACGGGATGCCCACGCTCGGCGGCCCGTCGAAGCCGTCCACGAGCAGCCCGCACTCGTCGTTGACGGAGAAGCTGAGCGGGCCCAGCATCCGGGTCAGCCCGCGCCCGGCCAGCCAGTCGGCCGCCGCGTCGAAGAGGGCCCCGGCGGCCTCCAGGTCGTCGGCGCACTCGAAGAGCCCGAAGTGACCGCACTTGTAGTCGTGCCGCTCGTGGAAGCGGGGGTCGGTGACGGCCGCGATCCGGCCGACGGTCCGGCGCCCCCGGCGGGCGAGGAAGAGCCGCGCCTCGGCCGTCTCGAAGAAGGGGTTGCGGCGCGGGTCGAGGAAGGCGCGCACCTCGCGCTCCAGCGGCGCGACCCAGTGCGGTTCGTCGCGGTAGAGCGCGTACGGCAGCCTGATGAAGGCCGTCGTGGCGGCGCGGTCCTCGACGGGGGTGACGGTGACGGCGTTCACCGGGCCACCGCCTGCGCGGGCAGGTCCGGGACGAGGCCGACCCGGCGGCCGGCGGCCGCGAAGGCGCCCAGGATCCGCTCCAGGTGGGCGTCGGAGTGCGTGGCCTGCACGGTCACCCGGATGACGCAGCGGCCCTCGGGGACGGCGGGGGCACCGACCGCGTTGGTGAACACGCCCTCGTCGAGCAGGGCCTGCCACATCCGGGCGCACACGGTCGCGTCCCCGATGAGGACGGGCACGACCGGGGTGACCGAGTCACCCGTGTCGTAGCCGAGGGCGCGCAGCCCCGCCCGCAGCGCCTCCGCGAGGGCGAGCACGCGCCGGCGCCGCCAGGGCTCGGCCGCGGCGATGCCGAGCGCGGCGATCCCGGCGGCGAGGGCGGCCGGCGGCATCGAGGCGGAGAAGAGGATGGAGCGCGCGCTGTAGCGCAGGTAGTCGATGACGTGCGCGGGACCGGCGAGGAACCCCCCGGTGGAGCCGAAGCACTTGGACAGGGTCCCGGTGAACAGGTCGACCCGGTCCATGAGGCCGAAGTGGTCCGCGACACCGCGCCCGGCAGGGCCGAGCAGCCCGATGTCGTGGGCGCCGTCCACGACGAGGCGGGCGCCGTGCCGGGCGGCGAGCTCCGTCAGCGCGGGGAGCCGGCACAGGTCGCCGTCCATGGAGAACATCCCGTCGGTGAGGACGACCTTGCCCGCGGCCGGTTCCGCGGCCGTGGCCTGCTCCAGGAGCGTGTCCAGCCGCACGGTGTCCGCGTGCGGGTACAGGACGCGGCGGGCCGCGCCGAGCCGGATGCCGTCGACCAGCGAGGCGTGGTTGGACATGTCGCTGAAGGCGATGTCGCCGCGGCCGAGCAGGGCGGCCACGGCGAGGTTCGCCTGGAAGCCGGTGGTGACCACGGCGGCCGCCTCGGTGCCCAGGAAGTCCGCGATCCGCTCCTCCAGTTCGCCGTGGAGGGGGAGGGTGCCGTTGAGGGTGCGCGCACCGGAGCAGGAGGCGCCGTAGCGGGTCAGCGCCTCGGCCGCGGCCGCCGTCACCCGGGGGTCCGTGGACAGGCCCAGGTAGTCGTTGCAGCCCGCCATGACGACGTCCCGCCCCTCGACGACGGCCTCCCCGTCACCCGTCATGTGCAGGGAGCGGTAGAAGGGCCGGACGCCCGTCTCCACCATGGCCCGCACGAAGGTCGACGACGACAGGTCCTTGCGGAACGCGTCGGTGGCGTCCTGGATTTCGGTCACTTGCCTTCGGTCTCCCTTAGGTGAGGGGCGAGTGGATGGTGAGCCGGGCGATGTCGGCCATGCTCGGCCCGGCGTGCCGCACCGGCGGGGCGGCGGCCCGGGCGCCGGGCAGCTCGCGGGCGAAGGCCCGGGCGAACGCGAGCGCCTGCGCGCGGGCCAGATGGGACCCGAGGCAGTAGTGCAGGCCGCCGCCGAAGGCGAGCAGCCGCGCCGGCCGGTCCGGGTCGAAGACGTGCGGGGCGGGGAAGCGCGCCGGGTCGCGGTGCGCCGCGCCGATGAGCGCGTGGACGACCCGTCCGGCGGGCACCGGGCGGCCGCCCAGCTCGGTGTCCGCGTCCGCCACGCGGGTCACCACGCGTCCCGGCGGGTCCCAGCGCAGCAGCTCGTCCGTGAGCGGCCCCGCGAACCCCGGCTCCTGGCGGATCCTTTCGGCGGTCGCGGGGTCGGTGACCAGCGTCAGCGCCGCGCCGGCCAGCAGGGCGGCCGTGGTGGGCACCCCCGCGGAGAACAGCGTCAGCAGCAGATAGCGGGCCCCCGCCGGGTCCTCGGCGGCCCACCGGGACAGCAGGTCCCCCGTGGGGTGCCTGCGGCGTTCGGCCAGCGCGAGGTCGTACGCGTCGAGCAGGGACAGCGCGGCGGCGTCCGCCCGCCGTACGACGCTGGGCGGCGCGGCGAGCTCCTCCACGCGCACCATGGCGGCGCTCTCGGCGGCGAGCCACCCCCGGTCGATCCACTCCGGCAGCCCGGCCATCTCCGCCAGGACCGCGGTGGGCAGCGGCCGGCAGACCCGGGCGACGACGTCGGCGGCGCCGTCACGGCGCACGGCCGCGGCGAACTCCCGCACATGGCGGTCGGTGAGCGGCTCCACGAGCCGCTCCGCCGCCTCCCGCACGACCCGCGGGGCCAGCACCGCGTTGAGCGGACGCCGGCGCGCGGTGTGCTCCGGCGGATCCTGCTGCAGGGGCGTCTCGCACAGCCCGACCGTGCTCGCGCTCTCCCGCCACCCGGGGCGGTGGGCGTCGCGCCACCGGGCCCCGAGGGTGAGCCATTCCCGCCCGGTCAGCACCTGCCGGCACTCCTCGTACCCCGTGACCAGGAGCGCGCCCCACGGCGTCGGCACGAGCGGCCCTGCCGCGGCGAGTGCGTCGTACGCCGCGGCGAGCGCCTGCGGCTCCACGGCTCTGCGCCACTGCCGGACGAGGCCCGCCGCGGAACGCGCGTCAAGGGCGGTGGGCTTCGGGGACAGCATCACGTGGCTCATGTGTCAGGAAACGGACTTCGGCTCGGAGGCGGGAGGGGGAGCCTCGCAGGGCGCACGAGGCGGCGTACGCCGGGCTGGCGCCCCTGAGAGTGCTCTGCCGAAGGTGTTCCGATCCAGTCACATAGGCACTTTTCACCCACCCGTGAACGTAATTCGCCTTTCTCTTTCACGGTCCGCTACGGTCGACCGTCCGTGTCCCAACCGCCCCGCGCCCCCCGCAGGTGCCATGGACCCATGGACGCGTGGTGCGTGTGCGGGGCGCCTGTCGCCGGGGTCGTCGGCGGTACCCCCGCCCGCGGCGAGCCGGCCGGAGCCGGGTCCGCGGACCGCGGACCGCCTGCACGGTGGCCGCTGATGTGTGCGCGGGGGGCTCGCGGTGGGTGTCCGTCCTGGGGCGAAGCGGCCCGGCCCCGTGGTTCGTGAACCGTGCCTTTCCACGAGCGCCGTCTACGGCGCCCCCGTGGGAGGAATAGCCCGATGGGGCATCTCGTTGAAAGGGGTGGTTGAATAATCAACAACATATGAGACGACGGAGGAGGGTGAAGCCGGTGCAGTTCGGGATCTTCACTGTGGGTGACGTGACCATGGACCCCACGACCGGCAGGGCGCCGACCGAGCACGAGCGGATCAAGGCCATGACGGCGATCGCGCTCAAGGCCGAGGAGGTGGGCCTCGACGTCTTCGCGACCGGTGAGCACCACAACCCGCCGTTCGTGCCCTCGTCCCCGACGACCATGCTCGGCTGGATAGCCGCCCGCACGGAGAGGCTGATCCTCTCCACCTCGACCACGCTGATCACCACGAACGACCCGGTGAAGATCGCCGAGGACTTCGCGATGCTGCAGCACCTGGCCGACGGCCGCGTCGACCTGATGATGGGCCGTGGCAACACCGGACCGGTCTACCCCTGGTTCGGGCAGGACATCCGGCAGGGCATCCCGCTGGCGGTCGAGAACTACGCGCTGCTGCACAAGCTGTGGCGCGAGGACGTCGTCGACTGGGCCGGCCGCTTCCGCAGCCCGCTGCAGGGCTTCACCTCCACGCCCCGCCCGCTGGACGACGTGGCCCCCTTCGTCTGGCACGGCTCCATCCGCTCGCCGGAGATCGCCGAGCAGGCCGCGTACTACGGCGACGGCTTCTTCCACAACAACATCTTCTGGCCGGCCGACCACACCAAGCGGATGGTCGAGCTGTACCGCGCGCGCTACGCGCACTACGGCCACGGCACCCCGGAGCAGGCCATCGTCGGCCTCGGCGGCCAGGTGTTCATGCGGAAGAACTCGCAGGACGCCGTCCGCGAGTTCCGGCCGTACTTCGACAACGCGCCGGTGTACGGGCACGGCCCGTCGCTGGAGGACTTCACCGAGCAGACCCCGCTGACCGTCGGCTCGCCGCAGCAGGTCATCGAGCGGACGCTGGGCTTCCGCGAGTACGCCGGCGACTACCAGCGCCAGCTGTTCCTGATGGACCACGCGGGACTGCCGCTGAAGACCGTGCTGGAGCAGCTCGACATGCTCGGCGAACAGGTCGTGCCGGTGCTGCGCGAGGAGTTCGCCAAGGGCCGTCCCGCGGACGTGCCTGAGGCCCCGACGCACGCCTCGCTGGTCGCCCGCCGTGACGCGCAGGCCCTGGAGGAGAAGGAGAAGGAGGCCGCGAAGTGACTGCCGCACCCCTCAAGCTCGTGGTCGTCTCGGCGGGCCTGAGCACGCCGTCGTCCACGCGGCTGCTCGGCGACCGGCTCGCCGAGGCCGTACGGCGGGCCGTCACCGACGGCGGCCGTACGGTCGACGTGCGGGTGGTCGAACTGCGCGACCTGGCCGTGGACATCGCCCACAACATGGTCACCGGTTTCCCCGGTCGCACCCTGGCGGACGCCGTCGCCGCCGTCACGGAGGCGGACGGCCTGATCGCGGTGACGCCGGTCTTCTCCGCCTCGTACAGCGGGCTGTTCAAGTCGTTCTTCGACGTGATCGACAACGACGCGCTGGCCGGCAAGCCCGTGCTGATCGCCGCCACCGGCGGTACGGCCCGGCACTCGCTGGCGCTGGAGCACGCCCTGCGGCCGCTCTTCGCCTACCTGCGGGCCGTGGTCGTCCCGACCGCCGTGTACGCGGCGTCGGAGGACTGGGGCGGCAGCGGCGACGCGCTCACAGACACCCTGCCGACCCGTATCGTCCGCGCCGCGGGCGAGCTGGCGGCGCTGCTGGTGACGCGGCCCCCGGCTCCTGTGACCGCGGCCGATACGGTCGTTCCGTTCGCACAGCAACTGGCCGCCCTGCGGCCCGAGTAGGAGAGACGATGGCACTGCGCGTCGCCGACAACCCCGGCAAGTCCCGTTTCGAGATCTTCGACGCGGCGGAGGAGGGCGGTGCCGAGGAGGTGGCCGGCTTCGCCGAGTACCACCTGTACCGGGACCAGATCGCGTTCATCCACACCGAGGTGGACCCCCGTTTCGGCGGTCGCGGGCTCGGCGGCGCCCTCGCCCGGGCCGCGCTGGACGCGGCCCGGGAGCGGAAGCTCGCGGTGCTGCCCTTCTGCCCGTTCATCCGCGCGTGGATCGGCAAGCACCCCGAGTACGTGGACCTGGTGCCGGAGGGCGAGCGCCCGCGCTTCGGCTTCTGAGGCCGGCCGGGGCCCGGGGCCTCCACGGCGGACGGAGGGCCGGAATGGATCCGGTTGGTTGAATGTTAAATCGACCGTGCGGAGCCCGGACCGGGCCCGCCGGGACTGCCGAGGAGGGCGTCATGCCTGCCGTGACCGTGGAGAACACCCTGCTGCTGCCCCGTGTCACCGGGCCCGACCCGCTGACCGCCGAGCAGCGCCCGGTGCGCAGGGTGACCGCCGCCCCGCAGGGCTTCGAGGGTGAGGGCTTCCCGGTGTACCGCGCCTTCGCAGGCGTGCCGACGCGGGAGCTCGACCCCTTCATCCACATGGACCAGATGGGTGAGGTCGAGTACGCGCCGGGCGAGCCCAAGGGCACGGCGTGGCACCCGCACCGCGGCTTCGAGACCGTCACGTACATGATCGACGGCCGCATGGAGCACCAGGACTCGCACGGCGGCGGAGGCACGATCACCGACGGCGCCACGCAGTGGATGACGGCCGGCAGCGGCATCCTCCACATCGAGGCGCCGCCGGAGGAACTGGTCGTCTCCGGCGGGCTGTTCCACGGCGTCCAGCTGTGGGTGAACCTGCCGCGGGCGAACAAGTGGAACGCGCCCCGCTACCAGAGCATCGAGGGCCCGGAGGCGGCGCTGCTGTCCTCGCCCGACGGAGGCGCGCTGGTCCGCGTCATCGCCGGCGAGGTCGCGGGCCACGCGGGACCGGGGAGCACCTTCACCCCGATCACGCTGGTCCACGCCACCGTCAGTCCCGGCGCGCGCCTGGTCCTGCCCTGGCGGCCGGACTTCAACGCCCTGGCCTACGTGCTGTCCGGGCGCGGTACCGCCGGAGCCGAACGGCGCCCGCTGGACGTGCACCAGCTGGCCGTGTTCGGCAGCGGCGACACCCTGACCCTGGAGGCCACCGACCACCCCGACAGCCGCACCCCCGCCCTGGACGTCCTGATCCTGGGCGGTCGCCCGATCCGCGAACCGGTCGCACACTTCGGCCCGTTCGTCATGAACACCAAGGCCGAGGTCATGCAGGCCGTCGAGGACTTCGAGCGGGGCCGGTTCGGACGGGAGCCGGCCGGCCGCATGCCGCACACCGCACCCGGAGAGGAGCTCGCGTGAACACCACCACCAACCACGGGTCCTACGCCTCCTACGAGGAGACCACGGCGGAGCGCTGGGCGCGCGCCGGGCTCTACTTCGAGGCCAAGGAGTACACCGAGGCGGCCCGGCTGCTCACGGCCGTCGTCGACGAGGTGCCCGAGCAGGTCGCCCCGCGCCTCCTGCTCGCCCGCGCCTACTACCACTCCGCCCAGCTCCGCCGTGCCGAGGAGCAGTTGCGCGTGGTCGTCGAGCGCGACCCGGTCGAGCACTACGCGCACCTGATGCTGGGCCGCACCCTCCAGCGGCAGGGTCGCGAGGCCGAGGCCGCGCCCTGGCTGCGGCTCGCCGCGGCCTTCGCCGGCGAGCTGCCCCCGGAGGACTGAGCCGGTGCCGGGCCCCGCTCCGGGGCCCGGTGGCACACGCGGCGCCGCCGTCCTAAAGCCTGGGCAAAGAGCCTGGCCGGGGCGGCGGCGCCGGGCGTATGTTCCCCTGCGGCTTCGGCAACTACTACGGGGGGAAAGCCGTGTCCGCACGTTCCGGCACGTCGTCCGCGCTCGGCTGGGCGCTCACCATCACCTTCAACATCGTCCTGCCCATCCTCACCTACGGCCGGCTCACCGACGCCGGCTGGAGCGAGTTCTCCGCCCTGCTCGTCTCCGGTGTGTGGCCGGTGCTCGACACCGCCATCACGCTCGCCTGGCGCCGCAAGGTGGACGAGTTCGCCGTCATCACCCTCGTGTTCCTGGTGATCACCGTGGTCGTCACCGTCGTGGGCCCGCACTCCACGCGCCTGCTGCTGGTCAAGGACTCCGCGGTCACCGGCCTGTTCGGGGTGGTCTGCCTGGCCAGCCTGCTCGCGCCGCGGCCGCTGATGTTCTACTTCGGGCGCAAGTTCGGCACCAACGGCACCAAGGAGGACGCCGAGCGGTTCGACGGCCTGTGGCAGTACGAGGGCTTCCGCCACGTCATCCGCACCATGACCGTCGCCTGGGGGGTCGGCTACATCCTCGAGGCACTCACCAGGATCGGCCTTTCGTACAAGCTGTCGACCGCCACCATGGTGACGGTCAACTCGGTGATGGCGTACGCCGTCACCGGTGTCCTCATCGCGTGGACGATCCTCTACGGTCGGCGCGCCGCCGCCCGCGGCCAGGAGCGGGAACGGCAGGCCGCGGAGGAGGAGGCAGCCGTCCGGGCCGGGGCCGGCGAGGCCGCAGGGGCGCCCGGCGTACCCGGGGCCTGACGGTAACCGCCGCGCGTCGCGCACGCCCGGCGGTCCGGGCGGCATCGGGGGCACTTGCCGCCGCGTCGGCCGGGCAGGTCGTGGCCGGCGGCCGGTCGTTGCCGGTAGACCGGCTGCCATGGACAGTGAGACCGAAGGACAGCGGCGGCCTGTGGTGGTCACGGAGCGGGGCTCCGTGCGCGGGGTGACCGGGGAGCGCGGCGTGGCGGCCTTCCGCGGGATCCCCTACGCGGCGTCGCCGGTGGACGCGTTGAGGTTCGCCCCGCCTGCACCGCACCCCGGCTGGTCCGGCGTGCGCGACGCGGCCCACGCCGGCCCCGAGGTGCCGCAGGCGCCGTCCCGGCTGGCGGTCGTCATGGGCCCGCGCGAGCCGCACGGGGACGAGGACGGCTGCCTCACCCTCAACGTGTGGGCGCCCGAGGGGGCGCTCGAGGCCGGTGCCGGTCCCCGGGCGGTGCTGGTGTGGTTCCACGGCGGCGGCTTCACCACCGGCTCGGGCGGCTGGGACTGGTACGACGGCACGCGGCTCGCCGCCCTCGGCGGCATCGTCGTCGTCACCGCCAACTACCGCGTCGGCCCGCTGGGCTGGCTGTACCTGCCGGAACTCGGCGCGGACAACCTCGGCAGCCGGGACCAGGCCGCGGTGCTGCGCTGGGTGCGCGACAACATCGCGTCCTTCGGCGGTGACCCCGCGCTGGTCACGGTGGGAGGGCAGTCGGCCGGCGCGTACTGCGCGCTCTGCCTCGCCCTCGACCCGGGCACGCACGGACCCGTCCGGCGGGTGCTCGCCGAGAGCGGGCCGTGGGGGCTCGCACCGCGGGAGCCCGCCGAGGCGGCCGAGGTCACCGCCGCCTATCTGCGGCTCCTGGGCGTCACGCACCCGCCGGAACTGCGGGAACTGCCCGCGGAGCGGCTCGTGTCGGCGTACGGGCGGCTGTCGGCCGAGCGCGCCCGGCCCGGCGACGTCGCCCCGCCGATGTACCCGGTCCTCGGCGGGGCGGGACTGCCCCGCGCCCCGATGGCGGCGGTGGCCGCTGGCGGCCTGGACGGCACGGACGTCCTGCTGGGCAGCACGCAGGACGAGATGACGGCCTTCCGTGCCGCCGCGCCCGCCGACTTCCCCGACGCGGCAGGCACCGAGCGGGTCTTCGGGGCCGGGGTCACCGCGATCGCGGCCCACTGCGCCGAGCAGGGCCGGCCCGCGTACGCCTACCGCTTCACGCGGCGCCCGCCCGGCGACGACGGCACCCTGGGCGCCACGCACTGCGCCGAACTCCCCTTCCTCTTCGGCGATTTCGCGGCGTACGCCGACGCCCCGATGCTGGGCCCGGTGGACGACGCCGACCGCGCCCTCGCCCGGGCCTTCGGCGGGGCGCTCGCCGCGTTCGTGGCGACCGGCCGCCCGGACGGCGCGGAGAACGGGGACGGGGACGGGGTCGGCGGGGAGGGGCGCGGGCCGTGGCGGCCGTACGAGCCGGGGACGGCCGCCTCGGTGAGGCGGTTCGGGCCGCCGGTTCGTTAACTCTTCCGGGGGATCGCACATACATTCGAACACGGGATACGCTGCGGGCATGTCGACTTCAGGCGATGAGCGAGACCTCTTCTCGGATCCCGACCGGACCGCGCCCCTCACGGCGCGCGGTCCGGCACCGGCCCTCGACCCGTTCCGGACCCCTGGCTCCGCGGGCGCGTCCACGGCCCCGGCCGCGCGCGCGGTGGACGGCCCGGGGCGCGGGGCCATAACCCCGCGCCCCGGCGCCGAGCGCTAGGCACGACCCCGCCGGGCGGGCTTGCGCGGGCTTACGGTGGGGGAGTGGCCGCCCGGTCACGCCGCCTCCGACGGGTCGGTGAGGAACATGGGCGAGGCACCGGCCGCCTGCCCGGCGCCGCGGCGCACGGTGCGGGACGAGTTGTTCGGCTCGCTGACCATCACCCTGCCGGGCGATGACGTGGCCCTGGCCCGGGTGGAGGGCCCGGGGCTGCCGACCGCGACGATCGTCCGCGAAGGGGAGGCACGGGACCACGCCCAGGCCCCGGTGGGCACCCGCGACGCGGGCCGGCTGACCATGACGGTCGGCGGCGACGCGCCCGGATTGGTCCTCGGGCCGGGGCGGTTGACCCGCTCCTCGTTCGGCGTCCGTGCCGAGCTTCCGGGCCGGGCCTACCGTTTCGAACCCGTCAGCTCCCACAGCAGTGTGCTGTGGCGCGACGGGCAGCAGGTGGCCGCGTTCGTGAGCGGCCAGGACGAACTGTCGGCGGCCTGGCGGCCCGAGGAGAACTCCCCGTCGCCGCTGGGCGCCGCCGTGGGCTACCTGCTGGCGACCGCCTTCGGCACGGGTGCCGCGAGCACGGGCACGCTCATCGTCGAGGCCCTCATGGGGATGTTCGGCGCCGGCGGGCCCTGAGGCGGGTGGCGGTACGCCGGGGCCCGGCCCCCGTGGCGACGGGGGCCGGGCCGGAGCGTCCGCGTGGCGTCCGCCGGTTCAGCGGCCCACGCCCGAGGGTTCGACCGGTGCCGGGGCGGTGACCGGCCGCACCGGGGCGGGCTCGACGCCGGCCTCGTCGTGGGTCATGTCCGGCAGCCAGCCGAGCCACTTGGGCAGGTACCAGTTGCGCTCGCCCAGCAGGGCCATCACCGCGGGGAGCAGCACACCGCGGATGACGGTGGCGTCGATGAGAACCGCCGCGGCCAGGCCCACGCCCATCTGCTTCATGCTCTGCATGGACAGCGTGCCGAAGATCGCGAAGACCGCCACCATGATGACCGCGGCGCTGGTCACCACACCGGCCGTCGTCGTGATGCCGTGCCGGATCGCGCCCTGCGTGGTCAGCCCCCGCATCCGCGCTTCCCTGATCCGGGAGACCACGAAGACGTGGTAGTCCATGCTCAGCCCGAAGAGGATCACGAACAGGAACAGCGGCAGCCAGGCCACGATCGCGCCCACGCCCTCGGCGCCCACCAGGCCCGCGCCCCAGCCGTGCTGGAAGACGATGGTGAGGATGCCGTAGGCGGCGCCCACCGACAGCAGGTTGAGCACGATCGAGGTGACCGCGATGGTCAGCGACCGGAAGGAGAGCAGCATCAACAGGAAGGCGAAGGCCACGACGAAGGCGAAGACCGGGGGAACCGCGTCGCCGATCTTGTCGGTGAAGTCCATCGAGGCAGCGGTCGAGCCGCCGATCGGCGCCGTGACGCCGGCCACCTCGCCCAGGGTGACCGGGCGCACCTCGTCGCGCAGGACCTTCAGCGAGGCCTCGGCCCTCTCCTCGTCCGTGCCGCCCGTCAGCGGCACCTTGAGGACGGCGACGCCCGCCTTCTCGTGGAGCTCCGTCTCCACCGGCCCGGGGGAGGCGCCCTTGGCCACGGCCTCCCGGGAGAAGGCGTCGATGGCCTGACGGACCTCGGGCGAGGTGATGTCCGCGGCCTTGACGACCACCCGGGCCGGCTCCGGGCCGCCCGGGAACGCCTTGTTGATGTCCTCGTACGCCCGCACGACCGGCAGACCGTCGCCCAACTCCTGGCTCAGCGTCAGGTTCGCGGTGTTCAGGCCGACCGCCGGGACGGCCAGCGCGACCAGTGCCCCGCCGGCGACCGCCGCCGCCACCACCGGGCGGCGCAGCACGCCCGCGAGGACCGCCCGCCAGATGCGGGACTCCCCGCTCGCCCCCTTGCCCCGGCGCCGCAGGAAGGGGATCCGGCCCTTCTCGACCCGCTCGCCCAGCAGGGACAGCAGCGCGGGCAGCACCGTCACCGAGCCGAACATCGCCACGGCCACCACCATCATCGTGGCCAGGCCCATCGCCTTGAAGTCGCCGATGCCGGTGAAGAGCATGCCCGCCATCGCCACGATCACCGTCACGCCGGAGACCAGCACCGCCCGGCCGCTGGTGGCCGCCGCGATCCGCAGCGCGGTCTGCGCGTCGTGTCCCGCCTCCCGCTCCTCGCGCTCACGCCGCAGGTAGAACAGGCAGTAGTCGACGCCGACCGCCAGGCCGACCAGCAGCATCACGGAGTTGGCGGTGTCGCTCATGTGCACCCCGTGGCTCACCACGGCCACCAGGCCGGTCGTCGCGAGGAAGGCCGTCATCGCCAGCGCCACCGGAAGCAGTGCCGCCACCAGCGCGCCGAAGGCGATCAGCAGGATGCCGAGCGCGACCGGCAGCGCCGAGTACTCGGCGCGCTGGAAGTCGCTGCCGAAGGCGTCGTTGAAGACCTTCTCCGAGCTGGCCTCGCCGAACTGCTCGACCTTCAGATCGCGGTGCTGGTCCTGGACGCCCTGCACGGCGTCGACGACCGGCTCGACCCGGTCGGGCGCAGTCTGCGGGTCGCCGCGCAGGTCGAACCTCACCAGTGCGGACCGGCCGTCCTCGGAGATCGCTCCGGCGTCGTACGGCGACTGGACGGAGGCGACCTCGCCGGTGCCCTTCACCGCGGCGACGACCTCCCCGACCACGGCCCGGAACGCCGGGTCGGTGGCCTTCAGGGAGCCCCCGGCCGCCTGGACCAGCACCATCTCACCGGCCGGTCCGTCGTTCAGCCCGGCGTCGTCCAGGATGGCCACCGCCTGCCCGAACTCCCCGGGCACCTCCTCCCGGTCCGTCAGGTCGACCCGCCCGGCCATCGAGCCGATGACCAGCGCGAGTACGACGAAGAGCAGCCAGCTCCCGACCGCCGTCCAGCGGTGCCGGGCGCTCCAGCCGCCCATGGCGGCGGCGATGCCCTGCCCGCGTACCGTCCCCGCGGTACGTACCCTGCCGTGTGCGCTTGCCACGGTTGCGAACCCCCTCGAAGCCGGGCGGTGGAACCTCACCACCGCCTCGCCCTCGACGCTATGGGTCCGCGGGACACCGCCCCATCCGGCTGACAGGTGAACCGGCGGAGGGTTTCTCCTCCCCAGGGAGTGGGGAAAACCCCCGCCCACGGGAGTGTTGCCCCCTACAACGACCGCCGTCGCGGTGCCCGGCGGCACGAAAACGGGATGCGCCGGCCCGGTGTCTCCCCGTTAGGGTGAGCGGCACGCGGGGGCGGCTCCGCGGGGCGCTTCCTTCTCTTCGCTCCTCTGTAAAAGGAATCCCAGCGCACCCACTTCCCGCCCCCGCTTCCCTTCCGGGGCGTCTCTTCCGGCCCCCCGGGCTACTGCCGGTAGCCCGCGAGGAAGCGGCCGATGCGGCTGATGGCGGCGTCCAGGTCGTCGGCGCGGGGGAGGGTCAGGATGCGGAAGTGGTCCGGGCGCGGCCAGCTGAAGCCGGTGCCCTGGACGACCTGGATCTTCTCGCGGAGCAGCAGGTCGAGCACGAACTTCTCGTCGTCGTGGATCCGGTGCACCTTCGGGTCCAGCCGTGGGAAGGCGTAGAGCGCGCCCTTGGGCTTGACGCAGCTGACGCCGGGGATCTCGTTCAGCTTCTCCCAGGCCTTGTCGCGCTGCTCGTGCAGCCGTCCGCCGGGCAGGATCAGGTCCTTGATGCTCTGCCGGCCGCCGAGCGCGGCCTGGATCGCCTGCTGGGCCGGGACGTTGGGGCACAGCCGCATCGAGGCCAGCATCGTCAGGCCCTCCAGGTAGCTCCTGGCGTGCTGCCGGGGCCCGGTGACGACCAGCCAGCCGGAGCGGAAGCCCGCCACGCGGTAGGCCTTGGACAGCCCGCTGAAGGTCAGGCACAGCACGTCGGGGGCGAACTGGGCCGCCGAGTGGTGGACGGAGTCGTCGTAGAGGATCTTGTCGTAGACCTCGTCGGCGAAGACGACCAGGTGGTGCCGCCGTGCCAGGTCGAGCATGCCCTCGAGCAGTTCGCGCGGGTAGACCGCGCCCGTGGGGTTGTTGGGGTTGATGATGACCAGCGCCCGCGTACGGCTGGTGATCTTGGAGGCGATGTCGTCGAGGTCGGGGAACCAGTCCGCCTGCTCGTCGCAGAGGTAGTGCACCGCCTTGCCGCCCGCCAGGTTCGTCACGGCCGTCCACAGCGGGAAGTCGGGGGCCGGGATCAGCACCTCGTCGCCGTCGTCGACGAGGGCCTGGACGGCCATCTGCACCAGCTCGGACACCCCGTTGCCGAGGAAGACGTCGTCCACGCCGACGTCGGCGAGCCCGCGCTCCTGGTAGTGCTGGGCCACCGCCCGGCGGGCCGACAGGATGCCGCGCGAGTCGCTGTAGCCGTGCGACGCGGGGAGCGTGCGGATGATGTCCTGCAGGATCTCCTCGGGCGCCTCGAACCCGAACAGCGCAGGATTGCCCGTGTTGAGGCGCAGGACGCTGTGCCCGGCCTCCTCCAGCGCGTTGGCGTGCTCGATCACCGGCCCGCGGATCTCGTAGCAGACGTCCGCCAGCTTGCCCGACTGCTTGTACTCCATGCGACGGCCTCCCGACCCGGTCCCGCGATCCTGCTCGGTACGCTGCTCTCCTTGGTTTTACCAAGTACGCGCTTGGAAAGTCCAACCACTTGTCTACACTGGGGATCATGCCGCGCCGAAGTTACGACCAGTACTGCGCCGTCGCCCGCGCCCTGGACACTGTCGGGGAGCGCTGGACGCTCCTGATCGTCCGGGAGCTGCTGGCGGGTCCCCGCCGGTACACCGACCTCCACGCCGACCTGCCCGGCGTCAGCACCGACGTCCTCGCCTCCCGGCTCAAGGAGATGGAGCGCGACGGCCTGGTCACCCGCCGCCGTCTCGCGCCGCCCGGTGCCGCGTACGTCTACGAACTCACCCGGCGCGGAGGTGAACTGCTCCCCGTGCTCGGCGCCCTCGCCGAATGGGGCGCGCCGGAACTGCAGGACCCCCGGCCCACCGACGCCGTCCGCGCGCACTGGGCGGCCGTGCCCCTCATGCGGCACCTCGCCGCGCTCCCCGGGGTCCCCGCGGGAGTGGTCGAGGTCCGCCTCGACGAGGGCGCCTTCCACATCGAACTCGGCGGTGAGACCCCCTCGTACGCCGACGGCCCCGCCAAGCGCCCCGACGCGGTGCTCGCCGTGCCCGCGGGCGCCGTCCGCGGCATCGCGGAGTCCCTGCGCGACGGCGGCGCCGAGGTCACCGGCGACGGCCCCCTCGCCGACGCCCTGCGCGGCGCCTGACCGCTGTACGGTGCGGGCATGGAACGTCGGCGCGTCGAACTCGGCCCGGTGCAGGAGACCCTGCTCATACCGCTGCACGCGAGGGCGGCCGAGACGCGCCGCAGGCGGCCGCTGACCTGCGACCCGCGGTCGGTCGAACTGGCCGGCGCCCTCGACTACGACGTCTCGCGCATCGGCGGCGGGCTGAGGCTGCTCGGCCCGGTCTTCCGGGGCGTCGTCCTCGACGGCTGGGTGCGCGAGTTCCTGGACGAGCACCCGTCCGGCACCGTCGTCGAGATCGGCGCCGGTCTGAACACCCGTTACGAGCGGGTCGACAACGGCACCGCCACCTGGGTCGAGGTCGACCTGCCGGACGTCATCGCGCTGCGCCGCGAGCTCTTCGCCGAGCACGCGCGCCGCCGCATGGTCGCCGGTTCGGCCGCGGAACCGGACTGGGCGGCCGCCGTCGCGGCGGCGCCCGGACCCTACCTCTTCGTCTCCGAGGCCGTGCTCATCTACCTCACCGAGGCCGGGGCCCGTTCCGCGGTGGCCGTCATCCGCGACCGGTTCCCCCGATCGGTCCTCCTGATGGACACCGTCGGCTCCGCCGAGGCGCGCCGCCCGCGCGCCGTCGACGTCGGCTGGAGCTGCGACGACCCCCGTGAACTGGCCTCGTGGGGCCTGCGGTTGCGGGACTCCCGCACGCTGTGGGACCTCCCGCCGCAGGCCCGCGCCCGGCTCACCCCGGGCCGCCGCGTCCTGAGCGCACTGCTCGACCGCGCCTCGCGCGCCGGGGGTTCCCGGCTCAACCGCTTCGACGTCGGGGGCTAGGACGCCGGCGGAGCGGTGCCCCAGACCGGCGGTACGGCCGGGCGCCGTTCGCGGAGCCGCGCGACCCGGGCGGTGATCCCCAGGACGAGGCCCGTGATCGCCAGCGTGAGGCCGAGCAGCGCCGCCAGGGCCGGCAGCAGCGCGCTGCCGCGGTCCTCCAGGACCCGGGCCCGCACCCCTGCGGCGGGGAGGGTGCCCGACTGCTCGCGGAGGAACCAGCGGGAGTCCATGGAGTCCGCGCGATGGTCGCCGAGCAGGAAGAGCCGCCCCTCGGGCACCGTGACGTCGAACGCGGGCGCGCCGCCCGACGGATCCCCGCCCTTCACGTACGGCTCGGACAGCTCCTTGCCGTTCACCGTCACCGGCCCGCCGCTCCGCTCCGCGACGTGGTCGCCGCCCGTGCCGATCACGCGCTCCAGCACCAGCCCGCCGTACCGGTTCTGCCCGTCGATCAGCACCACGTCGCCGCGCCGGACCTCGTCCCCGCCCACCCGCTCGAACAGGAGCCGCTCACCGGGGGAGTAGGTCGGCTCCATGGCCGCGCTCGAGACGGTGCCCGTCGTGTAGCCGGTCCGGGCCGTCACCACCGCACCGACCGCGAGCAGCAGCCCCACCGGTCCGAGCACCCACGCCGCGATGCGCCGTCGTCTTCCTGCCGCCTCTGCCATGACCCCTCCCGAATCCGTGCACGGCACACTAGACGACCGCCGTCCGGCCGGAACCGTGGCCCCCCGGGCACCGCCCCGGTACCGTCGTCCGGGAACACCGGGGGGTGGGGGATGTCCGCTACGCACGTCCGCGCGCAGGTGGCGTCCTTCGCCGCGACGCCCGTCCTGGCGGTCGCGGCCGCGGTCGCCGCCGTGCTGACCGCGCTGTCCGGCCGTTACGGCTTCCACCGCGACGAGTTGTACTTCCTCGTCGCCGGCGACCACCTCGCCTGGGGCTACGTGGACCAGCCCCCGCTGACCCCGCTCGCCGCCCGCCTGTCCACCGCGGTCTTCGGCGAGACGCCCGCCGGGCTGCGGGTGGTGGCCACCCTCGCCTGCGCCGCGACGGTCGTGGTCGTCGCCCTCGTCGCCAGGGAACTGGGCGGCGGGCGTTCGGCGCAGGTGCTCGCGGCGGTGTGCACGGCGGTCTCCGGCTTCGTCCTCGCCGTCGGCCACCTGGTCTCCACCGCCACCTTCGACGTGCTCGCGTGGGTGGTCGTCTGCTGGATCCTGCTGAGGCTGCTGCGCACCGGGGACGGCCGGCTGTGGCTCGCGGTGGGCGCGGCCCTGGGCGTCGGCTTGGAGAACAAGTACCTGGTCGCCCTGCTGGCCGTCGCCCTCCTCGCGGCGCTGCTCGCCACCGGCCCCCGGCAGGTGCTGCGCGGTTGGTGGCCGGTCGCCGGAGCCGCCGTCGCGCTCGCGGTGGCCCTGCCCGGCCTGTGGTGGCAGGCGGCGCACGGCTGGCCCCAGCTGACCGTCGCGGGCGGCATCAGCGCGGACGACGGCGCCGAGAACCGCGTCCTGTTCGTGCCCCAGCAGATCCTCTTCCTCTCACCGGTGTTCGTCCCGGTGTGGATCGCGGGCGGGCTGCGGCTGTGGCGCGATCCCGCGCTGCGGTGGGCCCGTGCCTTCGCCCCGGCGTACGTCCTGCTCGCCGTCCTGGTCGTCGCCTCCGGCGGGAAGCCGTACTACTGCCTGCCGTTGCTGCTCGTCCTGCTCGCCGCGGGCTGCGTCACGTCCGTCTCCCGGCCGCGCGCCATGTGGCCGGCCGTCGCGGTGACGGCGGTCATCAGCGCCCTGATCTCGCTGCCGGTGCTCCCGCCGCGCGGCGTGGCCGTCGTGAACGCCGTCAACAAGGAGCAGGGCGAGCAGATCGGCTGGCCGCAACTCGCCGACGCCGTCGCCGACGTCTGGTCGGACGTGCCCGCCGAGGACCGCTCCCGCGCCGTCGTCCTGGCGCAGAACTACGGCGAGGCGGGTGCCCTCGCCCATTACGGCCCCGCCCGGGGCCTGCCCGCCCCCTACTCCGCCCACATGAGCTTCGCCGACTGGGGCCCGCCACCTGACTCCGCCACCGGCCCGGTGCTGCTGGTGCGTCAGGAGGACGCCGACGGCGTCGAACGCCACTTCACCGGCTGCCGCCAGGTCGGCCGCGTCGACAACGGGCAGCACGTCGACAACGAGGAGCAGCACGCCGCGATCGTCCTGTGCACCGGCCCGGACGAACCGTGGTCACGGCTGTGGCCGTCGCTGCGCCACTACTACTAGGCCGGTCCGACACGGGAGAAATGAAGGGGCGGGGCGGGGGGGCGCCGGGTTACGGTGGCAGCACTCGACGCACACGCTCCCTGAAGGACGCCGCAGAACGGGAGCGGCCCGCACGGTCGGTCGTGCGGTCACGGAGGGGCGGCACCACTTGTCCCTGCCCTTCCGGAGGAGTTCCCCATGAAGATCGGTCTCGGCCTTCCCGTCGACGACCCCGCCGTGCTGACGACCTGGGCCCGCCGCGCCGACGACGGTCCGTTCAGCACCCTCGGCCTGCTCGACCGCCTCGTGTACGACAACCCCGAACCACTGGTCACCCTCGCCGTGCTCGCCGGGGCGACCCGCCGGATCCGGCTGCAGACCGAGGTCCTCATCACCCCGTTCCGCGACGGCGCCGTCCTGGCCAAGCAGGCCGCGACGCTGGACCGGCTGTCCGCAGGCCGCTTCACCCTCGGCATCGGCGTGGGCGCCCGCGAGGACGACTTCCGCGCGGCGGGAGCCGACTTCCGCCGCCGCGGCCGCCTGCTCGACGAGCAGATGACCGTGCTGCGCCGCCTCTGGGCGGGTGACCCGTACGGCGACGGGGCCGGGCCGATCGGCCCCGCCCCCGCGACCCCGGGCGGGCCCGAGGTGCTCTTCGGCGGCTTCGCCCCGGCGGCGGTCGACCGGGTCGGCCGCCACGGCGACGGCTTCCTCGGCGCCGGGCTGCCGCCCAAGGCGATGGACCGGCTCTTCCGCGAGGCGGAACGGAGCTGGGAACGGCACGCACGGCCCGGCCGGCCCCGCCTGGTCGCCCAGGCCAACGTCGCGCTCGGTCCGGACGCGGTGGTCACCGCCGCCCGCGGCAACATCCGCGCCTACTACGCCTTCACCGACTTCGCCGACCGTGTGGCGGAGGGCCTCCTGACCACTCCGGAGGAGATCCGCGACGCGGTCGCCGGGTACGCCGGCATCGGTGCCGACGAAGTGATGCTCTACTGCTGGTCGTCGGACCCCGCCCAGGTCGAACGCCTGGCGGACGCCGTGTCCTGACGACGCGCCGCCCGCGGCGCGCCGCGCCTCAGGCCAGCGCCAGCGCGAACCGGGGTCGCAGCGCCTCGTCGAAGCGCCGCAGCAGCAGCCGGGCGACCTCCGGGGCATCGCCGAGGACGTCGGCGAGGACGTCCGCCCCGGAGGCCACGGCGCCACGGGCGATGCGGTCGGGCAGGAAGCCCGGCGCGATGACGTACGGCGCGACGGCGACGTGCCGTACGCCCTCGGCGCGCAGTGCGCGCACCGCCTCGTCCGTGGTGGGAAGGGATGCGGAGGCGAACGCAGGCCGCACGGCGCACCAACCGGTACGCCGCCACTCCCGCGCGATTTCTGCGATCACTGCGATCGCCTCCGGGTCCGAGGAGCCCGCCGACGCCAGGACGATCCCGGTCGAGGGGCGGTCGCCGGGGCCGAGCCCGGCTTCGCGCAGCCGCCGCTCCAGCGCGGCCAGAAGCAGTGGTGAGGGGCCGAGCACGTCGGCCCGGTGCACGCGCATCCGGGCGTGCCGTGCCGCGGACTCGCGCAGCACCGCCGGGATGTCGGCCTTGGCGTGGAAGGCCCGGGTGAGCAGCAGCGGCAGCGCCACCACCTCGCGCACGCCCTCCGCGGCCAGCCGGTCCAGGACCCGCGGCACGCTCGGTGCGCAGTGGTCGAGGAAGGCCGTCTCCACGCGCAGCCCGGGACGGGCCGCCCGGACCCGCTCGGTCAGCGCGTGGACGGTCGCGGCGTGCCGCGGGTCGCGGCTGCCGTGGGCGACGACGAGGAGGACGGGATGCGCGGTCATGGTCAGCCCCGTGCGAACAGGCCGCGGCTGCGCAGCACCGAACGCTCCAGCGGCGCGAACACCAGCAGTTCGATGCCGATGCCGACGATCAGGATCAGCAGGATCGCCGCCAGCACGCTCGGCATGTCGGACAGTTCGCGCCCCTGCTCCAGCAGCTGGCCCAGGCCCACGCCGAGGTCGGGAGAGGTGGCGATGAGCTCGGCGGCCATCAGGGAGCGCCAGGAGAAGGCCCAGCCCTGCTTGAGGCCGGCGAGGTAACCCGGCAGGGCGGCCGGCAGCAGCACGTGCCGCACCGCGTGGATGCCGGTGGCGCCGATGGTGCGGCCGGCCCGCAGGAACAGCGGCGGGATCTGGTCGACGCCCGCGACCAGGCCGTTGGCGATCGAGGGCACCGCGCCCAGCAGCACCACGCAGTAGATCGTGGCGTCCGAGAGCCCGAACCAGATGATCGACGCGGGCACCCACGCCACCGACGGCAGGGACTGCAGGCCCGACAGGATCGGCCCGATCGCGGCCCGCACCACCCGGACCCGCGCCACGAGCAGGCCGAGCGGCGTGCCGATCGCGACGGAGGCCACGAAGCCCAGCGCGCCGCGCGACAGGCTCGTCCAGACGTAGCCGAGCAGCGTGCCGTCGAGCCACTTGTCCTGCAGGGCGCGCCCGACCTCCGCCGGGCTGGGCAGCTGGTAGTGCGGCTTGAGCTCGAAGTGGTACGCGAGCTGCCACACCACCAGCACCAGCGCGATGGCGACGAGCGGGGGAACGGCCTTCTGCAGCAGTACGCGGGCCAGCGGCACGCGGGTGGCGGACCGGGTCTCCAGGGCGTCGAGCCCGGCCTCCAGCCCCGCGAGGTCGCCGCCCGGCCCGACGTCCGCCTTCGTCTCAGTGCTGGCCATGGCGCCGGATCTCCCCCCGGAGGTGTTCGGTGATCTCCACGGAGAGCTCGGCGACCGCCGAGTCCTCGATGCGGCGCGGCTGCGGGATGCCGACCGTCCACTCCCGGGCGATCCGTCCCGGCCGCGAGGAGAGCAGCACGACCCGCTGCGCGAGCCGCACCGCCTCGCGGACGTTGTGGGTCACGAAGAGCACCGACAGGCGGGTCTCGGCCCAGATGCGGGTGAGCTCCTCGTGCAGGACGTCACGGGTGATGGCGTCGAGCGCCGCGAACGGCTCGTCCATCAGCAGCAACTGGCTGTCCTGCGCCAGCGCCCGGGCCAGCGCGACGCGCTGCCGCATGCCGCCGGACAGTTCGTGCACCCGCTTGCCGTACGCGCCCTTCAGACGGACGAGCTCCAGCAGCCGCTCGGCCTCCGGGCGCCGCTCGGCGCGCGGCACGCCGCGCATGCGCAGGGCGAGTTCGATGTTCCTGCCCGCGGTGAGCCACGGGAACAGGGCGTGGTCCTGGAACATCAGGGCCGGGCGGCCGCCGGGGGTCTCGATGCCCCCGGCGGACGGCCGGTCGAGTCCTGCGACCAGGTTGAGCAGTGTGGACTTGCCGCAGCCCGAGGCCCCCAGGAGGCAGACGAACTCGCCCGGGGCGACATCGATGCTGATGTCGTCCAGCACGTGCGTCTCCGCGCCGGGACGGCCGAAGGACTTCGAGACGTGCTCGAGCCGTGCGGCGTACGGGGCCGCGTCGACCGTCACGGCGGGCTGCTTGGTGAGTGCGGTGGCCATGGCGTCACCTCCTGAGGGCTGGGGCTGCGGTCTTCATCGGTGCTGCCGGGCCTCAGCCGCCGAGACCGGCGTCGTCGATCCCGGCCTTGCCCTCGCCCTTGAGGATCTTGTTGAGGATCGTCAGGTCGTAGATGCCCTTGAGCGAGGGCTTCTCCAGCAGGCCGGCGGTGACGGCGTGGTCGGCCTCGGTCTGCAGGGTGGACGCCAGCGGGTCGTCGATGACCTGGATGCTCTGCCACGCCGGGTCGATGACGTCGGCGGGCAGCGGCTTGCCGGAGAGCTTCTCCAACTGCGCGTTGGCGTCGGCCTTGGCCTTGTCGGGGTTGGCGCTGATCCAGGCGTTGGTCTTCACCGAGCCGCGCAGGACGGCTTCGACGACGTCCGGGTGGTCCTTGAGGAACGCCTGGGAGACGATCACGTTCGTGATGACGAACTTCTTGTCCGGCCACAGGTCACGCTCGTCCAGGAGCACCTTCGCGCCCTCGGCGACCAGCTTGGACGCGGTGGGCTCGGGCACCCACGCGCCGTCGATGGAGCCGGTCTTGTAGGCGTCGGGGGTGACCTTGTTGTCCGTGCGGACCACGGAGACATCGCCCTTGCCGCTGGTCGCGTCGACCTTCCAGCCCTGCTCGGCGATCCAGTTGAGGAACGCCACGTCCTGGGTGTTGCCGAGCTGCGGGGTGGCGATCTTCTTGCCCTTGACGTCCTTCAGGGTTTTGATCTTGTCCGGGTTGACGACCAGCTTGACGCCGCCGGAGGCCGAACCGGAGATGATCTTCAGGCTCTTGCCGCCGGACTTCGTCCAGCCGTTGACCGCGGGGGAGGGGCCGATCCAGCCGATGTCGATGGAACCGGCGTTGAGGGCCTCGATCTCGGCGGGCCCGGCGTTGAACACCGACTCCTTGATCGTGGTGCCCGAGCCCAGCTCGTCGGCGAAGAAGCCCTCCTTCAGGCCCACCAGCGGGGTGGCGTGGGTGAGGTTCGCGAAGTAGCCGATCTTCACCGTCGAGGCGGACAGCTTCTTGCTGGTGCCGCTGCTCGCGGCCGCGTTGGTGGTGTCGTCCTTCTTGTCGGAGCCGTAGCCGCAGGCGGCCAGGGCCAGCAGCGGCAGAAGGGCGGCGCCGGCTATGAGGCGGCGACGGGCGGACGTTCTCGGGGCGGTGGTGCGATCGGCAGTCACGGGAGGCGATCCTCTCGATGGCCCCGGCTCGCGCTCTCTACGGCGCGCCGGGGTGGTGGCTGTCTGGTGGTCGGTGGTGCGGTGCCGCGTGCGCGGCGCGGGTGCGGTGCTCGGACGGGGTCAGCGCGCACATCGCGTGACACCGCCCGTGCCGCTGCCCAGACAGCCGCTGCCGACGCGACCGCCCTCCTTGGCGAATCCGGCGAAGGCGTCGTCGAACGCCATCAGAAATCCCACCCCTCGTCGTCACCGGCCGCGTCGCCCGCGGCCGTGGCGGTGCGGGCGGCGAAGGCCTCGCCCGCCATGCCGGCGGTCAGCGTGGTGCCGTCCGCCGGGTCGATCAGCAGGAAGGAGCCGGTGAGCCGGGAGTCGGCGTACGCGTCCAGCGGCAGCGGCTCCGAGGTGCGCAGCACCACCGTGCCGATGTCGTTGACGCCGAACTCGCCCGGCTCGTCCTCGTGCTCCAGCCCCCGGGTCAGGTCGATCCGGTACGGCAGCCGCTTCACGACCGCCTTGACCGTGCGCGTGCTGTGCTTCAGCAGCACGCGCGCGCCCACCTTCAGCGGCCGCTCGTGCAGGTGGCACACGGTCGCCTCGACGTCCTGGGTGGTCGCCGGGGCGGCGTCGGACGGCGCGATCAGGTCGCCGCGCGAGACGTCCAGGTCGTCGCCGAGCAGCAGCGTCACCGACTGCGGCGCCCACGCCACGTCGACCGGGGTGCCGAGCACGTCGATACCGCTGATCGTGCTGGTCAGCCCGGACGGCAGGACCGTCACCGGGTCGCCGACGCGCAGCACGCCCGAGGCGATCTGCCCCGCGTAGCCGCGGTAGTCGGGGTGCTCCGCGGTCTGCGGGCGGATCACGTACTGCACGGGGAAGCGCGCCGGGTGCCCGCCGGGGTCGCTGCCGACGGGGACGGTCTCCAGGTGCTCCAGGATCGTCGGGCCGCCGTACCAGTCCATGTTCGCCGACGGGGACACGACGTTGTCGCCGACCAGGGCCGAGATGGGGATCGTGGTGATCTCCGGGACGCCGATGGAGGCCGCGTAGGCGGTGAACTCCTCGGCGATGGCCGCGAAGACCGGCTCCGACCAGTCGGCCAGGTCCATCTTGTTGACCGCGAGCACCACGTGCGGCACCCGCAGCAGCGCCGCCAGCGCCGCGTGCCGGCGGGTCTGCTCCACGACGCCGTTGCGGGCGTCCACCAGGATCACGGTCAGCTCGGCGGTCGAGGCGCCGGTCACCATGTTCCGCGTGTACTGCACGTGCCCCGGCGTGTCCGCCAGGATGAACCGCCGCCGCGGCGTGGCGAAGTAGCGGTACGCCACGTCGATGGTGATGCCCTGCTCGCGCTCGGCGCGCAGGCCGTCGGTGAGCAGCGCCAGGTCCGGCGCCTCCTGACCGCGGCGGGCGGAGGCCAGTTCGACGGCCTCCAGCTGGTCGGCGAGCACCGACTTGGAGTCGTGCAGCAGCCGGCCGACCAGCGTGGACTTGCCGTCGTCGACGGAACCCGCGGTGGCGAAGCGCAGCAGGGAGGTGGCCGAGAGCTGCTCGGCGGTGGTGCCGGTGGTCATGGCTAGAAGTACCCCTCGCGCTTGCGGTCTTCCATCGCGGCCTCGGAGAGCTTGTCGTCGGCCCGGGTGGCGCCCCGCTCGGTGAGCCGGGACGCGGCGATCTCGGCGATGACCGCGTCGATGGTGGCGGCGTCGGAGTCCACCGCGCCGGTGCAGGACATGTCGCCCACCGTGCGGTAGCGGATCAGCCGGGTCTCCACCGACTCGCCGTCCTTCGGGCCGCCCCAGTCGCCCGCGGTCAGCCACATGCCGCTGCGCCGGAACACCTCGCGCTCGTGGGCGTAGTAGATCTCCGGCAGCTCGATGCCCTCGCGGGCGATGTACTGCCACACGTCCAGCTCGGTCCAGTTGGACAGCGGGAAGACGCGCACGTGCTCGCCGGGGGCGTGCCGGCCGTTGTAGAGCTGCCACAGCTCGGGGCGCTGGCGGCGCGGGTCCCACTGGGAGAACTCGTCGCGCAGCGAGAACACCCGCTCCTTGGCGCGGGCCTTCTCCTCGTCACGGCGGCCGCCGCCGAAGACCGCGTCGAAGCGCAGCTCCTGGATGGCCTCGGTCAGCGGCACCGTCTGCAGCGGGTTGCGGGTGCCGTCGGGGCGCTCGCGCAGCCGGCCGTCGTCGATGTAGTCCTGAACCGAGGCGACGTGCAGCCGCAGGGAGTGCTCCGCGACGGTGCGGTCCCGGTACTCCAGCACCTCGGGGAAGTTGTGACCCGTGTCGACGTGCAGCAGCGAGAAGGGGACCGCCGCGGGGGCGAAGGCCTTCAGCGCCAGGTGGAGCATGACGATGGAGTCCTTGCCGCCGGAGAAGAGGATCACCGGCCGCTCGAACTCTCCCGCCACCTCACGGAAGATGTGCACCGCCTCGGACTCCAGAACGTCCAGGTGCGACAGCGCGAAAGGATTGCCGGTGCTCTCGTCGACCGCGACGACCGTGGTCACGCCAGTCCCCTCTCCATCAGCAACGCCGTGAGCAGCGCCGCTGAGTCCTCGACGGTGTGGTCCTGGGTCTCGATCCGCAGATCGGGGGTCTCGGGTGCCTCGTACGGGTCGTCGACGCCGGTCAGCCCGGATATCTCGCCCGCGGCCTGCTTGGCGTACAGGCCCTTCACGTCACGCACGGTGCAGACCTCCACCGGGGTGGCGACGTGCACCTCCAGGTACGTCGTGCCCCGCGCCTCGTGGCGCTTGCGGACAGCCTCCCGGCTGTCGGCGTACGGCGCGATGACCGGGACCAGCACCTTGACCCCGTTGGCGGCGAGGAGTTCGGCGACGAAACCGATCCGCTGCACATTGGTGTGCCGGTCCTCGCGGCCGAAGCCGAGGCCCGCGGAGAGGAACTCGCGGATCTCGTCGCCGTCCAGGACCTCCACCCGGTGCCCGTCGCCGCGCAGCCGCCCGGCCAGCGCCTGGGCGATCGTGGTCTTGCCCGCGCTCGGCAGACCCGTGAGCCACACCGTGGCCCCTGTGCCCGTCACGCCCATCCGCCCCTCCCGGGAGATCCGTTCCGTCGTCATCAGCCGTGCAGCCCGCACTCGGTCTTGGCCCGTCCCGCCCAGCGGCCGGCCCGGGCGTCCTCGCCCTGAAGCACCCGGCGGGTGCAGGGGGCGCAGCCGACCGAGGCGTAACCGTCCATGAGCAGCGGATTGGTGAGCACCCCGTGCTCCGTGACGTAGGAGTCCACGTCGTCCTGCGTCCAGCGGGCGATGGGGGAGACCTTGACCTTCCCGCGCCGCGCGTCCCAGCCCACGACCGGGGTGTTCGCGCGGGTGGGGGACTCGTCGCGGCGCAGGCCGGTCGCCCAGGCGTCGTAGCCGGTCAGGCCCTCCTCCAGCGGCGTGACCTTGCGCAGCGCGCAGCACAGGTCGGGGTCGCGGTCGTGGAGCTTCGGCCCGTACTCGGCGTCCTGCTCGGCCACGCTCTGACGCGGGGTCAGCGTGATGAGCTGCACGTCCATGACGGCGGCGACCGCGTCACGGGTGCCGATGGTCTCCGGGAAGTGGTAACCGGTGTCGAGGAAGACGACGTCGACACCCGGGGCGACGCGCGAGGCCAGGTGCGCCACGACCGCGTCCTCCATCGAGGAGGTGACGCAGAACCGGGACCCGAAGGTGCCGGTGGCCCAGCGCAGGACGTCGAGCGCGGTGGCGTCCTCCAGGTCCCGGCCCGCCTGCTCGGCCAGCGCCCGCAGTTCGTCCGCGGTGTGCTGCTGCGCGGTGGTCACGAAGGGCCTCCCTCACGGTGCTCGGTCCGCAGCCCCCGGGCCAGCAGGCCCAGGAACTTCAGCTGGAACGCGCGGTTGCACGACCGGCACTCCCAGGCGCCGTGGCCCTGCTCCGCGGGGTGCAGGTCCTCGTCCCCGCAGTAGGGGCAGTAGAACGGTGCGGCGCGTTCGCTCACGACAGCGCCTCCTCGCTCGCCCGCGTCACCCACTGCGCGAAGCGCTCGCCGTCCGTACGCTCGGCCTGGAAGCGCTTCAGGACGCGCTCGACGTAGTCGGGCAGCTCGTCCGCGGTGACCTTCAGCCCCCGGACCTTGCGGCCGAAGCCGGCCTCCAGGCCCAGTGCGCCGCCCAGGTGCACCTGGTAGCCCTCCACCTGGTTGCCCTCGTCGTCCAGCACGAGCTGGCCCTTGAGGCCGATGTCGGCGACCTGGATCCGGGCGCAGGCGTTCGGGCAGCCGTTGATGTTGATCGTGATCGGCTCCTCGAACTCCGGGAGCCGGCGCTCGAGTTCGTCGATCAGTGAGGAGCCGCGCGCCTTGGTCTCGACGATGGCCAGCTTGCAGAACTCGATGCCGGTGCAGGCCATCGTGCCGCGGCGGAACGGGGAGGGCCTCACCTGCAGGTCCAGCGCCTCCAGACCCGAGACGAGGGAGTCGACCCGGTCCTGCTCGACGTCCAGCACGATCATCTTCTGCTCGACGGTGGTCCGCAGCCGGCCGGAGCCGTGCGCCTCCGCCAGCTCGGCGATCTTGCTGAGCGTGGTGCCGTCCACCCGGCCGACGCGCGGCGCGAAGCCGACGTAGTAGCGGCCGTCCTTCTGGCGGTGCACGCCCACGTGGTCCCGCCACTGCTGGACCGGCTGGTCGGGGGCGGGGCCGTCGGCCAGCTCGCGCCCCAGGTACTCGTCCTCCAGCACCTGGCGGAACTTCTCCGCGCCCCAGTCGGCGACCAGGAACTTCAGCCGGGCGCGGGTCCGCAGCCGCCGGTAGCCGTAGTCGCGGAAGATCGAGATGACGCCCTCGAAGACGTCCGGGACCTCCTCCAGCGGCACCCACGCGCCCAGCCGGACGCCGATCTTGGGGTTGGTGGACAGACCGCCGCCGACCCACACGTCGAAGCCCGGCCCGTGCTCGGGGTGGCGGACGCCGACGAAGGCGACGTCGTTGATCTCGTGGGCCACGTCCAGCAGCGGGGAGCCGGAGATCGCCGACTTGAACTTGCGGGGGAGGTTGGAGAACTCCTTGTTGCCGACGATGCGGCGGTGGGCCTCGTCCACGGCCCAGGTGCCGTCGAGGATCTCGTCCTCGGCGATCCCGGCGACGGGGGAGCCGAGGATGACCCGCGGGGTGTCGCCGCACGCCTCGGTGGTGGACAGGCCCACGGCCTCCAGGCGCTGCCAGATCTCGGCGACGTCCTCGATGCGGATCCAGTGCAGCTGGATGTTCTGCCGGTCGGTGATGTCGGCGGTGCCGCGGGCGAACTCCTGGGAGACCTCGCCGATGACGCGCAGCTGCTCGGTGGTGAGCCGGCCGCCGTCGATGCGGACCCGGAGCATGAAGTACTTGTCGTCCAGCTCCTCCGGCTCCAGGATCGCGGTCTTGCCGCCGTCGATCCCGGGCTTGCGCTGGGTGTACAGACCCCACCAGCGCATGCGGCCGCGCAGGTCCGCGCCGTCGATCGCGTCGAAGCCGCGGTACCGGTAGATCGTCTCAATGCGTGTCCGCACGTTGAGACCGTCGTCGTCCCGCTTGAACTGCTCGTTGGCGTTGAGCGGCGTCATGTGGCCGACCGCCCACTGGCCCTCGCCGCGGTGGCGGCTCACCTTGCGGCGCGGCGCGGCGGCGTTCGGCTGGTCAGGGGTGGAAGCCATGGCGATGCGGTCCTTCTGGCAGGCTGGACAGAGTCGGTCGTAGCGCGAAGAGTCCCCTTGGCCTGCGGATACGCCACAGCACTACGAACGGTGCGGGGCGTTGGCGCGTGGTTGCGCCCGCGAGGCCGGGGACGGCCGGGTCAGTCCTGGACGGGACGGCGGCGAGTGCTCAGCACGCCTGACAGATGGCGCTGGACATGCGTCCGAGGTCGACGTGCAGCCGACCTACCAAGGCGATTCCAGTGCGAGACATGTCGAAAGCGTGTCACGCGGATCTCGGGCCAGTCCACCGTTATCCACCATGTGGACGCCTTCATCCCGCATGGCGAGATGCACGGATTGTCCGTCACCTGACAGGACTCGCCGGGCGCAGGAAATCGGCCGCGATGGCCCGGAACCCACCGTGCCCGCGGGTCCCCACATGACGCAGCTTGTGGCCCGCCAGCGCCGAACCCAGCCGCACCCCCGCACCGAGCGGGGCGCGGTCCGCGACCAGCGCCGCCAGCAGCCCCGCCGCGAAGACGTCGCCCGCCCCCGTCGCGTCCTCCACCTCGCGGTCGGGGAGCGGCCGGTGCGCGTAGCGCTCCACGGTGCCGGGCCGGTGCACCTCCACCCGGTCCGGGTACTTCACCACGGCCGCGCCCTCCGCCCGGGTCCGCACCCGGCCCAGCCGCTCGAACTCCCGCCCGTTGACCAGCAGGTAGTCGCTCATCGCCGCCATGGCCAGCACATCGGCGGTCGGCTCCGCCGACCAGACGTGCCCCGGGTCGAAGCTGATCAGCGTCCCCGGCGAACGCCGCCGCACCTCCACCAGCAGCCGGTGCAGCACCGCGCCGCCGTCCGGATCCAGGAACGAGGTGACGTGCACCGCCCGCGCCGCCGCCAGGTAGCCGGCGATCTCCTCGAACCGCTCCCGCACATGGGCGGCGATCCGCGTGTTCGCCCCGGTGTGGGTCAGCAGCGTGCGCTCCCCGCCGTCGTGCACGGACAGGCAGATCCCGCACAGCCGGTCCGGGTCCCGGGCCACCAGCCGCCGGTCGATGCCGAGACCGTCCAGGACGGCGAGGGGGCCGGCCGCGCCCAGCGGGTCGCGGCCCGCCACGCCCACGTACCCGAGCCGCAGCCCGCGGCCCAGACGGCCCAGCGCATGGAGGGTGTTGAAGGCCGAGCCGCCCGGTTCCGGCGTGAGCGGCACCCCCTCGGCCCGCAGCCACTCCAGGCCGGCGCGGACGGCGGGCTCGTCGACCATGCGTTCGCCGCCGCTCTCCGGCGGCGGGCGCAGCCGCATGTGCGCGCCGAGCCGGGCCAGCACCGGGCCGCCGTTCAGGGCGGACGCGCCCGTGATGAGGTCCAGGTTGAGCGCCCCGACCCCGACGACGTCCATGCCCGCCCCTTCCCGTCCGCCGGTCCCTACCGGGCTCCGGGCCAGGGCCCGGTGACGGGCCTCTCCTCCTCTTCCCCCGTCTCGGTGCGGAAGATGCGGAAGCCGCGGTTCTCGTAGTTGGCCAGCGCGTGCGGCCCGTCCAGGCTGCAGGTGTGCACCCACACCCGCTTCGTCGGGGTGCGGTCCGGCCGGCGCTCCGCCAGGTCCCAGGCGCGGGCGATGCCGACGGACAGCAGGTGCCCGCCGATCCGCCGCCCCCGGAAGGCGGGCAGCAGCCCGAAGTACGCGATCTCGACCTGGCCGTCGTCCTGCGGGTCCAGTTCGATGTAGCCGGCCGGGGTGTCCCGGTCGTACGCCACCCAGGTCTCCACGCCCGGGCGCTCCAGGAAGGCCCGCCACTGCTCGTAGGACCACGGCAGGCGGTCCGTCCAGGCGCAGTCCGCGCCCACCGACGTGTAGAGGAAGCGGCTGAACTCCGGGGACGGCACCTCGGCCCGCGCGATGCGGATGCCCGACGTCGCGGGGTCCGGCTCCAGGGAGGGCCGCAGATCGGCGTGGGAGGTCTGCTCCAGTGACCACGTGGTCACCGTGACGCTAGTGCTCATGCGCCACATTCTGCGGCCTCGCGGGCCCGGCGGGTTCCCGGCTCGCTGCCGCGGCCCGTCCGGGTCGCGGCCTCACTCCCCGAAGCGCGCTCCGCGCACCGCCGGCGCCGTCGAGTGCGGCAGCAGGTCAGCGGGGTGGGCGGGGCGGACCACCTCGACCTCGACGCCGTCCGCGAAGCGGTAGGGGCGGTGGTCGAGCACCCCGGCCAGGGTGCGGCGCAGGCGGGACATCTCGGCGCGCACCGTCACCGTGCGGGAGGGGTCGCCGAACAGGTCGCCGGCCAGTTCCGCGGCGGTGCGGCCGTCCCGGTGCAGGGCCAGCACGAAGAGCAGTTCGGCGTGGCGCGGGCTGAGCTCCTGCGACCAGCCGCCGGCCGCACCGGAGACGTTCACCGTCCACGTGCGGGGACGGCCGAGGTCCAGCACCACGTGCCCGGCCCCGGGCACCTCCTCCTCCGGCGTGGCGACCCGCACCAGCCAGCCGCCCGGCAGCGGCTCCAGGGTGCAGGTGCCCAGCGCGGGCACCCACGTACGTCCGGCGCTCGGCGCGGCGGGCAGCGTGATCCGCTCCACCGGCGGCATCCCGGTCACCGCCGCCGTCCAGCCGTTGGGGTCGACGACCGCCGCCCGGCCCGGCATCCGGGCGAGCAGCGGGGCGGAGACCGAGCGCAGCCGGTCCACGGCCGCCCAGTGCAGGCTGCGCAGTTCGGCCTCGGCGACCTTGGTCACCGCGGTCACCAGGGACAGCATCGCGGGGTGCATCCCGGCCGCGGGCCCGCTGACGTCCACCGCGCCCAGCAGCCGGCCGTCCCGCGGGTCGATGAGCGGGGCCGCGGCACAGGTCCACTGGTGGTGCACCCGGACGAAGTGCTCCGAGGAGTGCACCTGCACCGGCCGCCCGGTGACCAGGGCGGTGCCGATCGCGTTGGTGCCGACGGCCTCCTCCGACCACGAGGCGCCCTCGGCGAAGCCGAGCCGGTCCGCGCTCCTGCGGACGGCCAGGCTGCCGTCCCGCCACAGCACCCGGCCCTCGGGGTCGGTGACCACCATGATGTGCCGGGCCTCGTCGGCGACCGAGACCAGGCCGTCGCGCAGCGCGGACATCACGTCGTTCAGCGGGGTGCGGCGCCTGCGCACCTCGATCTCGTCGGCGGTCAGCATGCCGGCGTGGCTGCCGTTGTCCGGGTCGACACCGAGGTCCAGGGCGCGCCGCCAGGAGTCCTGGATCACCGGTCTGGGCACCGTGCCACCCGATCCGCCGCCGAGTGCGGCGTCCCGCATGTCGCCCAGCAGCCGTGCGGAACGGCGCGGTTCCTGGACGGACTGGACCGACAACGACCGTGCGTCGATCGGAACCTGGCTCATGGTGCTCCCCGCGTCCGTGTGCGCAGCGCTTTCTGCGCTCGGGCAGTGGCCGCGCCGGTTCTCCGCTGCCACACCATGTGCATATGGTGCCGCCGGGCCGGTCCCTCCGGTGGGATATCCGGCCAATACCTTGCAACTGTCTGCAACGGTTGCGAATATGCGCGCATTCGACGGACAGTGACGGCGCATCACGCTATTCGTACGGAACCCTGATTCCGTGCGACGGTGAGGCGAGACCGGGGGTGGTGCCGAGTCGGCGCGGCACCACCCTCAGTGCGGCGCGGCGGCGGAACGTTTCCCCGAAGGTCCCGGTCCTTCCGTCGGGACCTCGGGCGGACCGCCGCCGCACCCGCCCCTCACACCTGGGGGCGCGCCCGCTCCACGATCGCCGCCAGGTCCAGCCCGCGCGGCAGCGTGCCGAAGGTCGCGCCCCAGTCCCGGCCGAGCCGCGAGGCGCAGAACGCGTCCGAGACCTCGACCGGGGCGAACCGCACCAGCAACGAACCCTGCAGCACCAGCGCCATGCGCTCCACCACCCGGCGCGCCCGGGCCTCGACGCCCTCCAGATCGGCCAGTTCGGTCAGCAGCGACGTGATCGCGCCGTCCAGCCGGTGGTCCGCGCCGCGCGCCAGGCCGATCTCGCCGAGGAAGGCGTTCAGCGCGCGCGGCTCCCTCTGCAGCACCCGCAGCACGTCCAGGGCCTGCACATTGCCCGAGCCCTCCCACACCGAGTTCAGCGGCGACTCCCGGAACAGCCGCGGCAGCCCCGACTCCTCCACGTAGCCGTTGCCGCCCAGGCACTCCAGCGCCTCCGCCACCAGCGGCGGGCAGCGCTTGGTGACCCAGTACTTGGAGACCGCCACCGCCAGCCGCCGGAAGTGCCGCTCCTGCTCGTCGTCCGCGTCGTACGCCGCCGCCAGCCGCAGCACGGTCGTGGTGGCCGCCTCCGACTCCAGCGCCAGGTCCGCCAGGACGTTCCGCATCAGCGGCTTGTCGACCAGAAGCCCGCCGAACGCGCTGCGGTGCGCCGCGTGGTGCACCGCCTGCGCCACCGCCTGCCGCATCAGCGCGGCGGAACCGGTCGCGCAGTCCAGCCGGGTGGCCGCCACCATCTCGATGATGGTCGCCACCCCCCGCCCCTCCTCGCCGACCCGGCGCGCCCACGTGCCGTCGAACTCCACCTCCGCCGAGGCGTTGGAGCGGTTGCCCAGCTTGTCCTTGAGCCGCTGGATCAGGAAGACGTTGCGGGAGCCGTCCGGTAGCACCCGGGGCAGCAGGAAGCAGGTCAGGCCCCCCTTCCCCGAGGAGGGGGACGCCTGCGCCAGCACGAGGAAGGCGTCCGACATCGGTGCCGAGCAGAACCACTTGTGGCCGGTGAGCAGGTACGTGCCCTCCTCCGCCAGCGGCTCCGCCCGCGTGGTGGTGGCCCGCAGGTCCGAGCCGCCCTGCTTCTCGGTCATCCCCATGCCGAACAGCGCCCCGGGCTTGCCTCCCGGTGCCACCAGCTGCGGGTCGTACACCCGCGACCCCAGCCGGGGCTCCCACTCGGCGGCCAGCGCCGGGTCGGCCCGCAGCGCCGGCACCGCCGCGTGCGTCATCGACACCGGGCAGCCGTGCCCGGCCTCCGCCTGGGACCACACCAGGAAACCCGCCGCGCGCCGCAGATGTCCGCCGGGGCGCGACCAGGCGTCGGTGAGCCCCGACGAGACCGCCCGTCCCAGCAGTCGGTGCCAGGCCGGGTGGAACTCCACCTCGTCGATCCGGTGCCCGTAGCGGTCGTGGGTGCGCAGCACCGGCGGATGGGTGTCGGCGGCCTCCGCCCACCCCCGCGCCTGCGCGGAACCCGCGCCCCGGCCGATCTCGCCGAGCTCCCGGTGGACCTCCTCCCGGAGCCCGGGCGCCACGTGCCGTGCCACCCCCTCCACCAGGGCGGTGTCGGTGGCGTACACGTCATACCCGACCAGGGGCGGAGCCTGGTTGGTCACGGTGTGTGTGGGGGGACTCATGACGGTTACGGTAGGCGCGTGCAGGCAGCAGACGAAACACCCGAGCGGCCCAGGCGAGGCCGACTCCACCGGGCGCGGGCCCTCTACAGGAACGTATCCAAGCGCAAGGTGGGCTGGCTGCTGCTCAAGGACACGGTCGACTCCTGCATGGAGTACCGCGTCACCGGACTCGCCGCCGAGGCCGCCTTCTTCGTGCTGCTCTCCCTGCCGCCGCTGCTGCTGAGCCTCGTCGGCGCCATCGGCTACGTCGACGAGATCATCGGCACCGACACGATCGACAACATCCGCGGCAACATCCTCACGGCCGCCGCGACGGTCCTGTCGGACAAGGGCGTCGACCAGTTGATGCGGCCGCTCGTCGACGACGTCTTCGGCGGCGGACGGCCCGACGTGATCTCCATCGGCTTCGTCATCGCCCTGTGGTCCGGATCGCGGGCCCTCAACGTCTTCGTCGACACGATCACGATCATGTACGGGCTGGAGGGCAGGCGCGGCATCGTCAGGACGCGGCTGCTGGCGCTGCTGCTCTACATCGTCGCCCTGGTGATCGGCGCGGTCGTCATGCCGCTGATGGTCGTCGGTCCGGACGCGGTGGTGTCGTTCCTGCCGTGGAGCGAGGCCGTGATCCGGATACTGTACTGGCCGGTCGTCAGCGTGCTGTCGATCGCGTTCCTCACCACGCTGTACCACGTCTCCGTACCGGTGCGGTCGCCCTGGTACGAGGACATGCCCGGGGCGGCCGTCGCCCTGCTGATGTGGGTCCTCGGCAGCTTCGTGCTGCGCATCTACCTCACCCACACCGTCGAGGGCCCGACCATCTACGGATCGCTGGCGGCGCCCGTCGCCGTCCTGCTGTGGATCTTCGTGTCGGCCTTCGCGGTGCTCGTCGGAGCGGCCGTCAACGCGGCCATCGACCGGGTGTGGCCGTCGATCGAGACCGCGGCCGCCCGCGAGGAGAACGCCCGGGCCAGGGAACGCGCCGCCGCCGACCTCGTCGCGGAGGCCGCCGCCCGTCGCGCCGCGTTCGAGTCCGGCCCGGACGACGAGGTCGGTCCGGAGGACCCGCCCGCCGAATTCCCCGAGCGCTGGGCGGGCTTCCTGCCGCCGGAGGACGTGCGGTCCCGGCTGCGCGGGCGCCGGCCCTCGGGCAAGAACGGCGGCAAGCCCCCGCGCGACTGAGGCGCACCCGGCGCGCTGTCGGTGGCCGGTGCCATGCTGGAGCGGTGTACCGGGAACAGGCCTCGACGGTGCCCGGCGCCGTGCTGTGGACGAGGACAGCGGGTGCCGGGGCGGCCCGCGTGCTGCCCGACGGCTGCATCGACCTGATCTGGGGCGAGGACACCGGTCTGTTCGCGGCGGGCCCCGACACCGCCGCCCACCTCTCCGGCAGCCCGCCCGGCACGCGGTACGCGGGCCTGCGCTTCGCCCCCGGCGTCGGGCCCGCCGTGTTCGGGCTGCCCGCGCACGAACTGCGCGACCGCCGTGTTCCGCTGGACGCGCTGTGGCCCGGCGCGCAGGCACGCCGGGCCACCGAGCGCGTCGCCGCGGCCGCCGACCCCGGCGCCGTCCTGGAGGCCCTGGTGCTCGCACGGGACGTGCGGCGCGCGGCGCCCCCGTGGGGCCCGCGGATCGCCGCGCGCCTGGCGGCCGGCGCGCGCGTCGGCACCGTCGCCGAGGACACCGGGCTGAGCGAACGCCAGCTCCACCGCCGCTGCCTGGAGGCCTTCGGCTACGGGCCCAAGACCCTCGCCCGCATCCTGCGCCTCCAACGCGCACTGGGACTGGCCCGCCGCGGCCATCCCTTCGCCGACGTCGCCGCCCGCGCCGGTTACGCGGACCAGGCCCATCTGGCCCGCGACGTCCGCGCCCTCGCCGGCGTCCCGCTCGGCGACCTGCTCTCCTGACCCCGGCTACCCCTGCGGCAGCGCCGCGAAGAGGTCGACCGGGTTCCCGTCCGGGTCCAGGACCACGGCGTACCGCATCCCCCAGGGCGCGTCGAAGGGCTTCAGGTGTCCCGCGTACCCGGCCCCGGTCAGCTCGGCGAACGTCGCGTCCACCTCCTTCGGCCCGTCGCAGGTGAAGGCCAGCGCCATCCGGTGACCACCCTGCGGCGGCGCCCAGGAGGCGTCGAACGACCGGACGGTCTCCACGGTGTCCCACGCCATCCGCAGCCCCCCGGGCAGCGCCACCTCCACATGCGGGTCCGCCTCCACCCCGGCGGGGATCTCCAGCCCCAGCCTGCGGTAGAAGGCCAGCGAGGCGGCCATGTCGGCCACGACGATCTCGACGACATCCAAACGAAGAGTCATGCCGCAACCGTAGGGTCGCGCCGCCCGGCCCGTCTTGAACGAATCGGACACGCACCGCCCCGGCCTCACACGTCCTCCGTGGCGGAGCCGGTCAGCCGCGGGGGCGGGCCGGGGGGTCGTCCGTGGCACGGCCGAGAGGTGTGGCCGAGACGACGTCGGTCTGGCGGGCGGAGGAGGCTGCGCGGCGCGGATCGGGGGCGGCGGGGGAGCCGGTGCGGCGGTCCGGGCCGGGGGTCTCGGACGGCTCCGGGACGGGTGACGTGGTCGGGCGCGGCGAGGGCGGGGGGTCGGCCGCCGGGGGGACGGACACCGCGGGCACGGCCGGCCCGACCGTGGGGCCCTGCCCCGGGGCGGACAGCAGGTGCAGCGGCACGGCGACGACCGCCGCCACCGCCAGGGACACCCCGGCTCCCGCGGCCGCCCGCAGCAGCTTGCGCCGCGCCGCCACGCGGCGGACCTCCCGGAACCGGCCGGGCGGCGGCCCGAGCAGGACCGTGGCGGGCCGCAGCAGGGCGCTCAGCTCCGGGTCCCGCTCCTCGTCCGGGCCCTCAATGGGTGTGATCAAGGCTTCTCCTCAGTCCGGCTCGCAGCATTTCCCTGGCCGCGTGGAGGTCGGCCTTCACGGTTCCTTCCTTCCGCCCCGTCGCGGCCGCCACCTCCCGGACCGGCATGTCGGCGTAGTAGTACAGCAGGATGGGCACGCGCAGCCGCTCGGGCAGCGACTGGACGAGCATCCGCACCGAAGGGTCGGTCTGCCCGTCGCGTCCCTCGCCCTGCCCGTCGACGAGGACCTCCGCGGTGGCGCGGCGCATGGCCCGGCGTTCGCGCTCCAGCTTCCGCCAGTGGTCGCGCACGATGTTGGCCGCCGTGACGTAGAGGAAGCCGCGCGGTTCGTCCACGCTCGTCCAGCGCGCCCACAGCCGGGTGAAGGCCTCCGAGGCGATCTCGTGGGCCGTCTCGTCGTCGTCGACCAGCCGCCGGCACCAGCCGGCCAGGCGGGGGTAGAGGGCGGCGAACAGCTCGGACGCCGCTTCGTCCCGGGAAGACCGTTTCAACACTCTCCACATTCCGTCGTTCATCATGCCGCAGGCGTGCCACCGGACGGCCGGGCCGGGGGGCGTACCGCCACCCGGCCCGGCCGGCCGTCCCTAGCCGCGGTCCCGCGAGGTCAGGGAGGCGAATACCACGACGTTGTCGCGGTATCCGCTCCCGTCGGCGGTGCGGGGGCCGCCGCAGGTGATCAGGCGCAGCTCGGGGCGGTCCACGTCGCCGTAGACCTCCTGGGCCGGGAAGTGCGCCTTGGCCACCGTCCGCACCCGGTCCACGGTGAACTCCGCCGACGCGCCGTCCCGGAGCCCCGCCACGACCCGGTCGCCCGGGCGCAGCCGTGCCAGGTCGCGGAAGACCCCGTCGCCGAACCGGCCGACGGTGACGTGGGCCAGGAGCACGGACGGGCCGAGCTGCCCCGGCGTGGGGGAGTGGCGGTACCAGCCGGCGGGCGAGTGACGCGCCACCGGCGGGACCTCCACCGTGCCGTCCGGGGCCAGCCCCAGTTCCATGACCGGGGTGTCGACCCCGATCGCCGGGATCCGCAGCCGTACCGGGACCGAGCGGGCGAGCGGGGCCGGCGGGGACGGGCGCGTCGGTGCGGCCGCGGGCGGCGCGGAGACGACGGGCGGCGCGGCGACGGGACCGTCACCGGAGCCGTCCGCGCACCCGCCCGCCCAGGGCAGCACGACCAGGGCCGCCAGGACCGCGGCCCACCTCGCGCCCGGGGTCATCCGGCGGTGGTGCGCCTGCGCCGCGTCACCACGAACGTGCCGCCGGCCAGGAGCAGCAGGCCGCCCCCGGCCGCCGCCACCACCGTGCCGTCCGGCCCGTGCGCGCCGGCCGGGGACTGCACGCCGGTGTCGGGCGCACCCGCCGGCACCCGGTCGACCTGACGCGGGGACGGCACCGCGGACGGCGCTTCGCTCGGCGCGGCGCTGCGCGCCGGCGCGGGCTGCGCGCTCGGCCCGTCGGCGAACGCGGGCGCCGTCCCCGCCAGCACCGCGGCGCACGCGACGGCCGCGGCGATGAGAACACTGCTGCGCATGTATCGCTCTCCTTCGTCACCCCGCCCCGCCCCCGGTGGGGCACGGGCGGGTGGTGGCAACTGATCGCGCGGAGAGACGAGGCGGCCCGGAGGCGGGTTGTAAAGAACAGGCAAAGTCGTCCTCGGAGGCTCCTCGCGGGGCCCTCGGTGAACGGCGGGCGACGCGGCGGCGACCGGCCGGAGCCGCCGTCCGGCCGGGCGTCACGGTTGGGCAACACCCAGCTCACGGCCGTAGCCGCAGGCCCTGGCGAGCGCATCATGAGATCCGGGTGGGGACGTCAAAGGGGGCGGGGAATGGTGGAGTTCACGGTAGAGCGGACGCTCAGGAGACGGGGCCGGCGGTGGCTGATCGGAGGTCTGACCACGGTCGCGCTGGCGCTGGTGTGGCTGGTCGCCTCGCGGAGCGCGACGGGCCCCCTGTTCCTGGGGTTCCTGGGGGCCATGGGGGCCTGGAACGGGGCGAGGGACCTGCGAAGGGCGCGGAAGCCGTTCCGGCTGCGGGTCGACGCGTTCGGCATCACGCTGCACGACGCGGAACTCGCCTGGGAGCAGATCGAGGCGGTCTCCCTGTGGCACCTTCCCCACACCGGTGAGGACAGCGAGACCACCACACCGCCCAAGCCGCGGCTCACGCTCTGGACGGCGCCCGGCGTCACGTTCCCCCGCAAGCCCGACCGCACCTGGGACGGCCGGCTGCGGTACACGCTCGTCGACTGCGAGGACCTCGACCAGAGCGTCCCGGAGCTGACGGCCGCGCTCGCCGAGCACGGCGGCGCCGCCTTCGAGACCGCGCCACGGGCCGTACGCCCGCCGATCCCGGTGACCGTGTCGGGACCGGAACTGCGCGTGCCCGGCGGGGAGCGGCAGTTCGTCGACGCCCGGCAGGCCGGCGCCTGGACCCTGGTCTGGGCGGCGCTCGGCGTCGTCTTCAGCTACTCGTTCTGGGAACTCGTCCACGGCGGCTTCACCGGCCCCGAGCCCTTCGGCGCCTTCGGTCCGCTCGGCGCGATCGGCTGCTGGGTCCTCACGGGCCGCTCGTACCGGCGCTGGCGCAAGCCGCTGCGGCTGCGCGTCGGGCCCGCCGGGATCGGTATGCGCGAGGTCACCGGCGAGGAGTCGTTCTTCTCCTGGAAGGACGTCGCGGCCGTCACGGTCGGCCGCCCGCCGACCACCACCGACACCCGCCCCTGGCTGGTGGTGTGGCCGCTGCCGGGCAGCCGTCCGCACAGCAACCCCTCCTACCTGGTCGACGGTCACCAGGCCTTCGCCCTGGTGCGCCTCGACCGGCTGCCCGGCGGCGCGGAGGCCGTCGTCCCGGTGGTACGGGAGTACGCGGGGGAGCGTTACGCCGAGACGGCGTGAGCCGTCCGCGGAAAACCGGTTGCGGGGTCTCCCGGCACACCGGCTAAGGTGTCGCCGTCGGACCGAGAGCAAACCGGGAGGTGTTGGAACGATGACTGCCGTCGAGCTGGGCGCTGCCCGCATCCAGAAGATCATCACCCCCACCTCAGCGGTCGCCGGCTGACCCTGCCCGTCGCGAAGCACCCGACGGCACAACCGCGCGCGACCGCCCTCCCGAAGGGCTCTCCTCCGTTGACCAACGGATCCGTCCCGCAGCCGTCCACCGCGCTCACCGCCTACGGCTGGGACTCCTCACTCGACTCCGACTTCGCCGTCCACGCGGAGCGGGGACTCGCACCCGGCCGCATCGTCCGCGTCGACCGCGGGCTGTGCGACGTCGTCCTCCCCGACGGCTCCGGCGGCCTCAAGGCCGTCCGCGCCGACACCGAGGACGTCTTCACCCGCGACCCCATGGGGATCGCCTGCACCGGCGACTGGGCCGCCGTCGACGAGACCCCGGACACGGGTCCCGCCGTACGTGCCCTGCTGCCGCGCCGCACGACCTTCGTCCGCTCCACCTCCTCCAAGCGCTCCGAGGGACAGGTCCTGGCGGCCAACGTCGACCTGGCGGTCATCGCCGTGTCGATCGCCGCCGAACTCGACCTCGGACGGCTCGAACGCTTCGTGTCCCTGGCGTGGACCAGCGGCGCGCAGCCGCTGGTCGTCCTCACCAAGGCCGACCTCGTCGACGACCCCGGCCACCTGCTGGACGACGCCCGCGGCGCGGCGCCCGGCGTGGAGGTCCTGGTCGTCAGCGCCGCCACCGGCCAGGGCGTGCCGGAGGTGGCGAACGCGCTGGCCGGCACCACGTCCGTGCTGCTCGGGCAGTCGGGCGCGGGCAAGTCCACGCTCACCAACGCCCTGCTGGGCCGCGAGGTCCAGGAGGTGCAGGCCAACCGCGACAGCGACGGCAAGGGCCGGCACACCACGACCACCCGCGACCTGCTGCCGCTCCCCGGCGGCGGGGTGGTCATCGACACCCCGGGACTGCGCGGCGTCGGGCTGTGGGACGCCGACGCCGGTCTCACCCGGACGTTCTCCGACATCGAGGCGCTGGCCGGTGAATGCCGCTTCCCCGACTGCTCGCACGACTCCGAGCCCGGCTGTGCGGTCCTCGCCGCCCTGGAGGACGGCATCCTGACCCACCGCCGGCTGGACAGCTACCGCAAGCTGCTCCGTGAGAACGCGTGGATCGCCTCCCGCACCGACGCCCGGCTCCGCTCCGAGATGCGCCGGGAGTGGAAGCTGCGCTCCGCCGCGGGGCGCGAGATGTACGAGCGCAAGCGCGGCGGCGGCCACCGCAAGGTGTACTGACCGGACCCGGCCCGGCTCCCCGACGGGGAGCCGGGCCGGCGGTCATCCGGCGCCGTTGTGGCGCTCGCCGCCGCGGCGCAAGGTCAGCGGACTGCCCTCGTGCCAGAAGGTGTAGACGATGCTGCCGAGGCCGAGTGTGACGATGACGATGCCGAGGACGATCGAGTAGACCATGGCTCCTCCAGCCCGTTCGGGGCGCGTTTTACCGCACCTTCACCTTCGATGTCCGAACGTGACCTTCCCGTGGCCGTACCGTCTCACACGCGGTGCGACCCAACTCACCTTCACACGGCCCCAGTTGTCCACATGTGCGGCTCATGTCGACGGCAGGCCGCCCCGGGCGACGACCCCGGCGTACCAGCGGGCGCTGTCCTTCGGCGTACGGCGCTGGCTCGCGAAGTCCACGTGCACCACGCCGAACCGCTTGCCGTAGCCGTAGGCCCATTCGAAGTTGTCCAGCAGCGACCACAGGAAGTAGCCCTGGACGTCGGCACCGTCCGTGATCGCCCGGTGCACCGCGGCCAGGTGCGCGCGCAGGTACGCGATCCGCTCCGGGTCGTGGACCTCGCCCTCGGGATCGGCGTAGTCGTCGTACGCGGCGCCGTTCTCGGTGACCAGCAGCGGCGTGTCCGGCAGTTCGTCCCGCAGACGGAGCAGGAGTTCGTGCAGCCCGTCGGCGTCCACCGGCCAGTCCATCGCCGTCCGCGGCCCCGGCGCCGGCACGAACCGCACGTGCCCCTCGGCCCCCGGCCACGGCGACGGCCCCGCATGGCCGCCCGCGGCCACCACGGTCGGGGCGTAGTAGTTGAGGCCCAGCGCGTCCACCGGACGGGAGATCACCGCCAGGTCGCCGTCCTCCACGAACGACCAGTCCGTCAGCGCGGCCGTGTCCCGCAGCAGGTCCCGCGGGTAGGAGCCGCGGAACACCGGGTCCAGCCAGATCCGGTTGGCCAGCGCGTCGACCCGCCGGGCGGCGTCCCGGTCGGCGGCGCTCCCGGTGTGCGGACGCACCGCCGCGAGGTTCAGCGTTAGCGACACCTGGGCCGGCACGGGGAGCCGTTCACGCAGCACGCCCACCGCGAGGCCGTGCCCCAGCAGCAGGTGGTGCGCCGCCCGCAGCGCCGCCTCCGGCTCCGTCCGGCCCGGCGCGTGCACGCCCTGCGCGTACCCCAGGAACGCCGAGCACCACGGCTCGTTCAGCGTCGTCCACAACGGCACCCGGTCGCCGAGCGCGTCCGCGACGAGCCCCGCGTACTCCGCGAAGCGCTCCGCGGTGCCGCGCACGGGCCAGCCGCCGGCGTCCTCCAGCTCCTGCGGGAGGTCCCAGTGGTACAGCGTCAGGACGGGGCGGATGCGGTGGTCCAGCAGCTCGTCGACCAGGGCGCGGTAGAAGTCGAGCCCCTTCTGCACGGCCGGGCCCCGGCCGGTCGGCTGCACGCGGGGCCACGACACGGAGAAGCGGTAGTCCGTCAGGCCCAGCTCCGCCATCAGCGCGACGTCCTCACGCATGCGGTGGTAGTGGTCGGCGGCGATGTCCCCGGTGTCGCCGTTGCGCACCTTGCCGGGCGTGCGGCTGAAGGTGTCCCAGATCGAGGGGGTGCGGCCGTCCTCGGCGGCAGCGCCCTCGATCTGGTAGGCCGCGGTGGCGGCGCCCCACCGGAACCCTTCGGGGAAGGCCGGTGTCGTGTGCGGGGCGTTGGTGGTCCGGGCTGCGGTCGTGGTCATCGGGGCTCCTTGTGTGCGGTCCGTTGCTGTGTGCGGGTGCGTTGCGCCTGCGGCGGGCGGGTGGGGGAGAAACCCCAACCGCAACCACAACGGCGCCGCAGACGAGGACCTGTTAACCCTTCACCGCCCCCTGCATGATCCCGCCCACGATCTGCCGCCCCAGCACCCCGAAAACCACCAGCACCGGCACCGTCCCCAGCAGCGTGCCTGCCATGATCACCGACTGGTCGTGCACATACCCCCCACCCAGCTGCCGCAAGGCGACCTGCACCGTGGGCTCCTGCGACGTGAGCGCGATGATCGGCCAGAAGAAGTCGTTCCAGGACGCCATGAACGTGAGCATCCCCAGCACCGCCATCCCCGGCCGGGCGACGGGGACGACGATGCTCCAGAAGATCCGCGCCGTCGAGGCGCCGTCGACGCGGCCGGCCTCGATCAGCTCGTCCGGCAGCGACTGCGCGAGGTACTGCCGCATGAAGAAGACCCCGAAGGCCGAGACGAGCCCGGGGAGGATGACGGACTGGAGCTGGTTCACCCAGTGCAGCTCCGCGATGAGCATGAAGAGCGGGATGACGCCCAGCTGGGGCGGGATCATCATCGTCCCGACCGTGAGCGTGAGCAGCGCGTTGCGGCCCCGGAAGCGCAGTTTCGCGAAGGCGAACCCGGCGAGCGTGGAGCACAGGACGGTGCCGACCGTCACCGAACCGGACACGATCAGGGAGTTGAGCAGGGCCTTGCCGATGTCGGCCTGCTCCAGCACCTGCCGGAAGTTGTGCACGAGGTTGCCGCCGGGCAGCAGCGACGGCGGGCTCGCGGCCAGCTCCGCGTTGGACCGGGTCGCGGCGACGATCGTCCAGTAGAAGGGGAAGGCGGAGATCACCGCCGCGACGATCAGGAGGGCGTAGGCGAGGCGGCCGCCGTGGTGCTGCCGGCCCGCCCGGGCGGAACGCAGGCGGGGGAGGGGGCGTGCGGTCCCGGCGTCGCGGCCGGGCCGCGGCCGTGTGAGGAGCGCGCTCATCGACGGGTCCCCTTCCGTGAACGGCGCCGTGCCAGCGCGGTGTTGAGCAGCACGAGCAGGACGATGAGGACGAACATCACCCAGGCGATGGCGGCGGCGCGGCCCAGGTGGAAGTAGCCCCAGCCCTGCTCGTACATGTAGAGGCCGAGGGTCTGGTACTGGTGGGAGATGCCGCCCGAGATGCTCCCCTCGAACAGCAGCGGCTCGCCGAAGAGCTGGGTGGCGCCGATGGTGGAGACCACGATGGTGAAGAGGATCGTGGGCCGCAGGCCGGGCAGGGTGACGTGGAGGAACTGCCGCCACCGCGAGGCGCCGTCGAGTTCGGCGGCCTCGTACAGGTCCCCGGGGATGGACTGCATCCCGGCGAGGTAGATGAGCGCGTTGTACCCGGTCCACCGCCAGGTGACGATCGTGGACACCGCGATCTGCGAGGCGACGGTCCCGGACTGCCAGTCGACGGGCCCGATGCCGGCCAGTCCGAGCAGCCAGTTGACCAGGCCGAAGTCGCGGCCGAAGAGCTGGGCGAAGACCAGGGTCGCGGCGGCCACGGACGTGGCGTACGGCAGGAGCATCGTGACCCGGAAGAAGGTCCGGCCCCGCAGCTTGTAGTTGAGCAGGTGGGCGAGGCCGAGCGCCATGAGCAGCTGCGGCACGGTGGAGACGACCCCGATGGTGAAGGTGTTGCGCAGCGCGGTCCAGAAGAAGTCGTCGCGCAGGAGCGCGGTGTAGTTGTCCAGGCCCCGCCATTCCATCGCGCCGGGGGTCTGGAGCTCGACGCGGTAGAGGGAGACGTACGCGGTGTAGAGCAGCGGGAACAGCCCGAACGCGGCGAAGAGCGCGAAGAACGGCGCGACGTAGGCGTACGGCGACAGCCGGGCGAGCAGTCGCCGCGGGGGCGCCTGGGCTGCCGGGGGCCGGGCGGGGGGCACCGGCGCGGTGGCGGTCAGGGTCATGGGGCGGGACCTTCGGGTCGGGGGCGTACCGGGGCGGGGCGGCCGGGCGCGGAGGACCGGGGAACGGTCCGCCGCGCCCGGCGCCGGCGGGGCGGGGGCCGTCAGCCGACGGCGTTCTCGACGCCCTTCCTGGCGTGGCTCCACGCCGTCGCGGAGTCCGTGCCCTTGCGTTCGACCTCGCCGAGCGCGTTGGTGATCTGCTGGTTGACGTCGCCGTCGTGCACGCCGAGCACCTGCACCGGGGAAGCCTCGGCGGCGGCGCCGAAGATCTGCCCGATGGGCGCGTCGCTGAAGTACGGGTCGGTGACGTCCTTGACGGACTCGATCGCCCCGACGTTGGAGGGGAAGCTGCCCTGCTTCTTGAAGAGCTTGGCCTGCTGTTCCGCGGCCGTCAGCCACTTGACCAGCGCGAAGGCTTCCTTGGCGTGCGCGGAGCCCTTGGGGATGGCCAGGTAGGACCCGCCCCAGTTGCCCGCGGCGCCGCCCGGGAGCGGGGCGACGTCCCACTTGCCCTTGCCGGCGTCCCCGGCCTGGCCCTTGATGTAGCCCAGCATCCAGGCGGGGCAGCCGATGGTGGCGAAGGAGCCGCTGCTGAAGGCCTGGTTCCAGGCGGGGGTCCACTGGGCGAGTTTGGCGCTCAGCCCGTCCTGGGCGGCCTGCACGGACAGGTCCCAGGCCGAGGTGATGGCGGCGTTGTCGTCGTAGATCAACTTGCCGGAGGCGTCGTAGTAACGTTCCTTCTCCTGGCCGACGATGACGGAGTAGAGGCTGCCGACGCTGTCGACCCAGGCGCTCTTGGCCCCGGCCCTCGCCTTGTACTGCTTGCCGAGCTCCAGGTAGCCGTCCCACGTGGACCACTTCTGCGCCAGTTCGGCCCGGTCGGTGGGCAGGCCGGCCTGCCGGAACAGGTCGGTGCGGTAGCAGATCGCCTCGGGGCCGACGTCGGTGCCGAGCCCCAGGGTGCGGCCGTCGGAGGTGGTGGCGGCGGCCCACTTGGCGGCGGAGAAGTCGTCCTTGAGGTCCTTGGCACCCAGGGCGCCCAGGTCCTCGAACTTGTCGGCCTGCTGCTGGGTGACCGACGCGATGCGGCCCACCTCGATGCCCTGGACGTCGGCGAGGCCGCCGCCGCCCGCGAGCCGGGTCTGCAGGGCCTTCCAGTAGTCGGCCTCGTTCTCGGTGCTGCTCTCCTTGACGGTGACGCCGGGGTGGAGCTTCTCGTACTCGTCGTACAGGCCGGCTTCCTTGTAGCCGAAGGTGCCGAACAGGTCGACGGTGATCGTGACCTTGCCGTCCTTGTCCGCGGACGTGCCGGTCGAGCCGGATCCGCAGGCGGCGAGGAGCGCCCCGGCGAGCGCGACCGCCCCGAGTCGGAGGGTGGCGCGTCTGGCGGCTCGGGCGATGGGCATGGAAGCCTCCCATGGCTTCGGGACGGGTGAGAGGGCCCTTGTTCGCGGTTCTTGAGAGCGCTCTCAAGCGATGCCCAGGAGAGTGCCGCCGCACCCGGTGATTCGTCAAGAGTCGAATGGATAACGGCCGGTGGGGCGGCCCCGGGCCCTGCGCGGCTCCAGGTCCTGACGGCATCGCCGGCGTCCTGACCCTTCGCGAACCCCTCCGGGTGCCTCCACCCGTTGGCGCGGAAACGGTCGTGGAACGGCACGGAATTGACATCTGTAGGGCTCAAATACTCGTCCTCGGCCATGTCGTGCGATGGCCGGAGGAGCGTGTCGGAGGGCTGCTAGAAATTACCCGCCGGCGTGATTGTTCGTGCATGAGTACGGCATTTCCGCGCCTCCCGTCCCTATGTCCGCGAGCCCGCCCGCCCGTATGCCCGAATAACCGCAGCAAGGGGAGCGATGACCTCGGCACCATCGGGTTCCGTGCCCGCCCGGAATGCCGCTCACGGTCTGCTCGGCCGCGCGCTGTCCAGGTGCCGCGACGAACGGGCGACCGGGGTGCTGCGCGTGCAGGGCAGCCCCGGCGGGGCCTTCCATCTGCTCGACGGCGCGGTCGTGGCCGTGGAGAGCCCCGGGGCGCCGGGGGTGGGCACCTTGCTGGTGCGCTCCGGGCGCATCGACGCCGACGAGTGGAACGCCGCCCACGACGCCGCCGGGACGGGGCTGTGGCCGGGCGCGCCGATCGCCGCCGGCGGACGGCTGGGCACGGCCGAGTTCCAGGTGCTGCACATGATGGCCGTCCAGGACGCGGTCTTCGCCGTGCTGGCCGGACGTCTGGACAACTGCGCCTTCGACCCCGCCCCGCCGGGAGCGCCGCGCACCGTGCCGCCGCCCGGCCTGGGCAGTGGGGTGGAACCGGAGGAACTGCTGGTGGAGGCGGGGCGCCGGCTCGCCGCGCTGGCCGCCCTGCCGCGATCGGTCTCGCCCGACCGCGACCGGGTCGCCGCCGTGGGGCCGCCCGCGTGGGCGGACGAGCCCCTGGCACCGGTGCGCCGCGAGATCCTCGGCTGCGCCAACGGACGGCGCAGCCCCCGGGACATCGCGTTCCTGATCGGCCGCGGGGTCTACACGATCACCGTGGAGGTCGCCCGGATGTGCGCCGAGGGCCTCGTCGAGACCGTCCCGGCTCCGCCGGCGCACCCGTTGCCGCCGCCGGCCCGGGCGCCGCTGCCCGACCCGTTCGCCACGACACCGGCGGAGCCGGCGGGCCCTGCCGCGCCGAGCCCTCCGGTCGCGTTCCGGGAGGGCGCTGCGGACCCGGACCCGTACCCGCCCGTACCGGAGTGGGAACCGGGGGACGTCCCCGTCGCGGCCCCCGGCGCCGAGGGGCTGCCCCGCCGTGAACCGGGCGCCAGCGGTATTCGCGAGGCGCTCGACGCGAGCCGCCCGCAATCGGGCTGGAAAGGATTTCTCCGGCCGCGAGGACGGAGCCGGACCGATTCCCCGTGACCGAAATCCGCGGGGACCAACGGAACACCGACCGAAGGGAATTCAAGGAGGTGCACGTGCATGAATCATGACGCCCTGGTCGCCGAGATGCGCGCTTTGCGGGACCAGGTGGTCGGCGTCACCGACACGGCCGTGGCGGCCGTCGACGGCCTGCTGATCGCCGCCGACACCGAGGACGCCATCGACCCCAACGGGCTCGCCGCGCTGGCCGCCGCCAGCCTCGGGCTCGCCCGGCGGATCGCCATGGCGGCCCTGCGCGGCCCGCTCCGCAGGACCGTGACCTGCAGCAGCGGCGGCTACACCGCCGTCTACGCGGTCGGCGAGACCGCGCTCCTGGTCGTCGTGGGCGACGAGGGCATGAACGTCCCCCAGCTCCACGTCGAGGCCAGGTCCGCCGTCGAGCGCATCGGCGCGATCCTGCTGGCACCCGGTCCCGGACCGGGCGCCGTGCCCGCGCCGGAGTCCGCGCACGACCCCGAGGGAGTCCTCGGATGACGACCCAAGTCTCAGTGAAGACCGCAGAAGGAGTGCTGTGAGCACCACCGGAAAACGCCCGCACGGCAACCTGTCCGACCAGGTCATGGCCCTGGTGAAGAACCTGCGCCAGGAGGTCCCCGACTGTCTCGCCGCCGGTGTGGTCGACATGTCGACCGGCATGCTGCTCTCCGTCGACACCGTCGACAGCCATCCGCCGGAGGTCCTGGACCTGCTCGCCGCGGCGACCCTCGACCTGTTCCAGGGGCGCACGGTGGTGATGATCGAGGACGTCTTCAAGGAGCGCCGCGGGGTCACCAGTGACGCGCACTACTTCCAGGAGATCCTCGTCAACAGCGACAACCTGACCCACCTGTTCATGCGGAACAACCTGAACGAGGACGTCGTCGCCGTGGTCGTCTGCCGCCGCTCGGTCAACGTGGGCATGCTCTTCGCCCAGGCCCGCCGTGTGGTCAAGGAGCACAGCACGCTCTGAGGCCCGGCCGGTCAGGCGCTGGCGCGCCGCACCAGCCGGGTCGGGGTGACGAGCGAGGACAGCGGACGGCCGCCGCTGTCCTCCTCCGTCCGCCGCTCCAGGCCCCGGACGAGCAGCCTGACCATCAACCGGCCCATCTCCTCGATCTCCTGACGGACCGTCGTCAGCGGGGGGTCGGCCAGCTCCGCCACCGAGACCATGTCGTCGAAGCCGACCACGGCGACGTCCTCCGGCACCCGCCGGCCCCGCTCGCGCAGCACCCGCAGCGCACCGCAGGCCATCAGGTCGGAGGCGACGAAGACGGCGTCGACGTCCGGCGCCCGGTCCAGCAGCACGGCCATGGCACGCGCCCCGCCCGCCTCGGAGAAGTCGCCCTCGACGATCAGTCGCGGGTCGGCGTCCATCAGGATGTCGTGGTAGCCGTCGAGCCGGTCCACCGACGCGGTCTGGTCCAGCGGCCCGGTGACGGTCGCGATGCGTTCCCGCCCCAGCGAGAGCAGGTGGCGCACCGCCTCGCGGGCGCCGCCGCGGTTGTCCGAGTCCACGTAGAGCACGCTGCGGTCCCCCTCCGCCCCCGGCCAGCCGGGGCGCCCGCCGAAGACGGTGGGCAGCGCGATCCGGCGGATGATGCCGGGGAGCGGGTCCTCGGCGTGCAGCGAGAAGACCAGCGCGCCGTCCACGTGCCCGCCGGCCAGGTAGCGGCCCACCCGGTCGTAGTCGGCCGTGCCCTCCACCAGCAGCAGGACGAGCTGCGAGTCGTGCACCGCCAGCTCACGGCTGATGCCGAGCAGCTGCTGTGCGAAGAAGGGGTCCGCGAAGACCCGGCTCTCCGGCTCCGCGACGATGACGGCGACGGCCCCGGTGCGCCGGGTGACCAGCGAGCGGGCGGCCTGGTTGGGCACGTAGCCCAGCTCCTCGACGGCCTTGCGGACCTTGTCCACCAGTGCCTCGCGCACGCCGGTCCCGCCGTTCACGACCCGGGAGACGGTGGCCCGGGAGACCCCGGCCCGTTCGGCGACGGCTTCGAGCGTCGGGCGCGCTCCGGAGATCTGGTCGGACAAGGGGTGCTCCTCTCGGGACGGGAACAGCGTAGTCCCTCCAGGAAGCGTGGAGAGAGCGCTCTCCCCGCAGCTCGCGGGCCGTTTCTGAGAGCGCTCTCTCGCCTGTTCCCGGCCGCCCGCCCGGCGGTCAGCGCACCGGGAAGCCGAAGGTGCGGCCCTGCTGCTTCAGCCAGGGCAGGATCTCCCGCAGCGCCTCGACGGTCTGGCCGCGGTCCCCGCCCGCGTCGTGGAACAGCAGCGTCGGCCCGTTGGAGATCTCGTTCTTGACGGTGGACACCAGCGCGGCGGTGCCCGGCTGCTTGAAGTCCTCGGAGTCGACGTTCCAGCCCAGCGGGCGCATGCCGCGGGAGGCCGCCAGCTGGCGGCTGTACGGGGTGAACGCGCCGCCCGGAGCCCGGTAGTACAGCGGCCTGACGCCCCCCGAGGCCTGGGTGATCATGCGCTCGGCGTCCAGGATCTCCTTCGCCTGGTACGCGCGCGGCTTGCCGTTCATCGTCGTGTCGTGCGTGACGGAGTGGTCGCAGAGCCGGTGCCCGGCGGCCACCACCGCCTTCACCAGGTCGGGGTGGGCCCGGGCCTGCGGGCCCACCATGCAGAAGGTCGCCTTCACGCCGTTGTCCTGCAGCACCTGGAGGATCTGCGGGGTCCACTGCGGGTCGGGCCCGTCGTCGATGGTGATGTTGACACCCCGGGGGCCCTTGTCGGAGGCGTGGGCGATGTCCATGTTCACCACGGGGGCGGGCAGTTCGGCGTCCGGCACGGAGGTCTGCCCGGGTATGGGCCGGGGCTTGGCGGAGGCGGAGGGCTTCGCCGGACGTACCGCCGCCTGCGGCCCGTCGGGGGTGCCGGCCTGGGCGGTCCACACCGATGCCAGCGCGGCCACCCCCGCCACGCCCACTGCCGCCGCCAGCACCCGGCCGTTCGTCCCGCGCATCCCGCTCCACCCCATGTCCGCCCCGCTCCTCGTGTCCGGTGTCCCGTACCTGTGTTCCGTACCTGCACACGGGAGGACGGGGGAGGGGCACCGGGGGATCCGGCTGTTACGGAGCCCTGACAATTCCGCCGGAGGACGGCGACGGAGCGGCCCGAACGGCCGCCGCGCACCCGCCGCTTGCGCGCGGCCGGGCACCGGCGGGCACCGTGGGACCTACGAGGTGACGACGGCCCCCAGCCACGCCCCGGCGACCAGCAGGCACGCGAAGAGCTCGACCAGCAGCGCAGTTCCTGCGGCCCGCATGGCCGTACGGGTGGAGGACCAGGCCGCGCCGTGGCTGCCGAGCCGCATCCGCTCGCCGCCGTAGAGGGACAGCGTGAAACCGGCCGGCGCCCCCACCACCGGCAGCAGGAAGAAACCCGCGACGGCCCACAGCCCGGCGACGAGGAAGGCCCGCCGGGGGAGCCCCGCGTCCCGCACCGACCGGGTGGGCAGCAGCAGTTGGACGGCCTGGTTGAGCAGCAGCACACCGGTGGCCGCCGCCAGGACGCCCCGGGACACCGTGGTGTGCAGATGGGTCGCCCACCACAGGACCGCGGCCCAGCACATCAGCGGGCCCGGCGCGCCCGGTACGAGCACGCCCCACAGTCCGGACAGCATGACGGCACCGATCAGGCACAGCTGTCCGGTCCCCATGGGCCCAGCGTGCCCGAAGCCGGGCCCCGGCGCCCCCTGGTTTTCCGGCCTCGTCGGCGGCGCCCCAAGTCCCCGCGCCTCAGCCGGGGGTGCGCTCCACCCAGCCCCGCTCGTACGCGTGCCAGCCCAGCTGCAGCCGGGTCGACACCTCGGCGAGTTCCATCAGCCGCTTCACCCGGCGCTGCACCGTCCGCAGCCCCAGTTCGAGCTGCTTGGCGACGCTGGCGTCGGTGAGCCCGGCCAGCAGCAGCGACAGGATCTGCAGGTCGACGGCGTCGGGCGCGTCCGGGGGCTCCTCCCGCAGGGCGCCGCCGGTGTCCAGGCGGATCGGCAGGGCCTCGCGCCAGACGTTCTCGAAGAGGGCCATCAGCGAGTCCAGCAGCCCGCTGCCGTGGACGACCAGCGCCGCCGGGCCGGCCGCGTCCCGGGCCATGGGCACCATCGCCAGCGAACGGTCGGCCAGCACCAGCTTGGTCGGGACCCGGTCCACCACCCGCACCTGTTCCTCACGGCCGAGGGCCGCCGTGAGTTCTGCGATGCCGTTGGGCCCGCTGATGACCTCGCGCTCGATGACCACGCGGAAGGTCACCCCGCGTTCCACGGCGCGTTCCTCGGCGGTGTTCTCCATCCCCGACACCACCATCGGGGTGCCCGTCACCAGGGCGCAGACCTCCTTCTCCGCGCCCAGCTGGAGCTGGTTGAAGCGGTGCGCCACCGCGCTCGCCCCGGTCACCACCTCCACCAGGTCGTGCGCCGAGGGCTCCGCGGCCTCGCCCCGGTACTCCTGCGCCAGCACGGCGGCCGTGAGCTCGGCCTGTTCCAGATGGTGCCGCTGCTGGGTGAGCAGGGCGCCGAGCGCCACCGTGGGCGGGGCGGCCACCCAGCGGCCGGGCCGGGCGGAGGACTGCGCGACCAGCCCCTGCCGCTCCAGCAGGCGCAGTATCCTGGCCGCCTCGTCCTCGGGCATGCCGAGCCGGTGCGAGAGGTCGACGACCTCGGCGGCTCCCAGCCCCACGAGGGCGCGGTACGCCGCCTCCTGGGCATCGTCCAGCCCTATGGCACCGAGCACGGGCACCCCTTCCGGATCCGAGGAACGCAAGACGCGGGCATGGCGGAAATGAGCCATGGCGTAATCCCGCCGCCCGCCATCATCCCTGCTCGAACCCCTGTCCTGGCAAGGTGTCCCTACTGGATCGTCCGACGTGCGGCCCGAGGAGGGAGCCGGCCGCCCGTCGGACCATTCGCGTGTCCGAACCCTGTTTCGCCGCGGGCCCGCCGGTGGACAATAGGGGCATGAGTCAGCAGGGGGAGACGGACCGCCGCCAAGAGGACGAGTGGTGGCGGCAGTTGTACGGGCAGCCCGACCCCGCGGGCCGGGAGCCCGGCGACACGCTGGACGACCGCTACAGCTCGGCGCTCTCCGCGCTCGGCGAGGAGGCGGACGGCGAGGAATCGGACGGCGGCGGCACGGCGCCGTGGCGGACCGCCCCGCAGGACACGGCCGCGCCCGGTGACACCTGGTACGTCGGCACCGATGCGGGCACGGCCCCCGGCAGCGGTGCGGCAGGAGAGGCCGGCGGCGCCGCCGCGGACGACGCCGGCCCGCCCGACACCCTGCGGCTGCGCCGCCCCGCCCCGCCCCCGGCCGCCGCCCCGCGCCCCTGGCAGTACCAGGGCCCGCCCCACCCCCAGGCGCTGCCCGAACCGGCCCCGGAGCCGCCCGGCCTGCCTCCGGGCTGGGCCCCCGCCGAACCCGCCCCGGATCCCGCGCGGTCCGCGGCGCCCGCGGCACCCGCCGCCCCGGCCGTCCGGTCCGCACCGGCCGGCCTGCCGGAGCCCACCCTCGCCGAGGTGCCGTACGTCGGCGACGGCCCGCCCACGTACGACCCCGAGCCGACCGCCTGGCCGGCGGCCGACCCGGACGACCTCGACGACCTCGTCCCGGACACGGAGCTCGACGGGGCCCGCTACGGCCTGCTGACGATCCGTACGGCCTCGGTGCGCGGCGACTCCGCCCGCTACCGGGGCGAGCCGCGCCGTGACGCGGTCCTGACCGCCCGCTTCGGCAGCGGCGACGACGCCCTGCTGCTGATCGCCGCCGCCACCGGCCCGCGCACCTCGGACACCGCCCACCGCGCGGCCCGCGACGCCTGCACCTGGATGGCGGCGGCGGTGGGCCGCAGCCAGGCCCGGCTCGGCGAGGACATCCGCGCCTCCCGCCGGGGCTCCCTGAAGTCCGGCCTGCACCGGCTCACCGACCGCTGCTACGGACGGCTGCGCGCCCGCGGCGAGGACCTGGGCCTGGACCCGGCCGAGTACAGCGCCACCCTCCGCTGCCTGCTGCTGCCCGCCGATCCCGACTGCCGCATCCGTCTCTTCTTCGGCGTCGGCGACGGCGGGCTCTACCGCATCCGCGGCGGGGAGTGGCAGGACCTCGACCCCTGGCGGCCCGACGAGCGCGCCGAGACCGAGGACAGCCCGGCCGTACGCTTCCGCTTCCGCGCCTCCGTGGCCCGTTCCGGCGACACCCTGCTGCTGTGCAGTGGCGGACTGGCCGGGCCGCTGCGCGGCGAGCCCGCCCTGGTCGCCCGACTGACACAGCGGTGGGGTGCCGCCGAGCCCCCCGGCCTGCCGGCCTTCCTCGGCGACACCCAGACCCGGGTCAAGGGCTACGCGGACGACCGCACGGCGGTCGCCGTCTGGGACGCCTGACGCGGCCCCGGGGTGAGCCGCAGCGTCAGGATCTGGAACGGGCGGAGCGCGACGGCGACCGCGTCGCCCTCGCGTTCGGCGTCCTCCAGCGGCCGCTCCAGCAGGTCGGTGACCCGGGCGCGGGCGAGCGGGAAGCCCGTGGTGAGCACACCCGAGGCGCGGTCGCCCCGCGACTCGTACAGGCGCACCACCACGTCGCCGGAGCGGTCGTCGGCGAGCTTGACCGACTCCACGGTGATGCCGGGGTGACCGACCCGCAGCAGCGGCTGCAGCGGCGGCAGTGAATCCGCCCGCCGCAGCGGCAGGTTGAGCGCGAGCCCCGCCGCGACCGCGTCGCCCACCGCCGCTCCGGGCAGCAGGGCGTAGGTGAAGCGGTGCGTGCCCTGGTCGGTGTGCGGATCGGGGCTGTGCGGGGCGCGCAGCAGGGTGAGCCGGACGGTGGTGTCGGTGCCGGAACGGCCCGCGTCGTGGCCGTAGGTGGAGTCGTTGAGCAGCGCCACCCCGTAGCCGGGCTCGCCGACGTGCAGCCAGCGGTGGGCGCAGATCTCGAACCGGGCCGCGTCCCAGCCGGTGTTGGCGTGGGTGGGGCGGTGCACGTGCCCGAACTGGATCTCGGCGGTGGAGCGCTCGGCGAGCACGTCGAGCGGGAAGGACGCCTTCAGCACCTTCTCCGACTCGTGCCAGTCGGCTTCGGTGAGCACGTCCAGCCGGCGGCTGCCGGCGGTCAGCCGCAGCTCCTGGACGACCCGGCTGCCGCCGAAGGCCCGTACGACCCGGACGGCGGCCCGCAGCGGGCCCTCCTCGACGAGCTCGACGGACTCCGCCGACGTCAGGTCGGTGTGCTTGCGCCGGTAGTGGCGGTCGATGTCCCAGGCGTCCCACTTGGTGGGGTGGTCGGGGTGCAGCTGCAGCAGGTTGCCGCGCGCCCCCGGCGCCAGCACCTCCCGGCCGGCGGTCAGGTCGCGGACGGAGGTCAGCAGCCCGTCCGCGTCGACGGCGACCCGCAGCAGGCCGTTGCCGAGCACGATCAGCCCGCCCTCCCGCACCGCGCTCACCGGGTCCGCGGCAGCGGCTCCCGCGCGGTCCAGGGCGGCCGCCGTGCCCAGCGCCGGGACGCTCGCGGCCACCACCGCCCGGCCGTCCGCCAGGGGCTGCGCGCCGCTGCCCGCCGGCAGGGCGGCCACCGCGGCGGCGTCCAGCTCGACGACCTCCTCCCGCGCGTACGGCGAGGCGTTGAGCAGGGCGGGGGAGCCCTGGGACCCGTCGCAGGCCAGCGCCCGCACCGCCCCCGCGATCAGGTCCTCCAGCTCCTGCCGCACCACCGCGTAGGTGTCGCGCGCCTCGCGGTGCACCCAGGCGATGGAGCTGCCCGGCAGGATGTCGTGGAACTGGTGCAGCAGCACCGTCTTCCAGATCCGGTCCAGCTCCTCGTACGGGTAGGCGTACGAGGACGGAGCGCCCAGCGCGGCCGTCGTGCACCACAACTCGGCCTCACGCAGCAGGTGCTCGCTGCGCCGGTTGCCCTGCTTGGTCCTGGCCTGCGTGGTGTACGTCGCGCGGTGCAGCTCCAGGTAGAGCTCCCCGGACCACACCGGGGCCCGGTCGCCGTACTCGGCCTCGGCCGCCGTGAAGAAGGCGGCGGGCTTCTCGATCTCGACCCGGGGCGCCCCCTCCAGGGAACGCAGCCGGCGCGCCTTCTCCAGCATCTCCCGGGTGGGACCGCCGCCGCCGTCGCCCCAGCCGAACGGCACCAGGGAGCGGGTGGCGCGCCCCTTCTCGGCGAAGTTGCGCACCGCATGCGCCAGTTCGCGGCCCGCGAGCTGCGAGTTGTAGGTGTCGACGGGCGGGAAGTGGGTGAAGACGCGCGTGCCGTCGATGCCCTCCCACCAGAAGGTGTGGTGCGGCATCTTGTTGGACTGGTTCCAGGACAGCTTCTGGGTGAGGAACCAGCGGACCCCCGCGAGCTTCGCGAGCTGCGGGAAGGCGGCGGTGTAGCCGAAGGTGTCCGGCAGCCAGATCTCCTCGGTCTCCACGCCCAGTTCGTCCAGGAAGAAGCGCTTGCCGTGCACGAGCTGCCGGGCCAGCGCCTCGCCACCGGGCATGTTGGCGTCGGACTCGACCCACATGGAGCCGACGGGCACCCAGTTGCCGTTCCTGACGGCCTGCTGGATGCGCTGCCACACCACCGGCTGGTGCTCCTTCACCCAGGCGTACTGCTGGGCCTGCGAGCAGGAGAAGACCAGCTCGGGGTAGTCGCGGGCGAGCGCGGTGACGTTGGCGAAGGTGCGGGAGGCCTTGCGGACGGTCTCCCGCAGCGGCCACAGCCACGCCGAGTCGATGTGGGCGTGGCCGGTCGCCGAGACGCGGTGCGCGCTGGCGTGCGCGGGCCGGGACAGTGCCCCGGCCAGTTCGCGCCGGGCGTCCGCGGCGGTGCCGTGCACGTCGTGCAGGTCGAGCGCGTCCAGGGCGTCCTCCAGCGAGCGCAGGATCTCGTGGCGGCGCGGATCGTGGAAGTCCAGCTCGTGCATCAGTCCCTCGAGGACCTCGACGTCCAGGACGAGGTGCCAGACGTCCTCGTCCAGGACGGCCAGTTCGGCGGTGTCGAAGCGGTAGAGCGGCTCGGACCCCGCGGTCAGCACGTCGCCGAGCGGGGTCGGACGCCAGTCACGGAGCACGGCGGGGTTGGCCGCGGCCTCGAGCAGCAGGCTCACCCGTTCGCCCCCGGCGGCCGGAGCGGCCACCGGGACATGGCGGTTGAGCGGGTGGACGCCCTTGATCGGCACCCCCTCGGCGTCGTACACCATCCCCTCGGCCACGAAGCCCGGGCCGTCGTTCCCGAACCCCGGGTCGATCACGGCCTCGACCCGGCGGCCCGCCCAGGCCGCCGGCACCGTGCCCTCCAGCCGGAACCAGCTGGTCGACCACGGCGGCCCCCAGGGCGTGCCCACGGAGAACGGTTCGAACGCCCCGTCCGACGAGGCCTTCAGCGCCTCACCGACCGGCACGGGCCCTCCTTTCCCGTCCCCCACATGCCACACCGACATGCCCAGCGGCACCCGGTCGGCGTACCGGGCGGGCCGCACGAACTGGTTCATGGCCCTGGTCAGACGGCCCTCGACCAGCAGACGGTCGTCGTGCATCTCAGCTCCTCGGGTCGGCTCACCGGATGGATTCCCCGTCAATGCGGTGGTGTCCCGTAACGCCCGGAAGGCGGACGGGGTTTTCGGGGCATGAGAAAAATCGCGCGTCCCGGCGGGCTCTCCCGGCGCAGATTGCTCGGTGCCGCCGCACGGCTCGCCCCCCTCGCCGCCGTCCCCTCCGTGTCCCTGCCCGGGACGGCGGCGGCCGCCACCGACCCGTACGCGGCGCTCGCCCGCGCGTCCGTCACCGAGTTCCGCAGCGCCTGGGACGCCTACCGCAGACTCGCGTGGGGACGCGACGAGTTGCTGCCGCTCGCCGGCGCCGGCTCGGACTTCTTCATCCCGGGCAGCACCCTCGGCCTGACGATCGTCGAGGCGCTGGACACCCTCTACCTGATGGAGCTGGACGAGGAGCTGGACGCCGGCGTCCAGTGGGTGCGCGATGACCTCGCGCTCGGCCAGGACGCCCCCGTGCAGGTCTTCGAGACGATCATCCGCCTGGTGGGCGGACTGCTCTCGGGACACCTGGCCACCAAGGAACCGGTCCTGCTCGACCGCGCCCGGGAACTCGCGGACCGGTTGCTGCCCGCCTTCACCCGGTCGCCCACCGGGGCCCCCTACCGCTATGTGAACCTGGCCACCGGCGCGGTCTCCGGCAAGGAGAACTACCTCGCCGAGATCGGCACCTGCATCACCGAGTTCGGCGAGCTGTCCCGGCTCACCGGCGACCGGAAGTACTACGACGCCGCGAAGAAGGCCCTGCGCGCCGTCTACGACCGCCGCTCACGGCTGAACCTGCTCGGCACCGGCATGAACGTCGAGACCGGCGCGTGGACGGGCACCACCGCCACCCTCGACCCGCCCGTCGACTCCTTCTACGAGTACCTCTGGGACGGCTGGGAGCTGTACCGCGACGAGGAGCTGCGCACCTGGTACACCACCCTCACCGCGGCCGTCCTCGAGCACCTGACCGAGCGCCGCTCGGGACGGCTCTGGTTCCGCCAGGCCGACATGCGCACGGGCGCCGGAACCGGGCACGCGCAGTCCGAACTGACCGCCTTCTACGCCGGACTGCTCGCCCAGAGCGGACGCGTCGCCGAGGGCGAGGCCTACCACGACAGCTGGGCCGCCACCCTGCGCTCCTTCCGCCTGCCGCCCGAGAGCCTCGACTACCACGGCATGAGCGCCCTGGACGCCTCCTACCCGCTGCGTCCGGAGTACGTGGACTCCTGCCTCTTCCTGTGGCTCGCCACCGGCAAGGAGCTCTACCGGCAGCGGGCCGCCGAGATGTTCCGGCGGCAGAGGCAGTACTGCAGGGTGGCCAACGGGTACACCGTGGTACGTGACGTGACCGCCCGCCCCATGAAGCTGGGCGACCTGACCCCGGCCTACTGGTTCAGCGAGAACGCCAAGTACTACTACCTGCTGTTCGCCCGGGCGCGCCGCTTCGACTACCGCTCCCACTACCTCACCACCGAGGGCAACGTCCTGCGCGGACTGCGCTGACTGCGCTGACCCGGGCGCCGGACGGGGCGGCGGGCGGTCACGGCGGGCGGTCAGCCGCCCGCCGTGACCGTCACCTCCGCCTCGTGGTCCACGGGGAAGGCCACGGAGTTGGCGATGAAGCACAGCCGGTGGGCGTCCGCGTGCAGTGTGACGGCGGCGTCCACCATGGCGGCGGAGGCCACTTCCACCCGGGGCCGCAGCAGGGCCCGCGTGAAGTGGCCGCCGCCGTCGGCGGTCTCCTCCATCGTGCCCTCCGACCGGTCGGTGTAGGAGGTGACCACCACTCCGGCGACGGTGCACACGTGCAGGTACGACAGCATGTGGCACTGCGACAGCGCGGCCAGCAGCAGCTGTTCGGGGTTCCAGCGCGCCGGGTCGCCGCGGAAGGCGGGGTCGGAGCTGCCGGGTATCGGCGGTACGGGCAGACCGGGCGCGGCGATCTCGTGCTCCCGGCCGTACCCGCGGTACGTGCCGGTGCCCGTGCCCCGGTTCCCCGTCCATACGACCTCGGTGGTGTACGTGTGGCGCTTGCTGATGTCGGGCACGGCTAACGCTCCTCCTCCGCCCCGTCCCGCTCGTAGGCGGCACAGGTGTCCATGACGTGCTCACGGGCGGCCGCGTGGGCCTCCCCGGCGTGGCCGGCGGCGATCGCGGCGAGCAGCCGGCGGTGCTGCGCGGCGACCTGACCGGGGCGCTGCGGTGCGGCCAGCGACCGCCGGGTGGAGACCTGGATCTGGTCCCACAGCCGCTCCAGCGACCCGACGGCCACCGGGTTCGCCGACAGGGCGGCGATCCGGGCGTGGAAGCGCCGGTTGTGCCGGACGGCCTCGACCAGCCGGCCCGCGGCCGTGGCCTCCTCCGCGTCCGCCGCGAGCCGCTCCAGCGCGGTCAGTTCGGCGGGCGCTATCTCCCCGCGCCGCTGCCGCTCCGCGGCCAGCTCCGCCGTCAGGCCTTCCAGCACGCCCCGTACCTGGTACGCGTGACGCAGCGCCTCCGGCCCCATGTCGACCACGCTCACCCCGCGCCCCGCCGAGCGCACCAGCCCGTCGGCGACCAGCGCCCGGAACGCCTCCCGCACCGGCGTACGGCTCATGGCCAGCACCGCCGCGGCCTCGAGCTCGGTCAGGCGCTGGCCGGGCGCGTACACCCCGTCCAGGATCAGTTCCCGCAGCCGCGTGCGCGCGGCGTCCGTCTGCTGCACCCCACCACTGTATCCACTGTATGCATTGCATGCAATGCATACAGTGGATACAAGAGCGCTCCGTCTTCGGACCATGACTGGACGTGGTCACAGTGGGGCATGCATTGCGCGTAGATGTTCGAACCCGAAAGGGCGTCAGCGGCCGGAGCGGAGCCGATGGAACGTCAGCCTGTCCAGCCGGGCGGCAGGGAGGCCGGGGGGCCCGTCGAGGCGCGCCGGCTGCACCGGCCTGTCCAGCACGCCGACCTGCCGGCCGTCGCCGACGTCCGCAGGCTGCTGCGTGAGGCGTTACGGAGCTGGGGCGTGCCCGCCCTCGCCGACACCGCCGAACTCCTCACCACCGAACTCGTCACGAACGCCCTCCGCCACACCGACCGCGGCGCCGTCCTCACCGTGACGCTGCTGCCCGGGGCCGACCACCGCCTGCGCGTCGAGGTCCGTGACTTCACGACCCGTCACCCGCGCTTGCGCGCCCCCTCCGACCGTCGCACCTCCGGCCGCGGACTGCTGCTCGTCCAGTCGCTCGCCGACGCCTGGGGGGTGCGCCCCGACGGGGACGGCACCGGGAAGATCGTCTGGTTCGAACTCGACGCCGGGGCCTGCTGACCCGCAGCCGGCCGCGCCGGCGCCCCCGGACGCGCCGCTGCCCCGGCCGGAGGTCCGGGCCGGGGCAGCGAACTGACGAGACGTCACAGATGTTTCGGGTCAGCCGTACTGGCGCTCCAGGTCGGCGAGCTTGCGCTCCAGCGAGTCCAGCTTGGGGAGTGCCATGGTGTCGTCCTCGGCGGTGAGGTCGATCGTCGCACGGGCGACCTCCTCACGGACGGGCGAGAGGGCGGGCCGGGAGCGCGAGGGCAGTTCGGCCTTCTCCGGTTCTATGGCAGGCTCCGCGCCGGCCTGGGCGCCCGCCGCGGCCGAGGAGGGCAGTTCGTACTTGCTGCCGCCGCGGTTCCAGATCCGGTGCTGCCGGTTGATCGCCTTGATGCGGGCGCGCTCCAGACGCTCGTGCTCGCGGCGGCGCAGGGCTTCCTGCTCCTTGCGGGCGCGGTCGTCGCGGACCTCCTCGACGGCCTCGTCCAGGGTGCGGACGTTCTCGAGCAGCATCAGCGACCAGGCGCCGTACGTCTCGCGGGGCGCGCGCAGCCAGCGGACCATGCGGATCTGCGGCAGCGGCCGCGGGATCAGCCCCTGCTCGCGCAGGGCGGCCCGGCGGGTCTGCTTGAGGGCGCGGTCGAAGAGCACGGCCGCGGAGAGCGACATGCCCGCGAAGAACTCCGGGGCGCCGGCGTGGCCGCCGCCGCGGGGCGCGTGCACCCAGTTGAACCAGGCCGCCGCGCCCGCGAACAGCCACACCAGCAGGCGCGAGCCCAGCGCCGCGTCACCGTGGCTCGCCTCCCGCACGGCGAGCACCGAGCAGAACATGGCCGCGCCGTCGAGCCCGAAGGGCACCAGGTACTCCCAGCCGCCGGAGAGGCCGAGGTTCTGCTGGCCGAAACCGACCAGGCCGTGGAAGGACAGCGCCGCTGCGACCGAGGCGCACCCGAAGAGCAGGACGTAGGAGGCCGTGCCGTACAGGGCCTCCTTCTTGCGGCGCCGCTCCTCCGAGCGCTCCCAGGAATCGGCCTGACCCGTCTCCTCCTTGCGGGCCTTGCGGTTGCGCAGGAACACCGCCGCGGCGGCGAGGACCGCCAGACCCACGGCGCACGGGAGCGCCCAGTCCAGCGTTGTGTCCGTAAGTCTCATCGAGCGATTCCTTGCGTCGCAGTACCGTCGCGCTCGGGCCGCGAGACGGCGTCCGCGCGCCATCCTGGCGAACGCCTGGGGCGCGCGATGCGGTTTCAGGGCAAGAGAACGCCAACGGAGGGGTGGCGTGGGACGAGATCGTCAGAATACTCGAACTGGGGAGCGGGTTTGGTTCAGTTGATCGAGTTGAAACCTGTGACCTGACGGGCCATCGGATGACATGGACGAAAGATCCACACGAGATGTGGCAAGCCTCGGACGATCTTGCCGCGGGAGAGCCGTCGCCCAGGGGGCTCGAAGCCGGTCGCGGAGCGTGTTGCAATAGATGGCGGCGCACGTTCCCCGCGGGAGTGCGCCAGCGCACACGACTGTCCTAAGGAGCCCCTGTGGAGTACGCCCCCCGCGCCGTGCGGCGCCCCGCGGCGCCCGCCGCGGCGGCCCCCGGGCTGCGGCCCGGCCACGACGAACGTGTCCGGGGTGCCCACCCGCACGCCGAGCCCGGCACCGAGGCCGTCCCGGACCGCGCCGAAGGGCTCCCCCGGCCGCGCCGGCTGCCCGAGCGGCACACGGTGCGGGACCAGGTCCTGCGTGCCCTGCGCGGCGCCCTGCTCACCGGCGAGCTGCGCCCGGGGGCCGTGTACTCCGCGCCCGCGCTCGCCGAGCGCTTCGGGGTCTCCGCCACCCCGGTGCGCGAGGCGATGCAGCTGCTGGCCCGCGAGGGCGCGGTGGAGGCCATGCCGAACAAGGGCTTCCGGGTCGCCGAGCGGAGCAGCCGGGACCTCGCCGACCTCGCCGAGGTGCGCGCGCTCCTGGAGGTCCCCGTCGTGCTGCGGCTGGCCCGCACGCTCCCCGCGTCCCGCTGGGAGCAGCTGCGCCCGCTCGCCGAGGCCACGGTGGCCGCCGCGGCCCTGGGCGACCGCGCCGCCTACGCCGAGGCGGACCGCGCCTTCCACCGCGCCCTGCTGGAGCTCTCCGGCAATCGGCAGCTCGTGGCCGTCGCCGACGAGCTGCACCGCAGGTCGCAGTGGCCGGTCACCGAGGACCACGGCCACGCCCGCCCCGGGGCCGCCCCGGTGCGCGGCATCAGCGCCCGGTTGATCGCCGACGCCACGCAGCACGCGGCGCTGCTGGAGGCGCTGGTCTCCGGTGACCTGACCACCGTCGAGGCACTGGTGCGCGCGCACTTCTCCGGGGCGTGACGCTCAGCCGGCGTCCACGTCCAGCTCCCCGGCCAGCCACACGGGCACCCCGCCCAGCATCCGGAACAGCCGCGCCGCCTCGGCGCGCAGCCGCCGCGCCTCGGGGTCCGGCTCCACCCCGGCCAGCGCGGTCAGGGCCGGCGCGACCCCGACGGCGTGGCCGAGCTCCACACGGATCCGCAGCGACTCGGTGAAGCCGTGGCGCGCTTCGGCGAGGTCGCCGTCGCGGGCCGCCAGCCCGGCCAGGTGCCGCCAGGTGTACGAGGTCAGCAGCACGTCGTCGTGGGCCACCGCCCCCGCGTGCGCCCGGCGGTACGCCGCCTTCGCCGCTTCCGGGTCGTCGCCCAGGTTCTCCGCGATCAGGCCGCGCCGGAAGTCCAGCAGCGGCCGCCCCGCAGCACCGGGTGCCAGCAGCGCGGCGCTGCGCATCAGGGCGGCCCGCGCCTCGTCCGCCCGGTCGCGGATCCCGAAGAGCGTCGCCACATACGCGAGGTTGCCGCGTTCGCAGGCGGCCTCGCCGCGCTCGTCGTCCGTACGGGCCAGGGCCTCCGCCGAGCGCAGGGCGTCCTCGGCCTCCGCCCAGCCGTCCAGGGTGAACATGCAGCGCTCGATCAGCAGCGCCGCCCGCTGTGTCGCCGCCGCCGGCAACCGCTCCGCATGGGGCGCGAGCAACTGTGCGGCCTCCGCCCAGCACCCGCGGCCCCGCAGCCGCGACACGTCGGGCGGCGCACCGCCGCCCGGCCCCGTCGGTCCCACCTCTGCGTCCGACATGGCGGTGTCCGCCACTTGCCCTCCCCGAAGCGCGTCATCGAGCCGGTTGGGCCGAAGTCCAGCACGACACCGGGTGCCACGCCAAGAGGGCGGACGCCGCGTGATCGATTTCCTGCCCGCCGCTCCGCCCCCTTCGCCCGCAACCGCGGCGCAACTTCCGCGCATCCGCGCCGCATCCGGTGGGGCGCACGGTGTTCACCGGCCCCGCAGGGGCGCACGTCCGATGAGGTCGGGGAGGGACGCATCCTGCGGACGAACCGTGCCCGTGCGGGCGTCGTCGGCCGACCGGCGCGGCGGTCCGCTGGGCGCAGGACCGCAACGACACGACCGGGGGTGTGGACGGCGAGGTCGCCCGCTGCACCTGGCTCGATCTCGCCATCCCGAACCCCCCGTGCGAGATCGGGAAGTGACCCCGGCGCCACCGCGCACGGCCCTCACCGCCCCGCAGGCCCCGCAGGCCACGGGGACCCCGGGCGGCCACCCAGGGCGAAGGAGATCGCGTCCTCCAGGTCCAGCGCGCCGCCGGCCCCGAACGCCTCCTCGTACGCCGCGTCGCCGATCAGCTTGCGGGCCTGCTCGGCGCACAGGTCCTGGGCGGCACGCAGCTCCGCGGAGCCGAACTGCGCCGGGCCGAACGTCTCCCAGACCCGGCGGCTGACGGCCAGCAGACGGGCGGCGCCTTCGGCGTCGCCCGAGGCGAGCGCGGCGTGCGCCAGGGTGTCGACGCACATGGCCACGCCCAGGGTGTCGCCGAGCATCCGGCGCACCGTCAGGGAGGCCCGTGCGTGGGCGACGGCGGACCCGGTCTCCCCGCGGGCGAGGTCGACGGAGCTGCGCAGGCTGCTGCTCCAGGAGCGCGTCCAGATCTCCCCGCGGGAGGCCGACAGGGCCTGCTGTTCGTCGATGGCCTCGGCGGCCGCGTCCAGGTCGCCGTTCATCAGCAGGGCGAAGGCCTCGCCGACCAGCGCCATGGCCAGCCCGCGCTCCCGGTCGGCGGCCCCGGGCAGCGCGCGGCTGAGGCGGACGGCGTCGGCCGCGAGGGCGACGGCCGTGGTGGTGTCGCCCCGCTGGGCCGCGGCGGCACCGAGCAGATGGGCGGCGAAGGCCGCCGCGACGCCGTCGCCGTGTCCGGCGGCGAGCGACCGGCACTCGCCGGCCACCCGGTCGACGGTCTCGGTGTCGCCCTGACCCAGGGCCACGTGACCGCAGGCCCACAGCGCCTTGAGCCGTTCCCGGTCCGGCGCGCGCTCCAGCCGCAGCAGCCGGTCGAGGTAGTGCCGGCCCTCCGTGAACAGCCCGCAGGCCACCCAGAACACCCACAGCGTGCCCGCCAGTTCGAGGCCGGTGCGGTGCTCCTCGGGGCGGGACAGGCAGAAGTCCAAAGCAGAGCGGATGTTGGCGTGCTCGTGGAGCACCCGCCGGTGCCACATGAGCTGCCGCGGCCCGTACCAGTCGTCCTCGAACCGGTGGGCCAGGGCCAGGCAGTGGTCCCGGTGGCGGCGGCGCAACCGGTCCTCCTCGCCGTGTTCCCGCAGACGGTCGGCGCCGTACTCGCGGATCGTGTCGAGGATGCGGAGCCGGACCCCGGGGGCGTCCTCCTCGCGCAGCAGAACCGACTTGTCGACCAGGCCGGCGAGCAGCTCGGGGATCTCCGCGCCCGGAAGCTCAGCGTCGGCGCAGACGTCCCGGGCGGCTTCCGCGTCGAAGCTGCCGGAGAAGACCGACAGCCGCTCCCACAGCAGGCGTTCGGCGGGCGAGCAGAGCTGGTGGCTCCATTCGATGGCCGTCCTGAGCGTCTGGTGCCGGGACAGCGCCGTGCGCCGCCCGACGCCGAGGAACGCGAAGCGGTCGTCGAGGCGTTCCAGGACCTGGTCCACCGACAGGGACCGCAAGCGCACGGCGGCCAGTTCGATCGCCAGCGGGATGCCGTCGAGGAGCGCGCACAGCCGCCCGACCGCCCCCCGGTTGAGCGGGGTCAGCGCGAAGTGCCGGTCGACGGCCCGGGCCCGTTCGACGAACAGGGCCACCGCGTCCGCGACCTCGGCGTCGGTCTCCCCGGCGAGCGCGGCGCCCGGGCCGGGCGGCGGCACCGGCAGGGGCGGCACGACGTAGATCTGCTCCCCGGCGACCCCCAGCGACTCCCTGCTGGTGGCCAGCACGCGGATTCCCGGCGCGCCTTGCAGCAGGGCTTCGGTCAACAGGGCACAGGCGTCGGCCAGATGTTCACAGGTGTCCAGCACCAGCAGGAGCTTCCGGGCGGCCAGATGCTCGCGCAGCGCCTCCAGCGGCGTCCGGAGGGCCCAGTCGTGCAGGTCGAGGGCCTGGGCCACCGCGTGGGCGACCAGGTCGCCGTCCCGCACCGAGGAGAGTTCCACCAGCCACGCCCCGTCGGGGAACGCGGCACCCGCCTCGTCCGCCACCCGCAGGGCGAGCCGCGTCTTGCCGACCCCGCCGACGCCGGTCAGCGTCACCAGCCGTGCGCCGGTGAGCAGTGCGCCCACCGCGTCCACCTCGGCGCGGCGCCCGACGAAGCTGGTGGTCTGGGCCGGCAGGGCGCCCGGCCGGGGCGGCGGACCATCGGAGCGGTCGGACGCGTCGTACGGCCGTGACGGGGCCTCCAGGGCCTCGTCCGCGCGCAGCATCGCCTCGTGCAGCCGCCGCAGCGGTTCGCCGGGCTCGATGCCCAGGTGCTCCGCGAAGAGCGCGCGGGTCTCCCGGAACAGCTCCAGACCCTCCGCGCGGCGGCCGCTTCGGTACAGGGCCAGCATGAGGTGCGCCCGTAACTCCTCGCGGTAGGGGTGGTGCCGGACGAGTCCGGCCAGTTCGCCGACGAGTTCCGCGTGGCGGCCGAGCTCCAGCTCCGCGCCCGCGCACTCCTCGTGCACCCGGGTGCGCAGCTCCTCCAGCCGGGCGGCCTCGGCGGCCACCGGAGGTCCGCCCGGAGCGCCGTCGTAGGCCGGGCCCCGCCACAAGGCCAGTGCCTCGCGGAACAGGGCGGTGGCCCGGACCGGTTCGCCGCGCCGCCGCTCGTGCCGCCCCCGGTCCGTGAGGTCCGCGAAGCGCGCCGCGTCCAGCTCGCCGTCCAGGACCGTCAGCCCGTAGCCCTGCGGCCCGTGGTGCAGCCGCTCCTCCAGGCCCAGCTCACGGCGGAGCCGGTGCACGTGGACCTGCAGGGTCTTGCGCCAGCTCGGCGGGGGCCCGCCCTCCCACAAAGCGTCCCGCAACTGCCCGGCGGACACCGGCCGCCCGCCCCCCGCCAGCAGCAGGCACAACAGCCGGCGCAGCATCGGGGCCGGCAGCGCCACCGTCCGACCCTCCCGGCGCACACGCAACGACCCCAGGACGTCGAACTCGAACACCCGGCCCCCCGAGTTTCCGACCGAGCCTGCCCGAGCCGCGACCGCGGGTCAAGATCCACGGCGACCATGGCGCGACCGGCGTGCGGGCCCCTGCCGACCGGGCGTCCCGCCGTCAGCTCATCCGGAGGGCCAGGAAGAAGTCGAGCTTGTCCTCCAGACGCGACAGGTCGCGCCCCGTCAGTTGCTCGATCCTGCCGATGCGGTAGCGCAGAGTGTTGACGTGCAGATGCAGCCGGTTCGCACAGCGCGTCCAGGAGCCGTCGCACTCGAGGAAGGCCTCGAGCGTGGGGATGAGCTCCGCGCGGTGCCGCCGGTCGTAGGCGCGCAGCGGGTCGAGGAGCCGGGCGGTGAAGGCACGGCGGACGTCGTCGGGGACGAAGGGCAGCAGCAGGACGTGCGAGGCCAGTTCCTCGTGGCCGGCGACGCAGACCCGGCCCGGGCGGGCCGCGGCGACGCGGCGGGCGTGGCGGGCCTCCTCCAGGGCGCCGCGCAGCCCGTCGGCGGAGTGGACGGTGGCGCTGACGCCGATGGTGAGCCGTCCGTCGCCGTCGAGGCCCCGCGTGAGGGGCCCGCGCAGGACGGAGAGCAGCCCCTGGGCGGACAGTTCGGGGGCGGCGCCGTCGGACTCGAGCGACGACAGGGGGACCAGGGCCATCGCCTCCTCGCCCGCGTGGGCGACGGCGATGCGGTCGGCCGGGTCGGGGCCCACCGCGCCCGGGTCGACCAGGGCCTCCTCCAGCAGGGCCTGGGCGACCGGACCGGCGGCCGGCCCGCCACCCGCCCAGTCGACGCGGGCGACGACGACCTGCCAGTGCGGCGCGGTGCCGAGCCCCGGCACCAGTACGGGCGCGGCCACGCGCAGCCGCGCGGCGATCTCGCCCGGCGGCGCGCCGGTCTGCACGAGGTCCATCACCTCTGCGGCGAGGCGGCGGCGCACGGTGCGCGAGGCGTCCCGCCGGTCGCGCTCGACGGCGATGAGCTGGGTGACGCCGTCCAGCAGGTCCAGGCGTTCGGCCGGCCAGTCGCCCGTGTCGGCGTCGACCGCCAGGAACCAGTCCGAGAGCAGGGTGCCCCGTATGTCGTCGGCCGGGTCGCCGCTGCGGATGGGGAAGAGCGAGTAGTGGCGGCCCGCGGTGTAGGCGCGGTGCGGCGAAGGGCGGTCCGTCCGGGCGGCGGCCAGGTGCTCGCCGGCGAGTTCGGCCCGTACGCCGGCGGGCAGCGGGTGATCGGAGCCGGCGATCTGGCGGCCGGTCGTGGACAGCACCCAGGCGCGCAGGTCGAGGTCGCTGCCGAGCAGGTCCAGGACGGCGTCGGGCCCGCCGCCCTCGGGCCCGGAGGTCATCAGCCGGCGGTGCCGTTCCACCACGGCGGCCAGGTCCCCGGCCCGCTCGGTGGACACCTGGCGCACCACGTGCTCGGTGATGGAGGCGAAGGCGACGTCCTCGTCGACCGCGAACAGCGGCAGCCGGTGCCGGGCGCAGGCCAACACCAGGTCGTCCGGGACCGAGCCCAGCTCGGCCTCGCCGGCCGCGAGACCGGCGACACCGGCCGCGGCGAGGATCCGCACGAAGCGCTCGGAGTCGTCCGGCGCGCGGCGCCACGCCAGGCCGGTCAGCACCAGCTCGCCGCCGGAGAGGTAGCGGCTGGGGTCCTTCAGGTCGGTGGTCATCACGCCACGGACCGTGCGGTCCAGCTCCTCCTCGCCGCCGAGCAGCCGCAGGCCGAGGGCATCGGTGTCCAGCAGTGCGCGCAGCCGCATCGTCGTCGCCTTGTCTCGAACGCTTCCGTCTCTGAGGCGGTACCAGGGTGGCGCCCACTCGATTGCATCGGTGTTGCCGTGTCGATGCCGACAGGTTTCAGGTCCGCGTCTTTCGGAGGAATCTACAAGACCAGCTTACCGACCAGCGAAGTGCTTCATGCGTTCGGTGACTGCACCCGGCACGGTGCCCGGACGTGTACTGGGTCACACAGCGTGCACAGGACATGAAAAGCCATCCCGTCCCCCGAGGAAGAAGAGAGCGCTCATGGACTTCCTGCGTCCCGCGACCTGGGAGGAGGCCCTCGCCGCCAAGGCGGAGCACCCCACGGCCGTACCCATCGCGGGTGGCACCGACGTGATGGTCGAGATCAACTTCGACCACCGCCGGCCCGATGTCCTGCTGGACCTGAACCGCATCCGCGACCTGTACGAGTGGGAGGTGGGGGAGGAGACCGTACGGCTGGGCGCCGCGGTTCCCTACACCCGCGTCATCGAGGCCCTGGGCAGGGAACTGCCCGGCCTCGCGCTCGCCGCCCGCACCGTGGGCTCGCCGCAGATCCGCAACCGCGGCAGCGTCGGCGGCAACCTCGGCGCCGCGTCGCCTGCCGGGGACGCGCACCCTCCGCTGCTCGCCGCCGGCGCCGAGGTGGAGGCGGTGTCCGTACGCGGCACCCGGCTCATCCCGGTCGAGGAGTTCTACACCGGGGTGAAGCGCAACGCCCTCGCCCCGGACGAGCTGATCCGCGCCGTGCACATCGCCAAGGCCGACGGCCCCCAGCAGTTCTCCAAGGTCGGCACCCGCAACGCCATGGTCATCGCGGTCTGCGCCTTCGGCCTGGCCCTGCACCCGGCCACCCGCACGGTGCGCACGGGCATCGGCTCGGCGGCGCCCACGCCGGTCCGCGCCACCACCGCCGAGGAGTTCCTGACCGCGGCGCTGGAGGAGGAGGGCCTGTGGGACAGCGCGGGGACCGTCCCGCCGTCCGTGGCCCGCCAGTTCGGGGAGCTGGTCGCGGCCTGCGCCAGCCCCATCGACGACGTACGCGGCAGCGCCGCCTACCGCCGCCACGCCCTGCAGGTCATGGCCCGCCGCACCCTCGGCTGGACCTGGGACGAGTACTGCGGCAACGAGAGGAGCGCCCGATGCGCGTGACCTTCACCGTCAACGGACGGCGCCAGGACGCCGACGACGTGTGGGAGGGCGAGAGCCTGCTGTACGTCCTGCGCGAGCGCATGGGCCTGCCCGGCTCCAAGAACGCCTGCGAGCAGGGCGAATGCGGCTCCTGCACGGTCCGGCTGGACGGAGTGCCGGTGTGCGCGTGCCTGGTCGCCGCCGGCCAGGTGCAGGGCCGCGAGGTCGTGACCGTCGAGGGCCTGGCGGACTTCGCCAAGGAGCGTGACACGGGCGAGGCGGGCCCCGGCACCGACCCGGGCGCCGCACAGCAGTGGCAGGCGCGTCCCGCCGGCCCGGCCACGCAGCTGTCGCCGGTCCAGCAGGCCTTCATCGACGCCGGGGCCGTCCAGTGCGGCTTCTGCACCCCCGGGCTGCTGGTCGCCGCCGACGAACTGCTGGAGCGCAACGCCCAGCCCACCGACGGCGACATCCGCGAGGCCCTCTCCGGCAACCTGTGCCGCTGCACCGGCTACGAGAAGATCCTCGACGCGGTCCGCCTCGCGGCCGCCCGCACGGGGACGGAGGCCTGACGCCATGGGCGTGACCCGTACCCCCACCCCCACCACCCAGGGCAGCGAGACCCGCGGCGGCATCGGCGAGTCCACCCTGCGCCCGGACGGCGTCCTCAAGACCACCGGGGAGTTCGCCTACGCCTCCGACCTGTGGCACGAGGACATGCTCTGGGGCCACACGCTGCGCAGCCCGCACGCCCACGCCGAGATCGTCTCCCTGGACGTCTCGCAGGCGCTGGCGCAGGCCGGTGTGCACGCCGTGCTCACCTACGACGACCTGCCGACCGACGTGCGGCACTACGGGCTGGAGATCCAGGACACCCCCGTCCTCGCCCACGGCCGGGTCCGCCACCACGGCGAACCGGTGGCGCTGGTCGCCGCCGACCACCCGGAGACCGCACGCCGTGCCGCCGCCAAGATCCGGGTCACGTACCGGGAACTGCCCGTCGTCGTCGACGAGGCGACCGCCACCGCCCCCGGCGCGCCGCTGCTCCACGAGGACCGCACCGACCACCACAGCGGACACGTCCCGCACCCCAACATCGTCCACCGCCAGCCGATCGTCCGCGGCGACGCCGACGCGGCCGCCCGGCGCGCCGACGTGATCGTCACCGGCGACTACGAGGTCGGCATGCAGGACCAGGCGTTCCTGGGCCCCGAGTCGGGCCTCGCCGTCCCCGCCGAGGACGGCGGCGTCGACCTCTACATCGCCACCCAGTGGCTGCACGCCGACCTGCGCCAGATCGCCCCCGTCCTGGGCCTGCCCGAGGAGAAGGTCCGCATGACGCTCTCCGGCGTCGGCGGCGCCTTCGGCGGCCGCGAGGACCTGTCGATGCAGATCCACGCCTGCCTGCTGGCGCTGCGCACCGGCAAGCCCGTCAAGATGGTCTACAACCGCTTCGAGTCCTTCTTCGGGCACGTCCACCGGCACCCCGCCAAGCTGCACTACGAGCACGGCGCCACCCGCGACGGGAAGATCACCCACATGCGGTGCCGCATCGTGCTGGACGGCGGCGCCTACGCCTCCTCCTCGCCGGCCGTCGTCGGCAACGCCTCCTCCCTCAGCGCCGGCCCGTACGTCATCGACGACGTCGACATCGAGGCCCTCGCGCTCTACACCAACAACCCGCCCTGCGGCGCCATGCGCGGGTTCGGCGCGGTCCAGGCCTGCTTCGCCTACGAGGCGCAGATGGACAAGCTGGCCGCCGCCCTCGACATGGACCCGGTGGAGTTCCGGCAGATCAACGCCATGTCCCAGGGCAGCGTCATGCCCACCGGGCAGGTCGTCGACTCCCCGGCGCCCGTCGCGGAACTGCTGCGCCGGGTCAAGGCGATGCCGATGCCGCCCGAGCGGGAGTGGGAGAGCGCCGGCGGATCCGTGGACGTGCGCGCCCTTCCCGGCGGGCTGTCCAACACCACCCACGGCGAGGGCGTCGTCCGCGGCGTCGGCTACGCCGTCGGCATCAAGAACGTCGGCTTCTCCGAGGGCTTCGACGACTACTCCACCGCCCGCGTCCGCCTGGAGGTGATCGCCGGCGAGCCGGTGGCCACCGTGCACACCGCGATGGCCGAGGTCGGCCAGGGCGGCGTCACCGTCCACGCCCAGATCGCCCGCACCGAGCTCGGCGTCACCCAGGTCACCATCGACCCGGCCGACACGCGGGTCGGTTCGGCCGGCTCCACCTCCGCCTCCCGGCAGACATACGTCACCGGCGGCGCGGTGAAGCACACCTGCGAGGCCGTGCGCGAACGCGTCCTGGAGATGGGCCGGGCCAGGCTCGGCACCTACCACCCGGCCTGGGCCACCGCCGAACTCCTGCTGGAGGGCGGCAAGGTGGTCACCGACGGCGGCGAGGTGCTCGCCGGGCTGGCCGAGGTCCTCGGCGACGAGGCGATCGACATCGAACTGGAGTGGCGGCACCGCCCCACCGAGCCCTTCGACCTGCGCACCGGCCAGGGCCGCGGCCACGTCCAGTACTCCTTTGCCGCGCACCGCGCGGTCGTGGAGGTCGACACCGAACTCGGCCTGGTCAAGGTCGTCGAGCTGGCCTGCGCCCAGGACGTCGGCAAGGCCCTCAACCCGCTGTCGGTCGTCGGCCAGATCCAGGGCGGCACGACCCAGGGCCTGGGCCTGGCCGTCATGGAGGAGATCCTCGTCTCCGACAAGGCGAAGGTCCGCAACCCCTCCTTCACCGACTACCTGATCCCCACCATCCTCGACACGCCGCCCATCCCGGTCGACGTCCTCGAACTCGCCGACGACCACGCCCCGTACGGGCTCCGGGGCGCCGGCGAGGCCCCGACCCTGTCCTCCACCCCGGCCGTCGTCGCCGCCATCCGCGCGGCGACCGGTCTCGCCCTGGCCCGCGTACCGGTCCGGCCGGAGCACCTGACCGGTACGTGAGACAGCTCCGCCCGGCGCCGTCCGGCGCCGGGCGGTCGCCGCACCACTCTCGGGCCGTCCCCCGGGTCGTGCTGCGGACCATCCCAAATCCCGTACGGCGCAGGCCGTCCGGGTGTCCCTGTGAACCTTGGGAGTGGCACCGCATGACCCAGTCGACCCCGTCAGCCCTGCACGCAACCGCCCCGGACGGCCCCGGCGCGCAGCCGCGCCCGCCGGCCGGACGCGGCCGGCTCGACCGGTACTTCCACATATCCGCACGCGGCTCGACCGTCGCCCGCGAGCTCCGCGGAGGTCTGACGACCTTCATGGCGATGGCGTACATCCTGCTGCTCAACCCGCTGCTGCTGTCCGGGCCCGACGTGGACGGGCACCGGCTCGGCCAGACCGGGCTGATCACGGCGACCGCGCTGGCCGCCGCCGTCTCCACCCTCCTCATGGGCCTCGTCGGCAAGGTGCCGCTCGCCCTCGCCGCGGGGCTGTCCGTCTCCGGGGTGCTCGCCACGCAGGTCGCCCCGCACATGACCTGGCCCCAGGCGATGGGGATGTGCGTGCTGTACGGGCTGGTGATCGTGATCCTGGTGGTCTCCGGTCTGCGGGAGGCCATCATGAACGCGATCCCGCTGCCGCTCAAGCACGGGATCACCATCGGCATCGGCCTGTTCATCGCCCTCATCGGGCTGGTCAACGCCGGGTTCGTCGGCCGGGGCGAGGACAGCCCGCTCACCCTGGGCGCCGGCGGGCAGCTGGCCGGCTGGCCGGTGCTGATCTTCTGCGTCACCCTGCTGCTGATCTTCATGCTCCAGGCGCGCGGAACCCCCGGTGCCATCCTCATCGGCATCGTCACCGGCACCGTCCTCGCCGTGGCCGTCCACACGGCCGGCGGCACCGACGCGAAGGTGTGGGGACTGACCGTCCCCGAACTGCCCGGCCACGTGGTCTCCGCGCCTGACTTCGGGCTGTTCGGGCAGGTCGAGTTCGGCGGGTGGCAGCACATAGGGGCCCTGAGCGTCGGCATGATCGTCTTCACGCTCGTGCTGGCCGGCTTCTTCGACGCGATGGCCACCATCATCGGCGTCGGCACGGAGGCGAAGCTCGCCGACGACCGGGGACGCATGCCGGGGCTCGGCAAGGCCCTGTTCATCGACGGCGCGGGCGGCGCGATCGGCGGGTTCTCCGGGGCCTCCGGGCAGACCGTCTTCATCGAGTCCGCGACCGGTGTCGGCGAGGGCGCCCGTACGGGCCTGTCCTCCGTGGTCACCGGCGTGCTCTTCGCCGCCGGGCTGTTCTTCACCCCGCTGGCGCAGATCGTCCCCGGCCAGGTCGCCGCGGCGGCCCTGGTGGTGATCGGCGCCGTGATGATGGGCAACGCCCGGCACGTGGACTGGGGCGACCGCTCGGTGGCCGTGCCCGTCTTCCTCACCGTGGCCCTGATGCCCTTCACCTACTCCATCACCGCCGGGGTCGGCGCCGGAGTCATCGCGTACACCGCGATCACGTCGGCCCAGGGCAGGTTCCGTGAGCCCGGGGTCTTCATGTGGGTGCTCACGGCCGTCTTCGTCGTCTACTTCGCCCTGCACCCTCTCGAGGGCTGGCTCGGCGTCAGCTAGAAGGAGTCCCCGCCATGCTGGACATCGCCGACGAACTCGACCGCTGGTCCGCCCAGGGCAGGCCGTTCGCCGTCGCGACCGTCGTCGCGGTCGGCGGCAGCGCGCCCCGGCAGCCCGGCGCCGCGCTCGCCGTCGACGCCGAGGGCACCGCGGTCGGCAGCGTGTCCGGCGGGTGCGTGGAAGGCGCCGTCTACGAGCTCTGCCAGGAGGTGCTGGAGACCGGCGAGCCGGTCCTCCAGCGCTTCGGGTACTCCGACGACGACGCCTTCGCCGTGGGGCTGACCTGCGGCGGCGTCATCGACATCTTCGTCCAGCGGATCGTGCCCGGGGCGCAGCCGCAGCTCGCCGCGGCACTGGCCGCCGCCTCCCGCGGGGAGGCGGCGGCCGTGGCCAGGGTCGTGGCGGGCCCCGCCGGCCTGCCCGGCCGGACGCTCCTGGTGCGCCCTGGCGGATCGTACGAGGGCACCCTCGGCGACCCGGAACTGGACCGCACCGCCGCGGCCGAGGCCCACGCCCTGCTGGACGCGGGCCGCACCGCCACCGTCGGCATCGGCGCGGACGGCAGCCGCTGCGGCGAGCCGCTCACCCTGCTGGTCGAGTCCGGCACCCCGCCGCCGCGCCTGCTGGTGTTCGGGGCGATCGACTTCGCCGCCGCCCTGGTGCGGGTCGGCACGTTCCTCGGCTACCGGGTGACGGTCTGCGACGCGCGCCCGGTCTTCGCGACCGCCCGGCGCTTCCCGGAGGCCGACGAGGTCGTCGTCGAGTGGCCGCACCGCTACCTCGAGCGCACCACGGTGGACGGCCGCACCGTCGTCTGCGTCCTCACCCACGACGCCAAGTTCGACGTACCGCTGCTGGAGCGGGCCCTGCGCATGCCCGTCGCCTACGTCGGCGCGATGGGTTCGCGGCGCACCCACGAGCAGCGCCTGGCCCGGCTGCGCGAGACGGGCCTCGGCGCGTCCGAACTGGCCCGGCTGCACAGCCCGATCGGGCTCGACCTGGGCGCGCGCACGCCCGAGGAGACCGCGCTGTCCATCGCCGCGGAGATCGTGGCCCACCGCCACGGGGGGACGGGGCGTCCGCTTCGGGGCGTGGACGCCCCGATCCACGGTGCGCGCCCTCCGCGCCCTGCGCGCCCTGCGGGGCTGTGCGGGGTGTGAGGTTGCGGGTGCGTTGTGGTTGCGGTTGGGCGTTTCCCCGCCGCCCCCCCCGATTGCCCGGCGCGGTCAGTGACCGCCTCGCTGCGTACGTTGTGGGTCGGTGCCGCGCCGGGGTACGCCCCCAGCCTTCGGCCGGGGGGACCCCCACCTCGGCGCTCGCGGCGCTGCCCCACGTCCTTCGGCACCGCGCGCACCGCTCGTCGCCTGCGGGGTGCGCCCGGAAGCGACGAGCGGCGAACGCGGCGCCGAACGATGTAGGGGTAAACCGCGAGCGCTGAGGACGTGCGCCGGCGCGGCACCGACCCCGACCCAACGGAGCGCAGGCCCGCACTGACCGCGCCGGGCAATCGGGAGGGCGGGCAGGGGAGAAACCGCAACAGCAACCACAACGGCGCCGCACACGACAACCGGGCCCAACAGCACGCACCCCGGAGGGCTACCGCAGCTGCTGCTCGGCCCAGATCACTTTGCCCTCGGCGGTGTAGCGCGTGCCCCAGCGCTCGGCGAACTGCGAGACGAGGAACAGCCCCCGCCCGCCCTCATCCGTCGCGGCCGCGTAGCGCAGGTGCGGGGAGGTGCTGCCGGCGTCGGAGACCTCGCAGATCAGCGACTGGTCGAGGATCAGGCGGACCTGGATGGGTTCGGCCCCGTACCGGATGGCGTTGGTGATGAGCTCGCTCAGCAGCAGCTCCGTCGTGAAGGACAACTCCTCCAGCCCCCACGCCGCCAGCTGCCGCTGGACCGCCGCGCGCACCCCGGAGACCGCCGCGGGGTCGCTGGGCACGTCCCAGTCCGCGACGCGGTCGGCGGGCAGGACCCGCGTGCGGGCGACGAGGAGCGCGATGTCGTCGCCGGGCCGGGCGGGCAGCATGGTCTCGAAGACGTCCCGGCGGGTCTGCTCGGGGTCGCGGCCGGCCCGGGACAGGGAACGGCGCAGGAGCTCCAGGCCCTCGTCGATGTCCCGGTCGCGGTCCTCGACCAGGCCGTCGGTGTACAGCACCAGGCTGCTGCCCTCGGGCAGCGTCAGTTCCACGGCCTCGAAGGGCAGTCCGCCCAGGCCCAGTGGCGGTCCGGCCGGTACGTCGGGGAACTCCACGGTCCCGTCGGGGTGTACGACCGCGGGGAGCAGGTACCCGGCGCGGGCGGGCGCGGCCGGGGCGAGCGTTACCCCCGAGTTCTTCCGGGCCGTACGGTGTCCGCATGCGCAGGACGACATCGGGGCCCGTACTGGGCCGCCGTACGCTCAACCGTGCCCTGCTGGACCGGCAATTGCTGCTGGAGCGGTCGGGGATGGGCCCGCTGGAGGCGGTCGGGCATCTGGTGGGCCTTCAGTCCCAGGCCCCGCACGCGGCGTACGCCGCGCTGTGGACCCGGCTCGACGGCTTCGCCTTCGGCGACCTGTCCCGTCTGCTGCTGGACCGCGGGGTCGTCCGGATCGCGCTGCTGCGCGGCACCGTCCACCTGGTCACCGCGGACGACGCCCTGCGGCTGCGACCGGTGCTGCAGCCGCTGCTGGACCGGCAGATCGCCCAGGGCACCTGGGGCCCGGGGGTGCGCGGCGTGGACCGCGACGAGGCCGTCGCCGCCTGCCGGGCGCTGGTCGAGGAAGAGCCGCGCACCCCGGGCGAGCTGCGCGACCTGCTCGGCCCGCGCTGGCCGGACGCCGATCCGGCCTCCCTGGTCAACGCGCTGCGCAACTGGCTGCCGCTGGTGCAGGTGCCGCCGCGCGGCGTCTGGGGGGTGTCCGGACGGACCGCGTACACCACGGCCGGGTCCTGGCTCGGGCGTCCCCCCGCCGCGGCCTCCGACCCCCGGGCGCTGGTGCGCCGCTACCTGGCGGCCTTCGGCCCCGCCTCCGTCGCCGACGCGCAGAAGTGGTCGGGGCTCACCGGGCTGCGGGAGGTCTTCGCCTCGATGGAGCTGCGCGGCTACCGCGACGAGGACGGCCGGGTGCTCTACGACGACCCCGACGCCGGGCCGCTGCCCGACCCGGACCTGCCGGTGGGTGCCCGCTTCGTCGCCGACTTCGACAACCTCGTGCTCTCCCATGCGGACCGCTCACGGATCCTCGCCCGGGAGCACGTCCGCCGGGTGATGACGGCCAACGGCATCGTCCGCGGCACGGTCCTCGTCGACGGCTTCGTGGCCGGCACCTGGAGCACCGACCGGGCGCGTGGCTCCGCCGTCGTCACGGTGGCGTCGTTCGCGCCGCTCGCGGCCGCCGACCGCGACGCGCTGGAGGCCGAGGGCAGGCGGCTGCTCGCCGCCTCCGACCCGGAGGCGGACCACCACGACGTGCGCTTCGCCTGACCGGGGCGGGCAGCACGCGGGGGCCGGGCGGAGGATCGCTCCGCTCGGCCCCTGTGCTCGCGTGCCCTGCCCGGTCGCCGGACCGGTACGGGGTCAGCCGCGCAGCGGCGCCAGGGCGCGGCTCCACTCGAGGACCTCGTCGATCAGGGTCGACAGGCTCGCGGCCTGGTGCTCGCCGGGGGCGAACTCGCTGAAGTTGACGAAGTCGGTGAAGAGGGAGAGCGCGACCTGGCTGCGCACGTCGGCCATCTTCAGCTCGCCGGCGATCAGGCGCAGGTGCTCGGCGGCGCGGGCGCCGCCCACGGAGCCGTAGGACACGACGCCGAGCGCCTTGTGGTTCCACTCGGCGTGCAGGTAGTCGATGGCGTTCTTCAGCACGCCCGAGGTGGAGTGGTTGTACTCCGGGGTGACGAAGATGAAGCCGTCGAAGCCGGCGATCTTGGCGGCCCACTCCTTGGTGTGGGCGTTCTGGTACTGGCCCATGGCCGGCGGGATCGGCTCGTCGAGGTGGGGGAGCGGGTAGTCGGCGAGGTCCACGAGCTCGAAGGTGGCGTCGCCGGCGTGCTTGGCGGCCTGCTCGACGACCCAGTGGGCGACCTTCTCGCCGTTCCGGCCGGGGCGGGTGCTGCCGAGGATGATGCCGATCCTGGTCATGAGGCGTGATTCCCGATCTGTGCGGTGCTGGGGGTACGAATTGAAGCTTCAACTTGAAGCTTCAAGTGCACTGTAACAGATCAGCTTGAAGCTTCAAGCGGTCCGATAGCCTGGGGAGCATGACGAAGAACACAGCGGTACCGCCCGCCCCCGCCGCGATGGAGCCGCGCTGGCTGCAGGGCGGCGAGCTGACCGCGTGGATGTCGATGGCCCGGGTCATGGCACGGCTCCTGCCGGCCCTGGAGCGCGAGCTGGAGCGCGACGCGGACCTGAACTGGATGGAGTACCACGTCCTCGCGATGCTCTCCGAGCAGGAGCGGCACACCATCAGGATGAGTGTGCTCGCGGACCGCGCGAGCTCCTCCCTGTCGCGGCTGTCGCACGTGGTGCGGCGCCTGGAGCACCAGGGCTTCGTCCGCCGCGAGCCGGACCCCGGGGACGGCCGCTACACCCTGGCGATCCTCACGCCCGAGGGGTACGAGAAGCTCGTGGCCTCCGCGCCCGCGCACGTCGAGACGGTGCGCCGGATGGTCCTGGACCCGCTGGACCCGGGCGAGCTGGAGAGCCTGGGGCCCGTCTTCGACCGCATCTACGCCGCCGTCGACGCCGCCGACCGCGGCCGCTGACGTGGAGAGGGGTCGCTGCGGGCGGCTCGTGGCAGCCCGCAGCGACCCCTGGCGCAGCCTGACGCGTGGTCAGGAGTTCACTCGGGTGTCCGCGGTCGCCGCCGCGACCGCGGCGGTCCGCCTCGCACGGTTGAGCCGTGACATGGAGCTCCTCAGGGTGCCGGTGGGGGGAACGCGCGGGTCACCGGTGGGGCGGCGCTTCATCCCGCGCGTACGGCACGGCCTGGGCCGACGTCATCGTCGACGACCGTGGACGAGGGGCGAGTTGGCGCACGTGCACTCGTGGGACGGGTCAACCTGCTTGCTCTGTGCGGGACTCAGGCTAGGGTCGCGGCCCCCGCGCCCCAATGAGGGAACCCCCTAACCCCGGTCGCGTAGGGAAACCCCTCGGTCACGTCACGTGTCCGGCGGCGCGCGAGGAACGGTGCCCGCCGGGCCGGGGTTCGTCTCAGCCGGCCCGGCGGCCCGCGGCCAGTCGCACGATGTCCACCCGTGAGCGGATGCCGAGCTTGCGGTAGACCCGGGTCAGGGTCGCCTCGACCGTCTTGACGCTGATGAACAGCGTCGCGGCGATCTCCCGGTTGGTGGCGCCCTCCAGGACCAGCGCGGCCACCTGACGTTCCATCGAGGCCAGCCCGTCCAGCTCCGGCGGTGCCGCCGCCGAGGGGGCCGCCGGGGCCGGGCCCACCTGCCCCAGCCACGGCAGGGCCTTCGACCGCCGGAACAACCGGCCGGCCTCGTCCAGCGCCACCCGGGCCGCCGCGCGGTTGCGCCGGTCCGCCTCCACCTGGGCCAGCGCGAAGACGGCGCGCGCCTCCTCCAGCCCGTACCCGAGCGCGACCAGCCGCTGCCGGGCCCCGTTCAGCACCGCCACCGCCCCGTCGGTGTCGCCGCGGGCGGCGAGCAGCATCCCCTCGGCGCGCTCCAGGACGGCCAGGATGCTCTGCCGGCCGAGCCGCAGGGCGTGCCTGCGGGTCTCGTCGATGACCTCACGCGCCTCACCGAGCGCGCCGGTCAGCACCAGTGCCTCGGCCAGGTCGCCCTGCCAGCGGCCGCGCGCGGGCTCCGTCACGCCCATCTCGCGTTCCAGCGCGCGCACCCGGCGCAGCGCGTCCACCGCGCCCTGCGGGTCGGCGCCGACCAGCCGCGCGTGCCCGAGCGCGTACAACGCCCGTGTCATGTACGGCATGTCGCTGTCGGCCTCGGCCCGCCGCACCGCGTCCCCGGCCAGGGACAGGGCGCGTTCCACCGTGCCGCCCGCCGCCTCGGTCAGGGCCGCGATCTGCAGTGCGAAGCCCTCGCCGATGCCGGTGTCCTCGGCCAGCCGCAGGCTCTCGCGGGCCAGGTCCAGCGCCGTTCCGCAGCGGCCGGAGCGCAGCTCGATCTCGGCGAGGCTGCGCACCGAGTAGACCTCGCTCTCCACCGCGCCCCGCTGCCGAGCCTCACCGGCCAGCCAGGTCAGCGCGGTGCGCGCCTCGTCGAGCTGATCGCTCATCAGCAGGTAGCGGGAGCGGATGTAGACCGGGCCGTTGTGGTTCATGGCCACGTCCGGGTCCTGCGGCTCCGCGGAGGCCAGGGCCAGGGTCGCGGCGGCGTCGGGATGCCCTACCAAGGTCTCGTTGAGCGCCTTGAAGGACAGCGCCAGCAACTCGGTGCGCCGGTCGCCGGCCCGTGCGGCGAGCGCCGCCGAGCGGGCGGCCTCGGCGCGCGCCTCATGCATCTGGCCGTCCACCAGGGCCCGCCAGGCGAGCTGGTAGCGCACCAGGCCCTGCAGCCGCGGGTCGTCGCCCGCGTCCGCCAGGGCCTGCGGGAAGACGTCGTCGACCTCGGACAGGGCCTGCCCGACCGAGTCGATCACCACGCTCCACGCCCGCACCCGGTCCGCCGGGACCGTGGCCTGCGCCAGCACCTCGCGGGCGGTGGCCCGGGCGAGTTCGGGCTCGGCGGCGGTCAGCGCGTCCTCGGCGGCCCGCAGCCGCCGCTCGTCCGCGGTGGGCACCGCGCCCTCGGGGGTGTGCCGGGCGGCCAGCAGGCCGAGTTGGGCGGCGACCGAGGGGGCGCCGCGGGCCCGGGCCTCGTCCGCGGCCTCGGCCAGGCTCGCCGCGACCCGTTCGTCCTTGCCGCTCGTCGCCAGCGCCAGGTGCCGGGCCCGCTCGATCGGGTCGCCGGCCGCCGCCGCCAGCGCGGCGTGGGCGCTGCGCCGGTCCTCCGGGGTCGCCTCCGCGTACAGCGCGGCGGATATCAGCGGGTGCGCGAAACGCACCAGGCCGGTGCCGTCGTGGTGGTCCATCTCCACCAGGCCGAGTGAGGCGGCCACGCCCGTCTCGCTCTCGGCGTTGGCGCGGCCGGCGCTGCGCAGCGTCGCAAGGGTCGGGCGGGCCCCCGCGCTGGCGATGAGCAGGGTGCGGCGGGTGTCCGCGGAGAGCATCTCCAGCCGGTTGAGCACCAGGGTGCGCAGCGAGGTCGGCACCGGCAGCGGCTCGCCGGGGCGGGGCGGGGTGCGGCTCTCCGCGAGGGCGCGGCCGAGCTCCAGGGCGAAGAGCGGATTGCCGCCGCTGGTGCGGTGGATGTCCCGGACGACCGCCCGCGGCAGGCCGGTGTGACCGCGCCCGTCGAGGAGCTCGGAGACCTCCGGCCGGGACAGCGGCGTCACCCGCAGCGTGCGCACGTCCTGCGGGAAGGCGCGCAGATAGCGGTCGTGCTGGTCCTGCGGATCGGCCTCGGTGCGTACGGCGCCCAGCACCCGCACCGGCAGCTCGGCGACCCGGCGGGCCGCGAAGGCCAGCAGCTCGGCGCTTGCGGGGTCCATCCACTGCAGGTCGTCCACGACGATCAGCACCGGACCGTCGGCGGCCAGTGCCCGCAGCACCGACAGCACGGCCAGCCGCAGCGCGAGCCCGTCCCGTTGCAGCGAGGACTCCCCGCGGCCGGTGAGCGCCGACTCCAGGGCGGCCCGCTGCGGCGCGGGCAGGCTGTCGGACACCTGGTCGGCGACCAGGCCGAGCAGATCGACCAGGGCGAGGAAGGGCAGGTGCGATTCGGACTCCGTCGCGGAACAGCGCAGCACCGTCGGCTCGCCGCCGTATTCCTCGGCGAGCGTCCGCAATACGGTGGACTTCCCGATTCCGGCCGGTCCGTACAGCAGCAGGCTGCCCCCTTGGGCCAGATGCCCGCGGGCCCGCGCGAGGACGTCACCTCGCCCGATCACCTGGTCGGGTCGGGGTCTGGCCGGCACGTCGAAGACCTGCTCCACGGTCGCCGCTCCCCTCGTGTCGTGTCCGGGACAATGTTATGCAAAGAGCCGCGGAAATCCGCCGGTACGGGCGCGGCCCTTCGACTTCTGTCCGGTGTAGGGAAATTCACCGCCGTCGCCGAATGGATGTCGTGCAATGGGCGGCACATCGGGAAACGCACGGGGGCAACAGCCTGTTGAACACCGGACCATTCGTCAGGCCGGCCCCCGTCCCGCGCGTGCCGGTGGACACACCCCGAATGATCGGTCCGATCACGCCGGCGGTCAAACCCCAAAATAACCCCGGGTGAACCGAACATGGCGGCTTGTCCGGACTTCCGGTCCTGCCCCGCTCACGCTGCTTTGCGGGTGAACGTGCCGCCGGGGAGCGGCCGGCGCGGTCGCTTTGTCGTCAATGTCGCTCCGGGTCCGCACCGGGTCCGCACCGGTCCGCGCGGGCCGGCACCTCAGGGGAGCAGGCCGGCACGGCGGGCGGCGACGACCGCCTCGAGGCGGGTGTGGGCGCCGAGCTTGCGCATGGCCGAGCGCAGATAGCTCTTGACCGTCTCCGGGCGCAGCCCCAGCCGGTCGGCGGCGGCGGCGTTGGTGGCCCCCGTGGCCACGCACGCCAGTACGTCCAGCTCCCGGGAGGAGAGCGCCACCGGGCGCCCGGTGGGGGAGCGTTGCCCGGCACCGGCACCGGCACCGGCACCGGCGGCGCCGGTCGCCGCCGCCAGCCGGCCGCACGCGGCGAGCAATTCCTGCCGCAGCAGCGGATCGGCGACCCGGCCGGCCAGCGCCCGCAGCTCCCCGTGGGCCTCGCGGACCTCCTCCCAGGCCGCAGGGTCGCCCGTGGTCGGCTGCCGGCACGTCGACAGCAGGCGGTCGGCCTCGTCCCGGACCACCAGCCGCTGCTCCAGCTCGCGCGCGGCCTCCACCGCGGCGCTCACCGGGCGGTCGCCGAGCGCCAGCGGATGGCGCAGCGCACCGTAGAGCACCCCGCGCACCCGGCGCCGCACGACCACCGGCACCGCCAGGACCGAGCGCAGGCCCTCGGCGCCCACCGCCGCGTCGTACTCGTGGCTGATCACCCGCGACGTGCTGTAGTCGGTGACGGCCAGCGGCCGGGAGAGCGCGATCGTCTTGCCGCCCAGGCCGTTGCCCGCGGTGACGGTGAGCCCCTGGAGGGAGGCCGTGGCCGTGCCGGACAGCTCGGAGATCCGCAGCCGGCCAGGCTCCGGGAGCAGCCCTCCGAAGGCCACCGGCAGACCGCTGGTGCGCCTCATCCGCAGCAGCGCCGCCCTAAGCTCCGCCGCCTCGCCCGATCCCGTCACGCCCTCGCCGCTCCTTCACCCCCGTCCGGGGGTAGTGAGAGCCTCGTCACTGACAACAGGATGCTACTGAGCGGGCCGGCAACGAGGAGGACACATGACGGCAACCAGCCGGACGGAAGAGTTCCGGGAAGCCCGGGACTTCCTGCTGCGCCACCGCGAGGACTACAGGGCGGCGTACGAGGGCTTCCGCTGGCCGCGGCCCGAGCACTTCAACTGGGCGCTGGACTGGTTCGACGTCATCGCCCGTGACAACGACCGCACCGCCCTGCACATCGTCGAGGAGGACGGCACCGAGTCCGCCGTCTCCTTCGCCGCGATGTCCGAGCGCTCGGCCCGGGTCGCGAACGGGCTCCGCGGCCTCGGGGTGGGCGCAGGCGACCGGATCGTGGTCATGCTGGGCAACCAGACCGAGCTCTGGGAGACCGCCCTGGCCGCCATGAAGCTGCGGGCCGTGGTCATCCCGGCCACCCCGCTGCTCGGTCCCGCCGACCTCACCGACCGCGTGGAGCGCGGCCGGGCCCGGCACGTGATCGTCCGGGCGGCGGACGCGGCGAAGTTCGACCAGGTGCCGGGGGAGTACACCAGGATCGCCGTCGGCGGCGCGCCCGCGGGCTGGCACGCCTACGAGGACGCGTACGACGCCCCCGCGGACTTCGCGCCCGACGGGGACACCCGCGGCGACGACCCGCTGATGCTGTACTTCACCTCGGGCACCACCGCGAAGCCCAAGCTCGTCGAACACACCCACCTGTCCTACCCCGTGGGCCACCTGGCGACGATGTACTGGATCGGCCTGCGCCCCGGCGACGTCCACCTCAACATCTCCTCGCCCGGCTGGGCCAAGCACGCCTGGTCCAACCTCTTCGCGCCGTGGAACGCCGAGGCGACGGTCTTCATCCACAACTACACGCGCTTCGACGCGGGCCGCCTGATGTCCGAGATGGACCGGGCCGGTGTCACCAGCTTCTGCGCACCGCCCACCGTCTGGCGGATGCTGATCCAGGCCGACCTCGGCGCGCTGCGCACCCCGCCGCGCGAGGTCGTCGCCGCCGGGGAGCCGCTCAACCCGGAGGTCATCGAGCACGTGCGACGGGCCTGGGGCCTCTCCATCCGGGACGGCTTCGGCCAGACCGAGACGGCCGTCCAGGTCTCCAACCCGCCCGGGCAGCCGCTCAAGCCGGGCTCCATGGGCCGCCCCAGCCCCGGTTACGCGGTGGAACTCCTCGACCCGGTCACCGGCAAGCCCGGCGACGAGGGGGAGATCTGCCTCGACCTGTCCGCCCGCCCGGTGGGCCTGATGACCGGCTACGAGGGCGACCCGGAGCGCACCGCCGAGGCCATGGCCGGCGGTTGGTACCGCACCGGCGACATCGGCTCCCGCGACGCCGACGGCTACATCACCTACATCGGGCGCGCCGACGACGTCTTCAAGGCCTCCGACTACAAGATCTCCCCCTTCGAGCTGGAGAGCGCCCTGCTGGAGCACGAGTGCGTGGCGGAGGCCGCCGTCGTCCCGGCGCCCGACCCGCTGCGGCTGGCCGTGCCCAAGGCGTACGTCGTCCTCGCCGAGGGCTGGGAGCCGGGCCCGGAGACCGCCGCGGCGCTCTTCGCGCACTCGCGGGCCGTGCTCGCCCCGTACAAGCGGGTGCGGCGCATCGAGTTCGCCGAGCTGCCCAAGACCGTGTCCGGCAAGATCCGCCGCATCGAGCTGCGCCGGCGCACCGCCGAGGGTGCCGTCGGCGCCGAGTACCGCGAGGAGGACCACAGGTGAGCACCCCCGCGAGTCCCGTCGAGCCGTCGTACGCGAGCGGCACCGGCACCACCCCGCTGCTCGGCGACACCATCGGCCGCAACCTGGACCGGGCCGTCGCCGCCTGGCCGGACCGCGACGCGCTGGTCGACGTCCCCAGCGGCCGCCGCTGGACCTACGCCGCGTTCGGCGCCGCCGTCGACGACGTGGCGCGCGGCCTGCTCGCCAAGGGCGTCGGCAAGGGCGACCGGGTGGGCATCTGGGCCGTCAACTGCCCCGAGTGGGTGCTCGTCCAGTACGCCACCGCCCGCATCGGCGCGATCATGGTCAACATCAACCCGGCCTACCGCGTCCACGAGCTGGCGTTCGTGCTCGACCAGGCCGGCATCGAGGTGCTGGTCGCCTCCACCGCGTTCAAGTCCAGCGACTACCGCGCCATGGTGGAGCAGGTGCGCGGCGAGTGCCGCTCGCTGACCGAGGTCGTGTACATCGGCGACCCGACGTGGGACGCCCTCGTCGAGGCCGGGGCCCACGTCCCGCGCGGGCAGCTCGCCGAGCGCGGGGCGGAACTGTCCTGCGACGACCCGGTCAACATCCAGTACACCTCGGGCACGACCGGCTTCCCCAAGGGCGCGACCCTCTCCCACCACAACATCCTCAACAACGGCTACTTCGTGGGCGAGCAGGTGGGCTACAGCGAGCAGGACCGGGTCTGCCTGCCGGTGCCCTTCTACCACTGCTTCGGCATGGTCATGGGCAACCTGGGCGCCACCTCGCACGGCGCCTGCATCGTCATCCCGGCACCCGGCTTCGACCCGGTGGCGACGCTGCGCGCGGTCGAGCAGGAGCGCTGCACCTCGCTGTACGGGGTGCCGACGATGTTCATCGCCGAGCTCAACCTGCCGGACTTCGCGACGTACGACCTCTCCTCGCTGCGCACCGGCATCATGGCGGGCTCGCCCTGCCCGGTCGAGGTGATGAAGCGGGTCGTCGCCGAGATGCACATGGCCGAGGTGTCCATCTGCTACGGCATGACCGAGACCTCGCCGGTCTCCACCCAGACCCGCCGGGACGACGACCTCGAGCGCCGCACCGGCACCGTCGGCCGGGTGCTGCCGCACGTCGAGGTCAAGGTCGTCGGCCCGGACGGCGTGACGGTGCCGCGCGGCACGGCGGGCGAACTGTGCACCCGCGGCTACTCGGTGATGCTGGGCTACTGGGACGAGCCGGACAAGACCGCGGAGGCGATCGACGCCGGGCGCTGGATGCACACCGGCGACCTCGCCGTGATGCGGGAGGACGGCTACCTGCAGATCGTGGGCCGTATCAAGGACATGATCATCCGCGGCGGTGAGAACGTCTACCCGCGCGAGATCGAGGAGTTCCTCTACGCCCACCCCAAGATCGCGGACGTCCAGGTGGTCGGCGTCCCCGACGAGCGGTACGGCGAGGAGATCCTGGCCTGCGTCATCCTCAAGGACCCGGCCGCCGCGCTGACGGTGGAGGAGCTCGGCGAGTTCTGCCGCGGCCGGCTCGCCCACTACAAGGTGCCGCGCCACCTGCGGCTGATGGACGCCTTCCCGATGACCGTCAGCGGCAAGGTCCGCAAGGTCGAACTGCGGGAGTCCTTCAGGCCCGCGTGAGGTCCGCGACCCGCCGCGCGACCGCCTCCGGCGGCGCGGCGGTCGTGTCGAGCACCGTCGCCGCCGCCCGCAGCCAGGGCAGGGCGTTCGCGTACTCCTCCAGGTGCTCCAGCCGCCACTGCCGGGCGCCGGTCTCCACCGTGTCGTGCTCGATCCTGCGGGTGAGGGTGGCCGGGTCGGTGTGCAGCAGGAAGTGCCGCACGGGCAGCCCGGCCCGCTCCAGCCCCGCCTCGACCTCCCGCCAGTACTCCTCCACCAGCACGGTCTGCGGCACGATCAGCGTCCCGCCGAGGTACGCGTGCACCTGGGCGAGCGACGCCACGGTGAGCGCCCGCCAAGGGGGCCACTCCTGGAAGTCCCGCACGGGCACGGCCTCGTCGAGGACGTGCCGCAGCATGAAGCCGACGTGCTCGGTGTCGAAGACGTGGGCACCGGGAACGAGCCGCACCAGGTGCGAGCACGTCGTGGTCTTGCCCGCGCCGAAGGTGCCGTTCAGCCAGATGATCACGCGCCACTGTAGCCGCCGCCGTTACCCTGGCAACACGGCTGAGGCTTACGGGAGATGGGGGCGACGGGGATGGCTCACTGGGAGGACGTCCGGCCGGGTAGCGGTGACCAGTCCGCGATCCCGGAGCTGGTGTCCGCCGTGGTCGGTGCGGGCGGGGTGGTCCTGCTGAGCTCGTTCATGCAGGCGGTGGGGACCAGGCTCGGCGAGATCACGGCGGCGCGCATGGGCGGCCGGGGCTTCTGGCGGCGGCGCGGGGCCACCGAGGAGGAGCAGATGGCGGCCGCCTTCATCGCGGCGGTGCAGAAGCTCGGTTCGGTCCGGCGCGAGGGCGGCGGGGTGCTGCGGCTGGAGGACGAGGGCTCCCGCACCCGGGTGCAGGTGCACCCGTTGCTGCCGGTCGAGGCGGTCGCCCAGTTCCAGCGGCTGGACCTCGGCCATCCGGAGGTCGCCGGCCTGGAGATCGCCTGGACCGACACCCTCGGCGACCACCCGCAGGGCGTCTGGGCCACGACCGGCGGCGCCGAGGGCGCCGGTACCCGCTACCTGTGGAACGACGTCCGCCGCACCTGGGAACCCCACCGCCGCAGGCCCTGAGGGACACCGTCGCCCACAGGACGACCTCCGTTCACCGGGCGGCCACAGTGCCGTCATCAGGCGCGTCGTCACGGCCGGGAGCGGTTGCTAGGGTGCGAGCTGCGCTGCCGCGCAAGCCCTGTTCCGGGTGACCGCGCAGCACGGATGCCCCTGGGGGACGGTGTGCCGAAAGCAGCCCCGGCCCACGCGGCGGGGCTGTTTTATGCACATCTGGGTTTGGAAGGATTCATGACGGCTTCTCCCGACGGGCCGGCGCCGGCGGCCGACGAGACCCCGGCGGCGCCGTCCCCCGCCGGTACGGTGCTGCCACGGCGGACCCGGAGGACGTCCGCGATCGCCGACGCATCCGCCACCACCAGCCGGAACCCCCCGGACTGGACCGGCGGCGACGCCCCGACGCTGCGGGCCAGGCAGGCCGCCGCCCTTCCCGAACGCGTCCGGCCCGAGGAGGCCGCGGAACCGGAATCCTCCTACGCGGACGGCTTCGCGGCCGGGCTCGCCTTCGCGTCCCGTACCGTGCCCGCGCCCGCGCACGACGAGGAGCACCTGGCGGCGACGGCTGCGGGGGCGGCCCCGCAGGCGCCCGCCGCGGCGGAGCCCGCGCCGTCCCGTGCGCGCCGCGGGTGGTCCCGACCGCTCCTGCTGGTCGGCGCGGGTCTCGCGGTCGGCGTGCTGGTCTGCGTGCCGTTCCTCGTGCGGGGTCCGGGTGATCAGGACCGCGGCCCGGCCGCCGCCACCCTCGCGGACGAGGGCCCGGTCGACGAGGCACCCGGGGCCGGGCCGGTCACCGCGAGCCCCTCCGACGGACGGTCACCGTCCCCCGGGGACACCGGGCGGCGGTCGCCGGAGGCCGGTTCCCAAGGCGGCTCGACCGCCACCCCGAGCGCGACCGGGGGCAAGGCCACGGCCGGCGCCACGAGCGGGGGAGCGACGCAGCATCCCGCCGCCGGCCCGTCGCGTTCCGCGGCGGGCTCCGGCACGGCGATCCGGAGCCACGACTCGGGCCGCTGCATCGACGGCAGCCCCCCGTGGGGCTCGCCGCTGCAGATCTGGGACTGCACGGGCAGCGCGGCGCAGTCCTGGCAGATCGAGCCGGACGGCAGCATCCGCTCCCGGGGCAAGTGCATGGACGTCGCGGGCGGTTCGCGGGACGACGGCGCGGCCGTCCAGCTGGTGGACTGCAACGGCACCGGCGCCCAGCAGTTCCGCCTCAACGCCGCTCACGACCTGGTCAACGTCCAGGCCGACAAGTGCGTGGAGGCGGAGGACTCGCCGGGGGTCAACGGGACCAGGCTGCGGCTGTGGAGCTGCACCGGCGCGGACGACCAGAAGTGGAGCCGCGGCTGACGCCCGGTCCGGCGGCCCGTGCGGGCGGCGGTCAGGTGTTGTCGTTCCGCGCCAGGCACAGGACGTACTTGGTCGAGCCGTGCTCCGCCCGGAACGTGGCCACCGTGCGGGGGTAGGCGTCGCAGCGGCCGGTGTCGGTGGTGTCGTCGAAGCGGCCGACGACCTCGAACTCGGCCTTCGCGGAACCGCAGTCGACGACCGACACGTCCGGGAAGAGGACGTCCCCGCTGCTGTGGACGCAGTCGCCGACCTCGGCGTACTCGGCGTCGTCGTGGAGCACCAGCCAGCCGCCGCCGATGAGGATGACGGGTATCAGCAGGCCCAGGGCGGTGGGGCGGAGCAGGATCGGCCGGCCGGGGTCGGCGGGCGTGCCGGGGGCGCCGGGGACCGGCTCGGGCAGGCGGTTGATCTTCCAGCGCTGGAACAGGTTGACCAGCAGGGTGAGCGGGTTGAACAGCATCGAGGTGGGACTCCACCAGCCCTGCACCAGGCTGTTGGAGACCATCTCGCGGTGCTTGGCGATGCCGCAGCGCCGGCAGAACGGGGCCCGGACCTTCAGGAAGCGCATCATCACGACCATGCCCTGGTGGCCCCGGACGGTCGCCTGGACCGCAGGCACCGAGCCGCAGAACAGGCAGGAGCGTCCGTAGCCGGGCACCTCCTGCCCGAAGGGCGGCAGCGGCCTCGGCCGAGCGGCCGGCGGCACCGCCTGTGCCTGCGGCTGGGGTTGGGGCTGGGACGGGGGCTGGGACTGCGCGGGCGACGGCGTCGGCGTGGTCAAGGAGATCACCTGGGGTCCGTGTGAAGCCGATGTGAAGGGCGAGCGGAACCCTACTGGTTGGTACCGACATCGATCGACCCCATTACCGAACGGCTTTCGGGTCTCCTTCTTGACCCGCGCGCCAGGGGCGCCCTATGTTCACAGTAGTTCCGCATAACAAAACAAGACTTCCGTAATGTGGAATACAGAGCACCGGGCGCGACAACCTGGACCGCAGGACGACGCAGGAGTGACCGAATGCCTCGAATGACCGCCGCCCGAGCGGCAGTGGAGATCCTCAAGCGCGAGGGCGTGGACACCGCGTTCGGCGTGCCCGGCGCCGCGATCAACCCCTTCTACGCCGCCCTCAAGGCCTCCGGTGGCATCCAGCACACGCTGGCCCGGCACGTGGAGGGCGCCTCGCACATGGCCGAGGGCTACACGCGCACCGCCCCCGGCAACATCGGCGTCTGCATCGGCACGTCGGGGCCCGCGGGCACCGACATGATCACCGGCCTCTACTCCGCGACCGGCGACTCGATCCCGATCCTCTGCATCACCGGGCAGGCGCCCACCGCGGTGATCCACAAGGAGGACTTCCAGGCCGTGGACATCGCGGCCATCGCCGCGCCCGTGACCAAGGCGGCCACCACCGTCCTGGAGGCGGCCCAGGTCCCCGGCGTCTTCCAGAAGGCCTTCCACCTGATGCGCTCCGGGCGTCCCGGCCCGGTCCTGATCGACCTGCCGGTCGACGTCCAGCTCACCGAGATCGAGTTCGACCCCGAGACGTACGAGCCGCTGCCGGTCTGGAAGCCGGCCGCCACCCGCCGTCAGATCGAGAAGGCGCTCGCCATGATGACCGCCGCCGAGCGGCCGCTGATCGTCGCGGGCGGCGGGGTGATCAACGCCGACGCGGCCGGTCTGCTGGTGGAGTTCGCCGAACTGACCGGCACCCCGGTGGTGCCGACCCTGATGGGCTGGGGCGCCATCCCGGACGACCACGACCTCAACGCGGGCATGGTCGGCCTGCAGACCTCGCACCGCTACGGCAACGCGACCTTCCTGGAGTCCGACTTCGTCCTGGGCATCGGCAACCGCTGGGCCAACCGCCACACCGGCCGGATCGACGTCTACACCGAGGGCCGCACCTTCGTGCACGTCGACATCGAACCCACCCAGATCGGCAGGATCTTCGCGCCCGACTACGGGATCGCCTCCGACGCCGGCGCCGCGCTGCGGCTCTTCGTCGACGTGGCCGCCGAACTCAAGGCCGCCGGCGAACTGCCCGACCGCAGCGCCTGGGCCGCTTCGGCCCGGGAGCGCAAGGCGACCCTGCACCGCCGTACGCACTTCGACGACATCCCCATCAAGCCGCAGCGCGTGTACGAGGAGATGAACCGCGCCTTCGGCCCCGACACCCGCTACGTCACCACGATCGGCCTCTCCCAGATCGCGGGCGCGCAGATGCTGCACGTCTACCGGCCGCGCCACTGGATCAACTGCGGCCAGGCCGGCCCCCTCGGCTGGACCGTGCCGGCCGCCCTGGGCGTGGCCAAGGCCGACCCGGGGACGCCGGTGGTGGCTCTCTCGGGTGACTACGACTTCCAGTTCATGATCGAGGAGCTCGCGGTCGGCGCGCAGCACCGGATCCCGTACGTCCACGTCCTGGTGAACAACTCCTACCTGGGCCTGATCCGCCAGGCGCAGCGGGCGTTCGACATCGACTTCCAGGTCAACCTGGAGTTCGAGAACGTCAACTCGCCCGAGCTGGGCGTCTACGGCGTCGACCACGTCAAGGTCGCCGAGGGCCTGGGCTGCAAGGCGATCCGGGTCACCGACCCGGCCGGGCTCGGTGCGGCCTTCGAGCAGGCCAAGAAGCTCGCGGCCGAGTACCGGGTGCCGGTCGTCGTCGAGGCGATCCTGGAACGGGTCACCAACATCGCCATGAGCGTCACCAACGACATCGGCAACGTCGTGGAGTTCGAGGAGCTGGCCACCGAACCCGGTCACGCGCCCACCGAGATCATCCCGCTCACGAGCACCTGAACCCGGGCCCGACCGCGCCACCGGCCGCCCCGTCCTGACCTCCCGGGCGCGGCGGCCGGGCTCCACGACCACTCCGGGGAGGGCCCCGGCAGTTCGCTAGAGCGGCCCGAACAGCCAGTTGCCGGGGGCCTCGGGGTCGGTGCCGATGTAGTAGGCGCGGATGGCCGCGACCAGCTCGGCCGTGCTCACACACCCGTCGCCGTCGGTGTCGATGCGGTTGAAGGCGGCGGCGATGTCCGTGACGGGTGTGTTGAAGGCCCGCTGCAGGACCTCGAACTCCCCGCGCACGACGTGGCCGTCGCCGTCGGTGTCGCACAGATGGGCGACGGCCTCGGCCGCCGGGTGGAAGACCGGGTCGAAGGCCGGTCCCTCGATGAAGGCCTTGGTCATGCCGTGGTGGTACTCCGCGGAGGACAGCCGCCCGTCGCGGTCTCTGTCGGCGTACGCCGCCAGCTCCGCCCAGACGGCGTCGAGCCGTACCGCCACCGCCTTTCCCTTGGGCGAGGTGGGGGACATGCCGAAGCCGTGGATCAGCCGCGCGCCGACGTCCTGGAAGTCGGCGCGCTCGGCATATCCGTTGCCGTCCGTGTCCAGACGGCGGAAGGATTTGTCGAGCTTGCGCTTCAGAAGGGCCGTAGACATCGCTGCGTCCTTGACGTAGTCCTGGGGTTGCCGTACGGAGGGGGAACCTCTCGATACTCCCTCGGGAGCGGCGGACGCGCGACCCGAGTGACCACGGACGGTGAAGGGCGGGGCTGAGCTCGTCCCGGCTCAGGGCGTGGCGTGCGGGCCGGTCCTGATCAGGACGTCGGCGGCGTCGTTGACCGGCTGCGGCGTGCCGGTGAGGTCCATGACGAAGAGCGGCACCCCCAGCCGGTCCGCGCGCAGCCGTGCGTCATGGGCGTAGCCCGCCAGGGAGAAGAAGGCGCCGGTGGAGTCCTCGTTGAGGCAGTTGAGCCAGAGGGTCTCGACCTCCCGCAGCGGTGTCGGCCGCGTCGTCGGGTCGACCTGGGCCACGACACCCTCGCCGCGCAGGTCGATGCCGTTGGCCGAGCGGTCCTCCGCGGTGCGTACGCCCGCGAAGCCGAGCCACTTCAGGTACTGCGCGGCGGCGGTGACCGCGTCCCGCGCGGTTCGGATGGTCACCGGCCGGAACGGCGGCCGCGGCGCGGGCGCCACGGGCCCGGGGCCGGCCTGCCGCACCGGGGGGACGGGGCGCCGCTCGGGCATCCGCAGGGCCCGGGTGTCCACCGGGAGCCGGACCACCGCCCCGCAGTCGCAGCCGAGTTCGGGCTGCGGCCACTGCTCGTCGCGGCCGCAGTCCGGGCAGCGCATGGCCACCCAGGAGTCGTCCCAGGACCGGTGGCGGATCTGCAGCGGGACGCCGCCGCGCAGGATCGGCAGGGCCAGCGGTGTGCCGCAGGCGCAGGGGAAGGTGGGTGAGGTGTAGGCGTGCTCCCGGCGGCAGGCCGGACAGCGCACGGGCACGCTCTCTGCCATGGTTCGCGACTCCTGGGCGGTGCGGCGGTGCGGCGGTGCAGGGGTGCTCGCCGGGACGGTCCTGCCGTCCATGGTCCCGCACGGGGAGCCCGTCGCGCACCCGTCTTGCCGTCCCGGTCGCGCCGGTGCACGAAGCCGCCCGGGGACCCGTTCCGCGTCCGGCCCGGCCGCGGAACGGGTCCCCGGGCGGGGACCGGTCCGCGCCGCCTCGACCTACCCCTCAGAAGTTCTCGGCGGCGCGGACGTTCGTGGTTCCGGGCGGCGGCGCCCCATCGGGCGCGACAGGACAGGTCGGGGCGCCGCCGCCCGGAAGTCGGGGGTCAGTCGGTGACCGGGAGGCCGGAAAGGCGCTCCACGCCGCGCAGCAGGGCGGAGTGGTCCAGGCCGCCGTCGCCCTGGGCCCGCAGGGAGGCGACGAGGTTCGCCACGACCGAGCCGACGGGCAGGGCGGCGCCGACGTTCCTGGCGGCGTCGGTGACGATGCCCATGTCCTTGTGGTGCAGGTCGATGCGGAAGCCCGGGGCGTACGCGCGGTCGAGGAAGTTGCGCTTCTTGCGGGTCAGCACCGTGGATCCGGCGAGGCCGCCGCCCAGCACCTCCAGGGCCGCGGTGAGGTCGACCCCGGACTTCTCCAGGAAGACCACGGCCTCCGCGCACGCCTGGATGTTCACCGCGACGATCAGCTGGTTGGCCGCCTTGACGGTCTGGCCGGCGCCGTGCGGACCGCACAGGACGACGGTCTTGCCGAGGGCGTCGAAGAGGGGCCGCGCCTCGTCGAAGTCGGCCCGCGCGCCGCCGACCATGATCGACAGCACCGCCTCGACGGCTCCCGCCTCGCCTCCGGAGACGGGGGCGTCCAGGACCCGGATGTGCCTTTCGGCCGCGGCCTTCGCCAGGTCGACGGAGGTCTGCGGGGTGATCGACGACATGTCGATCAGGAGCGCGCCCGGCCGGGCGTTCGCCAGGATGCCGTCCTCGCCGTAGGCGACGGCCTCCACCTGGGGGGAGGCGGGGACCATGGTGACGACCACGTCGGCGTCCTTCACCGCCTCCGCGACCGAGGCGGCGGGCGTGCCGCCGGCCGCGGCCAGGCGGTCGAGCTTGTCCTGCTCCAGGGTGTGACCGGTGACGGAGTACCCGGCCTTGATGAGGTTCTCCGACATCGGGGAGCCCATGATGCCGAGGCCGATCCACGCGATCGCGGGAAGTGTGGTGGTCATGATGTCCTCTCCGGATTACTTGTCGGCGTCGGCGAGCCAGTCGAAGGAGGCGGCGCTGCCCCGCGGGCCCGGCTTGTACTCCAGCCCCACCCAGCCGTCGTAGCCCCGGTCGCGCAGCCGGTCCAGGAGGGCGGACAGCGGCAGGGAGCCCGTGCCGGGCGCGCCGCGGCCGGGGTCGTCGGCGATCTGGACGTGGCCGGTGCGGTCCGCGTAGGCGTCGATGACCGCGGGCAGGTCCTCGCCGTTCATCGACAGGTGGTACAGGTCCAGCAGGAACCTGGCGTTGCCCAGGCCGGTCTCGGCGTTGACCTTGTCGACCACTTCTACCGCGGCGGCCGCGCTCACCAGCGGATAGCGCGGCGACTCGGGCTTGTTGAGGGCCTCGACCAGCAGCACCGCGCCGACCCGGTCGGCCGCGTGCGCGGCCCGGACCAGGTTCTCCAGGGCGAGCTCGTCCTGCGCCTCGGGACTCACGCCGTCCACCCGGTTGCCGTACAGCGCGTTCAGCGCCGTACAGCCCACCGAGCGGGCGAAGTCGGCGGCGACGTCGATGTTGGCGCGGAAACGCGCGGACTCCTCGCCCGGCACGGACAGGGCGCCGCGGTCGGGGCCGGGCAGTTCGCCCGCGTAGAAGTTCAGCCCCACCAGCTGGGTGCCGGCCTCCTCCAGCGCGCCGCGCAGGGCGTCGAGTTCGGCCTGCGGAGGGGTCGGCATACGGGTCCACGGCCACCACAGCTCGACCGCGGAGAAGCCGGCCGCGGCGGCCGCCGCGGGGCGCTCCAGGAGCGGGAGTTCGGTGAAGAGGATCGAGAGGTTCACATCGAAGCGCGTGGAGTCGAAGCCCATCACATGCGCCCTTCCGTATTACGGAAACTAGTTTCTACTTAACGGAAGACTCCACGAGCCGGCGGGCGGCTGTCAAGAGGGATGTCCCGGAAAGCCCCTGACCAGCTAGGTTGTGGGCGTGCGCCTGAAACTCGAATTCACCACCGAGCCGTTCGACCTGGACGAGCCCCCGCGGCACGCCGTGGTGGGGCGTGAGGTCCTGGAGGCGGCCGGGCTGGACGCCGTCGACGTCGGGCCCTTCGGCAACTCGGCCGAGGGTGGTACCGAGCAGGTGGTCGCCGTGGTCGGCGATCTGCTGCGGCGCACCCTGGAAGCCGGTGCGACCCGGGTGTCGCTGCAGGTCAACGTCGTGGGGGAGGCGGACCGGTGACCGGGCCGGTCGAGCATCCGTTCAGCGCGGCGATCAAGCCGCTCGCCGACGCCATGGGCGCCGAACTGGTACCCCCGGGCGAGGCGCGCGGTGACGACGTCGTGCTCAGCTGGGAGGGCGCGGAGGTGGTCGCCGTACGGCTGCCGCACCTCGCGGACTCGCTCGACCACATCCTGGCCGACCTCGAGCGCCGGCACGGCAAGACGCTGTCCGAGCTCGGGCGCAAGGAGAAGCAGACGGTCGTCCGCATCCTGGAGGAGCGCGGCGCCTTCTCGGTGCGGCACGGGGTGGAGACGGTCGCGTCGGCGCTCGGCGTGAGCCGCTTCACCGTCTACAACTACCTCAACAGGGAGAACGCGGCGAAGGAAGGCCGCTAGCCGTCCCGAGGCGTCCGTCCGGGCGTCATCGGCGCCATTTTTCAACAAACTGTTGACGTCACGTGGTGGGGGCTCCTAGCGTGCCGTTGTGACTTCCAGCCCATCCCCGGGCCTGGCCCGGCTCAACGCCGCCGGCGGACCGGAGGCGGTCGCGCTGCTGCACGAGGTCTGCGCGAGCCGCTCCTGGGGTGCCGCCGTCATGGCGGCCCGCCCGTACGGCACCCTCGACGCGCTGCTCGCCGCCTCCGACACCGCGACGGCCGGCCTCACCGCCGGTGACCTGGCCGAGGCGATGGCGGGACATCCTCCGATCGGCCGCCCCCGGCCGGGCGACCCGGTCTCCGCCCGCGAACAGGGCGGGGTGCGGGACTCCGAGCGCGAGGAACTGCTCGCACTGAACCTCGCCTACCAGGAGCGGCACGGCCACGTCTTCCTCATCTGCGCCACCGGCAGGACCGGGGACCAGATGCTGGCCGCGCTCGAGGAACGCATCGGCAATGACACCGGCACCGAGCGCGAGATCGTCCGCACCGAACTGGGGAAGATCAACCGCATCAGGCTCACCCGGCTCGTCGAGACCGCCCCAGAGGACCCCTCATGACCTCCGTCTCCACGCACGTCCTGGACACCAGCGCCGGACGCCCCGCGCGGGGCGTCGCCGTCGCCCTGTCGGTGCGCACCGGGAGCGGGGCCCCCTGGGTGCCGCACGGCGCCTCGGCGACCGACGCCGACGGCCGCTGCAAGGACCTGCCCGACCCGCCGGAGGGCACGAGCCACGTACGGCTGGAGTTCGCCACCGAGCCCTACCTCTCCCGTCAGAGCACCGCCCACCGCAGTCGAGCCGAGGACCAGCAGGACGCCCCCCGCACGAGGGACAGCGGAGCCTTCTTCCCGGAGGTGGCGATCGTCTTCGCCGTCGAGCCGGGCGAGCACTACCACGTACCGCTGCTGCTCAACCCGTTCGGCTACTCCGTATACCGAGGGAGCTAGCACCGACATGTCGCCCACCCGACTCGGCCAGAACCAGTACGGCAAGGCGGAGACCCGCGTCGTCCGCGTCACCCGCGACGGCGGGACCCACCACGTCAGGGACCTCAACGTCTCGGTCGCCCTCTCCGGCGCCATGGACGACGTCCACACTTCCGGCAGCAACGCCGCCGTACTGCCCACCGACACCACCAAGAACACCGTCTTCGCCTTCGCCAAGCAGTACGGCATCGACTCCCCCGAGCAGTTCGGCATCCACCTCGCCCGGCACTTCGTCACGAGCCAGGGGTCCATCGAGCGGGCCAGGATCCGCATCGAGGAGTACGCCTGGGAGCGGATCACGCAGGAGCACTCCTTCGTCCGCGGCGGCCGCGAGACCCGCACCACCGAGGTCACCTTCGACGGCGGGCGGTGGCAGGTCGTCTCCGGCCTGAAGGACCTCGTGGTCATGAACACCACCGACTCCGAGTTCTGGGGCTTCGTCAAGGACCGCTACACCACGCTGCCGGAGACCCGTGACCGCGTCCTCGCCACCGAGGTCAGCGCCCGCTGGCGGTTCAGCTGGACCCGCGACGAGGACCCCGTCCCGCCCTGGGAGGAGTCCTGGGCCGAGGTCCGCCGCCACCTCCTCGACGCCTTCGCCGGCACCTACTCGCTCTCCCTGCAGCAGACGCTGTACGCGATGGGCGACCGGGTCGTCGAGCACCGCCCCGAGATCGACGAGGTGCGGCTCTCGCTCCCCAACAAGCACCACTTCCTCGTCGACCTCGAGCCGTTCGGCCTGAAGAACGACACCCCCGACAGCGCGGTGTACCTCGCGGCCGACCGCCCCTACGGCCTCATCGAGGGCACGGTCCTGCGCGACGGCGCCGAGCCCCGCATCCCGGTGACGGACTGAGAGGCCCCGCCATGACCGCCCCAGCAGAGCGCATCGTCATCGAGAACTGCGCCGTCGCCACCGTCGACGCGCACGGCACCGAGCACCCGGCCGGCCACGTCGTCGTCGCCGGCAACCGCATCGAGTCCGTCGGCGCGGGCCCCGCCCCCGCCGCACTCGACGGCGTCGTACGGAGGGTGGACGGCACCGGCCACCTGCTCACCCCCGGCCTGGTCAACACCCACCACCACTTCTACCAGTGGCTCACCCGGGGCCTGGCCACCGACCACAACCTCTTCGACTGGCTCGTCGCCCTCTACCCCGTCTGGGCCCGCATCGACGAGCGGATGACCCACGCCGCCGCCCAGGGCTCCCTGGCGATGATGGCCCGCGGCGGGGTCACCACCGCCATGGACCACCACTACGTCTTCCCGCGCGGCACCGGCGACCTGTCCGGCTCCATCATCAGGGCCGCCTCGGACATGGGTGTGCGCTTCACCCTCGCCCGCGGCTCGATGGACCGCGGCGAGTCCGACGGCGGCCTGCCCCCGGACTTCGCCGTCGAGACCCTCGACGAGGCACTCGCCGCCACCGAGGAGACGATCGACCGGCACCACGACGCCTCCCCCGACGCCATGACGCGGATCGCCGTCGCGCCCTGCTCGCCGTTCTCGGTCTCCACCGAACTGCTGCGCCAGGGCGCCGGACTCGCCCGGCGCAAGGGCGTGCGGCTGCACACCCACGGCAGCGAGACGGTGGAGGAGGAGCAGTTCTGCAAGGAGCTGTTCGGCATGGGGCCGACGGACTACTTCGAGTCCACCGGCTGGCTCGGCGAGGACGTGTGGATGGCGCACTGCGTCCACATGGGCGACTCCGACATCGCCGCCTTCGCCCGCACGCGGACCGGTGTCGCCCACTGCCCGTCCTCCAACGCCCGCCTGGCCGCCGGCATCGCCCGCGTCCCCGACATGCTCGCCGCCGGCGTCCCGGTCGGCCTCGGCGTGGACGGCACCGCGTCCAACGAATCGGGCGAGCTGCACACCGAGTTGCGCAACGCGCTGCTCATCAACCGCCTCGGCGCCCACCGCGAGGCCGCGCTGACCGCCCGCCAGGCCCTGCGGCTGGGTACGTACGGCGGCGCCCAGGTGCTCGGCCGGGCCGCGGAGATCGGTTCCCTGGAGCCGGGCAAACTCGCCGACCTCGTCCTGTGGCGGATGGACACCCTCGCCCACTCCTCGATCGCCGACCCGGTCACCGCGCTGGTCCTCGGCGCGGCGGCCCCCGTCACCCTCTCCCTGGTGAACGGCCGGCCGGTGGTGGAGGACGGCCGTCTCGTCACCGCCGACGAGGGGGCCATCGCGCGCGCCACCCGTGACGAGGCCCGGCGGCTCGCGCGGATCGCGGGCCTGGCGAGCTGACCGCCGCGGTCTTGCGCTGACCCCGGCCGGGGGAGGGACGGCCCCCCGGCCGGTGCCGGGCCCCGCCCTGCCCGGGGCGGGGCCCGGTGTTCGCCGTGCCCGGGCCGCTTGCGCCCCGGCCGTCGCTTGCGCCCCGGCCGCTCGTGCCCGGTCTAGCGGGCCGCCGGGCCGCGGCCCTGGGAGCGGCCCTGGGCCTCGCGCCGGACGGCGCCGCCGCGGGCGACGGTGTAGAGGTCCGTCGGCACCGGCCAGCCCTTCTGGCCGGCGTGGTCGCCGTTGAGCCTGCGGGCCCACTTGCTGTAGTCGGTCTCCAGACCGTTCCCGGTGATGCGGATGCCGGGCGGCACCATCCGGGCGGCGCCCGAGGCCGGTTCGGCCACGGTGTGCCGCAGGGTGACGAACAGGGCCTGGTTGGCGGGGTGGTCGGGTCCGGCGTCCAGGTGCAAGGCGACGACCTCCCGGCGCACCGGCAGCCAGAGCCGCAGCGCGGCCCGGGCCGACCGGGGAAGCGTGAACTCCTGCCGGGTCGCGGCGGTCCGGCCGGGCAGGTTCACGGTGAGCCGGATGCGGGACTCCTGCGCGGACAGGTCGGTGACGTCGGCGGCCACCAGGCCCTCGCGGGGCACCGCCGTCGCCCACAGCACCTCCAGCGCCGCCAGCAGCCGCAACCGGTACGGCTCGCGGCGCGGCTCCACGGGGGTGCTCAGCGCCCGGCGCAGCACGATGTGCCCGGTGAAGTCCAGGGGCTCCTTGGTGTGCTTGGACCACGGGCGCATCCCGCGGGCCTGCCAGCCGAACGCGGGGCGCCCGGCGGCCCGGTTGAGGTCGGCGATGCCGTCCATGATGTCGCGCTGGCTCGCGGGGGTGAGCTCCCTGCCCAGCTGCCCGGCCCGGGTGCGGTACCGGCCGGCCGCGATGCGGCCGAGCACGGTCTCGGGCCGGCCGGGGTGGCCGAGGACGGCGTCGTCGAACAGGTCGTCGAGGCTGCGCAGCGCCTGCGACGGTACGTCGGCCGCCGCCCGTTCCAGCACGGCGGTGGCCTTCCTCAGCCGATCCTCCCGGGAACGGGACGTGGCGATGTGCGGGTCGGCGAGGGCACGTTCCAGGGCGGCGCGGAGCTGGCGGAGGGCGGGCGCGTTCACGGCAGCAGGGTAGGGGCCGGCGGTGACACACGAGCGGAAAAGAGTAATGCGAGGGTCGAGACGACTCGCGCCGCGGGCGCCCCCACGCCACGGAGACGGGCGGTTCAGTCCCGGCAGACCGCCAGGAGTGCCATGTCGTCGCTGCGGGGGCCGCCGGTGTGCGCGTGGACGTCGTCCAGGAGGGCGTCGAGCAGTTCGGCGGGGCCGGTGAACGGCACCCCGGCCAGCCGGGTGACGGGGTCGTAGAAGGTGCCGCCGGCGTCGCGTGCCTCGGTGACGCCGTCGGTGTGCATCAGCAGGGCCGAGCCGGGCGGGAAGGGGACGGTGTGGGCCTCGTCGGTCACGTCGCCGAGGCCCATGCCCAGGGGCAGGGCGTGACCGGCGGGTTCGGCGTAGCGCACGGTGCCGTGGTGCAGCACCAGCGGGGGCGGGTGGCCGCGGTTGACCAGGCGCAGTGCGGTGCCGCCGGGCGGGAACTCGGCGAGGACGGCGGTGGCGAACCACTCCAGGCGGTCCATGCCCTCGCGGCGTTCGGCCTCGCGCCACAGCGCCCGGTCCATCCGTGTCGCCACCCCGGCGAGGGTGGGTTCCTCGTCGGCGGCCATGCGGAACGCGCCGAGCACCACGGTGGCCGCCTCCACGGCCGCCATGCCCTTGCCGCGTACGTCGCCCATGATGCAGCGCAGCCCGTAGGGCGTTTCCTGGACGGCGTAGAGGTCGCCGCCGATCTCCGCCTCGGCCTCCGCGGTCTCGTAGCGGGCGGCGATGCGGTACGGCCCGACGCGCCGCGGTGGCACGGGCAGCACGGCCCGTTGCACGGCGGCGGCGACGCTGCGGGCGGAGCGCAGCCGGACGTCGCGGATGTGGAGCAGGCGGTTGATGAACACGGCGACGACGGCGACCGCGCTGATCGACAGCAGTTCGCTGATGCCGCCGGGGCCGCTGAGGTAGCCGAAGTGGCTGAGGATGCCCGCGTCGGCGGCGACGGCGCCCAGACCGACCAGCACGGTGCCGGTCAGGGACATCAGGGGGGCCGCGAGCATGGGGGCCACGGAGTAGAAGGCGGTGGCGCTGAACTGGGCGGGGGTCAGGTAGTCGACCAGGAAGCCGCCGACGAGCAGCACGACGGGGAGCAGCCGGACGTACCGCAGTACGTCGCGTCCTTCGTCGGTGAGGTCCTCGCCCCCACTCGCCACGCGTGTGCTCCTGCCGTCGCTCTCGGGTCGCCGGACTGGATCCCAGGGTCCCCGTGGTCCCGTCGCCGGGCCAGCCGTGGCGGTCCCCGCGGGTGAACGGCGGGGTGGTCGCCGGGCTCCGGGTAGCGCGCCGCGGCCGCTCGGGCGAGGCTGGGGGCACGACCCGTGAGCACAGGGAGCAGCAGCGATGATCCGCACCGACGCCCTCAACGAGCCGGCCGTCCGCGCCTTCGTCTCGGCGGTGAACGCCGGGGACCGCGAGGCCTTCGAGGCCGCGCTCACCGAGAACGCGACGATGTCCGACGACGGCTCCGACCGCAACCTGAAGGAGTGGGCGGACCGCGAGATCTTCGAGTCCCACGGCCACATGGACGTGCAGTCCCAGGACTCGGCGGGGCTCACCCTGATCGCCGACTACCGCAATGACGCGTGGGGCGAGATGCGCACCAAGTGGCGCTTCACCGTGGACGACGGCAAGGTCAGCCGTTTCGACACCGGCCAGGCCTGAGCGGGCCGGCCGGGTGGCTCAGCCGCCCGTCCCTTCGCGGTGCGCCAGCAGGTAGCGCCAGAACAGCAGGCGTCTGATGCGGCTGCCCGGCAGCAGTTGCGCCGCTTCGGCGCGGATCTGCGGCAGGGGTGTGCCCGGTGGGTGTACGGGGGCCCGGACCGGTTGCGGTTCGCGGCCGCGGATCCGGTCGGCGGCGGCGACGGCGAGCCGGGCGGCGGCGTTGACGGGGACGGCGGCCAGGCTCACCACCCAGTCGGCGGGGGTGCGCTCGGGGTAGCAGCCCAGGACGAGCAGGGTCCCGCCGGGGGCGAGCGCGGCGCGCAGTGCGGTGACCGTGGCGAACGGCACGTGGTGCAGGCTGGCCAGGCAGGTGATGAGGTCGTAGTGGGCGGTGGGGAGGTCCACGCGGGTGATGTCGGCGACGCGGAAGGTGACGCCGGGCGCGGTCCCGGCCGCGGCAACGGCTTCCGGGGAGGCGTCGATCGCGTCGACCCGCAGTCCGCGGGCGGCCAGGCGCCGGGCGAAGCGGCCGGTGCCGCATCCGACGTCCAGGGCGGTGAGGGCGCCGGGCGGGACCTTGCGCAGGAGCAGTCGGTGGTAGTGGTCGTTGTGGTCAAAGGGCATGTGGCGTGCCCTTCCAGGCCATGAGGTTGGCGAAGAGTTCGGCCTGCTCGACGGCGTCGTCGAGGGCGTGGTGGGTGTGGCGGCGGCGGGAGAGTAGTTCGCGGGGCATCGTGCCCTTGGCGACGGCGCGCAGCGGGATGCCGGCCTTGGTCGCGTACAGCGTCTTCATGTCGAGGCAGCCGGAGTGCCCGAAGGGGCTGGAGCCGGTGAAGCGGATCAGGTACCAGTACAGGAACATCCAGTCGTACCCGGCGGGGTAGCCGGTCATGACGGGTTGGGCGCCCTCGCTGACGGTGTGCACCCATGTGGTGAACTCGGCCATCGCGGCGGCCGGTTCGCTGCCCTCGGCGGCCAGGCGTGCGCGGTCCAGGCCGCTGACGGCGAGTGCCCGCTGGTCGGTCTCGGTCCCGGCCGGGCGCAGTTCGCGGTAGAAGGTGTCCCGTTCGGGGTCGGCGGGGGTGAAGCCGTCGGCGTCCTGCCGCCCCGCGACGGCGGCCCCGAGGCTGAGCATGGAGTACGGGCCGGGGATGGGCCCGTCCGCCTCGACGTCCACCGAGATGTACAGGCTGGGCCTCACGGCGCGGGGTCGTGGTGCTGGCATGCCGACGATCATGCCAGCGCCCCCTGGCCCGGTGCGTGTGTTTTCCCGGGACGGCCGGCGGGTTCGGCGGGGGTGACGCGCGGGGCCCCGGCCGGTCGTGCCGGGGCCCCGCGCGGGAGGGTCAGTCGAGCAGTTCGTACGCGGGCAGGGTGAGGAAGTCGACGTAGGTCTCGTCGAGTGCCGTCTTCAGCAGCAGGTCGTGGGCCTGCTGCCAGCGGCCCGCAGCGAAGGCCTGTTCGCCGATGTCCTGGCGGATGGCGGCGAGTTCCCGGTCGGCGAGGGAGCGTACGAGGTCGGCGGTGGCCTTCTCGCCGTTGTCGGCGAAGACGACGCCCGCGTTGACCCACTGCCAGATCTGGGAGCGGGAGATCTCGGCGGTGGCGGCGTCCTCCATGAGGTTGAAGATGGCGACGGCGCCCAGGCCCCGCAGCCATGCCTCGATGTAGCGGGTGCCGACCTGGACGGCGTTGCGCAGTCCCTCGTGGGTGGGCTTCGCCTCCAGGGAGTCGACGGCCAGCAGGTCGGCGGCGGTGACGTGGACGTCCTCGCGCAGCCGGTCCTTCTGGTTCGGCCGGTCGCCGAGGACGGCGTCGAAACAGGCGCGGGCGATCGGCACCAGGTCGGGGTGGGCGACCCAGGAGCCGTCGAAGCCGTCGTGGGCCTCGCGGTCCTTGTCGGCCTTGACCTTCTCGAAGGCGACCGCGTTGACCTCGGCGTCGCGCCGGGAGGGGATGAAGGCGGCCATGCCGCCGATGGCGTGGGCGCCGCGCTTGTGGCAGGTGCGAACGAGCAGTTCGGTGTAGGCGCGCATGAAGGGCGCGGTCATCGTCACGGCGTTGCGGTCGGGCAGGACGAAGCGCTCGCCGGCGTCGCGGAAGTTCTTGACGATGGAGAACAGGTAGTCCCAGCGGCCCGCGTTGAGGCCGGAGGCGTGGTCGCGCAGCTCGTGGAGGATCTCGTCCATCTCGAAGGCCGCGGTGATCGTCTCGATGAGGACGGTGGCGCGGATGGTGCCCTGTGCGATGCCCAGGTGGTCCTGGGCGAAGACGAACACGTCGTTCCACAGGCGGGCTTCGAGGTGGGACTCGGTCTTGGGGAGGTAGAAGTAGGGGCCCTTGCCCTTGGCGAGCAGGCGCCGCGCGTTGTGGAAGAAGTACAGGCCGAAGTCGACGAGGGCGCCGGGGACGGGCTCGCCGTCGACGGTCAGGTGGCGCTCGTCGAGGTGCCAGCCGCGGGGGCGGGTGACGACGGTGGCGAGTTCCGACTCGTCCTTCAGGGCGTAGGTCTTGCCCTCGGGGGAGGTGAAGTCGATGCGGCGTTCGTAGGCGTCGATCAGGTTGACCTGGCCCCCGATGACGTTCTCCCAGGTGGGGGCGGAGGCGTCCTCGAAGTCGGCGAGCCAGATCCGCGCGCCGGAGTTGAGGGCGTTGATGGTCATCTTGCGGTCGGTGGGGCCGGTGATCTCCACCCGGCGGTCGTCGAGCGCGGCGGGGGCGTCGGCGACGCGCCAGTCGCCCTCGCGGATGTGGGCGGTCTCCGGGAGGAAGTCCAGGGTGCCGGTGCGGGCGATCTCGGCGCGGCGGTCCTTGCGCTTGGCGAGGAGTTCGGCGCGGCGGGGCGCGAACCGGCGGTGCAGTTCGGCGAGGAAGGCGAGCGCCGCGTCGGTGAGCACCTCCTCCGCGCGCTCGACGGGGGGCGCGGTGTCGGCGATGACGGCGTGCGGTGCGGTCCCTGGTGCGGACATGAACCTGACTCTCCTCTTGCCGATGAGGGGTGCCGTGCGGCCGGGGGAGCCGGGCGGCCACCGCGCTCCGGCCCTGGCACGGGGTGCCGGACGGGGCGGTTTTCGGCTGCGAGGCGCGCCGACCGTACGGGCGCTTCTGCTGGGTGGAGCATAGTTTTTGCATGGTGGAAGTTCAACGTTTTGTGGCACCCGGTGCAGGGGGCTCCGGCGGGTGCGCCAGCAGCCACAGGTCGTCCGGGGTGTCGATGTCGGCGGGGACCGCGACGTCCCCGCACTCGACGCGTGCGATCGCCTCCTCGTGCCGCCTCAGGTAGGAGCGTGCCCCCTGGTCCCCGACCGCACTCGCGGCGATCGCCGCCCAGTGGGCCGCGCCCAGCAGGATCGGGTGGCCCCGCCGGCCGCCGTACGTGGCGCAGGCGAGGGTGCGCGGCGAGGCGCAGGCGGCCACCACCCGGGCCACCGCCGTGGCGCCGATCCCGGGCTGGTCCACCAGTGCCACGACCACGGCCGGCGCGCCGGTGCCCGCCAGTGCCTCCAGGCCGGCGCGCAGCGAGGAGCCCATGCCCTGCTCCCAGTGCGGGTTCACGGTGACGGCGTAGTCGTCCAGGGCGGCCTGCCGGCGCACCTGTGCGGCGGCCGCGCCCAGCACGATGTGCACCGGGTCGCAGCCGCCGGCGCGCAGCGCCCGCGCCGTGTGCTCGACCAGCGGCCGGCCGTCGTACTCCAGCAGCGCCTTCGGGCGGCCGCCCAGCCGCCTGCCGCCGCCGGCCGCCAGCAGCAGCCCGGCGACGGCGCCCGTGCCCGCGTCGCGTTCCATGCCCCCTGGATACCGTGGACGGGGTGCGGGGGAAAGGACCGGCCATGACGCGCTGGATCATCGCCGTACGCCACGGCGAGAGCGAGGCGAACGCGGCCTTCGCCCGCGGCAGGTCCCTGGACGGGGTCAGGGACGCCGACGTGGCACTGACCGCGCTCGGGCGGGAGCAGTCGGCCCGGCTCGGCCGCGACCTGCTGGCCCTGCCCGGCGCCGAGGCACCCGGCCGCGTCCGCTGCTCGCCCTTCGAGCGGGCCCGGCAGACCCTGCGCGCCGTCGAGGAGGTCGGTACGGCCGCGGGCCGCGAACGGCCGCCCGTCACCTACGACGAACGCCTCCGGGACCGCGGCATGGGCCTGCTGGAACTGCTCACCCCGCAGGGGGTCCGCGAGCGCTTCCCCGAGGAGTCGCGGCGGCGTGAGCGTGAGGGTGAGGCCGACTACCGCCCGCCGGGCGGGGAGTCGTCGCGGGATGTCGAGGCCCGCGTCGGGGACTTCCTGGCGGACGCGGTCGCCCGCCCGGGGCCGCCCCTGCTGCTCGTCACGCACGACGCGGTGGTGCTGGCGCTGCGCCGGCTGCTCGGTCCCCCGCCGCCGGGCGACGCCCGCGTGGTCAACGCCTCGATGGCCCGCTGGCGGCGTGACGGCGCGGGGCACTGGGAACTCGTGGACTGGAACCGAACCGCGGCCCCCGGACGTTAATGTCGGCAAGTCGTCACGCGGGGCAGGAAGTTACGGCGGATTTCGCTCTCCGTATAGCGGGGGAAGCGCTCCGTCGCGTTTACTGTCCTCCCCGATACGGCGGACCGGATGGGGCCGGCCGTCCATGGGAATCACCGGGGGCCTACCTGTGGGGGACGTATCTGTGGTGAAGGACATGGCCGCCCGCGCGGCGGTCGACGACGAGGGGACCCTCGACCCGAGGGTGACCGCCCTGCGGGCCGCGGTCGCCCGTTGTCGCCGTGAACTCGCCGGGTACCGCGCCAACTTACCGGACCGGCACATCGCCGAGGACGAGCTCTCCGCGCTGGCCGCCGCCGCGGCCGCCGGCGTCCCGGACGTCCTGCGGCTGCGCCGCGGCCTGCTCGTGATCGCCGGGGCGCTCGGCTCCGTCAGCGCCCTGGCCGGTGCCCTCACCGAGGTCCGGCGGGCGATCGAGCTGTTCGGCACCCCGCGTCCCGAGTGACGTGGGGTGCCCGCGGGGCCGGTCAGCCGAGCTCGGCCAGCCGGGGGACGGCCGGCGCGCAGTGGCTGTCGATCCAGCCGGCCGGTTCGGCGTCCGGCGGCACCACGATGACCGTGTCGATGCCGAGTTCGGCGTAACCGGCCATCTCGGCGACGAAGGCGTCGGTGTCGCCGGTGCGGAGGGACTCGCCGACGAAGAGCATGGTCTTGCGGATCCGCGCGTAGTCGCGTCCGGCCTCGTCGCAGTGCGCGCGCAGCACGTCCAGCTTGTGCGCGACCTCGGCGGTCGAGGAGGCGAAGAGGTTGCAGGCGTCCGCGTACCGGGCGACCAGGCGGAGCGTCTTCCGCTCGCCGCCGCCCCCGATCATGATCTCGGGGTGGGGCGTGCTCACCGGGGGCGGGGTGCAGCGGGTCTCCGCCAGTGAGTAGTGCGCGCCCTTGAAGGGGCCGTCGTCGTCCTGGTCCCACATCTGCAGGCAGATCCGCAGCGTCTCCTCCAGCCGCTCGAAGCGCTCCGCGAGCGGCGGGAAGGGCACGCCCAGGCCCAGGTGCTCACGCTCGTACCAGGCCGCGCCGAGGCCCAGGGTCGCCCGGCCGCCGGACAGCACGTCGAGGGTGGTCGCGATCTTCGCCAGCAGGCCGGGGTGGCGGTAGGTGATCCCCGTGACGAGGACGCCCAGCCGTACGGAGGAGGTGCGGGCGGCGAGGAAGCCCAGCGTCGTGTAGGCCTCCAGCATCGCCGCCTCGGCGCCCCCGTTGTTCTCCATCTGGAAGTAGTGGTCCATCACCGACAGCCAGCCCGCGCCGGCCGACTCGGCGGCCTCGCCGGCCGCGGCGAGCGCGGGCGCGAGCCCGGCGGGTCCCTCGGGGTGGTCGAATTTCGTGAGGTGCAGGCCCAGTTGCATGGTTCTCCCCGTCCGGGGTCGTGGTCGCTACGGTGACGACCGTAGGCCTTGGAGTGCGCTCGAGGTCAAGCCGCCGTGAGGTGCCCCGAGCCACCCTGGGCCGCCCCTCACACCGCTGCCGCGCCGGCCTGGGCGTACCCCGACCCACGAGCGGCATCGTGATGCCCCGGGCTAGGCGGCGCCGTTGCTGGCCAGCGCGGACGACAGTTGCCGCGCCACGCCCTGCAGCACCGGCACGATCTTCTCCGTGGCCGCCTCGGTCACCCGTCCGGCGGGTCCGGAGATGGAGATGGCGGCGGCCGTGGGGGAGTCGGGGACGGTGACCGCCAGGCAGCGGACCCCCACCTCCTGCTCGTTGTCGTCCACGGCGTAGCCCTGGGCGCGGATGTGCTCCAGTTCCGCGAGGAAGGCGTCCGGGTCGACGATGGTCCGCTCGGTGGCCGCCGGCATCCCGGTGCGGGCCAGCAGGGCCCGTACCTCCTCCGGCGGGACGTGCGCCAGCAGGGCCTTGCCGACTCCCGTGGAGTGCGGCAGGACGCGCCGTCCGACCTCGGTGAACATCCGCATCGAGTGCCGTGAGGGGACCTGGGCGACGTAGACGACCTCGTCCCCGTCCAGGAGCGCCATGTTGGCGGTCTCGCCGGTCGCCTCGACCAGTTCCGCCAGGTAGGGGCGGGCCCAGGTGCCCAGGAGGCGGGCCGAGCTCTCGCCGAGGCGGATCAGCCGGGGTCCCAGCGCGTAGCGGCGGTTGGGCTGCTGGCGCACGTAGCCGCAGTCGACCAGGGTGCGCATCAGACGGTGGATCGTGGGCAGCGGCAGCCCGCTGCTCGCGGACAGTTCGCTGAGGCCCACCTCCCCGCCCGCGTCGGCCATCCGCTCCAGCAGGTCGAAGGCGCGTTCGAGGGACTGTACGCCCCCGGCGCGGTCTGACGCCACGTTTCCTCCCCAGGCGGACGGTGTAGTGGTGCAGCCTACCGACCCTGACCAGGCATGCGATCGCCGTTCGGGGCGGTCGTGGACGCGGCGGTGGCCGGTGGGCGCGGAAAACGCATTCCATTGGGTGGAATTCTCCAACTGTACTGCCGGAGCCTCCCGTGGTGCCCGGGCAGGGGTTGACGCAGGCTCGCGCGCGAGCGGAGGATGCATTTCAACAGAACGTTGAATTTCTGTGGGCGCCGGTGGAAGGGGAACGCGTGTCCGAGGCCGCTGACGGGATCGAACTGGTGCTGCGTTCACCACGGGTGGTCACACCGCAGGGCGAGCGCCCCGCCGACGTGGCCGTCGCCGGCGGCCGGATCGCCGCCGTGCTGCCGTACGGGACCGAGCCCCCGGCCGGCGCGCGCCTGGTCGACCTCGGCGCGGACGCCCTGCTCCCCGGCCTGGTCGACACCCACGTGCACGTCAACGACCCCGGCCGCAGCGAGTGGGAGGGCTTCGGGACCGCCACCCGGGCGGCCGCCGCCGGCGGCGTCACGACGCTGATCGACATGCCGCTCAACAGCGTCCCCCCGACCACCACCACCGCCCACCTGGAGGTCAAGCGCGCGACCGCCCGCGGCCGGATCCACACCGACGTCGGCTTCTGGGGCGGCGCCGTCCCCGGCAACACCAAGGACCTGCGCCCGCTCCACGACGCCGGGGTCTTCGGCTTCAAGTGCTTCCTGCTGCCCTCGGGCGTCGATGAGTTCCCGCAGCTCGCCCCGGCCGAACTGGAGGAGGCGATGCGCGAGATCGCCCGCTTCGACGGGCTGCTGATCGTCCACGCCGAGGACCCCCGGCTCATCGACGCCGCCCCGCAGCCCTCCGGGCCCGCGTACGCCGGTTTCCTCGCTTCCCGCCCCCGCGCCGCCGAGAACGCCGCCGTCGAGGCGCTGATCGCCCTCGCCCGCCGCCTGGACTGCCGGGTGCACATCCTGCACCTGTCCTCCGCCGAGGCCCTGCCCCTGATCGCCGCCGCCCGCCGCGACGGCGTACGCCTGACGGCCGAGACCTGCCCGCACTACCTGACGCTCACCGCCGAGGAGGTCCCCGACGGCGCGACCCAGTTCAAGTGCTGCCCGCCGATCCGCGAGGCGGGCAACCGGGAGGCCCTGTGGCAGGGCCTGCTCGACGGCACCCTGGACTGCGTCGTCTCCGACCACTCGCCCTCCACCGTCGACCTCAAGCACCTCGACACCGGCGACTTCGGCGCCGCCTGGGGCGGGATCTCCTCCCTCCAGCTCGGCCTGCCCGCGATCTGGACCGAGGCCCGCCGGCGTGGCGCCACGCTCGCCGACGTGGTCCGCTGGATGGCGCGGGGACCGGCGCGCCTGGCCGGACTCACCACCAAGGGCGCCGTCGCGCCCGGCCACGACGCCGACTTCGCCGTCCTGGCGCCCGACGAGAGCTTCACCGTGGACCCGGCGGCGCTCCACCACCGCAACCAGGTCACCGCCTACGCGGGCCGCACCCTCCAGGGGGTCGTACGGAGCACCTGGCTGCGCGGCGAGCGGATCGCCGACCACGGCACCCCGGCCCACCCCTCCGGCCGCCTCATCACAAGGGAGAACGCGTGACCGCCATACCCCGGTACACCGGCGCCGCCCAGCCGTACCCCGGAGGGGATCCCTACGCCGACTACCGCGGCGCCGACCTGCCCTTCACGGGCCTCGTCGACCTCGCCGACCGGCGCCTGGGCGCCGGGGTGATCGCCGCCAACGACGAGTTCTTCGCCGAGCGGGAGAACCTGCTCGTCCCCGGACGCCCCGAGTTCCGCGCCGAGCACTTCGGCCACAAGGGCCAGGTCATGGACGGCTGGGAGACCCGCCGCCGCCGTGGCAGCGACGCCGCCGACCCGCACCCCGCCGACGCCGACCACGACTGGGCGCTGATCCGCCTGGCCGCCCCCGGGGTCGTGCGCGGCCTGGTCGTGGACACCGCCCACTTCCGCGGCAACCACCCCCGGCAGATCGCCGTCGAGGCCACCTGCGCGCCCCTGGGCGCCGCGCCCGCGGACCTGCTCGCCGACGGCGTGCGGTGGACGGAACTCGTGCCCCGCACGGCCGTCGGCGGCCACGCCGCCAACGGCTTCGAGGTGGCCGTGGAGCGCCGCTTCACCCACCTGCGGCTCAGGCAGTTCCCCGACGGCGGCATCGCCCGGCTGCGCGTCCACGGCGAGGTCGTCCCCGACCCGGCGTGGCTGACCGCGCTCGGCACCTTCGACCTGGTCGCGCTGGAGAACGGCGGCACCGCCGAGGACGTCTCCGACCGCTTCTACTCCTCCCCGCTCAACCCGATCCTGCCGGGCACGTCCCGCCGCATGGGCGACGGCTGGGAGACCCGCCGCCGCCGCGACAAGGGCCACGACTGGGCGCGCTACCGCCTCGCCGGGCAGGGCGTCGTCCGCGCCGCCGAGATCGACACCGGCTACTACAAGGGCAACGCCGCCGGCTGGGCCGCCCTGCTCGGCCGCGACGGCGAGGACGGCGACTGGTTCGAGATCCTGAGCCGCACCCCCCTGCAGCCCGACACCGTCCACCGCTTCGTGGTCGACACCCCGCCCGCCACCCACGTGCGCCTGGAGACCTACCCCGACGGCGGCATCGCCCGGCTGCGCCTGTGGGGCTCGCTGACCGACGCGGGCGCCGACCGCCTCACCCGGCGGTGGGACACCCTGGCCTGACGGGCTTCAAGAGGCGGCGGGCACGAGCCGCACCAGACCGAGCGAGGTGCGGTCGCCGGCCCTCGCCTGGACGGCGCGTACCGCCCAGCGCCCGGGAGGCAGCGGGACGGGGGCCTGTTCGGGCATGCCGCCGCCGGGGTACCCGACGGCCGGCAGGCCCCCCGCCTCGGCGGAGTCCATGAGCACCGCGGGTCCGTCGGTCCGCCACGTCCCGGACGCCTCCCACCCGACGGCGGGATCGGCGAGAACCGCCTCGGCCGCCGCGACCAGTTCGGCCTCGGAGTCGGCGCCGCCCCCGCTAGGGAAGGCCCGGTGCGCGGGGAGGCAGCACGTCCTGGCGGGCAGGTCCCCCGGGGACCAGCCCCTGTCCGCCGTCGCGGCCGACGGGGATCACCCCCGCGAGGTCGTCCACGGCGCGCACCGCGACAGTGGTGCCCCCTCCGGGGCCCCGGTGCCCCGGAGGGGGGTTGGTGCCGCGCGGCGCCGGCGTCTCCCTCGTACGCCGGTGCCGCGCGGGGTCGGTCAGCCCGCCGGGGTCAGCCGGAAGGACTGGGCGGTGGTGCCGTTGCAGGTGTACTGCTGCAGCAGGGCGCCGTCGGCCGTCGAGGCCGCCGTGACGTCCAGGCACTTGCCGCTGTGCCGGGCCGTGAGGACGTACGAGCCGTCCGCCTGGAGCACCGGCTTCCACTGCTGGTTGACGCCCGAGGACCACTGCCAGGTCTGCACCGGCACGGAGTCACCCGTCGCCGACGCCCCGCCGGTGACGTCCCAGACCTGCTCGGTGGCGGTCGCGTTGCGGTTCACCACCCGGTAGTAGCCGCCGTCGGTCGGGCGGAACTGCCACTGCTGGTTGGCCTGCCCGGCGACGCAGCTCCACTGCTGCACCGCCGTGCCGTTGGCGGTGCCCCGGTCCTTGGCGTCCACGCACTTGCCGGAGCCGGCGCCGGCCACCTGGTACCAGGCGGAGCTGCTGATGCCGTCCCCGTCGCCGCCCCCGCCGCCGGTCGGCGCGCCGGACCAGGTGAACGTGGTCGTGGCGCGGGCGGGCAGGCTGTACGAGAAGTGCTGCCCGGCCTCGCGGACCGTGATCTGCTGGGCTGACGACGAGGAGTTGTGGGTGACCAGCACCCGCTGCCCGTCGGTGTTGACGAAGGCCGTGTTCCACACCGGGTCGGTGGCGTTGCTGCCGATCCGTACCCCGCCCGCGCGGACGAACTTCGTCAGCTGGCCCATCGTGTAGTACTCCACGGTGTAGTCGACCTGCCCGCTGCGCGCGTCCCCGTTGTGCACCGTGATCAGCCCGGTGCAGGTGCCGCAGCCGCCCGCGTGCGGGCCCATCGCCTGGTCCAGCGCCAGCGACCACTTCACATACGCGCGGGCCCAGTTGCGCGTGAAGCCGGTGATGTCCCGCAGGTCCTCAAGCTGCTGGTCGGTGACCCAGGTGCCGCCGGAGTGCTCGGTCTCGTACTGCGCCACGCCCGGGTACTGGCTCTGGACGGTGCTGCCCAGCGCGTAGTCCGGCGGGGTGGGCGCGTAGCCGTGCCAGGCGACGCCGCCGAAGAGCGGGTCGCCGCGCAGGGCGGCGTCGGCGAGCTGGCCGGCGCCGGTGGTGTTCCAGTCGCCGTGGTTCCAGTCGTGGATCAGCGCCTTGGTGGTGATCCCGGCCGAACGGAACGCCGGGAAGAGGTGGTTCTTGGTGAAGTCCAGCAGCGTGGCCGCCGTCCACTCCATCGTGGGGTAGCTGCTGTTCGCGCCGCAGCACTGCGGCTCGTTCTGCACCGACACGTAGTCGACGTGGACGCCGCGCTGCTCGTAGGCCTGCAGGTACTTCACGAAGTACTGCGCGTAGGTGTCGTAGAACTCCGGCTTCAGCTTGCCCATCTGGGTCAGCTTGCCGTTGTCCTTCATCCACGCCGGCGCCGACCACGGCACCGCCATGATCTTCAGTGCCGGGTTGAGCAGGCGCGCCTGCTGGGTCAGCGGCAGGACGTCGGCCAGGTCCCGGGAGATGGAGAAGTCCGACAGGTCGCAGCAGGTGTCGTCGTACGTGTAGTGGCTGCGCGCGATGTCCGAGGCGCCCATCGGGTTGCGCAGGAAGCCCAGGCCGATGCCCTCCGTGGGGGAGAACAGCTTGCGCAGGGTGGCGTCACGGGTGGCCGCCGACAGGGCGCCGGAGGAGTTCATCAGCCAGGCGGCGCTGTCGGTGAAGGACGCCCCGCCGCCCTCAAAGGGCTGGTAGCGGGCGGCGGGGTCCACCGTGATGACCGTGCCGCCGCTGCCATTGCCCGCCTCGAAGGCGGCCGGGGTCTGTGCCTGCAGGCCCTTGACCACGGTCCTGCCGTCGGAGGTGGTGGTCATGGTGACCTGGACGGCCGTGGCGGCGGCCGCTCCCGGTCCGGCGAGCACCAACCCGGCTAACGCCGCGGCGACCGCCGCGAGCACGGCGACCAGGCGTCCGACGTGGGGGGAGTGTGGCATCGCGGATCTCCTGTGTGGGGGGTGGAGACGGGATGGCGAGGGAGGTCAGGCCGCGCTGCGGGCGCGGCGCCGGTGGGCGGCGATGATGTCGGCGTAGCGGCGGCCGCTGCCCTTCACGGTCCGGCGCTGGGTCTCGTAGTCGACGTGGACGAGGCCGAAGCGCTTGTCGTAGCCGTACGCCCACTCGAAGTTGTCCAGCAGCGACCAGGCGAAGTAGCCGGCGAGCGGGGCGCCGCCGCGCACGGCACGGGCGCAGGCCGCCAGGTGCTCCTCCAGGTAGGCGGTGCGCTCGGGGTCGTGGACCTGGCCGTCGGGGCCGACGCGGTCCTCGTACGCCGAGCCGTTCTCGGTGACGTAGATCTTGCGGGCGCCGTACTCCTCGGTCAGCCGCAGCAGCAGCCGCTCCAGACCGCCGGCGTGCACCTCCCAGTCCATCGCGGTGCGGCGGACGTCCGGGACGCGTACGGCACGGGTGTGGGGGACCGGCCCCGACGGGTCGTCGGCAACGATGTCACGGAAGTAGTAGTTGAGGCCCAGCCAGTCCAGCGGCGCGGCGATGGTCTCCATGTCGCCCGTCTGCACCGGCAGTTCGACCCCGTACAGCTCCAGCATGTCCTCCGGGTAGCCGCGGCCGTGGATCGGGTCCAGCCACCAGCGGTTGGTGTGGCCGTCGGAGCGCAGCGCCGCGGCGACGTCCTCGGGACGGTCGGAGGCCGGTTCGCAGGGGCTGAGGTTGTTGACGATGCCGATCTGCGCGTGCGGGACCGCGGCGCGCAGCGCCTGCACCGCCAGGCCGTGGCCCAGGTGCAGGTGGTACGAGGCGCGGACGGCGGCCGTCAGGTCGGTGAGGCCGGGGGCCATCACGCCCTGCAGATGGCCGATCCAGGCCGAGCACAGCGGCTCGTTGAGCGTCGCCCAGTGGGTGACCCGGTCCCCGAGCCGCTCGGCCACCACGGCCGCGTAGTCGGCGAAGCGCAGCGCGGTCTCGCGCTCCGGCCAGCCGCCGCGGTCCTGCTGGGCCTGCGGCAGGTCCCAGTGGTACAGGGTGGGGAAGGGGGTGATGCCCGCCTCCAGCAGGCCGTCGACCAGGCGGTCGTAGAAGGCCAGGCCCGAGGGGTTGACCGGCCCGCCGCCCTGCGGCATCACGCGCGGCCAGGCGAGGGAGAAGCGGTACGCGTCCAGACCGAGCCGGCCCATCAGGCCGATGTCCTCCGGCACGCGGTGGTAGTGGTCGCAGGCGACGTCACCGGTGTCGCCGTTCGCGACCTTCCCCGGCGTACGGGAGAAGGTGTCCCAGATGGATGGTGCACGGCCGTCCTCGGCCACGGCTCCTTCGATCTGGTAAGCGGCCGTCGCGGCGCCCCACACGAATCCGTCGGGGAGGGCGCTGAGGTCGAGGGTCACGGACTGCCTTTCGTTCGGGGGACGCTGAGGGGCGGTGGAGCTCACTTGACGGCGCCGGCGGTCAGCCCGGCGACGAGGTAGCGCTGCAGGAGCAGGAACCCGGCGACCACGGGCACGCTCACCACGAGCGAGGCGGCCATGACCTGGTTCCAGTACACGTCGGTCTGGGTGGCGTAGCCCTGCAGGCCGACGGCGAGCGTGCGGGTGGTGTCGTTGGTCATGACGGAGGCGAAGAGGACCTCGCCCCAGGCCGTCATGAAGGCGTACACGCAGACCGCGACGATGCCGGGCACGGCGGCCGGGACGACCACCCGGAACAGCGCGCCCAGCGGCCCGCAGCCGTCGACCATGGCGGCCTCGTCCAGGTCCTTGGGGATCGAGTCGAAGTAGCCCGCCAGCATCCAGATGGAGAAGGGGAGCGAGAAGGTGAGGTAGGTCAGGATCAGGCCGCCGCGGCTGCCGTACAGGGCGATGCCCGTCGCGTTCCCGAGGTTGACGAAGATCAGGAAGAGCGGCAGCAGGAAGAGGATGCCGGGGAACATCTGGGTGGACAGGATCGTCACCGAGAAGAAGCGGCGCCCCTTGAAGTCGTAGCGGCTCACCGCGTACGCCGCGAAGATCGCCACCGCGACCGAGCACAGCGTCGCCCCGCCCGCCACGAGCAGCGAGTTCACGAAGTACCGGGCGAGCGGCACGGTGTGCCAGATGTCGGCGTAGGGGCGCAGGGTGAAGCCGCTGGGGAACCAGCGGAACGGGCCCTGCACGTCCTGCAGCGGCTTCAGCGACGAGACGACCATGACGAACACCGGCGCCAGCGCGAAGGCCGTCAGCACGGTCAGCACGATCCGGCGGGTCCACACGAAGGAGCGCGGCGCGGCCATGGGGCTGCGGACGTCAGGCATCCTTCCTCCTCAGGGAGGTCGCGAGCAGGTAGAGCACCGTCACGACGAGCAGGAACAGCAGCAGGAGCACGGACATCGCCGAGCCGGAGCCGAAGTTCCAGGTCACGAAGGACGACTGGTAGATGTGGATCGAGATCAGGTCCGCGGCGTCCGGCGCCGCCCGCCCGAACAGCACGTAGGGCGTGTTGAAGTCGTTGAACGTCCACAGGAACAGCACCAGCACCAGCACCTGGTTGACGGGGCGCAGCGACGGCAGGGTGATCCTGCGGATCTGCTGCCAGATCCCGGCACCGTCCATCGCCGCCGCCTCGTACAGCTCGCGCGGGATGTTCTGCAGACCGGCCATCAGGCACAGGAAGGCGAACGGCCACTGCCGCCACACCGACACCGTCACCAGCGCGTAGAAGCTGTTGTCGCCGATCAGCCAGAAGGGCCGGCCGTCGGTGAGGTGCAGCTGGTCGTGGATGACGTGGTTGATCATGCCGGTGTCCCGCTGGAACATGAACGACCAGGTGATCACCGCCGCGTAGACCGGCAGCGCGTACGGCACCAGGAAGACCGCGCGCAGCAGTCCGCGGCCGCGGAAGGCGTCCTGCATGAGGATCGCGGCGGCGGTGCCGAACAGCCAGGACAGCCCGACCGCCAGCACCGTGAACTCACAGGTGACGAGGAAGGACTTGAGCAGGTCCTCGCCGACCGGGGCGTTGAAGTCCACCGCCACGCGGTAGTTGTCCAGGCCCTTCCAGGGGGCGGCGGACCAGTCGCTGATGAAGAACTGCGTGAGCTCCTTGAAGCTCATCACGACGCCGACGACCATCGGCACCAGGTGGATGAGCAGTTCCAGCGCGAGGGCCGGCAGCAGCAGGACGTACGGGAGCGACGCGCGCCGCAGCCGCGCCGGCAGGCGCAGCCGCGACAGCGGGGCCCTCCCCCCGGCGGCCCGCCGGCCGCCGGGGGAAGGCGTCTTGGAGCTGTGCCGGACGGGCGGCACGGTGGCGGTCATCGGTTCCTTCACGCTCACGACGCCGGCATCTGCTGCTGGGCCTTTTCGAGGGCGGCCTTGACGCTCTCGGTGGTGACCGGCTTCCCGGCGGCGGCGTCGGCGAACAGGTCCTTCATCGCGGTGCCGACGGCGGTCTCGAACTGGCTCTCGTTGGCGACCTGCGGCAGCGGCGCCGCGCTGTTGGCGAGCGCGTCCGCGAGGACCTTCAGGTCCGGGGTGGCGAAGGCCGGGTCGGACTGGGCGGCCTTGACCGGCGGGAGCGAGCCGTAGGTGCCGTTGAGGAGCTTCTGCTCGTCGTCGCTGGTCATGAACTTCACGAACTTCAGCGCGCCGTCGACGTTGTCGGTCTTCTTGAAGACGGCCAGGTTGATGCCCGCGACCATCGAGTTCACGGCGGTGTCGCCGGAGGCGCCCGCGGCCTGGAACGGCACCTGGGCGACGCCGTAGTCCTCGGGCTTCATGCCGTGGGACTTCAGCGAGGAGCCGGCGGCCTGCCACAGCAGCATGGCGGCCTTGCCGGTGGCGAAGTCGGCGACGGACTGGTTGGCGGCGTACTCGGCGTTGCCGGGGGCCGCGATCTTGTCCTTGGCGATGAAGTCGATGTACTGCTTGACGGCCGCGACCGCCTCGGGGGTGGTGAACGTCGGCTTGCCCGAGGCGTCGAAGAAGTCGGCGCCGTGCTGCTTGCCGAAGACGAAGGCGTGGTGGACGTTCTCGGAGAGGTTGCCGCCCTCGACGGCGAGGCCGTACTTGCCGCCCTTGGTGAGCTTCTTGCCGTCGGCGACGAGCTCGTCCCAGGTGGCGGGCGGGTTGGCTATGCCCGCGTCGGCGAACATCTTCTTGTTGTAGTAGAGCCCGTACGCCAGCGAGTACAGCGGGACCGCGGCCGGGTCCTTGCCCTCGGCGCCCGTCGCGCCCAGGGCCGAGGAGACGAAGCGGTCCTTGCCGCCGATGGCGTCGAAGGCCTTGGCGTCGAAGGGGCGCAGCGCGCCGGTGGCCTGCAGCGAGGCGGACCAGGTGTTGCCGATGTTGAGGACGTCGGGGCCCTGGCCGGAGGTGGCCGCGGCGAGGATCCGGTTCAGCAGGTCGGACCACGGGATGACCTCGAGCTTGACCTTGATCCCGGTCTGCTTCTCGAACTTCTTGAGCTCGGGCGTCAGGGTCGCCTTGTCCGCCTCGAGGCTGGCGCCCTGGTTGCTGGCCCAGTAGGTGAGCTCCTTGGGGCTGCCGTTGCCGCTGCCGTCGGTCGAGGAGCCGCCGCCGCACGCGGTGGCGGAGGCGATGAGCGCGGCCGCGAGCGTCGCGGCGGCCGTGGTACGGGTGATGTGCATGACCGGGGATCCCTCTCCAGGGTGGGTGCCTTCGGGAAGTGAAGAACGTCACGCCTTAATTCAAGGCGTGATTTAACGTCTGAGAAAACCTGGCGTCAAGACTTGGCGCAGCGATAGATTCAGCCGGGGAGGGAGCACCATGGCAGAACGAGGCAAGCGGACCGTACGCGACCTGCGGCGGGGCAACCGTTCGGCGCTCTTGCGTCACCTGTACTTCGAAGGACCCCTCAGCCGTCAGGAGTTGGCCAGGGACACCGGACTGAGCACAGGTTCCATCAGCAACGTCGTGGCCGAGCTCATCGCCGACGGCGTCGTCGAGGAGGCCGGCTCCGTCGAGTCCGACGGCGGACGCCCCCGCGTCATGCTCAAGGTCGCCCCCCGCCACGGCTTCCTCATCGGCGTCGACGTCGGCGAGACCCGGGTCCGCGTCACCCTCTTCGACCTCGCCCTCACCGAACTCTCCTCCACCGACCGTCCGCTGGCCGACAGCGGCCACGACGTCGCCCTCGTCGTCCAGCTCATCCTCGACGGCCTCTCCGTCGTCCTGGAGGACAGCCGCGTCGATCCCGCCCTCGTGCTCGGCGTGGGCATCGGCGTGCCCGGCATCGTCGAGCAGGGCACCGGCGGCGTCGGCGCGGTCGTCCACGGCCAGACCATCGACTGGGACGCCGTCCCCCTCGGCGCGCTGCTCGCCGAGGGCACCGCCCTGCCGCTCCACATCGACAACGGCGCCAAGACCCTCGGCCAGGCCGAGATGTGGTTCGGCGCCGGGCGCGGCGCCCGCAACGCCGTGATCGCGCTGCTCGGCTCCGGGGTCGGCGCCTGCGTGGTCGCCGACGGCAAGCCGTACCGCGGCGCCAGCAGCAGCGCGGGGGAGTGGGGCCACACCACCCTCCAGGTCGGCGGGCGGCGCTGCCGCTGCGGCGCCCGCGGCTGCCTGGAGGCCTACGTGGGCGCCGAGGCGCTCATCGAACGCTGGGACGCGCCCACCGGGGTGAGCGAGGAGGCCGCGATCGCCGCCCTCCTCGACGCCGCCGAGGCCGGCGACGCCGCCGCCGTCGCGCTGCTCGACGAGACCGCCGAGTACCTCGGCGCGGGCATCGCCGACCTCGTCAACCTCTTCAACCCCGAGCGCATCGTGCTGTCCGGCTGGACCGGCCTGATGATCGGCCCCCGGCTGCTCGACGCGGTCCGTGAGGCCACCGCCGCCTACGCGCTGCACCATCCCTGCGCCCAGACCTCCATCGAGCTGGGCCGGCTCGGGACGGACGCGGTCACGGTCGGCGCCGCCACCCTGCCGCTCGCCCGTTTCCTCGACGCGGGCGGCCGCCCGACCGGCCACGCCGCGCGGCCCGAGGAGCAAGCGGAACCGAATCGTCCGGGTCGTTCGTTGTCGGGTACATCCGTCTGAACGAGGACGTCCCGAGACCACCCGGAGCACCGCAGTGACCCTGAAGCAGCAGATCGTCGGCAACGCCATGCAGATGGCCGTGTGCACCCTTGAGCCCGGCCAGACCGTCTACTGCGAGGCGGGGAAGTTCCTGTTCAAGACCGCGAACGTGAGCATGGACACCCGCCTGGCCGGTCCCGGCGCCCAGCGCGAGGCCCAGGGCGGCGCGGCGGGCGGCGGCATGGGCGGCATGCTCCGCCAGGCGATGGGCACGGCCATGCAGGTAGGCCAGCGGATGCTGGCGGGCGAGAGCATCGCCTTCCAGTACTTCACCGCGAGCGGCGGCGAGGGCACCGTCGGCTTCGCCGGCGTCCTGCCCGGCGAGATGCGCGCCCTGGAACTGGACGGGTCGCGCGCCTGGTACGCGGAGAAGGACGCCTTCGTGGCCGCCGAGTCGACCGTCGACTTCGGCATCGCCTTCCAGGGCGGCCGCACCGGCACCAGCGGCGGTGAGGGCTTCGTCCTGGAGAAGTTCACCGGCCGCGGCACGGTGATCATCGCAGGCGCGGGCAACTTCATCGACCTCAACCCCGCCGACTTCGGCGGTCGCATCGAGGTCGACACCGGCTGCATCGTCGCCTTCGAGGACGGGGTCCGCTACGGCGTGCAGCGCATCGGCGGGCTCAACCGGCAGGGGATCATGAACGCCGTCTTCGGCGGCGAGGGGCTGTCGCTGGCGACCCTGGAGGGCAACGGGCGCGTCATCCTGCAGTCCATGACCATCGAGGGCCTGGCCAACGCGCTGAAGAAGGCCCAGGGCGGCGACAAGCAGGGCCCCACCGGCGGCCTCTTCTCCACCCACGCCGGCTGACGCCGCCGTTCCGTACGTTCCCCCCAGCCCGAAGCCCGGCCCGGTACGCGCGGGCGCCGGTCCAGGCGCTCACGTCCGACGCGTCCCCGCGCGGCAGTGGCAGCGGCGGGGCACAGGCCGGGGCGCGGGTGCCGCGAGGGCGTGGCAGGGCCCCCTCAGACCACCCCGGCGGCCTCCAGCACGCGCCGCACCGCCCGGTCCAGCGAAGCCCGCACCGCATCCGGGTCGCCGAGCGCGGCGGTCATCACGGCGCCGTCGCGCAGCATCATCAGCGTCGCCGCGTCCTCCGCGGGCTCGGGGGCGCCCGCCTCCGCGAGCAGCCGGGCGACCAGTTCCCGCAGCCAGTCCCGGTGGGCCACGATCGCGCGCGAGACGGGGTCGGCCGGGTCCGGGTACTCCGCGGCCGCGTTGAGGAACGGGCAGCCGCGGAAGCCCGGTGAGCAGAGCTGGTCGCCGAGCGCTCCGGCCACCCCCGCCAGGGCCTCCCGTGCGCCCAGGCCCTCCAGCGAGGCCTCGGTGAAGGTGCGGATCTGCTCGTCGGTGGCCTGGATGTAGCTCAGGACGAGCTGCTCCTTGCCCAGGAAGTGCCGGTAGAGCGTCGCCCTGGTGGTGGACGCCTCCGTGACGATCCGGTCCATGCCCACCGCGTGGATCCCCTCGGCGTAGAACAGCCGGGCCGCGGTGGCCAGGATGCGGTCACGCGGCGGCGCGTCCGCGGCTGCGTACGTGACCAGGGGAACGGCGGGAGGGGCACTCATGTCCTTGACGGTAGCGGACGGCACCGCGTAGCGTCCGGCAAGAAAGAACGTTCTGTATCGTCACTCCCCGACGAGCCGAGCCCCCCTGCGAGAGGACCCCGCCATGCCCGTGCCCGAGACCGGTACCCCCGCCCCCGACTTCACCCTCCCGGGAGTCCTGCTCACCGGATCGGGCGACGCCGAGCGCGGCGAGTACTCCCTGTCCGCGCACCGCGGCGCCCCCGTCGTGCTCGCCTTCTACCCCGGGGACGACTCGGCGGTGTGCACCAAGCAGCTCTGCTCCTACACCTCCGACCTGGACCGCTTCCGCGACCTCGGGGCGACGGTGTGGGGCGTCAACTTCAGCGACCTCGACAGCCACGAGCACTTCGCCCGCAAGCGCGACCTGCGCTTCCCGCTGCTCGCCGACACCGAGCGCACGGTGGCGAAGGCCTACGGCATCACCATGCCCGGCCTCGGCCTGAAGCGCTCGGTCTTCATCGTGGACGCGGAGGGCATCGTGCGCTGGAAGCACGTCGCCCGCATCGGGCTGACCTTCCAGGACACCGACACCATCACTGCGCAGCTGGCCGCGCTCACCCCGCGCTGAGCCGCGGCGACGCCGGGCCGGAGCGGCCCGCGCCACCCTTCCGGCCGAGCGTGAAGCTGCGCTGTTGCCGAGCTTAAGAAAAGATCGATGGACTGAACGCTCGAAGCCGGGCAGATTGCTGTGTGCCCGGCGCATCGCGCGAGCCGGCGCCGACGGGCGCCGCCGCTCCGCCCGGGCTCCCTCGTGCCCGGTCCGCGTCCCCCCGCGCGGGCCGGGCCACATCGTCTGCCGGCAGGAGTCGCAAGAGTGAAGGCACTGGTGAAGGAGAAGGCCGAGCCCGGCCTGTGGCTGCGGGACGTCCCGGAGCCGGAGATCGGTCCCGGGGACGTCCTCATCAAGGTGCTGCGGACCGGCATCTGCGGCACCGACCTGCACATCCGTGCCTGGGACGGCTGGGCCCAGCAGGCCGTGGGCACCCCCCTGGTGCTCGGCCACGAGTTCGTCGGCGAGGTCGCCGCCGTGGGCTCGGACGTCGACGAGATCAAGCCCGGTGACCGCGTCAGCGGCGAGGGTCACCTCGTCTGCGGCAAGTGCCGCAACTGCCTGGCCGGCCGCCGCCACCTGTGCCGCAACACCATCGGCCTCGGAGTCGGCCGGGACGGCGCCTTCGCCGAGTACGTCGCGCTGCCCGCGTCGAACGTGTGGGTGCACCGGGTGCCCGTCGACCTCGACATCGCCGCGATCTTCGACCCCTTCGGCAACGCCGTCCACACCGCGCTGTCCTTCCCCCTGGTCGGCGAGGACGTGCTGATCACCGGGGCCGGCCCGATCGGCATCATGGCCGCCGCCGTCGCCAAGCACGCCGGCGCGCGCAACGTCGTCATCACCGACGTCAGCGAGTACCGCCTGGAACTCGCCCGCAAGGTCGGCGTCAGCCTCGCCCTCAACGTCGCCGAGACCACCATCGCCGACGGCCAGCGCGAGCTCGGCCTGCGCGAGGGCTTCGACATCGGCCTGGAGATGTCCGGCCGTCCCGAGGCCATGCGCGACATGATCGCCAACATGACGAACGGCGGCCGCATCGCGATGCTCGGCCTGCCCGCGGAGGACTTCTCCGTCGACTTCGCCAAGATCGTCACGTCGATGCTCACCATCAAGGGCATCTACGGCCGCGAGATGTTCGAGACCTGGTACGCCATGTCCGTGCTGCTGGAGGGCGGCCTCGACATCGCCCCCGTGGTCACCGGCCGCTACTCCTACCGCGACTTCGACGCCGCCTTCGACGACGCCGCGAGCGGCCGCTGCGGCAAGGTCGTCCTCGACTGGACCGCCTGACCCCTCCCGGCCCCCGAGGCACGGCCCACCGCACCACCCGCAGCTTCCCAGGGAGAACCCCGATGTTCGACTCCGTCCGCGACGACCTGCGCGGCACCCTCGACGAGATCCGCGAGGCCGGGCTCTTCAAGCCCGAGCGCGTGATCGGCACCCCGCAGAGCGCCTCCGTCTCCGTCACCGCCGGCGGCGTCCCCGGCGACGTCCTCAACTTCTGCGCCAACAACTACCTCGGCCTCGCCGACCACCCCGAGGTCACCGCCGCCGCCAAGGAGGCCCTGGACCGCTGGGGCTACGGCATGGCGTCCGTCCGCTTCATCTGCGGCACCCAGGAGGTCCACAAGGAGCTCGAGGCCCGGCTGTCCGCCTTCCTCGGCACCGAGGACACGATCCTCTACAGCTCCTGCTTCGACGCCAACGGCGGCGTCTTCGAGACCCTCCTCGACGAGAACGACGCCGTCATCTCCGACGCGCTCAACCACGCCAGCATCATCGACGGCATCCGGCTGTCCAAGGCCCGCCGCCTGCGCTACGCCAACCGCGACATGGCCGAGCTGGAGGCCCGCCTCAAGGAGGCGTCCGACGCCCGCCGCCGCCTCATCGTCACCGACGGCGTCTTCTCGATGGACGGCTACATCGCGCCGCTGGACGAGATCTGCGACCTCGCCGACCGCTACGACGCGATGGTCATGGTCGACGACTCCCACGCCGTCGGCTTCACCGGCCCCGGCGGCCGCGGCACCCACGCCCTGCACGGCGTGATGGACCGGGTCGACATCATCACCGGCACCCTCGGCAAGGCCCTCGGCGGCGCCTCCGGCGGCTACGTCGCGGCCCGCGCGGAGATCGTCGCGCTGCTGCGCCAGCGCTCGCGCCCCTACCTGTTCTCCAACTCCCTCGCGCCCGTCATCGCCGCGGCCTCCCTCAAGGTCCTGGACCTGATCGAGGACTCCGAGGACCTGCGCACCCGCCTCGCGGAGAACACCGCCCTCTTCCGCTCCCGCATGACCGAGGCCGGCTTCGAGATCCTGCCCGGCGAGCACCCCATCGCCCCGGTCATGATCGGCGACGCCTCGGAGGCGGGCCGCATGGCGGAGCTGCTGCTGGAGCGCGGCGTCTACGTCATCGGCTTCTCGTACCCCGTCGTGCCGCACGGCAAGGCCCGCATCCGGGTCCAGCTGTCGGCCGCCCACTCCACCGCGGACGTCGACAAGGCGGTGGACGCATTCATCGCCGCGCGCGCGGCCCTGGCAGGATGAATGGGTGATTGACGCACGACGGCTGCGGACCCTGCGGGCCGTGGCGGACCACCGTACGGTGACCGCCGCGGCCGCCGCGCTGTACCTGACCCCCTCCGCGGTCTCCCAGCAGCTCGCCGCCCTGGAGAACGAGACCGGCCACCGGCTGCTGGAACGCGGCGGCCGCGGCGTCCAGCTCACCCCCGTCGGCGAGATCCTGCTCGCCCACGCCAACACGGTCCTCGCCCAGCTCGAACGCGCCGAGGCCGAGCTGGCCGCCTACACTTCCGGCGCCGCCGGCCAGGTGACCGTGGCCTCCTTCGCGACCGGCATCGCGCTGGTGCTCGCCCCGGCCATCGCCGCGCTCGGCGGCACCGCCCCGGGGATCCGGGTCCGCGTCCGGGACGCCGAGGGCGACGAGTCGCTGCCCATGGTGCTCGACGGCCGCGCCGAGATCGCCGTCGCCGTCGAGTACCGCGGCGCCCCGCGCGCCGACGACCAGCGGCTCTCCCGCGTCCCCCTGTACGCCGAGCCCTTCGACGCGGTCCTCCCGGCCGGCCACCCCCTCGCCGACGCCGGGACCGGCACCGTGCGCGTCGCCGGCCTCGCCGACGAGACCTGGATCGGCCCCTACCCGGGCAACCCCTGCCACGACGTGGTCGTCCTCGCCTGCGAGTACGCCGGTTTCCAGCCCCGCCTCGAGCACTCCTCCGACGACTTCCGCGCCGTCGTCGCCCTCGCCGCCGCGGGCGCGGGCGTGGCCCTCGTCCCGCGCAGCGCCCTGCGCGACATGGACCTGTCCGGCGTCGCCGTCCGCGCCGTCGACGACGTCGTCGCCACCCGCCGCGTCTTCGCCGCCGTCCGCCGCGGCGCCGAGGACCACCCCCTGCTCCGCCCGGTCCTCGACGCCCTGCGCGACGCGGCGGACGGCGCGGGCGACGCCGACGGCACCGCGCGGTCCTGATGTCCCTCAGCGCCGGTCCGTGTCTGCGTCCGCCGACAGGAACCGCGCCCAGGGAAACCACGAATTCGGCCTTCTGTGCCGCTTTTTGACGAAAGCCCGCAGAAGGTCCTCTGCCATCACGTGATTGACCTTCTTCGCCATCTCCAACGGCGTATACCCTTCCGGGTCGGCGAACGCGGGGTCAGCCCCGTAGGCCAGGAGAATGGCGGTCGCGACGCAGGTCAACGGCTCACCGGACTGAATCGCCGAGTCACCCTCGAGATCGATCGCGTGGATCAGCAGGGATTGGCCCAGGCACACCTCATCGGGATCCGTGCCGTCGGCGAGCAGCCGCGACAATTCCCCGTGGTCGCTGAGTTCGACGGCCAGGTGCGCCGGTGTCCATTCATTCTCGGGCAGCCACTGGCTTGCGAGGTCGGCCTCGGACATTTCCGGGATCCCACTTTCACGATCGAGTCCGTCGGCAAGTCTGCGCGATCAGCGGGCAGGGCCGCCCGGCGGGGTGACCGGAAGGTGTGAACTCCCGGGGAACATCCCGTGATTGTCGTTGACATGACAGGCTCTACGCGCGTCATCCTGAATCCATGAGAATCCCCCCACGGATCCTTCGCCTCGGCGCCCTGGGCGCCCTCGCCTCGGCCCTTCTCGTCGGCGGCCCGGCCGTCGCGACCGCCGCACCGGCGCCCGCCGGCGCCGCTGCCGCGGCTGTCGTCCAGGCCGCGTCGGTCGGCGACATCTGCTACTCCGACCTGCCGTCCCAGGCCTACACCACGCTCCGGCTGATCGATCAGGGCGGCCCGTTCCCGTACCCCCAGGACGGGACGGTCTTCCAGAACCGCGAGGGTGTGCTGCCGGCCCACGCGAACGGCTACTACCACGAGTACACGGTCAAGACGCCCGGCTCCTCGACCCGGGGCGCCCGGCGGATCGTCACCGGCCAGGGAGCCGACGAGGACTACTACACCGCCGACCACTACGTGACCTTCGACCTGATCGACCACGGCTGCTGACGCGGCCCCGTCCACCGTCCTCGGGGCGGCGCCCGGTCGGTCCCACCGGGCGCCGCCCTTCGGTGCGTCAGTGGTCCCGTGCCCCTGTCCCGTAGAGCCGCTCCAGGACGCGGGCCACGCCGTCGTCCTCGTTGGAGGCCGTGCGGTGGGCGACCGAGGCGAGCACGGCCGGGTGCGCGTTGGCGACGGCGCAGCCCGTGCCCGCCCAGGTCAGGACGGGCAGGTCGTTGGGCATGTCGCCGAAGGCGATGACCTCCTCGGCGGTGATGCCGCGGGACGCGCACAGGGCCGCGAGGGCGGCCGCCTTGGTGACGCCCCGGGCGCTGACCTCCAGCAGCCCGTGGCCGCCGGAGTGGGTGAACTGGGCCCGGCCGCCCGCCGCGTGCTCCGCGACGGCGAGCAGGGCGTCCGCGTCGAGCGCGGGTGACCAGGCGAGCAGCTTCACGACCGGGCCGGGGGTCGCCCACAGCTCCGCGAGCGAGGTCACGGGGACCTCGGCGCCAGCGTCCTCGGGCAGGTGGTGCCCGTATCCCGGGGCCCAGTGCAGCCGGTGGCCCGTCTCGACGGCGAAGCCGACTCCGGGCGCCGCGTCCCGCAGGGCGGCGGCCACCCGTCGTGCGACGGGGACGGGGAGCGGGGTGGACCCCGTGACGGCGCGGCTGCCGATGTCGTACACGATCGCGCCGTTGGCGCACACCGCGGTCCCGGTGAGGCCGGTGTCGGCGGCGAGCGCGTCGAGGTAGCGGGGCGGCCGGGCGGTCACGAGGACGACCGCCGCGCCCGCGCCGGTCGTGGCGCGCAGGGCGTCCAGCGTGCGGGCGGAAAGCGTGCCGTCGTTCCGCAGGAGCGTGCCGTCGAGATCGGTGGCGACCAGGCGGGGGTGGGGCATCGCCGCATCCTACGGAAACCGGTGCGGCGACGCCGTCCAGGTCACCGAAAGATCGCGTTTTTAAGTTAATTAGCAATTAATATTGACAGGCTTCGGGGGCCCGGCCACAGTTTCCGCCGTGGCACCGGCGCCCGGCACGTCGCCCTCCGTGGGGTGGACGGCCGCGTCCGTCAGGCCGCGCTCCGAGCCCTGTGCGCGACCCGTCCGCTGCGTCTCGCAGCGCATCGCTCCACCCCGTTCCATCCCGTTCCACCTGCGTCAACCGATGCCATCCGGCGCCAACAGGGGTGCCCCCGGGCCTTGTTCGGCCGAGGTCACACCCCTCTCGAAAATAAATTACTAATTAATCTTGACGGGACGCTGACCCCTGCGACAGGCTGTGCCTGCCGCACCCAGAGCCGGGCCGTCAGGGGGCCTCAGCTCCGTTCCGTGGGCACTAAGGGAGTTCACAGATGACCGCCTTCAACGCCAGCCGCCGCCGGTTCCTCGCCGTGTCCGGCGCCGTCGGCGCCGGCGCGCTGCTCAGCAGCTGCGTCACCCAGAGCCCGTCCGCCTCCGGAGGAAAGTCCGGCGGCCCGGTGACCCTGCAGTCCAACCTCTCCTCCCCGCAGGCGAAGACCTCGATGCAGCAGCTCGTGGCCGCCTTCAACAAGCGCGGCGGCGCCGAGGCGGAGCTCAACACCGTCGCGTCGGAGACCTTCCGCACGCAGCTGCCGACGTACCTCACCTCGGCCACCCCGCCGGACATCTACACCTGGTACCCGGGCTCCGTCGCCGAGTCGTACGCCAAGAAGGACCTGCTCCTCGACCTGGACGACATCTGGGGCAAGCCCGAGCTGTCCGGCTACACCGACGCCCTGAAGAAGCTGTGCACCTCGGCCTCCAGCGGCAAGAAGGTCTTCGTGCCCACCAGCTACTACTGGTGGGGCATGTTCTACCGGAAGTCCAACTTCGCCAAGTGGGGCGTCCAGGAGCCGAAGAACTGGGACGAGTTCCTCGACCTGTGCGACAAGCTCAAGAGCAAGGGCGTCGCCCCGATCGGCCTCGGCGCCGGCGGCGACACCCCGTGGGTCGCCTCGGCCTGGTTCGACTACCTCAACATCCGCGTCAACGGTGCCACGTACCACCGCGAACTGCTCGCGGGCCAGCACCGCTTCGACGACCCCGAGGTCCGCAAGGTCTTCGACACGTGGGACCAGGCCCGGCCGTTCTTCGACCCCAACGGCACGGCGATACCGTTCCAGGACGCCACCACCGCCCTCCTCCAGGGCCGTACCGGCATGATGCTCATCGGCACCTTCTTCGCCGACGCCGCGCCGAAGGACGCCCTGGGCGACATCGACTTCTTCCAGTTCCCCATCATCGACCCCAAGGTGCCGGTCGCCGAGGAGGCGCCCACCGACGGCTACTTCGCCAGCGCCCGCAGCAAGCGCGCCGACGGTGTCAAGGAGTTGCTGAGCTACCTGGCGACCGCCGAGGCGCAGGAGCTCTACCTCAAGAACTCCTCCGGCACCGCGCTGCCCACCCACCCGGACGCCAAGGACGCCGGCACCCCGCTGGTGGTCAAGGGCCGCAAGCTCATCGAGAGCGCCGCCGACGTGACGCAGTTCTTCAACCGGGACTCCAGCGACGCGCTCCAGCCGACCGCCGACACGGCGCTGGTGCACTACCTGGCCAAGCCCAAGGAGATCGGCTCCATCCTCACCACCTGGCAGCGCAGCGCACAGAAGATCTGGAGCCAGTGACGATGGCGCTGATCGGCTCCACACGACGGTCCAGGGCCACTCGGGTGCCCCCGGTGGTCCTGGCCTTCGTCCTCATCCCGCTGCTCGCCGAGGCCTTCTGGGTCTTCTGGCCGGCCCTCCAGGGCTTCTACCTCTCCCTGACGTCGTGGGACGGCCTGGGAGCCCCGAAGTTCGTGGGCCTCGGCAACTTCAGCGAGATGCTGCACGACGAGGTCTTCCGCACCGCCGCGATCAACACGGTGCTGTGGCTTCTGCTCTTCGGCGGGCTGTCGGCCGGCCTTGGGCTCGGTGCCGCGCTGCTGCTCCAGCAGGAGCGGCGCGGCATCGGGTTCTACCGGGCGGCGCTCTTCCTGCCGGTGGTCTTCTCGCTGGTCGCGACCGCCCTGGTGTGGCAGGCCATGTACCAGCCGGACGGCCTGATCAACAACGTGCTGGAGGCCGTCGGCCTCGGCAGCTGGAAGCACGCCTGGCTGGCCGACCAGGACACCGCCTTCTACGCGGTCATCGTGCCCGCGCTGTGGCGCCAGGTCGGCTACGTGATGGTGCTGTACCTGGCCGGCCTCAAGGGCATCGACCCCGCGCTGTACGAGGCGGCCAAGGTCGACGGCGCCACCCCCCTGCAGCAGTTCCGGCACATCACGCTGCCGCAGCTGCGCAGCGTCAACGCCGTCGTCCTGTCGGTCATCGTGATCGACTCGCTGCGCTCGTTCGACGTGGTGTGGGCGCTCACCCGCGGCGGCCCGTACCACTCCTCCGAACTGCTGAGCACCTACATGTACTCCACCGCGTTCCAGTCCCTGCGCCTGGGATACGGCTCCGCGCTCGCCGTGGTCATCTTCGTGCTGGCCTTCGGCGTCATCGCGAGCTACCTCGTGCGCGCCTTCCGGGAGGCCGACTGATGACCGCCACCCACGCCTCCTCGCGCGTCGAGGACCCGGCCGGCCGCGACGGCGGGACCGCCAAGGTCCCGGCCGCGGCGCCGCGTCGGCCCGCGCTGCGCGGCCGCGCCCTGCGCACCACCGGGTTCCACCTCACCGCGGGTCTGCTGTCCGCGCTGTGGCTGCTGCCGATCGCCCTCGTCCTGGTCACCAGCACCCGGACCTTCGACGACATCGCCGCACACGGCGTCGGCAGCTGGCCGCACTCCTTCACCTTCGACAGCTTCCGTCAGGCGTGGGTGGACGGCGGCCAGCAGCGCGCGCTCATCAACAGCATGCTGGTCACCATCCCCACCGTGGCGCTCTCGCTCGGCCTCGCCTCCATGGCGGCCTTCGCGCTCAGCCGCTACGACCTGCCCTTCCGGCGCGTCCTGCTGCTGCTCATGCTCGGCGGCAACCTGCTGCCCCCGCAGATCCTGTTGATCCCCGTATCCAAGCTGAGCGAAGTGCTCGGCATCTACGACCAGCTGTACGCCCTGATCGGGGTGCAGGTCGGCTTCGGCGTCGGCTTCTACGTCTTCGTGCTGCACGGCTTCATGCGGTCGATCCCCGGCGAGATCCAGCAGGCCGCCGTCATCGACGGCGCGGGACCCTGGCAGATCTACTGGCGGATCATCCTGCCGCTGGCCCGGCCGGCACTGGCCGCACTGACCGCCCTGTCGTTCACCTGGATCTTCAACGACCTGCTGTGGGCCATCACGGTGCTGCGCACCGACAGCCAGATGCCCATCACCGCGTCCCTCATCGGTCTGCAGGGCCAGTACGTCTCCATGTGGAACGTCATCGCGGCCGGTTCGGTGATCGCCGCCGCCCCGACGGTGGCCGTCTTCCTCCGCTTCCAGCGCCACTTCGTGGCGGGACTCAACCTCGGAGCCGTCAAGTGACCACGCACGACCGGTGGCGGCTGCGCACCGACACCACCACCTATGCCGTCACCCTGGGCGGCGACGGCCGCTGGGCCGAACTCGCCGCCTGGGGGCCGCACGGCGCCGAGGACGGCCCGTCGCCCATGGACTGGTCGCGCCGCACCCACTTCATCACCCCCGCCGACGCCGCCCCGGCCGAGTACATCCCGTACGGGCTGCGGCCGTTCACCGGGGCCGACCTGGTCGCCTCCCGCCCCGGCGGCGACCGCGGGAGCTGGTGGCGGTTCGACGGCGCCACGCAGGACGGCGACCGGGCCCTGCGCCTGGACTTCGCCGACGACCTCCTCGGGCTGCGCACCACGCTGTGCTACGAGACGGTGCCCGGCACCGACGTCGTCCTGCGCTGGACGGAGCTGACCTGCACCGGCGAGGACGAGGTGCGGCTGGAGCGCTTCGACTCCGCCGCCGTCAACGTGCCCGTCCAGGGCGGCGCGCGGCTGACCTACCTGGCCGGCCAGTGGTCCCAGGAGTTCCAGCTCAAGGAGGTGGAACTGGACCGCGGGCGCTTCGAGATGGAGAGCACCCAGGGCTCCGCCGGGCACGCGTACCACCCGTGGCTCGCCGTCCAGGACGCCGCCGCCCCCGCCGAGGGCGCCACCCCCACCTACGGCATCGCCCTGGAGTGGTCCGGCAACTGGCGGATCACCGCCGACGCCGAGCCCGGCGGCGCGGTGCGCGTCCGAGCCGGCCGGGTGCCCCACGAGGGCGCGGTCCGCCTCGCCCCCGGCGCCACCCTCGTCACGCCCCGGCTGGCCTGCGCGTTCAGCCCGGACGGGCTCGACGGCCTGGCCCGCGTCTGGCACCGCTACGAGCGGCACCTGACCGGCGAGCGCATCGACCGGCCCCGCAAGGTCCTCTACAACTCGTGGGAGGCCACCGGCTTCGACGTCGACGCCGGGAACCAGCTGGAGCTCGCCAAGGTCGCCGCCGAACTCGGCGCCGAACTCTTCGTCGTCGACGACGGCTGGTTCACCGGACGGCCGGACGACACCGGCGGCCTCGGCGACTGGGACCCGGACCCGGCCGAATTCCCCGGCGGATTCGACCGGTTCGTGGAGGACGTGCGCGCCCTCGGCCTGGACTTCGGCCTGTGGGTCGAACCCGAGGGCATCAGCCCCCGCTCCACGCTCTACGCCGAGCACCCCGAGTGGGTGTACCGGATCGACGGCCGGCCCGCGACGCTCGTGCGCAACCAGCTGCTGCTCGACCTCGGCCGCGAGGACGTCCAGGAATTCGTCATCGGCACCCTGGACCGGTTGCTCGGCTCCCACGCCATCAGCTATCTCAAGTGGGACATGAACCGTCCGCCCACCGAGCGCGGCCGCCCCGGCCACCCGGCGGGCGCCGACCCCGAGCGCCAGGACCTCGACGCCGCGCACGTCGCCGGCTACCTCCGCGTCCTGGACCACCTGCGCGCCGCGCACCCGCACGTCACCGTCGAGGGCTGCGCGGGCGGCGGCGGCCGCGTCGAGCACGCCACCATCGCCCGCACCGACGTGGTGTGGCCCAGCGACAACACCGCGCCCATGGACCGGCTGCGCATCCAGTACGGCTACCTCCACGCGCACGCCCCGCACACCATGAGCTCCTGGGTCACCGACGCCCCCGGCGTCTTCGACCCGCGGCCCCGCTCGCTCGCCTTCCGCTTCGTCAACTCCATGGCGGGCGTGCTCGGCATCGGCGCCGACATCCGCCACTGGACGCCGGAACAGCGGGCCGAGGCCACGCGGTGGATCGCCCGCTACAAGGAGGTCCGCGACGTCGTCCACCACGGCGAGGTCCACCTGCTGGGCGGCCCCGCCGACCCGACCTGCGGCGTCCAGTACGAGGAACCGGGCGGCGACCGCCTGGTGGTGACGGCCTGGAACACCGGCCCCCTCGACGGGGCGCCGCTGGTGCCCGGCCGGGCCGCCCGGCTCCGCCTGCGCGGTCTGCGAGCGGACGCCGTCTACACCGACACCACCACCGGCACCCGCTACAGCGGCGCCCATCTGACCCATTCGGGCCTGCCGTTCGCGTGGACGGCGGAGTACGACGCGGAACTCGTCGTCCTGGCCCGGCAGTGACGACACGGCGAGAATCAGCACACCAGCGATGAAACAGGAGACGACCAGCACCATGAACCCAGCGGCCCGCTTCACCAACCGCGTCGCCGTCGTCACCGGCGCCGCCTCGGGCATCGGCGCCGCCACCGCGGCGCGCCTGGCCGCCGAGGGAGCGGCCGTCGTGCTCGTCGACATCGCCGCCGACCGGGGCGAGGAGACCGCCGCGCGGCTGCGCAAGGACGGCGCGCGCGCCGTCGTCGTCGCCGCCGACGTCGCGAGCGAGGACGACTGGCGGCGGGTCACGGACGCCGCCCACGCCTTCGGGCCCGTGGGCGTCCTGGTCAGCAACGCGTACACGGTGCAGGTCGCCCCCGCGCACGAGACGAGTCTCGCCTCCTGGGAACGGCAGCTGTCGGTCAACCTCACCGGCGCCTTCCTGGGCTTCAAGGCGGTGCTGCCCGACCTGCGCGAGCAGCGCGGCGCCGTGGTGCTCACCTCCTCCGTCCACGCCCACCGGGGCATCCCCGGTCACCCGGCCTACGCGGCCAGCAAGGGCGCGCTGCTGTCGCTGTGCGGCCAGCTCGCCGTCGAGTACGGACCGGAGGTCCGCGTCAACGCGGTGATCCCCGGGCCGATCCTGACCGCCGCCTGGGACCGGGTGCCGCAGGCCGAACGCGAACAGAGCGTCGCCGAGACCGCGGCCGGCCGCTTCGGCACCCCCGAGGAGGTCGCCGCCGCCGTCGCCTTCCTCACCGCCGAAGAAGCCTCGTACATCACCGGATCGAGCCTGCTCGTCGACGGTGGCTGGAGCGTCGTCAAAGCCTCCGCCTGACGGGTACGCCCTGACGGAGACGGCCGAGACGACGGTCCAGCCCCACCGACCAGCAAGAAAGGCATACACATGACGCCATACGCGCGCCGCGGAGTGCACGGCCAGACCGTGGAGACCCTCGCCCGCCGAGTGCTCAGCGGCGAGATCCCCGAGGGAGCGACGCTCGACATGGCGGCCCTGCAGAGCGAGTTGGACGTCAGTCTGACGGCCCTGCGCGAATCGCTGAAGGTCCTCGCGGCCAAGGGCATGGTCGACGCCCGGCAGAAGCGCGGCACCTTCGTGCGGCCCCGCTCGGACTGGAACCTGCTCGACGCCGACGTGCTGCGCTGGCAGTTCTCCGAGGGCAGCGACACCGGCGCCGACCTGGCGCTGTTGCGCAACCTCGGCGAGGTCCGCGGCATCATCGAACCCGCCGCTGTACGGCTGGCCGCGGCCCGCCGCACCGACGCGGATCTGGAGCTGCTGGAGACGGCACTGACGGCCATGGGCGAGGAGGGCGGCGCGACCCACGCCGTCGAGGCCGACCTCGCCTTCCACCGGGCGCTGCTCGCGGCCACCCACAACGAACTGCTGGAACGCATGGAGATGGTCATCGAGTCGGGCCTGGCCCAGCGCGACCAGCTCGTGCACAGCGCCCCGCACAGTGAGGACCCGGTGCCCAGTCACCGTGCCGTCCTCGACGCCGTGCGCGACCGGGACCCGGACGCCGCGGAACACGCCATGCGCGCCCTGCTCGACCAGGCGACGCGCGACCTCGACAAGGTCAGCGGCCCGCAGACGCCCGAGGGCGCGGACGGCTCCAACGAACAGAAAGACGGCCAGGCACAGTGAAGATCGCGCGCGTCGAGACCTTCCTCGTCCCGCCCCGCTGGCTGTTCTGCCGCATCGAGACCGACGACGGCGTCGTCGGCTGGGGCGAGCCGGTGGTGGAGGGCCGGGCCGAGGTGGTGCGGACCGCCGTGGAGGTGCTCGCCGAGCACCTCGTGGGCCAGGACCCCCTGCGGATCCAGGACCACTGGCAGGTGCTCACCAAGGGCGGCTTCTACCGGGGCGGGCCCGTGCTCTCCAGCGCCGTGGCCGGCATCGACCAGGCCCTGTGGGACATCGCGGGCAAGGCCCTCGGGGTACCGGTGCACACCCTGCTCGGCGGCCCCGTCCGCGACTCGGTCCGGGTGTACGCCTGGGTCGGCGGCGACGAGCCGGACCGGCTCAAGGAGGAGGTCACCGCCCAGGTGGAGGCGGGCTTCACGGCCGTCAAGATGAACGCCGCCGGGCGCACACCGCCGCTCGGCAGCCCCGCCGAGACGGCCGCCGTCGTGGAGCGCGTCGCCGCCGCCCGGGAGGCCCTCGGCCCGCACCGGGACGTCGCGGTGGACTTCCACGGACGGTTCAGCGCCGCCAACGCGCGGCGCGTGCTGCACGAGATAGCCCCGCTGCACCCGCTGTTCGTCGAGGAACCCGTCCTGCCCGAGCAGGCGCACCTGCTCCCGGGCCTGGTCGCGGCCTCGTCCGTACCGCTCGCCACCGGTGAACGGCTCTACGGGCGGGCCGACTTCCTCCCGGCGCTGACGGCCGGCATCGCCGTGGCCCAGCCGGACCTGTCGCACGCCGGCGGGATATCGGAGGTCACCCGGATCGCCTCGCTCGCCGAGACGTTCGGCGCGCACCTGGCACCGCACTGCCCGCTCGGACCGATCGCGCTGGCCGCGAGCCTGCAGGTCGCCTTCGCCACGCCGAACTTCCTGATCCAGGAGCAGAGCCGGGGCATCCACTACAACAAGGACGCCGACCTGCTGTCCTACCTGGTCGACACCGAGCCCTTCCGGTTCGTCGACGGCCAGGCGCGCCGCACCGAACTGCCGGGACTCGGCGTCGCCGTGGACGAGGACGCGGTCCGCGCCGCGGACCGTTCCGGCCACGCCTGGCGCAACCCGGTGTGGCGGCACGCCGACGGCTCCTTCGCCGAATGGTGACCGGGAACCGGATCCCGGTCTCCGTGGTCACCGACCTGGACCACGGCGGGCGCTGGACCTCGCTGACCGCGGGCGGCCGTGAATGGCTCTGGCACCGCGACGAGCCCCGCCGCCCCCGGGTCCGGCCCGGCGACCCCTTCGCCGACGCCGGCGGCCTGGAGGAGTGCGTACCCACCGTGCGCGGGCTGCCCGACCACGGGGACGCCTGGTCACGGCCCTGGCGCCGAGAGGCGGACGCGGAGGTCGTGGACTGCCCCGACTTCCGGCTGACCCGGCGCCTGAGCACGGAGGCGGGAGCCGCCGTCGTCGACTACACGCTCACCGCCGAGCCCGGCTACCGCTTCGTGTGGGCCGCCCACGCCCTGCTGGAACTCTCCCCGGACGCCTGGATCGGCATCGACGCGGCAGCGGAGACCCGGCTCTACCCGGACGAGGGCGCGGGGTGGATCACCGGTCGGTGGCCGCGCGTCGAGGGCATCCCCCTCGACCGGCTCGGCCCGGACGACGGGACCGCCGTCGGGGCCGTCGTCCTCACCCCGCGGGTGACCGTGCACGACGGCCCCGACGCGCTGCACCTGGCGGTCGAGGCCGGCGGCCGGCCCGTCGCGGTCGCGCTGTGGCGGAACCTCGGCGGCTTCCCCCAGGACGCGCCGTACCGCTCGATCGGCGTCGAGCCGATGCTCGGCCGCGTCTTCGACCGCACCGGGGCGGACGACGGCGACACGGTCGTCGTCCCGCCCTCCGGCGAGGTCGGCTGGCGGCTCACCGTCACCGCGACCCGCCGCCCCTGAACCCCCATCACCAGAAGGGATGTCGGATGGACCTGCTCGCCGCGCTGCGTGCCCACCGGCTGCTCGCCATCGTCCGCGGCAGCGACCCGGACGCCGCGCTGACCACCGTGCTCACCCTCGCCGAGGAGGGGATCACCCTCATCGAGGTGTCCCTCAGCGGACGTGACGCGCTCGACGTCATCGCCGGTGCGCGCGCCGCGCTCGGCCCGGACGCGACCCTCGGGGCCGGAACCGTGCTCAGCGCCGACGACGCACGGGACGCCCACAAGGCCGGCGCCGCCTTCCTCGTCACCCCCGCGGTCAGCGAGGGCATCGCCACCGGCCGGGAGCTCGGACTCCCGGTGCTCGCCGGGGTGATGACCCCCACCGACATCCTCCAGGCACTGCGGCTCGGCGCCGACGCCCTCAAGCTCTTCCCGGCCGGCAGCGCCGGTGGCCCCGGGTACCTGAAGGACCTGCGCGGCCCCTTCCCCGACCTGCCCTTCGTGCCCGTCGGGGGAGTGGACGCGCAGGCCGCCGCGGTGTACCTGCGGGGCGGTGCCGTCGCCGTCGGCGTCGGATCGCCCCTGATCGGCGACGCCGCCGAGGGCGGCAGCGTCACCGCGCTGCGCGAACGGGCCCGCACCTTCCTGGACGTCGTCCGCGCGGAGGACCGCCCGTGACCGCCACCGCGTCCCCGGCGGTCCTCGGGACCGACCGCCTCGAACTCGGCGAGGGCATCCGCTGGACGGACGGCCGTGCCGTGCTCACCGACATCCTCAGCGGCCGGCTGCTGGCCGCCTCCGGCGGCCCCGCCGCCCCGCACACCCTGATCGCCCAACTGCCTTGCCCGCTGGGTGCGGTGGCGCCGGTCCAGGGCCGCCCCGGCCACTGGGTCGCGGCCGCGGGCACCGGCATCTGCCGCATCGACCCCGCGGGCCGGGCCGAGTGGATCGCCCGCCCCGAGGACGACGCCCCGGCGCCGATGCGGATGAACGACGGCGTCGCCGACCCGCACGGCCGCTTCTGGGCGGGCAGCATGGCCTACGACACCACCGAGGACGCCGGCTCGCTCTACCGCCTGGACCGCGACGGGCGTGTCACCCGTGTGCTGCGGGACATCACGATCCCCAACGGGCCGGCCTTCACCGCCGACGGCACCGTCATGTACCTCGCCGACAGCGCCCGGGGCGTCATCCGTCGCTATCCGGTCGACCCCGCCAGTGGCGACCCCGGCACGCCGGAGACCTTCGTCACCCTCGCCGAGGGCAGCCCCGACGGGATGACCACCGACAGCGAGGGCGGGCTGTGGACCGCCGTCTGGGGCACCGGACAGGTCCACCGCTACCTCCCGGACGGCAGCCTCGACCGGATCGTCGACCTGCCCGCCGGACAGCCCGCCGGACTCTGCCTCGGCGGCGCCGACGGCCGGACCCTCCTCGTCACCAGTGCGCACATCGGCCTGGCCGCCCCGGGACCGCTCGACGGCGCCGTGTTCGCCGTCCGGGTGGACGTCCCCGGCACACCGGCCGCCCCGTACCGCCCGGCGGACCGCGCCGACACCCTCTAGGAAGCCCCCCATGAGCACCCCCCGGCCGCTGCGACCCGGACCCGTGGTCTGCGTCGGCGAGACCATGGCCGCCCTCGCCCCCGACCCCCTCGGGCCGCTGGACGACGCGGACCTTCTGCGCGTCGACATCGCGGGCGCCGAGTCCAACGTCGCGCTGTACCTCGCCGACCACGGCATCCCCGCCCGATGGGTCTCCGCGGTCGGCGACGACCCCTTCGGCCGGCGGATCCGCGCGCGGATCGCCGCGGGCGGCGTCGACGTCACCGGAGTGCGCACCGACCCCGCACGGCCCACCGGGCTCCTGCTCAAGGACCCGGGCGCGCACGGCACCCGCGTCCACTACCACCGCGCGGGGTCCGCCGCCTCGGCGCTCACCCCCGACGTGCTCGACGACCCGGCCCTGAGCGGAGCCGCGCTCGTCCACCTCAGCGGCATCACGCCCGCCCTCTCGCCCGGCTGCCACGCCCTCGTCGAACGGGCGCTGCGCCCCGACCGCCCGTGGCCCGTCAGCTTCGACGTCAACCACCGCCCCGCGCTGTGGACCGGCCGCTCCGCCGCCGACGTCCTGCGGCCGCTCGCCGACCGGGCCGACATCGTCCTGGTGGGTCTCGACGAGGCCCAGGCCCTGTGGGGCGAAGGGATCACCGATGCCCGTTCGGTCCGCGAGCTGCTGCCCGGGCCCGGTGTCCTCGTCGTCAAGGACGGGTCCCGTGCCGCCACGGCCTTCACCGGGACCGACGCGCACAGCGTGCCCGCCCTCACCGTCCGGGTGGCCGAGCCGGTCGGCGCCGGGGACGCCTTCGCCGCGGGCTTCCTCAGCGGTCTGCTGCGGGACCTGCCCGTGGAGCGTGCCCTGCGGCTCGGCCATCTGACCGCGGCCTCGGCCCTGCGTGTCCCGGCCGACCACGGGCCGCTGCCGGACCCCGCCGTCCTGGCCACGCTGCTGGAGGCGGACGAGGAGACCTGGCGCACCGCCACGATCGGCTGAACCCTTCGGATGAGACCGTCCGGGGTGTCTCGTCCCGCAGGGTGACGTGTCGCGGTGGACCCCCGGGTTACCGTGCGGCACATGGACACGGTCGATCTCACGGTCTACGGCGAGGAGTTCACCGCCGATCCCTATCCCGTCTACGCCAGGCTCCGCGAGAAGGGGCCCGTGCACCGCGTGCGCACCGCCGACGTCGGGGAGCTGTGGCTGATCGTCGGCCACGACCAGGCCCGGGCCGCGCTCGCCGACACCCGGTTCGCCAAGGACTCCCGCGCACTCGGATGGACCTCCTACGACGAGGAACTCCTCGGCCGCCACATGCTCGTCTCCGACCCGCCGGAGCACACCCGGCTGCGCAAGCTGGTGGCCCGGGAGTTCACCGGCCGTCGGGTCGAGGAACTGGCGCCGCGCGTGGAGGAGATCACGGCCGCCCTGCTCGACGCGATGCTGGCCCGCCCGGACGGCACCGCCGACCTCGTCGAGGCGCTCGCCTACCCGCTGCCCATCACGGTCATCTGCGAGCTGCTCGGGGTGCCCGACCTGGACCGGGCGGCCTTCCGCGCCTGGTCGAACGAGGTCGTCGCACCGACCGGGCCGGAGGCCGAGCGCACGGCCTTCGAGGAACTCGCGGCCTACCTCCACGAGCTGATCGAGGACAAGCGCTGCGCGCCCGGCGACGACCTGATGAGCGCGCTCATCCGCACCACCTCCGAGGACGGCGACCGGCTCTCGCGCTCCGAACTCGGCGGCATGGCCTTCCTGCTGCTGATCGCCGGACACGAGACGACGGTCAACCTGGTTTCCAACGGCGTCCGCGCCCTGCTCACCCATCCGGACCAACTGGCACTCCTGCGGGCCGACATGAGCCTCATCGACGGCGCGGTGGAGGAGATGCTCCGCTACGACGGCCCGGTCGAGACCGCCACCTTCCGCTTCACGACCGAACCGGTCGACGTCGCCGGCACCGTCATCCCGGCCCGCGAACCCGTCCTCGTCGCCCTGGCCTCCGCCGACCGCGACCCGGACCGCTTCACCGAGGCCGACCGCTTCGACATCCGCCGGGACACCCGGGGCCACGTCGCGTTCGGGCACGGCCTGCACTACTGCCTCGGCGCCCCGCTCGCCCGGCTCGAAGGACGCGTCGCCGTCCGCGCCCTCCTGGAACGCTGCCCCGACCTCGCGCTCGACGCCGATCCGGAGAAGCTGGACTGGCTGCCCGGCATGCTCATGCGCGGCGTGCGCCGGCTCCCCGTGCGCTTCACGCCCACGGTCCCCGGCTCGCCCGGCGCCTAGAATGTCGGTGCCCCTCACCAGGGCGTCCCCGCACGTCAGGCAGCACAGGAGAACACCGTGACCGTCGTCGCCGTCCCCGGTTCGAAGTCCGTCACCGCCCGGGCGCTGTTCCTGGCGGCGGCGGCCGAGGGGACGACCACACTGCGGCGGCCGCTGCTCTCCGACGACACCGACGGCTTCGCGGAGGGGTTGCTCCGGCTCGGCTACCGCGTGGACCGCGGCCCGGACGTATGGCGCGTCGAAGGACGCCCCGCCGGACCCGCGGTCCCCGAGGCCGACGTCTACTGCCGGGACGCCGCCACCGCGGCCCGGTTCCTGCCTGCGCTCGCCGCGGCCGGGCACGGCACCTACCGCTTCGACGCCTCCGCCCAGATGCGCCGCCGTCCCGTCGCCCCGCTCACCACCGCCCTGCGGAAGCTCGGTGTCGACCTGCGCCACGAGGAGGCGGAGGGCCACCTGCCGCTGACCGTCGCCGCCGACGGCATCGAGGGCGGCGCGCTCGACCTCGACGCGAGCCTGTCCTCGCAGTTCCTCACCGCGCTGCTCCTCGCCGGCCCGCTCATGCGCGAGGGACTGCGCGTCAACGTCACGGGGCTGGTCTCCGTCCCCTACGTCGAGATCACCATCGCCATGATGCGATCCTTCGGCGTCGAGGTCGGCCGCGAGGGCAGCGTGCTCGTCGTCCCGCCCGGCGGCTACCGTGCCGCGGACCACGCCGTCGAACCCGACGCCTCCACCGCGAGCTACTTCTTCGCCGCGGCCGCCCTGACCGGCCGTGAGGTCACCGTTCCCGGACTGGGCACCGGAGCGCTCCAGGGCGACCTGGGCTTCGTCGACGTCCTGCGCCGCATGGGGGCCCGCGTCGAGACCGGCGCCGACTCCACCACGGTCTCCGGCACCGGCACCCTGCGCGGGATCACCACGACCATGCGGGACATCTCCGACACGATGCCGACGCTCGCCGCGATCGCGCCGTTCGCCGACGGCCCGGTCCGCATCGAGGACGTCTACAACACCCGGGTGAAGGAGTGCGACCGCCTGGAGGTCTGCGCGGCCAACCTGCGCCGTCAGGGCATCCGGGTGGAGACCGGCCGCGACTGGATCGAGATCCACCCCGGCACCCCCGCCCCGGTCGAGATCGCCTGCCACGGCGACCACCGCATCGCGATGAGCTTCGCCGTCGCCGCGCTCCGCACGGAAGGGGTGACCTTCGACGAGCCCGGCTGCGTGAAGAAGACCTTCCCCGAGTTCCACCAGGTGTTCGGCGCGCTGCGCGAGGAGTGAGGCCTGTAGCCGCGGACCGCGCCGGCCCGCCGTCGTGACGGTCTTCCGGTCCGTCTTCCGGTCCGGCTTCGTGTCCGTCTTCCTGTCCATCTCGGTCGTCCTCTCCCCGTGACGGCCCTGACGGCCGCGATGGCCGTGCTCCCGTGACGGCCCTTCGAACCGGGAAACCGCCACCGCCGCGGATCGCGTTGCACGGCCACGCGGAATTAACCGGATGCGGTGAAGGGCCCGCCCTGCGAAGCTGCGCCGATGGACCGACGCCGCATCTCGCGCATCGCGCACACCCACCACCCCATCGCCGCACCGCTGGACGACGCGACCGTGCGCCGTCTGCTCGGCAGGGCGCTGCGCCGCGGCGACGAACGCGTCCTCGACCTCGGCTGCGGGGAGGGCGCCTGGCTGCTGCGGGCCCTCGACAGCCGCCCGGGCGTCACCGCGGAGGGCGTCGACCTGGACACCGGGGCACTGCGGAAGGCGGCCCGCGAGGCCGCCGCGCTGGACGTCGGCGACCGGCTGACGCTCCACGAACAGGACGCGGGCGCGTTCACCTCGCCGCACCCCTTCGACGTCGTGCTCAGCGTCGGCGCCGCGCACGCTTTCGGCGGTCTCCTGCCGACCCTCGCCGCGGCCCGCGCCCACCTCGCCCCCGGGGGCACCGTGATCGTCGGCGACGCATTCTGGGAGCGCGAACCCACCCCGGAACTCGTCGAGATGCTGGGGGAGTACGAGGACCTGGCGAGCACCGTGGACCGGATCGTCGCGGACGGCTGGACCCCGGTCCTCGCCCACGTCAGCACCGTCCGCGAGTGGGACGACTACGAGTGGTCCTGGACCGGCTCCCTCGCCGAGTGGGCCCTGGACCACCCCGCCGACCCCGACAGCGGCGCCGCCCTCGACGCCGCCGCCGTCCACCGCGCCGAGTGGCTGCACGGCTACCGGGGCACGCTCGGCTTCGTCACGCTGCTGCTGCGCCGCACGACCTCCTGAGCGTCACCGCTCAGAAGGCCTGCGCTTCCGCCGGCCGGGAGCGGAAACTCGCCACCACGATGTGGAGGCTGACGACCAGCGCCCACAGGGGGAAGACCAGTTCGGCCAACCGCACGTTCGGCACCACGAACAGCAGCGTGACGCCGACGAGGTACCCCAGCAGCACCAGCCAGCGCGGGAACGTCCCCAGCCGCAGCGCGACGGTGGAGGCCGACAGCACGAAGACCGCGGCCATCCGCATCGAGTACGTCGTCAGCAGGCTGTAGGTGAGGTGCTGCCCGAAGTACGACAACTCGGCCCGCGGGGGGCCGGGCGAGGCGACCTCCGTGGTGGCCAGCAGGCTGCCGGCCGCGGCGGCGGCGCCGAAGAGCGTCGCGACGAACACCAGGCCGCTGCCGAGGAACACCGTCGAGAGGAACTTGTCCTCGCCCGGGCCGACGTGCGCGCGCACCGCGCCCATGAACCAGAGGAAGAAGATGCCGGCGAAGGGGATGAGGGCCAGCGCCGTCTGGACCCCGCTGCGCGAGGAGAGGGTGAGGGGCGAGCTGGTCAGCGCGCCCTCACCGCTGGGGATGGAGGCCCGGACCAGGACGATGGCGGCGCCGATCAGCACCGCGAACGCGATCCCCACCAGCCCCGCCGCTCGAGGCGTGCGCAGCGCCTGGACCTTCATCGCCATGAAAGGTTCTTCCCTCGTGGACAGCCGGGACCGACTCATCCCAGGAAGCACCGGCGTACCTGATCACGCCACCCGGGGCGGACCGCGGGGGTGACGTGCCCGCGGCGCCCCGTGCGGTCACCCCGCGCGCTTGCGGGCGCGTTCCGCGACCTCGGTCATCTCGGCGATCGTGACCGGCCGCCGCTCCTTGCGCGAGACCTCGCACGCCTCCGCCACGAGCAGCGCGTCGAGCGCCTCGCGCCCCTCGCAGGGGTTCTCCGACCGGCCCGCCACCACCTGCACGAAGGCGTCGATCTCCGCCCGGTACGCGTCCCCGAAGCGGTCCACGAACCCCGTCCAGGGATCCGGCACGCCCGGCGCCGCGCCCGGTTCCACCGACGTGACCGGCGTACGGGGGCCGACGCCGACCGCGATCTGGTCCAGTGAACCGGCGAGTTCCATGCGGATGTCGTAGCCGGCGCCGTTGTAGCGGGTGGAGGTGGCGGTCGCGAGGGTGCCGTCGTCGAGGGTGAGGAGCGCCGCCGCGGTGTCCACGTCGCCCGCCTCACGGAAGAAGTCGGCCCCGCCGTTGGCGCCCATGGCGTACACCTCGACGACCTCACGGCCGGTGACCCACCGCACCGCGTCGAAGTCGTGGATCAGGCAGTCCCGGTAGAGCCCGCCGGACAGCGGTACGAACTCCGGTGGCGGGGGCGCCATGTCGGAGGTCAGGGCCCGTACGGTGTGCAGCCGTCCGAGGCGGCCGGCCCGGACCGCCTCGCGGGCGGCGCGGTAGCCGGGGTCGAAGCGGCGCTGGAATCCCATCTGGAGGACGGAGCCGGCCTCCTCGACCTCACGCAGGGCGGTGACCGTGGACTCCAGGTCGAGGGCGACCGGCTTCTCGCAGTACGCGGGGAGCCCGGCCCGCACGGCGCGGGTGATCAGCCCGGCGTGGGCGGAGGTCGCCGAGGCGATGACGACCGCGTCCGCGCCGCCCGCGAACGCCGCGTCGACCGAGGCCGCCGCCCGCGCACCGGCACCGAGCCGTGCGGCGGCCTCGGCGGCCCGCGCGGCGTCGGCGTCGGCGAGGACCAGCTCGGAGACCTCGGGGTGGGCGTGGAGGGTGGCCGCGTGGAAGGAACCGAGGCGCCCGACGCCGAAGAGGACAACGCGCATGTGCGGGGTGCCTTTCTCACGGGTGGGGTGGAGGCGCGGGCAGGGCGGCCAGGGAGTAACCGCCCCACCCGCGCCGGATCCGGGGTGACCGGGGACCTGCGTCCCTCAGTGGTAGAACGCCGGTCGGTCGACCAGCTCGACCTCGACGCGCCCGCCCGTGCTCTGCGAGCGGACACCGGCCTCGCAGATCGCCGCCGCGGCGTAGCCGTCCCACACGCTCGGGCCGGTGACCTCACCGCGCCGGGTGGCGTCGACCCATGCCTGGACCTCGCGGTCGTAGGCGTCGGCGAAGCGCTCCACGAAGTCCTGGGCGATCGTGCCGCCCCAGCGGCCCGCGGTGTTGACGAGCAGGTCGTGCGCGTCGCCGATGCGGGCGCTGCCGCGCTCGCAGACCGCCTCCGCCTGCACCTGGTAGCCGAAGCCGCAGTTGAGGAAGACCTCGACGTCGACGACGGCCCCGCCGTCGGTCTCGAAGACCACGAACTGCGGGTCGTCCAGGCCCTCGGGCGCGTTCGAGGACGGGCGCGGGCGCAGGACCGTCACGGCGGTGATCTCCTGGCCGAGCAGCCAGCGGGTCACGTCCATCTCGTGCACGAGCGAGTCGTTGACGAGGTTGGCGTTGGTGAAGCCGGGAGGGATGCTCGCGTTGCGGTGCCGGTTGTGCAGCATCAGCGTCCGGCCCAGCTCACCGCTGTCCAGCAGGGCCTTGAGCTTCGTGTACTCCGCGTCGTAGCGCCGCATGAAGCCGACCTGCACCCGCCGGTGCCCCAGCCTCTGCTCGGCCTCCATCACGCGCAGCGCCGAGGCGGCGTCCGGCGTGAGCGGCTTCTCGCACAGCACCGGCAGGTCGTGCTCGAAGGCGGTGAGCAGCGCCGCCTCGTGGGCGGGGCCGGGGGAGGCGATGAGGACGGCGTCCACGTCGGCCGCGGCCATCGCCGCGGCGGGGTCGGTGTAGGCCGTGCAGCCCTCGATGCCGTCGGCGACCGCCTTCACCCGCTCGGCGTCGACGTCGACGACGGCGGTCACCCGGGCGCCGCTCACGACGTCGTTGATGCGGCGTACGTGGTCGGCACCCATCTTGCCGGTGCCGATGACGGCGACCCCGAGCGGTCCGTGCTGCGTCATGATGCGTGTCTTCCCTTTCGTGGGCGGTGCGTCAGGCACCGCAGGAGCGCAGGAACTTCCGGGTGCGCTGCGCGATGGGCAGTGGCCGCTCCGGCTCGCAGGGGTACATGTCCTGCTCGACGATGGCGAAGAGGTCCACGCCCAGGCCCTGCGCGGCGGCCAGCACGGGCTCCAGGGCGGGCACCCCGGCCGGCGGCTCGCACATGACCCCGCGCTGCACGGCCGGGCCGAAGGGGATCCCGTTCTTGACGACGTCGGCGAGGATCTCCGGGTCGACCTGCTTCAGGTGCAGGTAGCCGATCCGCTCCCCGTAGGTCTCGATGAGCTTGACGCTGTCGCCGCCGCAGTAGGCGTAGTGGCCGGTGTCCAGGCAGAGGCTGACCAGACCGGGGTCGGTGGCGTCGAGGAAGCGCTCGACGTGCTCCTCGGTGTCGATGTGCGTGTCGGCGTGCGGGTGGACCACGATGTCCAGGCCGTACGTGTCGCGGACCTGGCGGCCCAGGCGCTCCATGCCGGTCGCGAGGTGTCCCCACTGCTCGGCGGTGAGCTCGCGCGGCTCGATGACCTCGGCGGTCTTGTCGTCGCGCCAGAAGGACGGGATGACCACCAGGTGCCGGGCGTCCATGGCCTGGGCGAGGGCGGCGACCTGGCCGACGTGCTCCCACGTGGCGTCCCACACCGAGGGCCCGCGGTGCAGGGAGGTGAAGACGGTGCCCGCGGAGACCTTCAGGCCGCGGCGCGCGGTCTCCTCGGTGAGCCGGGCTGGGTCGGTCGGCAGGTAGCCGTACGGGCCGAGCTCGATCCACTCGTAGCCCGACGCGGAGACCTCGTCCAGGAAGCGCCGCCAGGGCACCTGCTGCGGGTCGTCGGGGAACCAGACGCCCCACGAGTCGGGCGCGGAGCCGATCCGGATCCGGTCCAGAACGGGGGAGGGGGCAGTCATGAGGAGGGCTCCTCTCACCGGTCGCCGCGGACCGGTCGTGGTTCGGTAGGGCGGCCCGTCAGGGCGGTGGTACGGATGCCCGCGAAGCTCCGTGGTCCCGCTGGAAGCTTCGCCGTCCGGCCGGGCAGCCGTCAAGAGTTAGTCCTGACATACGGACGTCATGTCAGAGTGGAACCGGGGCCGGGCGGCCCCTCACGGGGAGGGACGGCCCTCGCCCAGGTCCTCGGGTCCGGGCAGTTCCTCCACGTCGACGCCGCGGACCTGGGCGAGTTCGTGCTTGAGCGCGGCCAGCTCGGCGCCGCCGGCCATGTGGTGGGTCAGCTCCTCCAGGGAGACCTCGTTCCGGCCCGCGCTCAACTCCAGGGTGCCCAGCCGCAGCACCGAGAAGTGGTCGCCCACCATGAAGGCGTGGTGCGGATTGTGGGTGATGAAGATGACGCCCAGACCCCGGTCGCGTGCGGCCGCGATGTACTTCAGGACGACACCCGACTGCTTGACGCCCAGCGCCGCGGTCGGCTCGTCCAGGATCAGCACCCGCGCGCCGAAGTGGACCGCGCGGGCGATGGCCACGGACTGCCGCTGGCCGCCGGAGAGGGTGCCGATGGGCTGTTCCAGGTCGTCCAGGACGATGCCCATCGCCCGTAGTTCCTCGTCCGCGGTCCGTTTCATCCGGGCGATGTCCAGGCGCCGTACGGGCCGGGGGCCGCGGGTCAGCTCGGAGCCGAGGAAGAAGTTCCGCCAGACCGGCATCAGCGGGACGGTCGCCAGGTCCTGGTAGACGGCGGCGATGCCGCGGTCCAGGGCCTCGCGCGGGGTGTTCAGCCGTACGGGTGCGCCGTCGATGCGGAACTCGCCCTCGGTGTGCTGGTGCAGTCCGGAGACGATCTTGATCAGGGTGGACTTGCCCGCGCCGTTGTCGCCGAGGACGCAGGTGACCTGCCCCGGCCGGACGGCCAGGTCGACCCCGTGGAGGGCGCGGACGTTGCCGTAGCTCTTGCCCACCCGGTCCAGTTCGACGACGGGCCCGGGGACGGCGGCTGTGCCGTCGGAGTCGGTGGTGGTGGCGGTGGTCATCGGGCTCACCTCCGGGTCGCCGTGCGGCGGACCCACAGATTGACGAGGGTCGCGATCAGGAGCATCACGCCGAGGAAGAACTTGAACCAGTCGGGGTTCCAGTTGGCGTACACGATGCCCTGGGAGACCATCCCGAAGATGAAGGCGCCGATCACCGAGCCGATCGCCGAACCGTAGCCGCCGGTGAGCAGGCAGCCGCCGATGACCGCCGCGATGATGTACAGGAACTCGTTGCCGACGCCTTCGCCCGACTGCACCGCGTTGAACGAGAACAGCAGGTGCATGCCGGTGAACCAGGCCCCGAAGCCCACAGCCATGAACAGCGCGATCTTGGTGAAGGCCACCGGTACGCCGACCGCCCGCGCGCTGTCCTTGTTGCCGCCGACCGCGAAGGTCCAGTTGCCGAACCTGGTGCGCAGCAGCACCCAGGTGGCGAGCGCCGCGAAGCCGAGCCACCACAGCACCGTCACCTTGAGCTGGACCCCGCCGATGCCGACCTCCGAGGCGAACAGCGCGCGCGCCTGGCCGAAGCCGTCCATGTCGCTGATGGAGTCGGTGGCGACGTTGCCGGTGAAGATCTTGGTGACCGCCAGGTTGAGGCCCTGCAGCATCAGGAAGGTGGCCAAGGTGATGAGGAAGCTGGGCAGGCCGGTCTTCACCAGCAGGTAGCCGTTGAGCGCCCCGATGCCCAGGGACACCACCAGGGCGACGGCCACGCCGGTCCACACGTTCATGCTCAACTGGAAGCTGAACATGCTCGCAGTCAGCGCCGACGCGGTGACCGCGACGCCGGCCGAGAGGTCGAACTCGCCGCCGATCATCAGCAGGGCCACCGGCAGCGCCATGATGCCCATGACCGACGCCTGGTAGAGCACGGTCGCCAGCGAGCCCGCCTCGCGGAAGGACGGCGCCACCGCGAAGAAGAAGAGGTAGACCGCGACGGCGGCGATCAGCGCGCCGATCTCCGGGCGGGCCAGCGTCCTGCGCAGCAGCGAGCGTTCGGCGGTGCGGCCGTCCGCCTTGGAGGCGGGTGCCGCGGGTGGCGAGGGGGACGCCGCTGGGGCGGCTGCCTGGGACACAGGGATCACCGGGTGCCCTTCGCGGCGAACGAGGCCACGGACTCGACGTTGTCCTTGTCGACGAAGGCCGGGCCGGTCAGCACCGGGGCGACGCCTCCGCCGCTGACGTTGCCGTTGGTCTTGTACAGCCACAGCGAGTCGACGGAGAGGTAGCCCTGCAGGTACGGCTGCTGGTCGACCGCGAACTGCACGCCACCGTCCTGGACGGCCTTGACCAGGTCCTTGTTGAGGTCGAACGTGCCGACCTTGGCCTTGCTCCCGGCGTCCGCGACCGACTGGACGGCCGTGAGGGCGAAGGGCGCGCCCAGGGTGACGACGTAGTCGATGCCGGAGTCCTGCTTGAGCTTCGCCGTGATCGTGGACTTCACCGACGGCATGTCCGTGCCGTTGACGTAGAGGTTCTCGGTCTTCCCCTTGAAGGTCTTCTTCACGCCGGCGCAGCGGGCCTCCAGGGCGACGTGGCCCTGTTCGTGGATCACGCAGACGTTGTGCCGGGCGCCGAGGTCGTTGAGCTTGTTCCCCAGCGCCTCGCCTGCGACGCTCTCGTCCTGCCCGAAGTACTCCAGCAGTCCCTGGTCCTTCCAGTCGTCCAGGCCCGCGTTGAAGCCGACCACCGGGATGCCCGCGGCCTCGGCCTTGGCGACGACGTCCTTCATGGCGTCGGGCTTGGCCAGGGTGACGGCTATCCCGTCGACCTTCTGGTCGATCGCGTTCTGGATCAGGTTGGCCTGGGTCGCGGCGTTGGGGTCGTTGGAGTAGATCAGCTCCACGTTGTCCTTGGCGGCGGCGGCCTGGGCGCCCTTGCGGATCAGGTCCCAGAAGGTGTCGCCGGGGGCGGCGTGGGTGACCATCGCGATCTTCATCCGCGGGGTGCCGGCCTTGCCCGCGGCGGGGGCGTCCGCCGACTCCTCGGCCTTCTTCCCGCCTGAGCTGCTGGAACAGCCCGCTGCGAGGAGGACCGCCGCGGCGGAGAGGGCCGCGACGGCGGAGATCCGACGGTTTCTGCGAGAGCGTTCCATGTTCCTGCACCTCACTGCGGTGGGAGGGAGAAGGGGACGGACGTGTTCACATGGCCGGGTGCTGCACGGGAGCAAACCCCTCCCCGGGGCCCCTGTCAAGACTTTGTCAAGACATCAATTCATCTCGACGTAACGACAAGATAACGACCCGGACTTCCGGCGGGCGGTACGTTCGTATGTAAGGACATAGTGTTGACATCGCGCGACCGGGCGGGCTAGACCTGACAGGGCCGCAGAGCGACCCCCCGGTGACGCACGACGAGGAGTCACGCCCATGACCGAGCCGTACGACCTGATCACGATGGGCCGGATCGGGGTGGACCTCTACCCTCTGCAGACCGGTGTGCCGCTGCCCCAGGTCGAGACGTTCGGCAAGTTCCTCGGCGGCTCCGCCACCAACGTCGCGGTCGCCGCGGCCCGGCTCGGCCGCAGCACCGCCGTCATCACCCGCACCGGCGACGACCCCTTCGGCGCCTACTGCCACCAGGCGCTCAAGGAGTTCGGCGTCGACGACCGCTACGTCACCCCCGTCGCCGCGTACCCGACGCCGGTCACCTTCTGCGAGATCTTCCCGCCGGACGACTTCCCGCTCTACTTCTACCGGCTCCCCAAGGCCCCCGACCTCGAGATCCACGCCGCCGAACTGGACCTCGACGCCGTCCGGTCCGCCCGCATCTTCTGGATGACCGGGACCGGCCTGTGCGCGGAGCCCAGCCGCACCGCCACCCTCGCCGCCCTCGAGGCCAGGGCGCGGCGCGGCACCACCGTCTTCGACCTCGACTGGCGTCCCATGTTCTGGAAGGACCCGGCCGAGGCCCGCCCCTACTACGCACGGGCGCTGGCCTCGGCCACCGTCGCCGTCGGCAACCTCGACGAGTGCGAGGTCGCCACCGGGGTGCGCGAACCACACGCTGCGGCCGAGGCGCTGCTGGCCGTCGGCGTCGAACTGGCCGTCGTCAAGCAGGGCCCCAAGGGCGTCCTCGCCGTCCACCGCGACGGCAGCACCGCGGAGGTCCCGCCGGTCCCCGTCGAGGTGGTCAACGGGCTCGGCGCGGGCGACGCCTTCGGCGGCTCCCTCTGCCACGGGCTGCTCGCCGGCTGGGACCTGGAGCGGATCATGCGCCACGCCAACGCCGCCGGCGCGATCGTGGCGTCCCGCCTGGCCTGCTCCTCCGCGATGCCCACCGCGTCGGAGGTCCAGGACCTCCTCGGCCGCGGCTGACGGTCCGTCCCCTGCCCGAAAGTGAGCTCCTGATGAGCATCAGCATCTCCGACCTGGTGAAGGTGCGGACCCACCACCCCGAGGCGATCGCCGAGGCCGCCGCCCGCCGCGTCCGCCGCCCGCTCGTCGGTGACAGCGGCCGGCTGATGATCGTGGCCGCGGACCACCCCGCGCGGGGCGCGTTCGCCGTGGGCGACCGGGAGTTCGCCATGGCCAACCGCGTCGACCTGCTGGAGCGGCTGTGCACCGCGCTCTCCCGCCCCGGCGTGGACGGGGTCCTCGGCACCGCGGACATCCTGGAGGACCTGCTGCTGCTCGGCGCGCTCGAGGGCAAGGTCGTCATGGGGTCGATGAACCGCGGGGGCCTGGCCGGGGCCTCCTTCGAGCTCGACGACCGCTTCACCGGCCACCGCGCCCAGGACATAGCCCGGCTCGGCTTCGACGCGGGCAAGCTGCTGCTGCGCATCAGCTACGAGGACAGCGGCTCGCTGAGCACCATGGTCGCCACCGCCCGCGCCATCGACGACATGGCCGAGCACCGGCTCCCGGTCTTCGTCGAACCCTTCATATCCCGCCGCGTCGACGGCAGGGTGCGCAACGACCTGAGCGCGGAGGCCGTCACCAAGTCCATCGCCATCGCCTCCGGGCTCGCCGGGACCTCCGCCTACACCTGGCTCAAGGTGCCCGTCACCGAGGACGTCGACGACATGGCCACCGTCATGGAGACCTCCACCCTCCCCGCCGTCCTGCTCGGGGGAGAGGTGGGCGGGGAACAGGACGCGGTCTACGAGAAGTGGCGCAAGGCGCTGCGCCTGCCCACCGTCCAGGGTCTGGTCGTCGGCCGCACGCTGCTCTACCCGGCGGAGGGCGGTGTGGAGACCGCCGTCGACACCGCCGTCGGCCTGCTGTGACGTCCCGGTCGAACCGCGAGAAGTGCGAGGCTCACGCCATGACCAGCACCGAGAACCACCTGGCCGCCGGGAAGGCCGCCGCCGGCCCGTACGCCGTCGACGTCGACCCCGGACGGGCCGGCTGGGACCACTCCTCGCTGCGGATCCTGGAACTCCCGCCCGGCGGACGGCACGAGTTCGCCACCGGTGACAGCGAGTGGATCGTGCTGCCGCTCTCCGGCGGCTGCGAGGTCTTCGCCGCAGGCGGGACGTTCCGGCTCACCGGGCGCGAGAGCGTCTTCGCCGGGGTCAGCGACTTCGCGTACGTACCGCGCGACGAGACGGTCACCGTCACCACCGCCTCCGGTGGCCGCTTCGCCCTGACCGGTGCCCGCTGCGACCGGCGGCTGCCCGCCCGCTACGGACCGGCCTCCGCCGTCCCCGTCGAGCTGCGGGGCAGCGGAAGCTGCAGCCGCCAGGTCAACAACTTCGGCGCCGCCGGGGTCTTCGAGTGCGACCGGCTGATCGCGGTCGAGGTGCTCACCCCGGCGGGCAACTGGTCGTCCTTCCCGCCGCACAAGCACGACGAGGACCGCGAGGGCGAATCGCGCCTGGAGGAGATCTACTACTTCGAGATCGCCCCGGCGCACGGCAAGGAGGGCATCGGCTACCAGCGGGTCTCACCCTCCGGCAACGGCCGCAACACCGACGTCCTCGCCGAGGTCCGGCACGGCGACGTCGTCCTCATCCCCGACGGCTGGCACGGCCCCTCGATGGCCGTCCCCGGCCACGACATGTACTACCTCAACGTCATGGCGGGCCCGGGGGAGGAGCGCGCCTGGCTGATCTGCGACCACCCCGACCACGCCTGGGTCCGCGCCACCTGGCCGGACCAGCCCGTCGACCCGCGCCTGCCGCTGTACACCGCCCCCGCCGCCACCGACGAAGCCCCCGAGAGGTCCTGATGAGCAGCCAGTCCGTACGACGCCTCACGGTCGCCCAGGCGCTGGTGCGGTTCCTGTCCGCGCAGTACACCGAGCGCGACGGGGTCCGCCGCCGGCTCGTCGCCGGCACGTGGGGCATCTTCGGCCACGGCAACGTCGCCGGCATCGGCCAGGCCCTGGTGGAGTACCGGCAGGAGATGCCCTACCACCAGGGCCGCAACGAGCAGGCCATGGTGCACGCCGCCGTCGGCTACGCCCGCCAGCTCAACCGGCTGTCCGCACAGGCCGTCACCACCTCCATCGGCCCCGGCGCCACCAACCTCGTCACCGGTGCCGCGCTCGCCACCGTCAACCGGCTGCCGGTGCTCCTGCTCCCCGGCGACTCCTTCGCCAACCGCCTCCCCGACCCGGTGCTGCAGCAGCTGGAGCACACCCAGTACGGCGACGTCTCCGTCAACGACGCGCTGCGCCCGGTCTCCCGCTGGTTCGACCGGGTCACTCGGCCCGAGGCCCTGATTCCGTCCGCGCTCCAGGCGATGCGGGTGCTCGCCGACCCCGCCGAGACCGGCGCCGTCACGCTCGCCCTCCCGCAGGACGTCCAGGCCGAGGCGTACGACTGGCCCGAGGAGTTCTTCGCCGAGCGCGTCTGGCACGTACGCCGCCCGGCCCCCGAGGCCGCCGAACTCGCCGCGGCCGCCGAGGCGGTGCGCGCCGCGCGGCGTCCGCTGATCATCGCGGGCGGCGGCGTCCACCACAGCGAGGCCGAGCCCGCCCTGGAGGCACTGGCCGCGGCCACCGGCATCCCGGTGGCGTCCACCCAGGCCGGCAAGGGCTCGCTGCGCCATGACCATCCGGCCGACCTCGGCGGCGTCGGGCACACCGGCACCGCCGTGGCCGACGACATCGCGCGCACCGCCGACCTGGTCATCGGCGTGGGCACCCGCTACACCGACTTCACCACCGCCTCCTCCACGCTCTTCGCCGCCCCCGGGGTGCGCTTCCTCAACCTCAACGTCACGGGCTTCGACGCCCACAAGCTCGGTGCCCGCACCCTGGTCGGCGACGCCCGCGCGAGCCTCGAAGCCCTTGCCGGGGCCGTGGCGGGACACCGCGTCGACCCGGCGTACGAGGCCGAGTACCGCGCGGGCAAGGAAAGCTGGGAGCGCGTGGTCGACGCCGCGTACGCCGCGGACGACACGGACCGCCCCACCCAGACCCAGGTGCTCGGCGCGCTCGACTCGGTGGTCGGCGACGACGACGTGGTCATCAACGCCGCCGGCTCCCTCCCCGGTGACCTGCACAAGCTGTGGCGCGCCCGCTCACCGCGGCAGTACCACCTGGAGTACGGCTACTCCTGCATGGGCTACGAGATCCCGGCCTCCATCGGCGTGCGGATGGCGGCGCCCGACCGGCCGGTGTGGGCGCTCGTCGGGGACGGCACCTACCTGATGATGCCGACGGAGATCGTGACCGCGGTCCAGGAGGGCGTAAACGTCAACCTCCTCCTCATCCAGAACCACGGCTACGCCTCCATCGGCGGACTGTCCTCCGAGGTCGGCGGCGAGCGCTTCGGCACCGCCTACCGCTACCGGGCCGCCGACGGCTCCTTCACCGGCGACCCGCTCCCGGTGGACCTCGCCGCCAACGCCGCCAGCCTCGGGATGGAGGTGCTGCGCGCCCAGACGGTGCGCGAACTGCGCGAGGCGCTGGCCGCCGCCCGTGCCTCCGACCGTCCGACCTGCGTGTACGTCGAGACCGACCCCACGCCGACGGCCCCCGCCGCCCAGGCCTGGTGGGACGTGCCGGTCGCCGAGACCGCCTCGCGGGAGGCGGCCGTCGAGGCCCGCAAGTCCTACGAGCGGCACCTGGGCGACCGCCGCCGCCACCTGTGAGGCGGCTCCCGCAATCCGGCACCATCGACCGCGCCACCGACCGCACCGGCCCGCCCGCGGGCCCTTCGAGAAGGGGTGGACCCAAATGTTCGGACAATGTGATGTCAGAGTTTCCTGAGATCGAGACCGGCGGATACGCTCCCCCTGTGTCCAAAGCAGAGTCCGCGCCGCTCGAGTTCGAGGTGGACCGCTCCAGCCCGGTGCCGCTGTACTACCAGCTCGCCCAGCAGCTGGAGGGCGCCATCGAGCACGGCAGGCTCGCCCCGGGCAGCCTCCTGGGCAACGAGATCGAACTCGCCGGACGGCTCGGCCTCTCCCGGCCGACCGTCCGGCAGGCCATCCAGTCCCTCGTGGACAAGGGACTGCTGGTGCGCCGTCGCGGCGTGGGCACCCAGGTCGTGCACAGCCAGGTCAAGCGGCCCCTGGAGCTGAGCAGCCTCTTCGACGACCTGCAGGCCGCCGGGCAGAGCCCCGCGACCCATGTGCTGCGCAACGAGACCGAGCCGGCCTCGGCCCAGGTCGCCGCCGCGCTCGGCCTCGCCGAGGGCAGCGACGTCGTCGTCCTGCAACGGCTGCGCTTCACCCACGGTGAGCCGATGGCCCACATGTGCAACTACCTGCCGCCCGGACTCCTGTCCCTGGACAACGCCAGGCTGGAGTCCACCGGCCTGTACCGCATGATGCGAGCCGCCGGGATCACCCTGCACAGCGCCCGTCAGTCGGTCGGCGCCCGGTGCGCCACCGAGGCGGAGGGCGAGCTGCTCGCCGAGGACCCCGGGGCCGCGCTGCTCACCATGAGCCGGACGACGTACGACGACACGGGACGGGCCGTCGAGTACGGCACGCACATCTACCGCGCCTCCCGCTACGCCTTCGAGTTCCAGCTCCTCGTACGGGCCTGAACGACCGCGGAACCCCCCCTTCCGCAAGCATCGCACCCTGTGACGGATACTTGGTCGGTTCCAAGACCTGCAGGGAAAGGCACGACGTGGAGAGCGCGAACAGGGGAAAGCGTGCGCTCGGTGCGCTACTGACAGTGGTCATCGGTGTGGCGCTGGCGGGTTGCAGCAGCACCGGGGGCCTGCGCGCGGAGCAGCGGGCCAAGGAGGCCCAGGCCAACGGATCGGCCGTCGACACACCGAAGTGGACGGTCGCCATGGTCACCCACGCCGGTGCCGGCGACAGCTTCTGGGACATCGTCCAGAAGGGCGCCCGGCAGGCCGCGGCCAAGGACAACATCACATTCCTGTACTCCAACAGCGACCAGGGCAAGGACCAGGCGCAGCTGGTGCAGACCGCCATCGACCAGAAGGTCGACGGCCTGGTCGTCACCCTCGCCAAGCCCGAGGCCATGAAGGACGTCGTCCTGAAGGCGGAGAAGGCCGGCATCCCGGTCGTCACCATCAACTCCGGGTCCGCCCAGTCCAAGGAGTACGGCGCCCTGGCGCACATCGGCCAGGACGAGACCGTCGCCGGCGAGGCCGTCGGCGACGAGCTCACGGCGCGCGGCAGGAAGCACGTCCTGTGCGTGCTCCACGAGCAGGGCAACGTCGGCCACGAGCAGCGCTGCGCGGGCGTGAAGAACACCTTCGAGGGCACGACGGAGAACCTGTACGTCAACGGCACCAACATGCCGGACGTCCAGTCCGCCCTCCAGGCCAAGCTGGCGGCCGACCGTTCCATCGACGCCGTCGTGACCCTGGGCGCGCCCTACGCCGCCACCGCCGCCAAGGCGAAGGACCAGGCGGGCAGCCAGGCCGAGGTCGACACCTTCGACCTCAACGGCCAGGTCGCGAGCGCGCTGGAGGACGGCACCATCGGCTTCGCCGTCGACCAGCAGCCTTACCTGCAGGGCTACGAGGCCGTCGACCTGCTGTGGCTCTACCGGTACAACGCCGACGTGCTCGGCGGTGGCAGGCCCGTGCTCACCGGCCCGCAGATCGTCACCAAGGACGACGCGGCCGCGCTGAAGGACTACGCGAAGCGGGGCACCCGATGACCGCGGACAGCCTCGCTCCCCCGAGACGGCTCGGGCACCGACTGCTCAGCCGCCCCGAGCTCGGGGCGGTCGTCGGCGCCGTGGCCGTCTTCGTCGTCTTCTCCGTGGCGGCCGACTCCTTCCTGCGGCCGGCGAGCCTGGGGACCATCCTCTACGCGGCGTCCACCATCGGGATCATGGCGGTGCCGGTGGCACTGCTGATGATCGGCGGCGAGTTCGACCTGTCGGCGGGCGTGCTGGTCACGTCCTCCGCCCTGGTGTCGTCGATGTTCAGCTACCAGATGACGGCGAACGTCTGGGTCGGCGTCGGCGTCTCGCTGCTCGTCACCCTCGCCATCGGCTTCTTCAACGGCATCATGCTGGCCCGCACGAAGCTGCCGAGCTTCATCATCACGCTGGGCACCTTCCTGATGCTCACCGGCCTCAACCTGGGCTTCACCAAGCTCATCGACGGCACGGTCAGCACCAAGTCCATCTCCGACATGGAGGGCTTCGCGTCGGCGCGGGCGCTGTTCGCCTCGCACCTGACGATCGGCGACGTCGACCTCCAGGTGACCATCCTGTGGTGGATCGCCCTGGTCGCCGTCGCCACGTGGGTCCTGCTGCGCACCCGCGCCGGCAACTGGATCTTCGCCTCCGGCGGCGGCCCCGACGCGGCCCGCGCGGTCGGCGTCCCCGTCACCCGTACGAAGACGGGCCTGTACATGGCCGTCGCCTTCTGCGCGTGGATCTCCGGGCAGCACCTGCTGTTCTCCTTCGACGTCGTGCAGTCGGGAGAGGGCATCGGCAACGAGTTCCTGTACATCATCGCCGCCGTGATCGGCGGCTGTCTGATGACCGGCGGCTACGGCTCCGCCATCGGTTCGGCGGTCGGTGCGTTCATCTTCGGCATGACCAGCAAGGGCATCGTCTACGCCGAGTGGAACCCGGACTGGTTCAAGTTCTTCCTGGGCGCCATGCTGCTGCTGGCGACGCTGCTCAACGCCTGGGTGCGCAAGCGGGCGGAGGCGGCGAAGTGACGGTCCTGGTGAAGCTGACCGACGTCAGCAAGGCGTACGGGCACGTACGCGCCCTGGAGGGCGTCTCCCTGGAGGTGCACGCGGGAGAGATCACCTGCGTCCTCGGCGACAACGGTGCCGGCAAGTCGACCCTGATCAAGATCATCGCCGGGCTGCACCAGCACGACGGCGGCGCTTACGAGATCGAGGGCGTGCCCGTACGCCACGTTTCCCCCCGCGAGGCCCTCGACCGCGGCATCGCCACGGTCTACCAGGACCTGGCCGTCGTCCCGCTGATGCCGGTGTGGCGGAACTTCTTCCTCGGCTCCGAGCCGAGGAAGGGCCGCGGCCCCTTCAAGCGCCTGGACGTCGCCATGATGCGGGAGACCACGCGCACGGCACTGCGCGACATGGGGATCGACCTGCGCGACGTGGACCAGCCCATCGGCACGCTGTCGGGCGGGCAGCGGCAGAGCGTCGCCATCGCACGGGCCGTGCACTTCGGCGCCAAGGTGCTCATCCTCGACGAGCCCACGGCGGCACTCGGCGTCCGGCAGTCCGGCGTCGTCCTGAAGTACGTCGCCGCGGCCCGGGACGCCGGGCTGGGTGTGGTCCTCATCACGCACAACCCCCACCACGCCCACCTCGTCGGCGACCGTTTCGTCCTGCTGCGCCGCGGCACGATGACCGGCTCCTACACCAGGGACGGGATCACGGTGGACGAGCTCACCCGGGAGATGGCCGGCGGCTCGGACCTCGAGGCCCTCGCGCACGAGCTGCGCCGCCCGGCGCCGTGAGGGCGGGTGGGCGGCCCCCGGCCGGCCACCCGCGCACCCGGTCCGCCGACGCCCGGGGCAGCGGGCCACGCCCCCGCGGGCCCCGGCACTTAGAATCACTCGGAGAAACGCCCCCGACCCCGGAGAGACGAGCCTTGCGAGCGACGACCGAGCAGCAGTTCGGGACCGAGTCCGGGATCGGATCCACGGGGGTGAACCGATGAGCATGTACCGAGGCGCCGCGCGCTCCTCCAGCAGTTCCACACTCCTGAGCACGGTGGGCCGCCGCGAGCGCCGCTCGCACCTCACCGCGCCCCGGGTCCCCACCGTCGGCATCGACATCGGCGGCACCAAGGTGATGGCCGGCGTCGTCGACGCGGACGGCACCATCCTGGAGAAGCTGCGCACCGAGACCCCGGACAAGAGCAAGAGCCCGAAGGTGGTCGAGGACACCATCACCGAGCTCGTCCTCGACCTGTCCGAGCGGCACGACGTGCACGCGGTGGGCATCGGCGCGGCCGGGTGGGTCGACGCGGACCGCTCCCGGGTGCTCTTCGCCCCCCACCTGTCCTGGCGTGACGAGCCGCTGAAAGCCCGCCTCACCGAGCGCCTGCGGGTCCCCGTCATGGTGGACAACGACGCGAACACCGCCGCGTGGGCGGAGTGGCGCTTCGGCGCCGGCCGCGGTGAGAACGACCTCGTCATGATCACGCTGGGCACCGGGATCGGCGGCGCCATCCTGGAGGACGGCCACGTCAAGCGGGGCCGCTACGGCGTCGCGGGCGAGTTCGGCCACATGCAGGTCGTGCCCGGCGGTCACCGCTGCGCCTGCGGCAACCGCGGCTGCTGGGAGCAGTACAGCTCGGGCAACGCCCTGGTGCGCGAGGCCCGCGAACTCGCGGCGGCGGAGTCCCCGGTCGCGTACGGGATCATCGACCGGGTCGACGGCCAGGTCCGGGAGATCACCGGACCGCTCATCACGGAGCTCGCCCGTGAGGGTGATCCGATGTGCGTCGAACTCTTCCAGGACATCGGCCAGTGGCTGGGCGTCGGCATCGCCAACCTCGCCGCCGCCCTGGATCCTTCCTGCTTCGTCATCGGCGGCGGCGTCAGCGCGGCCGACGACCTGCTGATCGCCCCGGCCCGCGACGCCTTCCGGCGCCATCTGACCGGCCGCGGCTACCGGCCGGAGGCGCGTATCGTCAAGGCGCAGCTCGGTCCCGAGGCCGGGATGGTCGGCGCCGCGGACCTGGCGCGGCTGGTCGCGCGCCGCTTCCGGCGGGCCAACCGGCGGCGGGTCGAGCGGTACGAGCGCTACGCGAAGGTCGTCGGCAAGTGAGTGCCATGCCCCCGAGGAAGCCGCCGCGCTGGGTGCAGTGGACGGTCGTCCCGCTGCTGATCCTGGTGCCGATCGGCTACGTGATCATCTCCGCCGAGCAGAGCCGGGACAGCGGCGAGGAGAAGCAGCAGCAGGCCGCCGCCACCACGCTCACCCACCTGTGGCCCACCAAGGTGCAGCGGCGCATCTACGAGGTGCCGATCCCGTCCGGGTCGACGCCGGTGGCGTACCTGGAGACCAACAACTGGGCCTCCAGCTCCTTCTACGTGCAGTTCCGCACCAACCAGGGCGGCCTGGACACCTTCCTCGCCCAGGTCGACACGAGCCGCTCCGCCCTCAAGGACGGCGACGTGACCGTGAGCCCGAAGCAGGCCCGCACGGTGCGCTGGACCTTCGGCACGGACCGCCGGTGGGCCGGTCTCAAGCTCAAGCAGCACGGCGACAAGCCGGACCACAACATCACGGTCGACCTCTCCGACACGGACCACCCCGTGGTCTATGTCGTGTCCACGATAAACTTCCGCTGACCGGCGCCCAGGCGCCGCAAGGGTCCCGCGCCGTCACGGGGCCCGGACGTCCGTGCCCGCGAACGCCTCGATAGCGTGGAGCGAGTGACCGACGAGCAGACCCCCAAGACCCTCCAGCACCGCATCGACGGCCCGCAGGACGCCCCGGTCCTGGTCCTCGGCCCCTCACTGGGCACGACGTGGCACATGTGGGACCGGCAGATACCCGAGCTGACCCGGCAGTGGAGAGTGCTGCGGTACGACCTCCCGGGGCACGGCGGTGCCCCCGCCGACCCCTCGGCCTCCACCGCCGACCTCGCCGACCGCCTGCTGCGCACCCTGGACGAGGCCGGCGTCGAGCGCTTCGGCTACGCGGGCTGCGCCTTCGGCGGCGCCGTCGGCACCCAACTCGCGCTGCGCGCCCCGCAGCGCGTCGCCTCGCTCGCGCTGGTCTCCTCGGCCGCCCGCTTCGGGACACCTGACGCATGGCGGCAGCTCGGCGTCGTCGTCCGTGCGAACGGCCTGGAGCAGATCGCACTGAGCACCCCCGAGCGCTGGTTCGCCCCCGCCTTCCGTGCCGCCCAGGCCGCCATCGTGGACTGGTCCGTGCAGATGGCCCGCGCCGTCGACCCCGAGTGCTACATCGCCGCCTGCGAGGCGCTGGCCGCCCATGACGTGCGTGCCGAGCTGGGCCTGATCACCGTGCCGACGCTGGTCCTGGGCGGCGCCGAGGACCAGGTGACGCCGCCCGCCGACGCCCGGGCCCTGGTCGCCGGGATACCGGACGCGCGGCTCGCGGTCGTCCCCGGGGCCTCGCACCTGGTGCCGGTCGAGCAACCCGCCGCCGTGGGCGAACTCCTCGTACACCACTTCGAGGCCACCTGGACCGAGCAGCCCGTCGCCGTGGCCCTCCCCGCGCAGCCCGCACCCGCGGCCCCCGAGCCCGTTCCGGCGGCGGCCCCCGTACGACCCGCGCCGCAGCACCGGGGCGGCACCGCGGGCGAACGCCCGGACGCCTACGCGGAGGGCGACCGCACCCGGCGTGAGCTCCTGGGCGACGCCCACGTCGACCAGGCGGCGGAGGAGGCCGAGGAGTCCGCCGGGGACTTCGAGGAGTTCGTCACCCGCTACGCCTGGGGCGAGGTCTGGAACCGGCCCGGGCTCGACCGGCGCACCCGCAGCGTCGTCACCCTGACCGCGCTCGTCGCCGGCGGCCACCACACGGAACTCGCCGCGCACACCCGGGCCGCGCTGCGCGGCGGCCTCAGCCCGGCCGAGATCGAGGAGGTGCTGCTGCACACCGCCGTCTACTGCGGGGTGCCCGCCGCCACCTCCGCCTTCGCGGTGGCGCGGCGTGTCATCCGGGAGGAGACTCGGCCACGGGAGTGAGTCCGCGCGCACGGCGGCCCGGTCGCCCCGTCAGCCCATTGCCATCTCCACCTGGATGCGGCGTGTGCGGTGCGCAGGGCCCCGGCCATGATGGCCATGCAAAGGATCACCGCTCCGGAGGAGAGCCATGAAGCTGACGAAGAGGGGCCATGCCTGCGTCCGCCTGGAGAAGGACGGGCGCGCGCTCGTCATCGACCCCGGAGCCTTCACCGAGCCGGAGGCCGCGACGGGGGCGGAGGCGGTGCTCATCACGCACGAGCACGCGGACCACTTCAGCGAACAGCAGCTGCGCGCCGCCCTGGAGGCCGACCCCGCCGCCGAGATCTGGACCCTGAAGAGCGTCGCCGACCAGGTGTCGGCCGCCTTCCCGGGCCGGGTCCACACCGTCGGCGAGGGCGACACCTTCAGCGCGGCCGGCTTCGACATCGAGGTGCACGGCCAGATGCACGCCGTGATCCACCCCGACATCCCGCGCATCACCAACGTGGGCTTCCTCGTCGACGGCTCCGTCTTCCACCCCGGTGACGCGCTCACCGTGCCCGGCCGGTCCGTGCAGACGCTGCTGCTGCCGGTGCACGCCCCCTGGAGCAAGGTCTCGGAGGTCATCGACTACCTCCGCGAGGTGAAGCCGGCCCGCGCCATCGACGTGCACGACGGGCTGCTCAGCGACCTCGCGCGTACCGTCTACGACCGGCTGCTCGGCCCCGACGGGCCCGGTGTCGGCGGCGCGGAGCACGGCAGGCTGGCCCCCGGCGACAGCGCCGACCTGGGCTGAGGACCCGCCGCGGACGGCCCTGGGGAACGCCGCGGGGCCGGTTGTCGGAGGCGGGCGGTAGATTCGGGTCCATGCGCATCGCCACCTGGAACGTCAACTCGATCACCGCCCGCCTGCCGCGGCTGCTGCCCTGGCTGGAGAAGAACAGCCCGGACGTGCTGTGCATCCAGGAGACCAAGTGCGCCGAGGCGCAGTTCCCCTTCGACGAGCTGCGCGCCCTCGGCTACGAGACCGCCGTCAACGCCACCGGCCGGTGGAACGGCGTCGCCCTGCTGTCCAAGGTGGGTCTCGAGGACGTCGTCGTCGGCCTGCCCGGCGGCCCGCTGTACGAGGAGGTCGACGAGCCCCGCGCGGTCTCGGCGACCTGCGGCCCGGTCCGGGTCTGGTCGGTGTACGTGCCCAACGGCCGTGAGGTAGGCCACCAGCACTACGCCTACAAGCTGCGCTGGTTCGAGGCGCTGCGCGCGGCGGTCGCGCAGGACGCCGCGGGCGAGCGCCCCTTCGCCGTCCTCGGCGACTACAACGTGGCGCCCACCGACGAGGACGTGTGGGACCCCTCGGTCTTCGAGGGGCTGACCCACGTGACCCCCGCGGAGCGGGAGGCGCTGGCGCACCTGCGCGAGGCCGGGCTCAGCGACGTGGTGCCCCGCCCGCTGAAGTACGACCGCCCCTACACCTACTGGGACTACCGCCAGCTGGCCTTCCCCAAGAACCGCGGCATGCGGATCGACCTGGTCTACGCGAACCAGGCCTTCGGCAAGGCGGTCTCCGACGCCTACGTCGACCGTGAGGAGCGGAAGGGCAAGGGCGCCTCCGACCACGCCCCCGTCGTGGTCGACCTCGACGTCTGACCGCTCCGGGGGAGGCCCACCGCGAAGCGCCCGCCGACCCTGCGCTGGAACTCGACGTAGCCGCGCAGGCCGGGCGGGCAGGGCAGGTGCAAGGTGGCCGGGTGCGCCACCTCGCGCAGGTCCACCACCAGAGCGTCGTCCGGCAGCCCGGCCAGCGCGCCGGCCAGCTCCGGGTCGGCGTCGGGCCGGGCCTGCCCCACCGGCGTGCCCCGCAGGTCGGGCCGGTAGGAGAAGACGTGCGAGGTCTCGGCGAGCCGCTCCAGCACGGCGGTGTGGTCCGGAACCGTCCCGTCCGCCCGTTCGGGATCCGGCTCCGGCTCCGGCTCCGGCGCCGTGCGCTCCAGGGCCGTGAGCCCCGCCCGGGCCAGCAGGGTGACCCAGTCGACCAGTGACGGCGCGACGTACGCCCAGGTGTCGAGGAAGACCCCGGTCGCGGCGAACACCCGGCCCCAGGCGCCGGTGCCCTCGTCCACGTCGACGAAGAGCGTGTCCCCGCCCGACTCGTGCAGCAGGTGCGCGGAGCCGGGCGGCCCCACCGCCCAACCACCGGGGTGCAGACCGCGCTCCGGGGCCAGCCGGTACTCCTCCAGCCCCCCGATGCGGATCGACCGCACCCTGCCGACCAGGTGCCGCACCTCGTCGGGCAGCGGCACGCCCCACGCCGCGATCTCGGCGTCGTCCGCGCCGGGTGCCAGCCGCACCGTCCCCGGTGCCCGCGCCGCCAGTTCCTCCAGCAGCCGCCAGGCGCGGTCCGCCGCCCGTGCCCCGGCTTCCCGTTCATCCCGCATTGCATGGCCCTTCTCGCGCGGGGCAGCCTTACGTTACGTATTGTGCGGCAACGGAACGTATACAACGTGTCGTTACCGTTGGCATACGCCCGCGCGTACGCTCCCGGCCATGAAGAGCTTCTCCGTCGACATCGCCGCCGCCGTGCTCGAACCCGAACCCCTGGACCCGGAGCAGATCGTCTCCGGCTCCCCGGAGGTCACCGGAACGGTGCTGTGGCAGTCGCCCGACGGCACCCGTACGAGGGGGATCTGGCAGATCACCCCGGGCGTGGTGACCGACACCGAGGCGGACGAGATGTTCGTGGTCGTCAGCGGGCGGGCCACCGTCGAGGTGGAGGGCGGACCGACCCTGGAGCTCGGCCCGGGCGACGTCTGCGTCCTCCGCGAAGGAGACCGCACGACATGGACCGTCCACGAGACACTCCGCAAGGCCTACGCCATAGGCTGATGCCCATGGACATCTCCTTCCTGGACAGGTGGCGCAAACGGTACGGCGAGGTCCGCGGCGCGGCCGTACCGGAGTCCCTCGCCGAGGACCCGGAAGGAGTCGCGGAACTGCTCTCCGAGTGCGAGCTGCTGCGCGCCAGGGCCGAGGCCGAGGGCGTGGAACTGGACGACACGGCCGTCTCTTTGGAGCGCCTGGACCAATTGGTGCCGCGCTGGCGCGACGACCCGGACGAGCTGTCCTGGCTCGGCAACGACGCCGGGCTCTACCTCGGCACGGTCGTCGTGCGCACCGTGCCGGGCGCGAGCTGGCAGATCTGGCCGAACGGCCGGCCCGTCATCCTGCTGGCCTCCGGCCGTGAACTCGACGTCGTCGAGGCCGGCCACGAGTGGGCGGAGAGCGGCACCCCGGAGCTGTCCCAGGTCCACGCGGAGGCGTCCGAGGCCTGAGCGCCGCCCGGCGTTCCTAGATGACGCGCTCGGCCTCGCCGAGCATGGCCTCGAACCAGCGGTCGAAGCCGTAGAGCACCGAGCCGGGCGGTGTGGCGGAGAGCCGGTAGACCAGCGAGCCCCGCGGGTCCGCCGGCGGTCCGATGACGGAGACGAAGGCGGCACCGTCGAGGCGCACCAACCGCCACACCGGCGCGGTGCGGTAGCGGTAGACCTCCAGCTGAATCGTTCCTTCTTCGGCGAGGGCGGCGAGCATGTCCTCCGCGAAGCGCAGGCTCGACGCGAAGAAGCGCGGTGTCTCGCCTACCTCCTCCGCGATCCGGGCGACCGCGGGGCTCTCCGGGTGCAGCAACAGCAGCCGCATGCGGGGGGCCCCGGTCCGGCCGTCGCGGGTCAGCGGCCCGCGCAGCAGCGAGTCGCCGAGCGCCACCAGGCCCAGGGCGCGCACGCCCACCACGTCCACCGCGTCGGCGCTCGCGGCCACCTCGCGGATCTCCGCGGCGGCCTCGGGCTTGGTCAGCGCGACCGCCGCGACCTGCGGATGGTCCATCAGGTCGCGGAAGCCGTACGAGCGCAGGCGGCGCGGCGCGAGCCCCATGAGCATCCGTGCGTGGTCCGGCATGCGCAGGCCCTGCGCGATCCGCTCGAACACGTCGAACCGCACCACCGAGCGGCGGCCCCGCACGATCTCGTTGACCCGACCCTGCAGCAGCCCCGTCGCGGCGGCGATGCGCGACTGGCTCGCGCCGCCGTACTGCTGTGCGAACCGCAGGATCGCCCCGGCGTCGCGGGCCCGCAGGGCCTCCCGTATCTCCTCGCGCTCCCAGGCCCACGCGGGGATCTCGACGGCATCGCCAGAAACCGGTCCCGACATCCACGACTCCCCTCCGTACCGGCGCCGGTTCCTTCCACCGGCGTTACCAGCGGGTATGTCGTGGTGAGAATAGCGCGGGGGTATCGCGTGCACGTGTGCTTCACGGAATGCTCGGCGCCACCTACGACACCTGTGAGGTGGTCACATGGGGGACAACCTGGCCGCACAGCCCCCGTTCCGGCGCGTCGCCCCCGGCGCCGACCGCGGTGCCGGAGACGAGTCCCCTCCGGATACCCTCCATACCCACGGTCCGGCGGCCGAACCCGTCCCGGCCCCACCCGCCACCGTCCTGCTGGGCGAGGTCTTCCTGCCCGCCGACGACCTGGCGCCCGCCCAGGCGCGCCGCATCCTGGCGGCGACCCTGGACGCGTGGGATCTCGGGTACCTGATGGACCCCGCGAGCATCGTCCTGGCCGAGCTCGTCTCCAACGCCGTGCGGCACGCCGGGGGCCGGCGTGTGGGCGTCACGCTGTCGCGGCGGCTGACGCTGGTGCACATGTCGGTCCGCGACGGCTCCCGCACTCCGCCCTGCCTGGTGCTGACCGGGCGGGTCCCCGACACGACGGGGAGCGCCCGCGGTCTTCAGGTGGTTTCCGCCCTCACCTACCGCTGGGGGACAGACCTCCTGCCGGGCGGCAAGCGTGTCTGGGCCGAGATCGCCGTCTGACGGGGCGTCGGGAGGTGCATGATGGGGTCATGGACTCCCTGCAGCAGATGCCCAACATCGGCGCGGTCCTGGCCGAGCGCCTCCGCAGCGCCGGTGTGCCGGACGCCGACGAGCTGCGCCGCCTCGGATCCGGAGGGGCCTTCGCGATGATCCGCGAGGGGCTTCCCGAGGACGCCTGCACCCACACCCTGCTCGCCCTCGAGGGCGCGATCCGCGGTACCCGCTGGACCGCCATCCCCAAGGCCGACCGCGACGCCCTGGTCGGCCGGGTACTGGGCGAGGGCCACGCGGGCGCCGCAGCCGGAGGCCGTTAGCGATCGCGCGCCACCACCCGGCCGAGGGGCGCGGCCCCGCCGGGCCCGGCCACGCGCCCGCCCGGCAGCCGGTCAGGACGAGAAGTCGATGCTGTACGCCACGCGCCAGCGGTCGGCGCGGATCACCGTGTCCGAGGTCTCCACGGCGCGGTCGTCGGCGTCGAAGTACGTCCGCTGGACCGCCGTCACGCACTGGCCGTGCGCACAGCCGAGGGTCTGCGCCTCCCAGCCGGTGGCAGGCCGCGACTCCAGGACCTCGCGGGCCCGCACCACGCGGACCCCGATCGCGGCCAGCCGTCCCCGCACCCCGCGGCGGGCGTAGGGGCCGCGCTCGGGGTGCGCGACGTCCGTGCCGTCGGTGATGGCCAGCGGTTCCCAACTGGTCGCGAGCTGGACGGGCCGGCGGTTCGCCAGGTACTCGTAACGGGTCATCACCACCGGGTCACCGGTGGCGATGTCGAGCCGCTCGGCGATGGCCGGCGGGGCGGTCGTGGTGACCGTCGAGGCCTCCCAGTCCACCGCCGCGGCGTCGCCGGCGACCCGTGTGGCGAAGGGTGAGTCGACGGCGCCGGTGCCGCGGTCGAGCGTCCCGCGGGCCGAACGGTCGATCACGAACACCCCGCGCCCGAACTGCCCTTCGACGTAGCCCGCCGCCTTCAGCACGCGCACCGCCCGGTCGACGGTCTGGTCGCTCGCCTTGTAGGCCTCCTTGAGCCGGGAACGGGAGGGGATGCGGGACTCGGGCTTGAGGAGTCCCTCGTCGATCCGCCGCATGAGGTCGTCGGCGATCCACTGGTACACCGGCGCCGGCTCGGCCATCCCCGCTGTCCTCTCTCCCGCTCCTGGCACGACGTTAGGTACGCAGGCCACAGCTGCGTACCGAGGTACGCACGCTACGGGAGTGACGGTCGGCGAAGCGGCACGGAGAGCCTTGACGGGTCCGCCGCCGGGGAGGAGAAGGCCAGCCCGGAGAAGGCCGGGTTGTGTTCGATGTAGAGGGGGTCGACGGTGTCCACGACCACGGCCAGGCGGTGGCCGGCCGGGACGTCGTAGGCGGTGGAGTACAGCTCCAGGTCCACCGCGAAGGGGCTTCCCGGGGTGCGGTCGGTGAAGGTGTAGGGGGCGTGCGTGATCAGCTCGCCGATGCCGAGGGAGTTCACGTCGTACAGGTAGGCCACGAAGGTGCCCCGGGAGGCCGAGGGCGTCACCGTGGTGTGCAGCACGGGGGTGCCGCGGACCTGCTGCGCGGTCTCGTCGCGGGGACTCTGCCAGACTGCGGCGAAGGCACGCGGCAACAGCGGCACGGAGACGACGGGCGGCGCCTTCGCGAGCTGGTCGGCGAGCGAGGAGAGGAAGATGATGCCGCCGTCCGCGCCCGAGTCGATGTTCGCGGCGATGCGACGGGTGCCGTCCAGCGGCAGCTCGCGGGTGGCCGAGGGCACGGCCGACCAGCTGCCGTACCCCTCGTAGCCGCCACCGCCGCGGGAGGCCAGGCGGACCGGCTGCTCCTTGTCGATGCCGTTGTCCACGCCCTTGAGGTGGTGGTCCAGCCAGCGCCGCGTGTCGGACCAGACGTCGTTGGGCAGCCCGAACAGCCCCGTGATCTCGGGTGTCGCGTGGTCGCCCGGGCGGAACTCCAGGCGCTTGGGGACGGTCAGCCGGTCGTAGAACGAGGCGAGCTGGTTGGGCGAGAAGATCGTGTCGCCCCAGGCGTTGGCGAGCATCACGGCGGTGCCGTTGGCGTTGATCCGGTCGAGGTGGGTGCCGGGGGAGCGCAGCCGGCTCCAGGCGATCAGCTCGTCCTCCCGGTCGTAGTCGGAGGCCAGGAAGTCGCCGAGCACCCGCTGGAACTCGGCGCTGGGCCGGCCCGTGAGGTATCCGGCGGCGCCCAGCAGCAGGGAGGACTGCAGGTGCTGGGTGCGGCCGCCGTAGATGGACTCGGTCAGGTCCGCCCAGCCGCTGAGTGCCGCCACCGCCTTGACGCGGGGGTCGTGCGCGGCGCCCATGAGGGTCAGCCCGGCACCGTAGGAGACGCCGGCCATGCCGATCCGGCCGGGGTCGGCGGGGGTGTTGGCGAGCGTCCAGTCGATGACCTTCGAGATGTCCGCGACGTCGAGCGGCCCGGCGACGTCGATCGTCCCGCCGGAGAGGTAGAAGCCGCGCGCGGTGTAACTCACCACGACGTAACCGGAGTCGGCGAGCTTCTGTGCCTGGGCCAGGTACTGCAGGTCGTTCAGGCCCCAGCTGCTGGGGAGGACGACGGCGGGATAGCGCGCACTTGCGTCGCGACTGCCGTTACCCGAAGGGGTGAAGACGTTCCCCTTGAGGGTGATCCCGCCGGCTCCCGGGATGTCGACGAAGCGGACGGAGGGGGCGGCGGAGGTGCCCGCCGCGCGGACCGCGCCGGCCGTGGTGCCCGGGTCTGCGACCGGGGTCGCGTGCGCGGCGGGGGTCGCGATGCCCAGTGCCGCGGTGGCGAGCAGGACGGCGGAAAACGTTCCCGCGGTGGTACGAGGCGCTCTCATGGCGGCTCCAGATGTCCCCGTGACAAAGTGACTGGAGAGTAACCAGAGCCGCTTACCGTTGGTAATACGTCTGCATGTTACGCGCCAGTAACGATTGCCTTGAGCTGAGGGAACGTCAGTCCATCGAGCGAACTTGCGACGCATCCATTGACTTCGGCCACGCGGGGCGCCGAATCTGAACCCGTCAGCGTCGACTGGGGGAGGGCCCGATGGGTGTCGGACGTGCATCGATCCTGGGAGCGGCCGCGGCGTCGGCCGCGCTCGTGCTCACCGCGGTGGGCGCGGTTCCGGCCACCGCGCACACGCGCGACGGACACCACCAAGGCAACGGTCACGGCAACGGCCACCGGGACGCGTACGTCGCGCTCGGGGACTCGTACACGTCGGGACCGCTCATCCCCGACCAGGTGGACGCCAATTGCGCCCGGTCGAACCGGAACTACCCCTCGCTGGTGGCTGGGCGGCTGAGAGGCACCACCCTGACCGACGTGAGCTGTGGCGGGGCCACCACCGCCGAGATGTGGAAGGCGCAGGGCAGCAACCCGCCGCAGCTGGACGCCCTGAGCCGGCGGACCTCCCTGGTCACCCTGCAGATCGGCGGCAACGACGTCGGCTTCGGCAGCATCATCCGCACCTGCGCCGGCGCCGCGGTCTCCGACCCGACCGGAAATCCCTGCGAGAAGTACTACACGGCCGGCGGAACCGACCAGTTGCGGGCCGCCGTGGAGCAGACCGCACCGAAGGTCGACGCCGTGCTGGACGCCATCCACCACCGCGCCCCGCGGGCCCGCGTCGTGGTCGTCGGCTACCCGGCGCTGCTCCCCGACAGCGGGGTCGGCTGCCGCCCGGCCGTGCCCTTCGCCGACAAGGACTTCGCCTACCTCCGGGACACCGAGAAGCGGCTCAACGCCATGCTGGCCCGTCGTGCCAAGGCCGCCCACGCGACCTACGTCGACACCTACACCCCGACCGTCGGCCACGACATGTGCACGGCCCCCGGGGTCCGCTGGATCGAGCCGCTCACGCCCGCCGCTCCGGCCGCGCCCGCCCATCCCAACGCGCTGGGCGAGCAGGCCATGGCCGCTGCCGTCCTGGACCAGCTCTGCGTGCGCGGCCGCATATGACGGGGCCGCGGGGGCCCGTGCCCCCGCGGCCGCCCGCCCGGTCCCGGGCCGTCACTCCGCGGTGACGGTCACCGGCCGGCTGGCGGGGGTCTTGGCCTCGCGGGTGACGTCGGCGACGACCTCCACCACGTCGGGTCCGTAGGCGTCGGAGTTGACGACCTTCAGCAGCAGGCAGAAGGTGCCGTCCACCCCGTACTTGCGGGACAGTCGCTGGTAGTGGCGGGCGAGGTAGCGCACGGCGGCCTGGTTGGTCACCCCGCGCTGGCCGGAGGCGAGGAAGACCGGGCGGTTGTTCCCGGTGTTCTCGTCGGCGGCCAGCCGGGCCAGGAAGACGTACTCCACCTTGCCCTTCTCCATGCGGTAGGTCTCGCCGCCCACGGTCAGCGCGCCCTGGTCCTCGACGGGCCCGGTGAAGTCGTTGACCTGGAAACCGGGCAGCATGGAGCGCAGGTGCGCCGCCATGCGGTGGTTGGATATCGGACCGCCGACGCAGAACTCGGTGCGCGCGCCGAAGCCCTGCCAGGCGGTGTCGTGGGGCAGGATCTCGGCGTGCGCCCCGCACTCCTTGATCAGCGCTGACAGTTCGATCAGCGCGAAGACGTCATGGCGCGCCACGCTCCATCCCCGAGTCGAGCCCGGATCGCGGTTGATCACCAGCAGGCACTCCGAGCCGGTGGGCAGCCCGAAGAAGCGCTGTTTGCGCCGCAGCTTGCGCCGCCACAGGTACGTGCGGACGAACCAGCCCAGCGCGGCGCTGATACCGCTCGCGGCCAGTCCCAGGACGAAGTTGCGCACGTCGTCGCTCATGGGCCGGGATCGTAGTTGAGGCGTTCCTGACGAGGAAGGCAGGGTGGGGTTAGGCTGCCCGGACGGTCGCCCCAGTGGAGGTCCACGTATGCGTCGTCACGCTGTACGGAGTCTGTCGCTGCTCGCCGTAACCGCCACCGCCGCGCTGTCGGTGGCCGCGGCCCCGCCGGGGGCGGACGCCCGGGCCCGGGACGCCACGCCCGCCAAGGTCCCGCTCGCCGTCGGCTACGGGGGCGCGGTCTCCAGCGTCGACGCCGACGCCTCCGCCGCCGGCATCGAGGTGCTGCGGCGCGGAGGGAACGCCGTGGACGCCGCGGTCGCCACCGCGGCCGCCCTGGGCGTCACCGAGCCGTACTCCTCGGGCATCGGCGGCGGCGGTTACTTCGTCTACTACGACGCGAGGCAGCGCAAGGTCCACACCATCGACGGCCGCGAGACGGCCCCCAAGAGCGCCACCGACAAGCTCTTCGTCGAGAACGGCCAGCCGCTGCCCTTCAACGACGCCGTCACCAGCGGTCTGGGCGTCGGCGTCCCCGGTACCCCCGCGACCTGGGACACCGCCCTGAGATCCTGGGGCAGCCGCAGCCTGGGTGACGTGCTGCGACCCGCCGAGCGCCTCGCGCACGACGGGTTCACCGTGGACGCCACCTTCCGCAGCCAGACGGAAGCCAACCAGGCGCGCTTCAAGGACTTCCCGGCCACCGCCGCGCTCTTCCTGCCCGGCGGGCAGCCGCCCGCGGTGGGCTCCACGCTCAAGAACCCCGACCTCGCCCGCACCTACGACGAGCTGGGCCGCAAAGGCGTCTCCGCCGTCTACAGCGGCGGCATAGGCGCCGACATCGTGAACACCGTGCGCAAGCCGCCGGTGGACCCGGCCGCGACGCGGGTCGTCCGCCCCGGCGACCTCACGACGGCGGACCTGAAGGCCTACAAGGCCAAGCCGCAGAACCCGACCCGGGTCTCCTACCGCGGCCTGGACGTCTACGGCATGGCGCCCTCCTCCTCCGGCGGCACCACCGTCGGCGAGGCGCTGAACATCCTGGAGCGGACCGGCAGGCTCTCCCGGCTCTCCGATGCCCAGTACCTGCACCGCTTCCTCGAGGCGAGCCGGATCTCCTTCGCCGACCGCGGCCGCTGGGTCGGCGACCCGGCCTTCGAGAAGGTCCCGACCGCGGGACTGCTGTCGCAGTCGTTCGCGGACTCCCGGGCCTGCCTGATCAAGGACGACGCGGTACTGACCAGCCCGGTCGCCCCGGGCGACCCGGCCCACCCGGCGCGCTGCGACCGCGGCGGCAAGGCCGCCCCGACGACGTACGAGGGCGAGAACACCACGCACCTCACGGTCGCCGACAAATGGGGCAACGTCGTCGCGTACACGCTGACCATCGAGCAGACCGGTGGCAGCGCCATCACCGTCCCCGGGCGCGGTTTCCTGCTCAACAACGAGCTGACCGACTTCTCGTTCGTCCCGGCGAGCGCCTCGGTGCACGACCCCAACCTGCCGGGCCCCGGGAAGCGGCCGCGCTCCTCGATGTCGCCGACGATCGTGCTGAAGGACGGCCGCGTCGACTTCGCGCTCGGCTCGCCCGGCGGCGCCACGATCATCACCACCGTGCTGCAGGTGCTGACCGAGCACGTCGACCGCGGGATGCCGCTGGTGGACGCGATCGCCGCGCCGCGCGCCAGCCAGCGCAACGCCGCGACCACGCAGGTCGAGCCGGCCTTCCTCGCGAGCGACGTGGCGGCGGAGCTGAAGGACATCGGGCACAGCTTCGCCGACGCGGGTGAGATCGGTGCGACGACGGGCGTCCAGCGGCTGCCGGACGGCCGCTGGCTCGCCGCCGCCGAGACGGTGCGCCGCGGCGGCGGCTCGGCGATGGTGGTTCAGAGCACCACGCGGTAGTGGGTCGTCAGGCGCCGCTCGTCGTCCAGCACGTGGAAGGCGACGCCGGGCGGCGCCGAACGGTCGGCGACCGAGCCGTCCTGTTCGCCCTCCCACGGCATGCGCAGCGTCCACGTCACCCCGGGCGCGGCGATCAGCGGCCGCCCGGCGAAGGTGGTGGCGGCGGGCGTGTGCGCGTGCCCGGTAAGGACGGCGATCACTTCGGGGTGCGCGGCCAGCAGTTCCTCCAGTGCCCCGGGCCCGCCCAGCCGGTAGCCGTCGGGCAGCGGATGGTGGAGCGCGACGGGCGGGTGGTGGAAGGCCACCAGCGCGGGTGTACCGGGGACCAGCCCGTCCAGCGTCGCCGACAGCCACCGCAGGGTCTCCTCGTCCAGGAGGCCGTCGTCCTCCTCCGGGATCGTCGAGTCGCACATCAGCACCGCGGTCCCGGCGACGAGGTGCGCCCGGTTCACCGGTCCCGCCGCCCCGGCCTCGCCCAGCAGCGCCTTGCGGTAGGCGGCCCGCCGGTCGTGGTTGCCCGGGCAGGGGAACACCGGGAAGGGTGCTTCCAGGATCCGGGCCGCCTCCTCGTACTCGCCGGGGGCGCCGTGGTCGGCGATGTCCCCGGTGACCAGCAGCGCGTCCGGCGGCCGGGGCAGCCCGCGCAGGTAGGCCATGACGCGGGTGGCGCGCTCCGTCGAGCGTTCGGTGCCGTCGAGATGCAGGTCGCTGATGTGAGCCAGCAGCAGCATGGGCCGTTCCCCTCCAGGCTTAATGCTTAATCCGAGTCCTAACATTAGAACGGTAGGGTGCGACCGGCGGACGATCAAGAGGAGGGGCGCTGTGGAGCGCTACCTGGCCCTGGAACTGGTGAGCACCATCCGGCACGACGGCGACGGAGGGGTCGCCGACGACCTCGGCGACCCGTCCGCGCTGACGGCGTGGGCCCGCGAACACCTTCCCGGGCCCGACGGCTTCACCGCCGACGACGCCGCCCTCGCCGACGTCCTCGCCCTCCGCCGCGCCGTCCGGGCGCTGTTCGCCCGCGCCGTGGCGCCCGGGCCGTCCAGCTCGGCCGACGCAGGGCGTCTGATGCCCGCGGAGGAGGCCCTCGCGCACCTCAACGCCGCCGCGGCGCGGGTCCCCGTCGTCCCCCGGCTCGTGTGGGAGGTGGAGGAGGCTCCCGTGGCCCGTCTCGTGCCCGCGGCGGAGTGCGATGACCCCGCCGCCCGGATCGTCGCCGAACTGGCCCGCGCGGCCGTCGACTTCCTGGCCGGACCCGAGCGGGAACGGCTGCGTGCCTGCACCGCGCCCCGGTGCGTCCGGTACTTCGTCAAGTCCCACGGCCGTCAGGAGTGGTGCAAGCCGCCCTGCGGCAACCGGGCCCGTGTCGCGCGCCATTACCGCCGTCACCATCCGGAGTCGGCCGGGTCCTGAGGACCGGCGACGCCTTGGTGGCGCCCCCGGCCGGGGGGCGCGCCGCCGTGCCTCCGCGCGGGGCCCGGGCGCTCGTGCAGCCTCTGCCCCTTCCGTGAAAACTCTCCGTAGCACCCCCGTAACACAGCGGGTGTCGAATGCCGTGCGGACCACACGCTTCCGCCGCCAGGCGGCGGACAGGGAGGAGCGACAGTGGAGCGCGGGGCGCACAGCCAGGTCATCGAGCAGGTCGGCGAGTTCGCCGGGTACCTCCGGGGGCTCGTCGGCGCGGCGGGCGACACGCCCGGCTGGTACGCGGTCTTCGCCGAACGTGATCCCGACGGCGTGCGGGCCTGGCTCGACGGCACCGACGTCCCGCCGTGGGACGTCGTCCTCGCCCTCCTCCAGGACGTCGCCACCGCCCGTGGTACCCACCCGGCGCAGGAGGCGGCCGAGCGCGCCCGCAGGCTGCATGCCGCCGCCGTCGCCGCCCACGACGCCGTGCCGGGCGGCGAGGCGGCGCTGAGTTCACGGCTGGACGTCTTACTCCGGGAACGCCAGTACGCGGTGCTGCACGAGCGTGACGTCGCCGCCGCGCTGCGCGGCGCCCCCACCCATGCCGAGGCGGAGCGCCTGGGCAACGAGCTTGCCTGGGCCCGCGACGACCGCGAACGGGCCGTCGCGCGCTGCGCGGAGGTGCAGGCGCGCCTCGACGCGGTCCGCTCCCGCCCCGCCGTGCCCGACGGGTGGTTCCGCCCGGAGGCGGACCGGACGCCCCGGGTGCCGCCGCCCCGCGCCCCGGCCGCGCCCCCGGCCGACGCCGGCCCGGCCGCCGCACCCGCACCCGGCGACGGCGCCCCCGCGCAGGCCCGGACGGACCACCGGCCCTCCGGGCGTGGGCGCAAGGAACGCCCCCGCGGCGGAGCACGGTACGGCGGGGCCCGCTTCGCCGGGGCGCCCGAGGCCGAGGTGGTCGTGCCGCCCGTCGGGGCGGCTCCGCAGGACGATGCCGCCCCTGGCCCCCGCGGGGCACGCTTCGCCGGCGCGGCGGGCCATGACACCCCCCACGCCCGCGAGGCCGCGCACGGGCACATCGACGTCCGGGAGGCGCACGTCCGCAGGGAGGCCGCGCGGGCGACCGCGGCGCGCATGGCGGAGCTGCGCCGCACCGGCCGCACCGGCGAGGCGTACGTGCTGATGAGTGAGGCCGTAGCCGGCCCGCCCGAGGACGCCCCCGAGCTCGCGGCCGCGCTGGAGCGCTCGGGACTGGCCGCCGACGTGGCCACCCTGCTGTGGGAGCTGGCCGCGCAGCCCCCGCACCGTCTGGCGGCCGCCGCGACCGCCCTGGACTCGGCCGGCCGCGGTGACGACTGCCGGACCCTGCTGCACCAGGCGGCCGCCCGGCCCGCCGCCGAGATCGCCGCGACCGCCGGGGCCCTCCTCGACGCCGGCCACCGGGACGCGGCGCTGAGCCTGCTGGTCGCCCTCGTGCGCGCCCGCAGCCCGGAGGCGGCGGCCGGCATCGCCCACGAGGGCGCCGGGCTCGTCGGCCCGCTCCTGGACGCGGCGGGTCTGGTGTCGGTGTCCAAGCGCCGCGACGTGGCCGCCGCACTGCGCCGAGCGGGTCTGCCCGGCCGCGAAATCTGATCGGCTTCGTTGAGTAACGGCGCCGGTATTGCCACAGTGGGCTGTGGGCTCTTACGTTCGTCCCAGCGCCGGATCTACGTGCGTAGACCTGCCCGCCGTTCCGGCGTGACCTCGCGTCAAAGGAGCTGTCATGCCCAATGTCGTACGCGCCGCGCTCGTCCAGGCGACGTGGACCGGTGACACCGAGTCGATGATCGCGAAGCACGAGGAGCACGCCCGCGAGGCGGCCGCGAGGGGCGCCCAGGTGATCGGCTTCCAGGAGGTGTTCAACTCCCCGTACTTCTGCCAGGTGCAGGAGGCCGAGAACTACCGGTGGGCCGAGCGGGTGCCGGACGGCCCGACCGTGCAGCGCATGCAGGCGCTCGCCCGGGAGACGGGCATGGTGATGGTGGTGCCGGTCTACGAGATCGAGCAGGACGGCTTCTACTACAACACCGCCGCCGTGATCGACGCCGACGGCAGCTACCTCGGCAAGTACCGCAAGCACCACATCCCGCAGGTCAAGGGCTTCTGGGAGAAGTACTACTTCAAGCCCGGCAACCTGGGCTGGCCGGTCTTCGACACGGCCGTCGGCAAGGTCGGCGTCTACATCTGCTATGACCGCCACTTCCCCGAGGGCTGGCGGGCACTCGGCCTCGCCGGCGCGCAACTGGTCTACAACCCCTCGGCGACGCACCGCGGGCTCTCCTCGTACCTGTGGCAGCTGGAGCAGCCGGCCGCGGCCGTCGCCAACGAGTACTTCGTCGCCGCCATCAACCGGGTCGGACAGGAACCGGACTACGGCGACAACGACTTCTACGGCACGTCCTACTTCGTCGACCCGCGCGGCCAGTTCGTGGGCGACGTCGCCTCCGACAAGGAGGAGCAACTGATCGTGCGCGACCTGGACCTCGACCTGATCCCCGCGGTGCGCCAGCAGTGGGCCTTCTACCGGGACCGCCGCCCTGACGCCTACGGCACCCTGACGGAGGCGTGAACACGTCCATGACCATCACCGAGAACCCGCACGCCGCGCTCCACTCCCGCCACCAGGCCGTGATGCCGCAGTGGCTGGCGACGTACTACCGGGAGCCGATCGAGATCACCCACGGCGAGGGTCGCCACGTCTGGGACGCCGAGGGCCGGCAGTACCTGGACTTCTTCGGCGGCATCCTCACCACCATGACCGCGCACGCCCTGCCCGAGGTCACCGCCGCGGTCCGCGAGCAGGCCGGGAGGATCCTGCACTCCTCCACGCTCTACCTGAGCTCCCAGGCGGTCGACCTCGCCGAGCGCATCGCCCGCCTGTCGGGCATCCCGGACGCCCGGGTCTTCTTCACCACCTCCGGCACGGAGGCGAACGACACCGCGCTGCTGCTCGCCACCACGTACCGCAGGTCCAACCAGATCCTGGCGCTGCGCAACAGCTACCACGGCCGCTCCTTCTCGGCGATCGGCATCACCGGCAACACCTCCTGGTCGCCGACGAGCCTGTCGCCGCTGCAGACGCTGTACGTGCACGGCGGCGTCCGGCACCGCGGCCCGTACGCGCACCTGTCCGACGCCGAGTTCACGGCCGCGTGCGTGGCGGACCTGGAGGACATGCTCGGCCAGGCCAACGGCCAGGTCGCCGCCCTGATCGCCGAGCCGATCCAGGGCGTCGGGGGCTTCACCTCGGGCCCGGACGGGCTGCTGGCGGCCTTCAAGGAGGTCCTCGACCGGCACGGCATCCTCTGGATCACCGACGAGGTGCAGACCGGCTGGGGCCGCACCGGTGAGCACTTCTGGGGCTGGCAGGCCCACGAGGGCTCCGGCCCGCCGGACGTCCTGACCTTCGCCAAGGGCGTCGGCAACGGCCTGTCCATGGGAGGCGTCGTCGCCCGCGCCGAGGTGATGAACTGCCTCACCGCCAACTCCATCTCCACGTTCGGCGGCAGCCCCATCACCACGGCCGGCGCGCTGGCCAACCTCCAGTACCTCCTCGACCACGACCTGCAGGGCAACGCCCGGCGCGTGGGCGGCCTGCTCAAGTCGCGGCTGGAGGCCATCTCCGCCGGGCTCCCGGTGGTCCGGGAGGTGCGCGGCCGCGGGCTCATGCTCGGCGTCGAACTGGCCTCGTCGGCCGCGGCGGGCGTGGTCCTCGAAGCGGCCCGCGAGGGGGGCCTGCTGATCGGCAAGGGTGGTCGGGCCGGCGACGCGCTGCGCATCGCGCCGCCGCTCTCGCTGACCGTCGCCGAGGCGGAGGAAGGCGCCTCGATCCTGGAGTCCGCGCTCAAGCAGGCGCAGAGCGAGCTGGGCGACGGCCCGGCCTGACGGTACGTCACAAGGCCGGGGCCGCGGGCCCCGGCCCGCGCCGCCGCGGTCAGAGCTCCAGGTCGACGACGAGCGGCCGGTGGTCGGAGACCGGCACGGCCGGCGCCCACGCGGAGCGCACGGCGGCCCGCCCGACCCCTGCCGCCAGCACGTGGTCGAACTGCACCACGGGACGGTGCGAGGGGTAGGTACGCGTACGGGCCAGCGCCCGCCAGGCCCCGCCCAACGCCATCGGCGGCACCGGGCCCACCAGGTTGAGGTCGCCCAGCAGCAGATGGGGCCGGGGCAGGCCGGCGATCCAGCGGCGGACCGCGGTCAACTGGCCCACGTTCCAGCCGGGGACGAACGACAGGTGCACGGCGACCACCGTGAACGGGCCGCGCGCGCCCTCCAGGACGGCGGCCAGCGCGCAGCGCGGCTGGTCGGCCATCATCCGGAGTCCGGCGAGCCCGGGCACCCGCAGGGGCATGCCCACGGGCGAGGGGGACAGCCGCCGGGCCCGCCATTCCCGTACGGGGAGCCGGGTGACCAGGGCGATCCCGTGGGACGGCGGACCCTCGCCCCGGTCCGCGTCCTTGGGCCCGTACACCCGCATCCCGGGCACGGCCGGATCGGGCACCCACCCGGTGCCCGGTACCGAGCGCCCGTGGACCGCCGACGCGTAGCGCCAGTCCCGGGCGCCCGACGCCGCGGCGGCGGCCGCGGCCTGGTCGACCCGGCCGGACCGTTCCTGGAAGCGGTCGAGCTCCTGCAGCGCGAGGACGTCGGCGTCCAGGGACGCGACGGCGCGGGCGAGCGGCTCCCCGGCGGCGGCACCGCCGGGGAAGGGGGCCGGTCTGCCGTCCCTGATCGGCAGGCCGTGCAGCACGTTGAACGTCGCGAGCCTCATGGGCGCCCCACCGGCGGTGCGGAGGCGGGCGAGGGCGACGGGGCGTCGGCCCGGCGTCGCGGACGGCCCGGTCTGCGGAAGTGGGCGCACGGCGGGTACGCCTTGAAGGCGACGTCGAGCTCTGGCCCGCGTCGCCGGCCTCCGGGCTCCAGCGGCGGGGCGAACTGCTCGACCAGGGCCATGTGCCCGTTCAGCACGCCCTTCTGACGTGGCCCCTGGCCGGCCGCCCACGCCAACTGCGTGGCGGCGAAGGAAAACGTGCCGCGGCCGCCGACGAGGAACAGCGTCCGCGCGTGGCCGACCGGCCGCAGCCGGTCGCGGGAGTCCGCGTGACCGAACGGCTGCCACCATGCGTCGGCGTCGCGCGCCGTGCGCGCCTCGTCCGTGCGGGCCGTCAGCGGCACCCCGCCCGTCAGCCGGTGGCGCAGCCGGAGGCACCGGCTCACCCGCAGGCCCGGCGAGTGGCGGACCAGGACGAGGTCGACGCGGCCGCCGCGCGGCGGGACGTGGACCGCGAGGGAGAACGGTCCGGCCGGTGTCGAGAGCCCGGCGTGGTCGCCGACGGGGAAGCCGTACGCGGCGGGGTCGGTGAGCGCCGTGTGGCGCGGGGATGCCACGGCTGCGCGACGCGGTGCTCCACCGGGCCGGCGCGCGGGCGGAAGTGACGCAGCCTCAGCCGCATGCGGGATCCTCCATCCGCCCATCGTCGCCGTGCCGCCGCGGCCGGGGCAACGCGATTTCGCACCTCGTCACCTACAGACCAACACGCCCGGTTCATGGCATATTGTGAGCGTTCGCCGTACGGGGGTGCGGAGGAGGAGCGGGCGCCCCCGCCGATGGAGAGCAGCGGTATTGCCACCGTGGGTGACCGGTCATACGTTTTCCACCATGGCGGGGTCTACGTGCGTAGAGCCTTTCCGACATGGCATCGAGGTTTCCGGGGACCCCGCCCTCAGCCAGTGGAAGGAGTGGGAGCATGAGCCGCATCGTCATCCGGGGCGGACTGGTCGTCACCGCCGCGGAGGAGGTCCACGCCGACGTCCTCGTCGAGAGGGGCAGGGTCGCCGCCCTCGCGTCGCACGACTCCGACGCGGCGCAGGGCTGGACCGCGTCCGCCGACCGCGTCATCAACGCGACCGGGAAGTACGTCATCCCGGGCGGTGTCGACGCGCACACCCACATGGAGCTGCCCTTCGGCGGCACCCACGCCTCGGACACCTTCGAGACCGGCACCCGGGCCGCCGCCTGGGGCGGTACGACGACGATCGTGGACTTCGCCGTCCAGTCGGTAGGCGAGTCGCTGCGCGCCGGACTCGACGCCTGGCACGCCAAGGCCGACGCCCAGTGCGCCGTCGACTACGGCTTCCACATGATCCTCTCCGACGTGAACGAGGACACCCTCAAGGAGATGGACATCCTCGTCGAGGAGGGCGTCACCAGCTTCAAGCTGTTCATGGCCTACCCCGGCGTCTTCTACAGCGACGACGGCCGCATCCTGCGCGCCATGCAGCGCGGTGCCGACAACGGCGGCCTGATCATGATGCACGCGGAGAACGGCATCGCCATCGACGTGCTCGTCGAGCAGGCGCTGGCCGCGGGCAAGACCGACCCCCGCTACCACGGCGAGGTGCGCCACGCGCTCCTCGAGGCCGAGGCGACCCACCGTGCCATCCGGCTCGCCCAGGTCGCGGGCTCCCCGCTCTACGTCGTCCACGTCTCGGCGCAACAGGCCGTCGAGCAGATCGCCCTCGCCAGGGACGAGGGGCTGAACGTGTTCGGGGAGACGTGCCCGCAGTACCTGTTCCTGTCCACGGACAACCTGGCCGAGCCGGACTTCGAGGGCGCCAAGTACGTCTGTTCCACGCCGCTGCGGCCCAGGGAGCACCAGGCGGTGCTCTGGCGGGCCCTGCGGACCAACGACCTGCAGGTGGTGTCCACGGACCACTGCCCGTTCTGCTTCGTGGGGCAGAAGGAGCTGGGCCGGGGTGACTTCTCCAAGATCCCCAACGGTCTGCCGGGGGTGGAGAACCGGATGGACCTGCTCCATCAGGCGGTGGTGGACGGGCACATCAGCCGGCGCCGGTGGATCGAGATCGCCTGCGCGACCCCGGCGCGGATGTTCGGGCTGTATCCGCGCAAGGGCACCATCGCGCCGGGCGCGGACGCCGACATCGTCATCTACGACCCCGATGCGGAGCAGGTCATGTCCGCCTCCACGCACCACATGAACGTCGACTACTCGGCCTACGAGGGCCGGCGGATCACCGGCCGGGTCGAGACCGTGCTCTCCCGCGGCGAGCCCGTCATCGACGGCCGGGAGTACGTCGGACGGGCGGGCCACGGCCAGTACACCCCGCGCGGAACCTGCCAGTACCTCATCTGAGAAAGGCGCGTGGACCCATGGACTTCGGACTCGTCCTGCAGACGGACCCGCCCGCGTCGGGGGTCGTGGAGCTGATGCGGCGCGCCGAGCGCAACGGCTTCACCCACGGCTGGACGTTCGACTCCACGGTGCTGTGGCAGGAGCCGTTCGTCATCTACAGCCAGATCCTGGCGCGGACGGAGCGGATGGTCGTCGGCTCCATGGTCACCAATCCGGGCACCCGTACCTGGGAGGTGACCGCCTCGACCTTCGCCACGCTGAACGAGATGTTCGGCAACCGGACGATCTGCGGCATCGGCCGGGGCGACTCGGCGATGCGAGTGGCGGGCCGCAAGCCCAACACCCTCGCCCGCATCGAGGAGGCGATGCACGTCATCCGCGAGCTCGCCGAGGGCCGCGAGGCCGACCTCGGCGGCACCGTCATCCGCATCCCCTGGATCAAGGAGGGGGCGGAACTGCCGGTGTGGATGGCGGCGTACGGGCCGAAGGCGCTGGCGATCGCCGGGGCGAAGGCGGACGGGTTCATCCTGCAGCTCGCCGACGTGTACCTGACCGAGTGGATGGTCAAGTCGGTCAGGGACGCCGCGGTCGCCGCCGGCCGGGACCCCTCGCAGGTGAAGGTCTGCGTGGCGGCCCCCGCGTACGTCACCGAGGACGACTCCCCGCACGCGCTGGCCCACGCCCGCGACCAGTGCCGCTGGTTCGGCGGCATGGTCGGCAACCACGTCGCCGACCTGGTGACCAGGTACGGCGAGCACTCCGCCTCCGTCCCCGACGAACTCACCGACTACATCAAGGCCCGTCAGGGGTACGACTACTCGCACCACGGCCGTTCCGGGAACCCCGACACCGCGTTCGTCCCCGACGAGATCGTCGACCGCTTCTGCCTCCTGGGCACCCCGGAGCGCCACATCGAGAAGCTGCGCGCCCTGAAGGCCCTCGGCGTCGACCAGTTCGCGGTCTACGACATGCACGACGCCAGGGAATCCACCATCGACGCCTACGGCTCCACCGTCATCCCCGCACTGCGCGGCTGAGGGGGAGCACCGCACCCATGCCGGCCCCCACGCCGCCCGCCCAGATCACGCACCCCGACGGCCGCGTCGAGCTCCGCCTCGACGCGGCCGTGCCGCACGGTCCGTACGCCAACGAGGACCTGCTGCCGATCCCCATCGCCCAACGGCACTGGACCACCTACAACTTCACCGCGCTGTGGATCGGGATGGCGCACAACATCCCGTCGTGGACGCTCGCCTCCGGCCTGGTCGCCCTCGGCATGGACTGGAAGCAGGCGGTGTTCACCATCGCCCTGGCCAACGTCATCGTGCTCGCGCCGATGCTGCTCACCGGCCACGCGGGCCCCAAGTACGGCATCCCCTTCCCGGTGCTGGCCCGTTCCTCCTTCGGGGTGCGCGGGGCCAACCTCCCGGCGATGCTGCGCGCCGCCGTGGCCTGCGCCTGGTTCGGCATCCAGACCTGGATCGGCGGCCAGGGCATCTTCGTCCTCCTCGGCAAGATCTGGGGCGGCTGGGCGGGCGCCGCGCACGTGGCGGGCTACCCGTGGACGCTGTGGCTGTGCTTCCTCGCCTTCTGGGCGCTGGAACTCGCGATCATCTACCGGGGTATGGAGACGCTCCGCCGCTTCGAGAACTGGGCCGCGCCTTTCGTCCTCGTCGGCGCCGTCGTCCTGCTGGTCTGGATCACGAACAAGGCGGGCGGCCTCGGCCACCTGCTGGACCAGCCCTCCGCCCTCGGCTGGGGCGGGGACTTCTGGAAGGTCTTCTTCCCCGCCCTCATGGGCATGATCGGCTTCTGGTCGACCCTCTCCCTCAACATCCCCGACTTCACCCGCTTCGGGGCCGGGCAGCGCGCCCAGGTCTGGGGCCAGTCGCTCGGGCTGCCGACCACGATGACCCTCTTCGCCGTCCTGTCGGTGCTGGTCACCTCCGGCTCCCAGGCGGTCTACGGCGAGGCCATCTGGGACCCGGTCGAGCTGGCCGGCAAGACCGACAACGTCATCGGCCTGCTGTACGCCCTGGTCACGGTGCTGGTCGCCACCATCAGCGTCAACATCGCGGCCAACGTGGTCTCCCCGGCGTACGACCTGTCCAACCTCGCGCCCCGGCACGTCGACTTCCGTACCGGCGCGCTGATCACCGGCGTCGTCGGGGTGCTGATCTTCCCCTGGAAACTGACCTCCACCCCCGAGCTGTACATCTTCACCTGGCTGGGCGTGGTCGGCGGTGTCCTCGGCACCGTGGCCGGCGTCCTCATCGCCGACTACTGGGGCGTCCGGCGCACCCACTTGGCGCTGCCCGAGCTGTACGAGGCAGGTGGCGGACGCTACTGGTACCACCGCGGCTGGAACTGGCGGGCGGTGCTCGCCCTCTTCGTGGGCGGCCTGCTGGCGGTCGGCGGCTCGTACTCCACCGTCGACGCCGAGGGCCGCAAGCAGGGCCCGTTCCCCGTCGACGGCCTGATCCCGCTGCTGAAGCCGCTCGCGGACTACGGCTGGGCGGTCGGCCTGGTCAGCTCGTTCGTGCTGTACAGCGCCCTGATGCGGAAGGCGGGACCCGCCGCACGGACGGCGTGAACCCGCCAAAGCCACCACGGGTGCGCGGCGCCGCGGACGATCTGGTCTGATGGAGGAGTGATCGATGACGCACTCTTCAAGGCGGTCGAGGACACGGTGCGCGCGGCCGCCGAGGCGGAGGTCGTGCCGCGCTGGCGCCGGCTGAGCGCAGCCGACATCAGCCACAAGACCGGACCGGGGGACCTGGTCACCGTCGCCGACCGCGAGGCGGAGCTGCGGCTCGCCGAGGAACTGCCGGCGTTGCTGCCCGGTTCGGTCGTGGTGGGGGAGGAGGCCGTGCACGCCGACCCGGGCATCCTGCGCCGCATCGGCGGGGTCGACCCGGTGTGGATCGTCGACCCCGTCGACGGCACCGCCAACTTCGTCGCCGGTAGGCCCGAGTTCGCCACGCTCGTCGCACTCGCCCGCGGCGGCGAGGTCCACGCCTCCTGGACGTACGTGCCGAGGCTGGCCCTCATGGCCACCGCCCGGCGCGGCGGGGGCGCCCTGCTCAACGGCGAGCCGATCCGCACCGCCCGCGACTCCGGTGGGTCCGCGCTCACCGTCGCCACCTCGCAGTTCGCCTTCCTCGACGAACAGGAGCGGCGCCGGTTCGAGGGGCTCGGCACCGACGGCGTCGAGTCCCGTCAGTGCACCTGCGCCGGGCTGGACTACCTGGAGGTCGCCCGGGGCGCCATCGACGCCGTCGCCTTCACCTGGGAGTCGCCCTGGGACCACGCGGCCGGACTGCTGCTGGTCACCGAGGCCGGCGGCGCCAGCATCACCGCGGAGGGCGTGCCCTTCCGCATCGGCGGCGGCAACGCCTTCCCCTTCTCCGTGGCGCGCGACGAGGCGACCGCGCGACGGGTCGTCGACCTCATGGCAGGTGACCGATGAGCAGGGCACACGTCACGGACGTCATCGTCGTCGGAGCCGGGCCCAACGGCCTGACCGCCGCGGTCGAACTCGCCCGCGCCGGACACTCCGTGGAGCTCTTCGAGGCCGGCGACCACGTCGGCGGCGGCGCGCGCACCGAGGAACTGACCCTGCCGGGCTTCCACCACGACCCCTGCTCGGCCGTGCACCCGTTCGGCGCCGGCTCGCCCGCGTTCAACGCGATGCCGCTCGCCGACCACGGCCTGCGGTGGCTCCACCCCGAGCTGCCGCTCGCGCACCCCTTCGACGACGGCACCGCGGCGGTGCTGGACCGCACCGTCGGCGCGACCGCCGCCTCGCTCGGACCGCGCGACGCGGGCACCTACCGCAGGCTCCTGGCCCCTTACATCGGCCGCTGGAAGACCCTCGCCCACGACTTCCTGCGCCCCCAGTGGCGGGGACTGCCCCGCGACCCGCTGCGCTTCGCGAGCTTCGGACTGACCGGGCTGCCGCCGGTGGCCGTGCTCGCCCGGCTGTTCCGCGACGAGAAGGCCCGCGGGCTGCTGGCCGGTCTCGCCGCCCACGCGATCGCCCCGCTGACCAGCCCGCTCACCGGTGCGACGGCGCTGATGTTCGCCGTCTCCGGCCACGAGGTCGGCTGGCCGGTCCCGCGCGGCGGCTCGCAGTCGCTCGCCGACGCCCTCGCGTCCTACCTGCGGCTGCTCGGCGGCACCGTCCACACCGGCGTCATGGTCCGCAAGCTCGACGAGCTGCCGCCGGCGCGCGCGTACGTCTTCGACACCTCGCCGACCGCGCTGGCGCGCATCGCCGGGCTCGGCGACGCGTACCGGAACTACCGCTACGGACCCGCGGTCTGGAAGATCGACTACGCCCTGGACGGTCCCGTGCCCTGGACCGCCGCCGAGGCCCGCCGGGCCGGCACCGTGCACATCGGGCCGACCTTCGGCGAGATCGGCGACGCGCTGAACCGGGCGGTGCGCGGCCGCCCGCCGCGGACCCCGTTCCTCATCACCGCCCAGCCCACCGTCGTCGACCCCGGGCGGGCCCCCGAGGGCAAGCACGTCTTCTGGGCGTACGGGCACGTGCCCAACGGCTGGCGCGGCGACGCCACCGAGGCCGTCGAGCGGCAGATCGAGCGCTTCGCCCCCGGCTTCCGGGACCTCGTCCTCGCCCGGGCGGTCAGCGGACCGGCCGAACTCGCCGCTCGCAACGCCAACTACGTCGGCGGCGACATCGGCAGCGGGGCCTTCGCCGGCCTGCAGATGGCATTCCGCCCCAAATTGCAGTGGAACCCGTACACCACCTCGCGCCCCGGGGTGTTCCTCTGCTCCTCCGCCAGCCCGCCCGGCCCCGGCGTCCACGGCATGCCCGGCCACCACGCGGCCCGCGCCGTGCGCCGCCACCTGGAGGGGGCCGCCCGCCGGTAGCGCCCGCCCCGTCGGCCGCGGCCGGCGGGGCAGCGACTAGCATCGCAGGCATGGAGCAGCGCGTATTGGGCAGGACGGGCCGCAAGGTGTCCGTCGTGGGTCTCGGCACCTGGCAGCTGGGCGCCGACTGGGGCGAGGTCCGCGAGGAGGACGCACTCGCCGTCCTGGACGCGGCCGTGGCGGAGGGCGTGACCCTCTTCGACACGGCGGACGTCTACGGCGACGGACGCAGCGAGCAGCTGATCGGCCGCTACCTCCGGGAGCGCCCGGACGCCGGGATCTTCGTCGCCACGAAGATGGGCCGCCGGGTCGCCCAGGTCCCCGAGAACTACGTCCTGGACAACTTCCGCGCCTGGAACGACCGGTCCCGGGCCAATCTCGGCGTCGACACCCTCGACCTGGTGCAGCTGCACTGCCCGCCGACCGCCGTCTACTCCTCGGACGCGGTCTTCGACGCCCTCGACACCCTCGTCGAGGAGGAGCGCATCGCGGCCTACGCCGTCAGCGTCGAGACCTGCGAGGAGGCGCTGACCGCGATCGCCCGGCCGGGCGTCGCGAGCGTACAGATCATCCTCAACGCCTTCCGCCTCAAGCCGCTGGAGCAGGTCCTGCCGGCCGCCGCCGAGGCCGGGGTGGGCATCATCGCCCGCGTGCCCCTCGCCTCCGGTCTGCTGTCCGGCCGCTACACCAAGGACACGGTCTTCCCGGCCGACGACCACCGCACCTACAACCGGCACGGCGAGTCCTTCGACCAGGGCGAGACCTTCTCCGGCGTCGACTACGCGACCGGCCTGGAGGCCGCCGCCGAGTTCACCGCCCTCTCCCAGGAGGGCGCGACCCCGGCCCAGACGGCGCTCCGCTGGATCATCCAGCAGCCTGGCGTCACCACTGTGATCCCCGGCGCCCGCTCCGTCGAGCAGGCCCGCGCCAACGCCGAGGCCGCCGCCCTGCCGCCGCTGCCGCAGAGCACGCTGGACGCCGTGCGGGACCTGTACGACCGGCGCATCCGCGCCCAGGTCCACCACCGCTGGTGACCGCCGCAGCGAACCTGCCCTGAGCCGTGCCCCCGGACGATCCGTCCGGGGCACCGCCGTCAGCCCGCGGCGGCCTCCCGGGCGATCCCGTCCAGGAGCGCGGGCAGCGAGGTCCCGATCGGCTCGCGCACCAACTCGTCCGCGATCTCGTCGTACGGCGTCGGCTCGGCGTTGACGATCACCAGCCGCGCCCCGTGCTCCGCCGCGATCCCGGCGAGTGACGCGGCCGGCTGCACCTGCAGGCTGGTGCCGACCGCGATGAAGACCGTGCAGCCCTTGGCGATGGCCATCGCGTTGCCCAGCACCACCGGATCCAGCCGCTGCCCGAACATGACGGTCGCCGACTTCAGGATCCCGCCGCACTTCCCGCACGCCGGGTCCGGCTCGCCCGCCCGGACCCGCGCCAGCGCGTCGTCCATCGGCGCCCGGTCGTGGCACCGCGTGCAGACGACGGCGCGGGCCGTGCCGTGCAGCTCCAGCACCTTGCGCTCGGGCAGCCCCGCCATCTGGTGCAGCCCGTCCACGTTCTGCGTGATCACGCGCACCGCCACACCCGACCGCTCCAGCCGGACGATCGCGTCGTGCGCCGCGTTGGGCCGCGCCTCCAGCGTCGGGCTCTCCACGCGCATCCGCCACGACCTGCGGCGCACATCGGGATCGGCCATGTAGTGCTCGTACGTCACGAGCTTCTCGGCCTCCGGATCGCGCCGCCACAGCCCGTTCGGACCGCGGTAGTCCGGGATGCCGGAGTCGGTGGAGATACCTGCGCCACTGAGGACGGCTACGAGAGGCCTGGCCATGGGCCGAGGGTAGGACGGCTGCCGGCCCGGCGCGAACGTATATCGGGGGGTGCCCCTCGCCCACCGGCCACACCCTCGTTCACCTGCGATTTTGTCTCGACTAACAGCAGTTGTGAACAGTCTCGTACCACTGGACCAAGCAGGGAAAGGTGACCATGAAGCAGTCAGCAGAGGTCTCGCGAGCTCCCCGATCCTTGAGCATCCGCCGGGGGGACTCCCTGGAGTTCGTCGAGTCGCATCCGAGTGAGCCGGGCAAGGGCGTCAGCGTGGCGCATTTCCTCGGCCCGGACAGTGGCGCCAGCCATTTGTCGATCGCGATCGTCGAACTCGAGCCCGGTGGCCACGTCATCGGTCACCGGCACCCGTTCGAGGAGTCGTTCTTCGTCCTGGAGGGCAACCCGCTGCTCGCGGTGGCCGACCACCAGTACGCCCTGCGTCCCCATGACTTCGGCCTCGTGCCCTACGCCGTCGGTCACGCGTGGAGCAACCCCACGGATCAGCGCGTGCGCATGTTGCGCGTGCACGCTCCCCAGCCGCGCCCCATCGACGGCAGGGGGACGTGGGGGGTGTTCGAAGCGCCCGAGACCCGGGTGCCGACGCAGGGCGTGGCCGTCGACGAACTCGACCCGGCCAAGCCGTACGTCGGTCACTTCGATCAGACGGACATGGCGCCGCCCGGGTCGATCTCCATGCCCGGCTACCACGGGGCGAACGTGCAGAACGTCCAGATCCGCATGATGGTGGACGATCTCCTCGGGGCGCGGCACCACGCGATGTTCATCGTGCAGTTCACCCCGGGCGTGGTGGACAACGTCCCGCTCAAGACCGCGAAGGAGCACTTCCATCCGTTCGAGGAGATCTACTACCTGATCTCCGGCCGGACGCGGTCCTTCTGCGACGGTGCGCAGGACCTGGCCGGGGCCGGCGACCTCGTCTTCGCGCCGGTCGGCGCGTCGCACGGATTCGCGGCCCTCGGCACGGAGCCGCTGTGCTGGATCGAGGTCCAGTCGCCGATGCCGCCGGCGAGCGGCGGATTCACCTTCCACAACGACTGGGCGCAGCACACCAACATCGGTTGATCCGCTCGTCCGGCACCGGGGCCCGCGCGTTTCCGCCCGCGGTCAGCCCAGCGCCGCGCGTACGTCCGCGACGAGGGCGGCGGCGTCCTCCACCGCCGTCACCGGGTCGCCGAGGCCGGACAGCACCGCTTCGGCGCGGGACCGGAAGCCGGGCGGGGTGTCGGGGAGGGCGCCCGCGGCGGCGAGGGCGCCCTTCTCGTTGAGGCACCACACGCGGTGGTGGGCGTGGAGCGACTGCGTCAGCACCCCGACCGCCCGCGAAAGGCACAGGGCGGCGTGCAGGACGTCCCCGGCGCCCGCGGACTTGCGGGCGTTCACGATCAGGAAGTCCGCCTCCCAGGAGGCCCCGACGAGGGCCTCGCGCAGCGGCTCCGGGTAGACCAGCGTCCGCTCGCGCAGTGCGGTCAGCTCACCCGCCGGGTCGGACAGGACGCGGCCGAGGGCGACCTCACCGGCGTACACGGGGGACCAGAAGCCCAGCGGATGGCCGGCCTGGACACCCACCTCGTATCGGCCGGTGAGGCAGTCGTCCCACACCCGCCCCACCCGGTCCAGGTCCCGCAGGATCCAGTCGACCTGGACGCCGTCCACGCGCAGCCACGCCCCGCCGTTCACCCAGGGACCCCAGCCGCCGGGGCCGGCGATCTCCACCGGTCCGCCCGTCGCCTCGGCGGCGAGCGTGGCGAGCGCCTCCAGGTCCGGCTCGCCGCGGTAGTACACGCCGAGGTCCCAGTCTGAGTCGGGGCGGTGCGTTCCGCGCGCCCGGCTGCCGCCCAGCATCACCGCGACCACACCGGGGACCCGGGCGAGCGACCGTGCCATGGAGGAGACAGGGGGTACGTGTTCGGGCTCGTGGGGCACCGTGCGAGTGTAGGTGCACCCCCGGCGCGAGGAGTACGGAATTGTTCACGACCCGGCCCACCCTCCAAGGCACCTTCGGCATGGCCTCCTCCACGCACTGGCTCGCCTCGCAGTCGGCGATGGCCGTGCTGGAGAGCGGCGGCAACGCCTATGACGCGGCGGTGGCCGCCGGGTTCGTCCTGCACGTGGTGGAGCCGCACCTCAACGGACCCGCGGGCGAGGTGCCGATCATCGTCGCGCCCGCGGGCGGTCCCGTGCGCGTGCTCTGCGGCCAGGGCCCCGCCCCGGCCGGGGCGAGCATCGACCACTACCGCGCGCTGGGCCTGGACTTCGTCCCCGGCACCGGTCCGCTCGCGGCCGCCGTGCCCGGTGCCTTCGACGCCTGGATGGTGCTGCTGCGCGACCACGGCACCAAGCCGCTCGCGGACGTGCTCTCCTACGCCATCGGCTACGCCGAGCACGGCCACCCCGCGGTGGACGCGGTCGGCGCCACGGTCGGCTCCATCCAGGCGCTGTTCGAGACGGAGTGGACGACCTCGGCCGAGCTCTACCTGGCCGGCGGCCGCCCGCCCCGGCCGGGGGATCTGCTGCGCAACCCCGATCTCGCCGCCACCTGGCGGCGGTTGCTTCGGGAGGCGGAGGCCGCCGGCGGCGACCGGGAGGCGCAGATCGAGGCGGCCCGGCGGGTGTGGCGCGAGGGCTTCATCGGCGAGGCGCTGGCCGCCTTCGCCGCCCGTCCCGCGATGGACACCACGGGCGAGCGCCACGCCTCCACCCTGACCGGGGACGACCTCGTCGCGTACGAGGCACGCCACGAGGACCCGGTGACCTTCGACTGGAACGGCTGGACGGTCTGCAAGGCCGGACCGTGGAGCCAGGGCCCGGCCTTCCTGCAGCAACTGGCCCTGCTGCCGCCGGATCCCGAGGACCTGGAGTACGGCTCCGCCGCCTACGTGCACACCCTGGTCGAGGGCACCAAGCTCGCGATGGCCGACCGCGAGGCCTGGTACGGCGACGCCCAGGACGACGTCCCCCTCGCCGAACTGCTGTCACCCGCCTACAACGACGCACGGCGCGCCCTGGTCGACCAGGCGAAGGCCTCCCACGAGCTGCGCCCCGGCAGCCCGGGCGGCCGCACGCCGCGGCTGCCGCACTTTCCGCTCCACGACGCCGCCGCGGCAGCGGGATTCGACGCCATGGGCGTCGGCGAGCCGACGGTCGCCCACAACGGCGCGACCCGCGGCGACACGTGCCACCTCGACGTCGTCGACCGCTGGGGCAACATGGTCGCCGCCACCCCCAGCGGCGGCTGGCTCCAGTCCAACCCGGTGGTCCCGGGGCTCGGCTTCCCGCTCGGCACCCGTCTGCAGATGACCTGGCTGGAGCCCGGGCTGCCGAACTCCCTCACCCCGGGACGCCGTCCGCGCACCACGCTCACCCCGTCGCTCGCGCTGCGCGACGGCGTGCCGGTGATGGCCTTCGGCACCCCCGGCGGCGACCAGCAGGACCAGTGGTCGCTGCACTTCTTCCTGGGCGTCGCCCTGCGCGCCCCCGTCCGGGGCGGCCTCGACCTCCAGGGCGCCATCGACGCGCCCAACTGGCACAACGACAGCTTCCCGAGCTCCTTCCACCCCCGGGAGATGCGGCCCGGCAGCCTCACCGTGGAGAGCCGCTTCGAGGAGTCCGTCATCGCCGGGCTCCGCGGCCGCGGCCACGACGTCACCGTCGGTGCCCCCTGGTCCGAGGGCCGTCTGTGCGCGGTGGCCCGCGATCCGGAGACCGGCGTGCTGTCCTCCGCGGCCAACCCCCGCGGCATGCAGGGTTACGCGGTGGGGCGCTGACCCGTCGCCCGGGCAGGCGCCGTCCGCCGGCGCGGCAGGGCGGCGCTGACCCGGGGTGGAGGCCGGTGGGCGACTGCTCCTCGGCCTCCTGGGGCGTTGCCATGCGGCGGGCGGACAGCCCGTGGCCCGCGACCCGGCGACCGGTGCGGCCGACCCCGCGGTATCCCGGGTTACGCGGTGGGCCGCTGACTGACCACCGGGGGGCGGCCGTTGACCAGTTCGACGGGGCAGGCGCCGTCCGCCTGTGCGGCCAGGGCGGCGCGGACCCGGCGGTAGAGGCCGGGGGAGAGGTACTCCTCGGCCTCCTCGGGCGTCGCCATCCGCCAGGCGGACAGCTCCTCCTCCTGCAGCACGATCGCGCCGAGCGCGGCCTCGTCGAGCACCCCGCCGTCGTACAGGTAGGAGGTCAGCGGCGGGCGGCCCGGCCACTGCACCCAGTCGACGGCGAGCAGGGCGCCCGGCTCGACGTCCAGACCGACCTCCTCCAGGGTCTCCCGGCGCGCCGCCTCGCGGGGGGTCTCCCCGTCGGCCGACTCGATGGTGCCGCCGGGCAGCACCCACTTGCCGTCCTGGCGGTAGGTGGTCTCGGCGATCAGGATCCGGCCGTCGGCGTCGCGGAAGAGCGTGCTGGCCCCGGCGAGGATCTTCGGCAGGCTGTCGATGTAGGCGTCGAAATCGGTGGTCGTCACGCGCCCCAACCTACGGGTTCGCGACCCTCGACGGCGGCGGCCACCTGCGCCGGGTCCAGGCTTCCGGGGGCGCGGCGGTCGCGTGCCGCACGGTTCGCGAGCCGGCGCAGCGTCTCGTTGACCGGGACGGGTATCCCGTGGAGCCGTCCCAGCAGCACGATCTCGCCGTTGAGCCAGTCCGCCTCGACGCTCCCGGTGCCCCGGGTCAGGCTCTGCCAGGACGAGCCGCCGCCCCGGGCGAAGCCGTCGACCGGCCGCAGGCTCACCCGGTCGCCGCGGACCGCCGCCTGCTCCTCCTCGCCCGCGTACGGGATGCCGGCGGCGTCGAGCACCGCGGCGCCCTCGGCCCGCGCCCGCTTGACGAGGCCGGCGGCCGTGTCGTCCCAGCCGCCGCAGAGCGCCTCGACGGCGTTGCCGAGGTTCGACAGGAGCTTGGCGTACTTCCAGCGCATCACGTCGGCCACGACCGGGGCGGCGAAGGAGGACTTCTCCAGGTCCGCGGAGACGGCCCGCGCGAGCTCGTCCGTTCCGTGCGGGTAGCGGCCCAGGTGGAGGATGCCGGTCAGCGGACCGCAGGGGGCGACCACCTCGCCGGGCTCCAGGTGGGTCGACGGCAGCCACACGCACAGGCCGTACACGTCGCGGAAGCGGCGCAGTGCCATGCGTTCGTTGGCGACGCCGTTCTGGGCGCAGACCAGCGGCAGATGGTCCGCGACCGGGGCCCAGGCGGCGAGCGCGGCCTCCGTGTCCTGCGTCTTCACGGCCAGCACCAGCACGTCGTCCTCGCGCAGCGTCAGCCCCTCCGGGCCGCCGGCCACCGGGACGGGCAGCGACAGCGTCCCGTCCGGCGTCCGCAGTGTCAGCCCCCGCTCGCGCAGCGCCTCCAGGTGCGCTCCCCGCGCGACCAGGACGACCTCGTGACCGCTCTCGTACAGCCGGCCGCCGATCGTCGCGCCGACCGCGCCCGCTCCCACAACGATGTATCGCACACGCGGACCCTACGGCACGAGCAGCGCCGTGCGACGGGCGAGTTCGCTGATCGCCACGCCGTCGAAGCCGAACACCGCGCTGCGCACCCGGTCCTCCAGCGGCTCGGTCCACTGCGGCGGGATCGCTGCCGCGCCGCAGAACACCCCGGCCACCGAACCCGCCGTCGCGCCGCCGGAGTCGGTGTCCAGGCCGCCGCGCACCGTCAGCGCGATCGTGGCGGTGAAGTCGCCCGCGCCGTAGAGCAGCCCGGCGGTGACCAGCGCGGCGTTGGGGACGGTGTGGATCCAGTGCAGCCCGCGGGTCTCCTCGTCCAGCTCCGCCATCGTCCCGGCCCAGTCCAGCCCCGCCGCGTGCAGCGCCATGGTCTGGCGCACCGTGCGGGCCAGCCGGCAGCCCGGCGGGACGTGCTGCAGCGCCGACTCCAGCGCGGCCCGAGCGTCGGGCGCGGTGAACGCAGCCGCGATCAGCGCCGCTGCCCACATCGCGCCGTACACCCCGTTGCCCGTGTGGGACAGCACCGCGTCCCGGCGGGCGAGCGACGCGGCCCGCCGGGGGTCGCCGGGGGAGGTCCAGCCGTGGACGTCGGCGCGGATCAGCGCCCCGATCCACTCCTGGTACGGGTTGTCGGCCGTGGCCGTCAGCGGCGGCTTCATCCCGCTCGCGAGGTTGCGGTACGCCGCCCGCTCGGCGGTGAAGGTCTGCAGGTAGGGAAGGCGCAGCAGCCACAGCTCGCCGACCTGCTCGGTGGTGAAGTCCGGGCCGTACGTTTCCAGCAGGTCGAGCCCGAGGATCGCGTAGTCGACGTCGTCGTCCCGCGCGCTGCCGTGGATGTTGCCGCGGGTGCACTGCGGCCACTCCGGGCGCAACTCGAACTCCGCCGGATCCGCAGGCGGGTCCAGCGCCGGGATGTAGTCGGTCAGCGGCAGCGCCCCGGCCCGGCGCAGGTAGCGGTCGATGCGCTCCCGGGTCCAGTGGTCGCCGCGCTCGACGGGCTTGCCGAGCATGTTGCCGGCGATCCGGCCGAGCCAGCCGCCCAGGATGCGGTCTTCGAGAGAGAGGGCCATGGCTCCGGTGTACCGCCCGGGCACCCCGGGATAGGGTCCAAGCGGCGCGACCTGCCGTAAGGGAGATCAATGTGACGGACGCACGGCCCGCGCGGGTGCTCATCGCCGCGGACAAGTTCAAGGGCTCGCTCACCGCCGTCGAGGTGGCGGAGCGGCTCGGGGCGGGGCTGCGGAGCGCCGCCCCCGATCTCGTCGTCGAGTCCGTGCCGGTGGCCGACGGCGGGGACGGAACGGTGGACGCCGCCGTCGCCGCGGGATTCGAGCGGCGCCTGGTGGAGGTCACCGGGCCGCTGGGGGAGCCGGTCACAGCCGCGTACGCGCTGCGCGACGGCACCGCCGTGGTGGAGATGGCCGAGGCCTCGGGACTGCGGCACCTGCCGCCCGGCGTCTTCGCGCCGCTGACGGCGACCACCCGCGGCACCGGTGAGCTGCTGCTGGCCGTACTCGACGCGGGAGCGCGGTCCATCGTTCTCGGCGTCGGCGGCAGCGCGACCAACGACGGGGGCGCGGGCATGCTCGTCGCGCTCGGCGCCCGCCTGCTGGACGGCCGGGGCGAGCCGGTGGGCCCGGGCGGCGCGGCGCTCGCCGGACTGGCCTCGGCGGACCTGTCCGGCCTCGACCCGCGGCTCGCTGCGACCGAGGTCGTCCTCGCCAGCGACGTCGACAACCCGCTGCTCGGCCCGAAGGGCGCCGCCGCCGTCTACGGCCCCCAGAAGGGTGCCACGCAGGAGGACGTCGCCACGCTGGACGCGGCGCTCGCCCATTACGCGGAGGTGCTGGAGGCCGGTGCGGCCGCCGAGGCCCCGGGGGCGGGTGCGGCCGGCGGGGTCGGGTTCGGGGCGCTGGTGGGCCTGCGTGCCTCCTTCCGGCCCGGCGTCCAGGTGCTCCTGGACATGCTCGGCTTCGCGGCGGCCCTGGAGCGGGCCGACCTGGTGATCACGGGCGAGGGCTCGCTGGACGAACAGACCCTGCACGGCAAGGCCCCGGCCGGTGTCGCGGCCGCCGCCCGTGCCCGGGACGTGGACGTGGTCGCCGTCTGCGGCCGCCTCGCGCTGTCCGGCGCCGCCCTGGGCGCGGCCGGCATCCGGCGGGCGTACGCACTGACCGACCTCGAGCCGGACCCGGCGCGCTGCATGGCCGAGGCCGGGCCGCTGCTGGAGCGCCTCGCCGAGGACATCGCGCGCGACCTGCCGGCCTGACCCGGGAACGCCAGGGGCCCCGAGCCTTCCCGGCTCGGGGCCCCTGTCACGTACGTCGTACGCCGTACGGCTACGGAAGCTGTGCCGTACGCGCCTCGCGGCGGTTGTTGCGGATCGTGTTGACCCGGCGGGTCGTCGCGAAGAGCGGGATCACCGCCGCGGCGCAGATCTGCAGGGCCGCGCCCGTCTGCAGGAGCACGTCGCCGCCGGGGACGGCGAACGCCCAGCAGACCAGGCAGCCCATGCTCAGCACGATCCAGGCCAGCGTGATCGTGGCGAGCCGGCCGCGGGGCTTGGGGTACTCGACCCGGCTGACCATCAGCCACGCCACACCGACGATGGCCAGCACCGTCGGGATGAAGGGCAGCTCCAGCAGCACGACCGAGATGACCGTCATCGCCCCGAAGGGGCTCGGCATGCCCTGGAAGATCCCCTCCCGCACCGTCGTGCAGGAGAAGCGGGCCAGGCGCAGGACGACCGCGAGCAGCACCACGACCGCCGCCACCGCCGACAGCTTGCCGTAGGCGTCGTCCGAGATCAGACCCCAGACGACCACGAAGTAGGCGGGGGCCAGGCCGAAGCTGATCAGGTCGGACAGGTTGTCCAGCTCCGCGCCCATCGCCGAGCTGCGCAGCTTGCGCGCCACGAGGCCGTCGAAGAGGTCGAAGACCGAGGCCATGAGCATCAGCAGCACGGCGGTGGCGGCGCTGTGCCGCGTCATGCCGCCGTCCGTGTTGCCCATCAGGTGCGGGACGAGCACCCCGGTGGTGGTGAAGTACACCGCCATGAATCCGCAGATCGCGTTGCCGAGGGTGAGGCCGTCCGCTATCGACAGCCGCGTAGACAGCGGCATGTCATCGTCGTCGTCCTCGTCCACCGAGGCGACCCACGGTGCCTGGGTGTCGGGATCAATCACGGTCAAGGCGCGTCACCCCAGCCACGGTGGTCTTGCCGACCTCGACGGCGGGCTCGACGCCCTCCGGCAGGTAGATGTCCACACGGGAGCCGAAGCGGATCAGGCCGATGCGCTCGCCCTGCTCCACCTTGGTGCCCTGCGGCACGTAAGGGACGATGCGGCGCGCCACGGCTCCGGCGATCTGCACCATCTCGATGTCGCCGAGCTCGGTGTCGAAGTGCCAGACGACGCGCTCGTTGTTCTCGCTCTCCTTGTTGAACGCCGGAACGAAACCGCCGGGGATGTGCTCGACGGACGTGACGGTGCCGGCGAGCGGCGCGCGGTTCACGTGGACGTTCAGCGGGCTCATGAAGATCGCGACGCGGGTGCGCCCGTCCTTCCACGGCATGATGCTCTGCACCACACCGTCGGCCGGCGAGATGACGCGGCCCTGGGTGATCTCACGCTCGGGGTCGCGGAAGAACCACAGCATGCCCGCCGCGAGGGCGGTGGTGGGGACGGCCACGGCCGCCCAGCGCCCGGAGCGGCGGGCGCGGACGAGGCTGATCGCGGCGGTGGCCACGGTCGGGAGGAGCCACGGCGACGCTCCGCGCGCGAGGCGTACGCCGGCCCGGCTGTCGCGTTGTGCAGAGGAATGGCTGTGGGGCATGGAAGACCTTCGTAGCGGAGGGTGCCGCAATGATGGTGCAGGGGACGGCGGCTTTCCGTGAATGGTATCGGGAGTGACCGGCAACTGGGCAAGCCAGCAGTCGAGTCAGTGGCCGGTATTTGATGACTGGGTGTGACCTTTGGCTCGCACAAAGTGTCACAACCCAGACATTCACCCCTGGATTCGGTACTCCTCGAGCAGCCGGCGCCCGATGATCATTTTCTGGATCTCGGCGGTGCCCTCACCGATGAGCAGCATCGGGGCCTCGCGGTAGAGGCGCTCGATCTCGTACTCCTTGGAGAAGCCGTAGCCGCCGTGGATGCGGAAGGCGTCCTCAACGACCTCCTTGCAGTACTCCGCGGCCAGGTACTTCGCCATGCCGGCCTCGAGGTCGTTGCGCTGGCCGGAGTCCTTCTTGCGGGCCGCGTTCACCATCAGCGCGTGGGCCGCCTCGACCTTGGTGGCCATCTCGGAGAGCTTGAACTGGATCGCCTGGTGCTGCGCGATCGGCTTGCCGAAGGTCTGCCGCTGCTGGGCGTACGCGATCCCCAGTTCGAAGGCGCGCTGTGCGACACCGCAGCCGCGGGCGGCCACGTTGACCCGGCCGACTTCGACCCCGTCCATCATTTGGTAAAAACCGCGGCCGCTCTGACCGCCCAGGACGCGATTTGACGGAATCTTCACATCCTCGAGGATGAGTTCGGTCGTGTCGACGCCCTTGTACCCCATCTTCTCGATCTTGCCGGGCACGGTGAGACCCTTCACCGTCGGGTTCGGCCCGAAGCCCGGCTCCTTCTCGATGAGGAAGGTCGTCATCGACTTGTGCGGGGCCGCGCTCTCCGGCTGGCCCTCGTCGGTCCGGCACAGCACCGCGACGAGGTTGGAGGTGCCGCCGTTGGTCAGCCACATCTTCTGGCCGTTGATGACGTAGTCGTCACCGTCCCGGACCGCCTTGGTGCGGATCGCCGAGACGTCGGAGCCGAGGCCCGGCTCGGACATCGAGAAGGCGCCGCGCACGTCGCCGGCGGCCATGCGGGGCAGGAAGTGGTCCTTCTGCTCCTGGGTGCCGTGCTGCTTGAGCATGTAGGCGACGATGAAGTGCGTGTTGATGATGCCCGACACGCTCATCCAGCCGCGGGCGATCTCCTCGACCGTCAGGGCGTAGGTGAGCAGGGACTCGCCCAGGCCGCCGTACTCCTCGGGGATCATCAGACCGAAGATGCCGAGTTCCTTGAGGCCCTCAACGATGTCGGTGGGGTACTCGTCCTTGTGCTCCAGCTCGTTGGCGACCGGGATGATCTCCTTGTCGACGAAGCTGCGGACGGTGGAGAGGATCTCCTGCTGGACGTCGGTCAGCCCGTCGGTCTGCGCGAGGCGGCTCATGTCTGCTGTCTCCTAGGCGTTCAGCTCGGGGCGGCCGGGCTGCTCGCCGCCGCGCTCCTTGATGTACGTGGCGGTGGGGACCATCACCTTGCGGCGGAAGACGCACACCAGGGTGCCGTCCTGCTTGTAGCCCTTGGTCTCCACGTGGACGATCCCGCGGTCGTCCTTCGACTTCGACGGCCACTTGTCCAGCACGGTCGTCTCGCCGTAGATGGTGTCGCCGTGGAAGGTGGGCGCCACGTGCTTGAGCGACTCGACCTCCAGGTTGGCGATCGCCTTGCCGGAGACGTCCGGCACCGACATGCCGAGCAGCAGGGAGTAGACGTAGTTCCCCACGACCACGTTCTTCCCGAAGTCGGTGGTCCTCTCGGCGTAGTTCGCGTCCATGTGGAGCGGGTGGTGGTTCATGGTCAGGAGGCAGAAGAGGTGGTCGTCGTATTCGGTGACCGTCTTCCCGGGCCAGTGCTTGTAGACGGCGCCGACCTCGAACTCTTCATACGTACGGCCGAACTGCATCTCTCCTACGCCTCCGGGGTGTCGAACGTGTTCGTACGGGTGTTCGCTGCGGGGGTCACGCGGCGACCTCCAGCGGCTCCAGCTTGTTGGCCCTGCGGATCTCGTCCACGATCCTGCCGATGATCTCGGTGATCCCGAAGTCCTTCGGCGTGAACACGGCCGCGACGCCGGACTCGACCAGCTTGGCAGCGTCCGCCGGCGGGATGATGCCGCCGGCGATGACCGGCACGTCGTCCACCCCGGCCCTGCGGAGCCGGTCCAGCACGTCCGGGACCAGTTCGGCGTGCGAGCCGGAGAGGATCGACAGGCCCACGCAGTGGACGTCCTCGGCGACCGCCGCCGACACGATCTGCTCGGGCGTCAGCCGGATGCCCTGGTAGACCACCTCGAAGCCGGCGTCGCGCGCCCTTACGGCTATCTGCTCGGCGCCGTTGGAGTGACCGTCCAGGCCCGGCTTGCCCACCAGCAGCCGCAGCTTGCCGGTGCCCAGCTCCTCGGCGGTCAGCGCCGCCTTGCGGCGCACCGCGGCCAGCGGCGTGCCCGGCTCGGCGGTGACCGCGACGGGGGCGCTGCTCACGCCCGTCGGCGCGCGGAACTCGCCGAAGACGTCGCGCAGCGCCCAGGACCACTCGCCGGTGGTGACACCCGCCCGGGCGCACTCCAGGGTGGCCTCCATCAGGTTGCCGGTCCCGGCGGCCGCGGCCTTGAGGGTCTCCAGCGACCGCTGCGCCCGTACTTCGTCCCGGTTGTCGCGCCAGTCGTGGAGGGCGGCGACGACCCGTGCCTCGTTCTCCGGGTCGACGGTCATGATGGCGCCGTCCAGGTCGGAGGTGAGGGGGCTGGGCTCGGTGCCCTCGTAGCAGTTGACACCGATGATCTTCTCCTGGCCGGACTCGATCCGCGCCCGGCGCTCGGCGTGCGAGGAGACCAGCTGCGACTTCAGGTAGCCGGACTCCACGGCGGCCATGGCACCGCCCATCTCCTGGATGTGCTCGATCTCGGCCAGGGACTGCCCGACGAGCTCGGTGACCTTCGCCTCCACGACGTGGCTGCCCTCGAAGATGTCGCCGTACTCCAGCAGGTCGCTCTCGTGGGCCAGCACCTGCTGGATGCGCAGGGACCACTGCTGGTCCCAGGGGCGCGGCAGGCCGAGCGCCTCGTTCCAGGCCGGCAGCTGCACGGCGCGGGCCCGGGCGTCCTTGGAGAGCGTCACCGCCAGCATCTCCAGCACGATGCGCTGGACGTTGTTCTCCGGCTGGGCCTCCGTCAGGCCGAGCGAGTTGACCTGGACCCCGTACCGGAAGCGGCGCTGCTTGGGGTCCTCGATGCCGTAGCGCTCGCGGGTGATCCTGTCCCAGATGCGGGTGAAGGCCCGCATCTTGCACATCTCCTCGACGAAGCGCACGCCCGCGTTCACGAAGAAGGAGATGCGCGCGACGACGTCGCCCATCCGCTCCTGCGGCACCTGGCCGGAGTCGCGGACCGCGTCGAGGACGGCGATCGCGGTGGACATGGAGTACGCGATCTCCTGCACCGGCGTGGCCCCGGCCTCCTGCAGGTGGTAACTGCAGATGTTGATGGGGTTCCACTTGGGGATGTGGTTGACCGTGTACGCGATCATGTCCGTCGTCAGCCGGAGCGACGGGCCGGGCGGGAAGACGTACGTCCCGCGCGACAGGTACTCCTTGACGATGTCGTTCTGCGTCGTCCCCTGGAGCCTGGTGACGTCGGCGCCCTGCTCCTCGGCGACCACCTGGTAGAGCGCGAGCAGCCACATGGCGCTGGCGTTGATGGTCATCGAGGTGTTCATCTCCTCCAGGGGGATGTCCTGGAAGAGCCGGCGCATGTCGCCGAGGTGGGCGACCGGGACCCCGACCCGGCCCACCTCGCCGCGGGCCAGGATGTGGTCGGGGTCGTACCCGGTCTGCGTCGGGAGGTCGAACGCGACCGACAGCCCGGTCTGGCCCTTGGCGAGGTTGCGCCGGTACAGGGCGTTGGACGCCTCGGCGGTGGAGTGCCCCGCGTACGTCCGCATCAGCCACGGACGATCCTTCTGACGCTCGCTCATGCTCGTTCCCGTTCTCAGACGTTCCGGAAGCGGTTGATGGCGTCGAGGTGCTCGGCGCGCAGCTCCGCGTCGCGGACGCCGAGGCCCTCCTCGGGGGCGAGCGCGAGCACGCCGACCTTGCCCTGGTGCACGTTGCGGTGCACGTCGTGCGCTGCCTGGCCGGTCTCCTCCAGGCGGTACGTCTTCGACAGCGTGGGGTGGATCTTGCCCTTGGCGATGAGGCGGTTGGCCTCCCACGCCTCGCGGTAGTTCGCGAAGTGGGAGCCGACGATGCGCTTGAGCGACATCCACAGGTAGCGGTTGTCGTACTCGTGGTTGTAGCCCGAGGTCGACGCGCAGGTGACGATCGTGCCGCCCTTGCGGGTGACGTAGACCGAGGCGCCGAAGGTCTCGCGGCCGGGGTGCTCGAAGACGATGTCGACGTCCTCGCCGTCGGTCAGCTCGCGGATGCGCTTGCCGAGGCGCTTCCACTCCTTCGGGTCCTGGGTGTGCTCGTCCTTCCAGAACCGGTAGTCCTCGGCGGTGCGGTCGATGATGGCCTCGGCGCCCATGCGGCGGCAGATCTCCGCCTTCTGCGGCGAGGAGACCACGCAGATCGGGTTGGCGCCGCCGGCCAGCGCGAACTGGGTGGCGTAGCTGCCCAGGCCGCCGCTGGCGCCCCAGATCAGGACGTTGTCGCCCTGCTTCATGCCGGCGCCGTTGCGGGAGACCAGCTGGCGGTAGGCGGTGGAGTTCACCAGACCCGGGGCCGCGGCCTCCTCCCAGCTGAGGTGCTTGGGCTTGGGCATCAGCTGGTTGGACTTGACCAGCGCGATCTCGGCGAGGCCGCCGAAGTTGGTCTCGAAGCCCCAGATGCGCTGCTCGGGGTCGAGCATCGTGTCGTTGTGGCCGTCCGCGGACTCCAGTTCGACGGACAGGCAGTGCGCGACGACCTCGTCGCCCGGCTTCCAGAGGTTCACGCCGGGGCCGGTGCGCAGCACGACGCCCGCCAGGTCGGAGCCGATGACGTGGTAGGGCAGGTCGTGGCGCTTGGTGAGCGGGGAGAGCCTGCCGTACCGCTCGAGGAAACCGAACGTCGACACCGGCTCGAAGATCGACGTCCACACCGAGTTGTAGTTGACCGAGCTGGCCATGACGGCCACCAGGGCCTCGCCCGGGCCGAGCTCGGGCACGGGCACCTCGTCCAGGTGCAGCGACTTGCGCGGGTCCTTCGCGCGGCTGTCCACGCCCTCGAACATGCCGGCCTCGTCCTTGTGGACGGTGATGGCGCGGTACGACTCGGGGAGCGGCAGCGCGGCGAAGTCCGCGGCCGTGCTTTCGGACGCCATGATTGCGTCGAGGATGTCCTTCACGGTGATGCCTCCGGCGAAGCGCGACGTAGGGACGCTTGAGGGAACGTCGGGGGTTGCTGTGGGTGGTGCCGTCGGTTCGGCGGTGGTGCTGCTGTCCGTGGCGGTCGCACGGATGGAGCGGGGGCGCTTGGTGGCGCGGTGAATGCCTGTGACGCAGGCGTCCGGGCCTTTGGGGACAGACGGCGTGCGACGGATCCCAGCACGCCGCCCGCCCGGACAGTTCTCACGTTATGGCACCGCGTGCCACCCTGCAAGACACTGCGTGCCAACAATTTTTCTCAGATGGCACCACGGCTTCACGTTTGAGCAACGCGCGAAGGCGCCCCCGGCACGAGGGCCTGGGGGCGCTGGTGGGATGCCGGGGGCGCCGGAGGACGCCGGGGGCGCGAACGGGCGGCTACGCGCCCTTCAGGGCTTTTTCGATCGTCCGCATGACCTCGGCGGGCGAGGCGTCCGTACGGGCCACCGCAACGATGACCTCGCCCTGCTCGGAGGTGAGGACCGGGGCGGGGGCGGGGCTGGGACGCCGGCCGATGCCGGTGCCGAAGGTCTGCTTGATCACCTCGAAGGCGTGGTCGAGCTGGGCCTCGACGTCGCCCTTGCCGCCGGCGCGCAGCCAGCGCCGCAGCACGTGGTTGTGGGCGGCGACGACGGCGGACGCGGCGACCTCCGCCAGCAGCGGGTCGTCGTCCCCGTCGTGGTGGGCGCCCTCGTCGAAGTGGCCCAGCAGGTAGCGGGTGAACAGCCGCTCGTAGCGGGCCACCGAGGCGATCTCGCGCTCCCGCAGGATCGGGATCTCACGGGTCAGGCGGTAGCGCTCCACCGAGACCTCGGGAGCCTCGGCGTACATGCGCAGCACCTCGGTGATGCCACGGCACACCGTGTCGAGCGGGTGCTCGTGCGGTTCGGCGGAGTCCAGCACCTGTCCCACGCGCACGAGGGTGTCGTCGTGGTCGGGGAAGATCGCCTCTTCCTTGGAGCGGAAGTGCCGGAAGAACGTCCTGCGCGCGACCCCCGCGGCCGCGGCGATCTCGTCGACCGTCGTCGCCTCGTAGCCCTGGCTCGCGAACAGGTGCATCGCCGCGGCGGCCAGTTCCTGGCGGACACGATGGCGCTGGGCGGTGGTGGAGGACGCACGGGCGGGCTTCACGGGCTGGGGCATACCGCGAACGTACTGCATTCCCGCTGCACCGTGGGCCGGGCCCGGTTTCCGGAGGCGGTGGGGCGGCCCCAGGAGACCGCCCCAGCCACCGGGATCGTCCCGGCCGCTGCCCGCGTAGTCAGCGGCGGGCATACTCGCGGAAGCCGCGGCCGGTCTTGCGGCCGAGGCAGCCCGCGGACACCAGGTGCTCGAGCAGCGGCGCCGGCGCCAGGCCCGGGTCGCGGAACTCCTTGTGCAGCACCTGCTCGATCGCGAGCGAGACGTCCAGCCCGACGACGTCGAGCAGTTCGAAGGGCCCCATCGGGTAGCCCCCGCCGAGCTTCATCGCCGAGTCGATGTCCTCGACCGTCGCGTAGTGCTCCTGGACCATCTTCACGGCGTTGTTGAGGTACGGGAACAGCAGCGCGTTGACGATGAAGCCGGCCCGGTCGCCGCAGTCCACGGCGTGCTTCCTGATCTTGCCGCAGACCTCGTGGACGGTGGCGTGCACGTCCTCGGCGGTCAGCACGGTGCGGACCACCTCGACCAGCTTCATGGCGGGGGCCGGGTTGAAGAAGTGCATGCCGATCACGTCCCGCGGACGGGACGTGGCGGTGGCGACGGCCACCACGGGCAGCGAGGACGTCGTCGTGGCCAGCACCGCGCCCGGCTTGCAGACCTTGTCCAGGGTCGCGAAGAGCTGCTGCTTGACCGGCAGGTCCTCGGCGACCGCCTCGACGGCCAGGTCCACGTCCGCGAAGGCGTCCAGCGATCCGGCCGCGGTCACCCGCGCCACGGCGGCGTCGCGCTGCTCCTGGCTGAGCCGGCCCTTGGCCACCGACCGGTCCAGGGACTTGGCCAGCGCCGCGACCGCCTTGTCGGCCTTCTCCTGGCCACGGGCGGCCAGCACGACCTCGTACCCGGCCTTGGCGAAGACCTCCGCGATGCCGGCGGCCATGGTGCCCGAGCCCGCGACGCCCACGCTGCGCACGGGGCGCCCGCCGGTGGCACCGGCGGCCTCGGCCGGCGTCTCGGCGTCCGGGACGACGCTCGCGCTGCCGGGGACCTCGTAGGTGTAGAAGCCGCGTCCCGCCTTGCGGCCCTTGAGGCCGGCGGCGGAGAGCTGCTTCAGGATGGGCGCGGGGGCGTGCAGCCGGTCGCGCGAGGCCTCGTACATCGCCTCCAGGACGGTCTGCGCGGTGTCGATGCCGATCAGGTCCAGCAGGGCGAGCGGGCCCATGGGCAGGCCGCAGCCGAGCCGCATGGCGGCGTCGATGTCCTCGCGGGTGGCGTACCGGGCCTCGTACATGGCCGCGGCCTGGTTGAGGTAGCCGAAGAGCAGCCCGTCGGCGATGAAGCCCGGACGGTCGCCGACCGCCACCGGCTCCTTGCCGAGCGAGCGGACCAGCTCGGTCACGGAGTCCGTGGTCTCGGGGGAGGTGAGCACGGTGGAGACCACCTCGACCAGCTTCATGGCCGGTGCGGGGGCGAAGAAGTGCAGGCCGAGGACGCGGTCGGGGCGCGAGGTGTGCGAGGCCAGCTGGGTCACCGACAGCGCGTTGGTGCCGGTCGCCAGGACGGCGCCCGGCTTCAGGAGGGCGTCCAGGGCCGTGAGGACCTCGCGCTTGATCTCGAAGTGCTCGGTGACGACCTCGATCACCAGGTCGGCGTCGGCCGCCGCCTGGAGGTCGGAGAAGGTGCGGAAACGGGCCAGGACGTCGCCGCGCTCGGCCTCCGTGATCCGCTCGCGCTGCACGGCGCGGGCGGTGGAGGCCTCCAGGGCGGCGACGGCGCGGTGGGCGGCCGCGTCGTCGATCTCGATGCCGATCACTTCGTGGCCGGCACGGGCGACGACCTCGGCGATGCCGGTGCCCATGGTGCCGAGACCGATGACGGCGACGGTGGGGAAGGGTCGTGGACGGTCCATCGCGGAACTCCGAATGCTGAGGGTCCGCGCCGTGCGTCTCTGCTGCGCAGGCGCGGGGGCGGGAGAGTCGAGGAGCCGCGGGGTGCGTACGCGTGTGTGGGCGTACCCGCGTGAGAACCGGCGAGCCCTGTCCCGGGGCTGCGCCGCGATGGTGCCGAACCGACAACGGCTGCACGCGGCGGCTGCGTCACCAGGCCGATGCGTGCGTTGGTTAGAGGGTAACCGGTGAGTAACCTCGGCGCCAGCCCTCCCGCCCATGTGATTTGCGTCGCCCACAGATGAGCGCGCCATTAGGGTGAGCGCACGGGGGAGAGGGGGGACCGTGGAACGGGAGCACGCGGGCGCCGGTCACTCGGCGCGGCGCGCGGCCGAACTTTACGGGGCCGTGCGGGCGGGGGAGACGGACATCGCGCGGCTGCGCGGGCGCGGGGAACCACGCCGCGTCCTGGGGCTGCTGGAGTTCGCCGGCCAGGGGCGGTGCGAGGAACGCGGTGCCTATCTGCGGCGGCTTGCCGCCTCACCGGACGCCGCCGCCATGGTGCGGCCCTGGCTCGGTCCCGCCGAACGCGCGCGCCTCGACGTGGCGGGCGGGTGGGCCCCCGCCGTCCCGCCGCTGCTGGCCATGCTTCCCCATGGCACGGAGGAGGAGCGCCGCTACGCCCTGGAGGCGCTGGCGGTGAAGCGCCCCATGGAGGCGACGGGACCCCTCTTCGGCCTGCTCGGCGTACTCGGGCCGGACGAGCACTCCTGGTACCCCGGGTTGATCGAGAACACCGTCAGCCGCATCGTCATCGGTCGTCACCTGCCCTTCTGGCGCTGGGCAGCCAGGAACGGCCCCGTTCCGCCCGCCACCTGCGTGCCGCTGCTGCTGCGCCAGGCCCGCCAGTTGGCACCCCGGGCCCGGCGGCTGGCCCTGGCCCTGCTCGGCTACGACCGCGACCCGGCGCATCTCGACCTGTTCCTCGCGGCCGCGGGCGACCCGGACGAGTTGGTGGCCGAGCAGGCGCTCGTCGCTCTGTGGCGGCTGGACGTTCCCGAGGCCCGGGACCGCCTCGCCGCCGTGCTGACCGAGCCGTCGCGCTCCCCGCAGGAGCGTCTCGCCGCCTCCGTCCTGCTGGGGCGGGCCGGTGACAGGCGGGCCTTCGAGACCCTTGTGCTGTTCCTCAACCACCGCGACGCCTGGAACACCCTTGCCGCGGCCGAGGCCCTGACCCGGCTCGGCGACCCGCGGACCGCCCGTGCCGCCGCCGCGCTCGCCACCAACCGGCTGCGGATCGGCTACGCGCTGGCCGCCGTGCGCCTGCTGGGGCGGTTGCGGGCGCCCGAGTCACGGCCCGCGCTGACCTCCACCCTCACGTGGCTCCTGGACGAGGACCGCACGGATTACCAGGCCGCCGCCGGCTGCGTCGAGGAACTGGGACGGCTCGGCGACGCGCGGGCGGTGCCCGTCCTGACCCGGGCCGTCGCTGATCCCCGCCTGCGCGCCGCGGCCGTGGACTCCCTCGGCCGGATCGGGGGCCCCGAGGTGCTCGGGACGCTGCTCGGGGCCGCCTCGGACGAGGACGGGGAGGTGCGCGCCGCCGCGGCGCGCGGACTGGCCCGCTACTCGGAGGAGCCCCGCGCGACCGCCGCCCTCGTGGGGCTGTGCGCGCCGCCGTACCCCAGGCGGATCGTGCGCGCCCTGGTGCGGTCGGGCGACCCGGTTGCCGGGGCGGTGCTGGCCGCGGCGCGGGAGAAGGCACCGAGTGCCACGACGCGCCGTCTCGCCGGGCGCTTCAGGCCAGATCCGTCGCGTACCGCAGCTCCTTGAGCGGGACGCCGTCGTACATCTCGATCTGGTCGGTGCCGTCCGGTGCGAGACCGGACCGTTCGTAGAAGCGCAGCGCCCGCGCGTTGTCCGCGAGCACCCACAGGCGCAGGCTCCGGAAGCCGCGTTCACCGGCGCGGGCCCGTACGGCGTCCATGAGCGCGCGGCCGGCGCCGCGGCCGATCCGGTCGGGGTGTACGTAGATCGCGTACAGCTCGCCGACCTCCGCGTCGTCGGGTTCACCCCGGTAGGGGCCGAGCGCGGCCCAGCCCGTCACCTCGCCGCCGTCCGCGGCGACCAGGTTGTCCACCCGGCTGCCGCCCGCGTCGAACCACTCCCGGCGACGCTCCGCGTCCGCCCCGACGTCCATCGCTTCGAGGTACGCCTGCGGCACGATCCCCGCGTAGGCAGCCTGCCATCCCCTTACGCGGATCGCCGCCACGGCGTCGATGTCGTCGCGGGTCATCACCCTCACAACCGTCATGCCGCGACGTTAAGGGGGGCGGAGCGCCGTGGGCACCCGCTTTTCGTGAGCTCAGATCAGGGTCAGCTGGGTCGGCGGGGCCGGCTGGGCGGGCTGGGCCGGATCGGGTGCGGCGGGCGGGCCGGGGGTCTCCTCCTCGGGTGCGGATATCCGGCGCGCGGTCCCGGAACGGCTGGGCCCGATCCCGAACTCGGCGGCGAACTCGTGCACTTGGCGTGTGATGCGCCGCTGGTACCAGGTGGGCGCGTAGGCGCCGTCCGCGTAGAGCGCCTTGTAGCGGGAGATCAGCCGCGGGTGGTGCACCGAGAGCCAGGCCATGAACCACTCCCTCGCCCCGGGGCGCAGGTGCAGCACCAGCGGGGTGACGGACGTGGCGCCGGTCCCGGCGATCGCGCGGACGGTCTCGCGCAACTGCTCCGGGGAGTCGCTGAGGTACGGCAGCACCGGCGCCATCAGGACGCCCGAGGGGATGCCGTGCTCGTTGAGCGTGCGGCAGACCTCCAGACGCTTCGCCGGCGACGGCGTGCCCGGTTCCACGGTGCGCCACAGGTCCCGGTCGGTGAAGCCGACGGAGACCGCGGTCGAGACGTCGGTGACCTGGGAGGCCTGCACCAGGAGGTCCAGGTCGCGCAGGATCAGCGACCCCTTGGTGAGGATCGAGAAGGGATTGGCGTGGTCGCGCAGCGCGGCCAGGATGCCGGGCATGAGCCGGTAGCGGCCCTCCGCGCGCTGGTAGCAGTCGACGTTGGTGCCCATCGCGATGTGCTCGCCCTGCCAGCGGGGCGAGGCGAGCTCGCGGCGCAGCAGCTCGGGCGCGTTGACCTTCACGACGATCTGGGAGTCGAAGTCCAGGCCGCTGTCGAGGTCCAGGTAGGTGTGCGTCTTGCGTGCGAAGCAGTACACGCAGGCGTGACTGCAGCCGCGGTAGGGGTTGATCGTCCACTCGAACGGCATCCGGGACGCTCCGGGCACGCGGTTGACGATCGTGCGGGCGCGCACCTCGTGGAAGGTGATCCCGCGGAACTCGGGGGTGTCGAACGTACGGGTCACGGCGTCCACGCCGAACAGCGCGGGTGTGGTCGCCGCCGTGTCGCGGCTCAGGTTGTCCCACCTCATGCCGCCTCCTTCGTTGCTCTCCTCCCGAGAATAGAACATCTGAGCGAATAGCGTCGAGGGGGGATCCATGGGATTCCCGTGACCACTGTGCGTGACCGCGCGTGACGCAGGGCCCCGGGCGTGCCGTCGGCACGTCGGCACCGCCCGGGGCCCTGACGGGGCCGTCCACCGTCACTGCGGCCGCAGGCTCAGGACGAGGTCGCGCGGCAGGCCGTGGGTGTCGTGGAGGTAGTGGAAGTCCTCCTCGTCCAGCGGGCCCCGGAACCGGGGGCGGGCCAGCACCTGACGGCCGCGCTCCAGGAGCCGCCCGAACCGGCGCTCCTCCTCCAGCAGCACCCGGCGCGGCTCGTCGGGGTCCACGCCCTGGCGGAAGTGGTCCAGGGTGTGCCGGACCAACTCTTCCGGCAGATCGCCGAGGCCACGGGACGGGTCGTCCCGCCACAAGGTGGTGAGGACCCGCCGCACCAGCCGGCGCAGCACGTACCCGCGGCCGGTGTTGGACGGGCGCACCCCGTCCCCGATCACCACCACGGCCGAGCGCAGGTGGTCGCAGACCAGGCGCAGCGACGGTTCGTCCAGCGGCCACAGGGACGGTACGAGACGGCGCCAGGGTGTGAAGACGTCGCACTCGAACACCGACGTGCGGCCCTGCAGCAGCGAGGCCAGGCGTTCCAGGCCGAGTCCGGTGTCGACGTTGCGCTGGGGGAGCGGCACGAGCGAGCCGTCCTCGAGCCGCCGGTGGCGCATCATCACGTGGTTCCAGACCTCGACCCAGCGGTCGTCGCGGGTGGGCGTGGACCGCGGCGGGGTGTCGCCGGTCCACAGGAAGATCTCCGAGTCGGGGCCGCACGGGCCGGTCGGCCCGTTGGACCACCAGTTGTCCTCGACCGTGAGTTCCACCGGGACCCCGTGCTTCTCCCACAGCTCCAGGGAGTCGGTGTCCGGACCCGTGCGGTCGTCGCCGCCGAACACCGTGACGTGCAGCCTCCCCGGGTCGATGCCGAAGCCCTCGGTGAGCAGTCCGTAGCCCCAGTCGAGGCTCTGCGGGCCCTCGTAGTCGCCGAGCGACCAGGTGCCGAGCATCTCGAAGACCGTCAGATGGGTGGGATCGCCGACCTCCTCCAGGTCGGTGGTGCGCAGACAGCGCTGCACGTTGACCAGCCGGCTGCCGAGCGGGTGCGGGCGCCCCTCCAGGTACGGGGTGAGCGGATGCATGCCCGAGGTCGTGAACAGCACCGGGTCACCGGGCGGCGGCAGCAGCGTCGATCCGGTGATCCTGCGGTGGCCGCGCTCCTCGTAGTACTCGACGAACGTGCGGACGATCTCTTCGGTGTTCATGGGGGGTGGCTCCTTCGCGTGGAGGGCGGGGAGGCACCGGGCGACGGCCGCACGATCACCGGGATCGGGGCGGGAACCACGAAACCACCGGCGGGCCGTTCCCGGTCGCCGGTGGTGAGGAAGGGGGTACGTCAGGCGGCGGCAACCGGCGAGCTGGTCGCTCGCGCGGTCGCGGTGGTGCTGTGGCCGGTGACGTTCATGGAGCCGACGATAACGCGCCAGGACCGGCGGGGCACGTGATTTCCCGCGAGGCGGCGGCAGGGCCCCGTGGGGCCGTCGTACGGAGGTGCCCCACTGGGAGGGCGGCCCGATTTCGCGGGCACGCGGCCGTGGTGATTGGCTTGTCGGCGACGGCACACGGATCGACGGAGGACGGCGCATGGCACAGGTCGAGGCCACCACTCAGCGTGAGATCGCGGCGAGCCCGGAGAGCGTCTTCGCGGCGCTCGCCGACTACGCGGGCACCCGGCAGCGACTGCTTCCCGAGCAGTACAGCGAGTACGAGGTGCGCGAGGGCGGCAGCGGCGCGGGCACCCTGGTGCACTGGAAGCTGCAGGCGACCGAGAAGCGCGTGCGGGACTGCCTCCTCGCGGTGACCGAGCCGACCCCGGGGCAGCTGGTCGAGAGCGACCGCAACTCCACCATGGTCACCACCTGGACGGTCACCCCGGCCGGCGAGGGCCGCGCCAAGGCGGTCGTCACCAGCACGTGGACCGGCGCCGGCGGCATCGGCGGCTTCTTCGAGCGCACCTTCGCCCCCAAGGGCCTGAACCGCATCCACGACGCGGTGCTCGCGCGCCTCGCCGCGGAGACCGAGAAGTAGCAGGCGGCACAAGGGAGGCGGCCGGAGCCGGGTGACGCCCGGTCGCCTCCCTTGACGCGCCGCACGTCTACGCGCCCTATGTGCCGGGCAGGCGCCCGATGGGCGCACGCCGGTGGGCACGTCACTTGAAAGGGTGGATCTGCCGCGCTCCGGCGCATCCCCGGCGCCCCAGATCGTTGTCGCAGGGCAGGCGCGACGAGGGGAGCGGTACGCAGATGGGCGGCACCACCGGGACGACCCTGTCCGAGGAGACCGGCACCCTCACGGACCTGACCGGCGCCGGCACGGGCCCCGAGGACCGACCCGCAGCCGTGCCGCAGGAACAGGGCGCGCCCGTCGGCGGACTGAGCCCGCGCAGGGTGCGTCTGGTCTTCCTCGGGCTCATGCTGACCCTGCTGCTGGCCGCGCTCGACCAGATGATCGTGGCGACCGCGCTCCCCAAGATCGTCGGCGAGCTGCACGGCCTGGACAAGATGTCCTGGGCCGTCACCGCCTACCTGCTCGCCTCCACCGTCGGGCTGCCGATCTACGGCAAGCTCGGCGACCTCTTCGGGCGCAAGAGCGTCTTCCAGTTCGCCATCGTCGTCTTCGTCATCGGCTCGGCGCTCGCCGGCTGGTCGCGCTCCATGAACGAGCTGATCGCCTTCCGCACCGTCCAGGGTGTCGGCGGCGGCGGGCTGATGATCGGCGTCCAGGCGATCATCGCGGACATCGTCCCGCCCCGGGAACGCGGCCGGTACATGGGCCTGATCGGCGCATCCTTCGGCCTGGCCTCCGTCGCGGGACCGCTGCTCGGCGGCTTCTTCACCGACCACGCCTCATGGCGCTGGTGCTTCTACATCAACGTGCCCTTCGGGCTGCTGACCCTGGCCGTCATCGCCGTCGTCCTGAAACTGCCGCGGCCGGCCGTGCGCCCCCGGCTGGACGTGGTGGGCGCACTGTTGCTGGCAGCCGGCTCCACCTGCCTGGTGCTGCTGACCAGTTGGGGCGGCACGACGTACGCCTGGCGCTCGGACGTGATCATCGGGCTGGGCGCGGCATCGATCGGCTGCGCCGTGCTGTTCGTCGTGGTGGAACGGTTCGCCGTCGAACCCATCATCCCGCTGCGGCTCTTCCGCGACGGCATCTTCACCGTCTCCGCCCTCATCGGGGCCGTCGTCGGCGTCGGCCTCTTCGGCGCCGCCAGCTACCTGCCCACGTTCCTGCAGATGGTGAACGGCGTCAGCGCCACCGAGTCCGGGCTGCTGATGCTGCCCATGATGCTCGGCGTCGTCCTGGCCTCCGTGGTCTCCGGCCACATGATCAGCCGTACCGGGCGCTACCGGGTGTTCCCGCTGGCCGGCGGGGCGCTCTCGGTGGCCGGCATGTGGCTGCTGTCGCTGCTGGAGACCGACACCCCGCGCGTGGAGTACAGCGTCTACATGGGCGTGCTGGGGCTGGGCATCGGCCTCGTCCTGCCGGTGCTGATCCTCGCCGTGCAGAACTCCGTGCGGCCCGCCGACCTCGGCGCCGCCACCAGCGCCAACAACTACTTCCGGCAGATCGGCGGTTCCGTCGGGGCGGCCGTCTTCGGCACCCTGTTCGCCAACCGGCTCGCCGACGGGCTCGCCGACCGGCTGCCGCGGGGCGTCGACCTGCCGGACCCCCAGTCGATCACGCCGCAAATGGTGCACGCGATGCCGGCACCGCTGCGCGAGGCCTATGTGCGGGCGTACGCCGAGGCCATGCCGCGCATCTTCCTCTACCTGGTGCCGGTACTCGCCCTCGGCTTCCTGCTCGCCTTCCTGCTCAAGGAGAAACCCCTGGTGACCCAGCACGTCCCCACCGCCCGCAAGGCCGACGCCGTCGGCGTCGGCGTCCCCGTGTGCGGCACCGTCCAGCACGCCGACGGCAGCACCGTAGGCCGGGCGGCCCTCACTCTCATCGATGTGACCGGCCGCCAGATCGGGCGTGGCGCCACAGGTGAGGACGGACGTTACGCGTTGAGCACCCCGGGCAGCGGCAGTTACGTCCTGATCGCCGCCGCCGGAGGGCACCAGCCGCAGGCCGTCAGCGTGACCGTCGGGGAACGCCCGGTCGAGCTCGACGTGGTGCTCGGCGGCGCCGGGCGGCTCGCCGGCACGGTGCGCACCGCCGACGGCACGGCCGTACGGGAGGCCACCGTCACCCTCACCGACTCCCGCGGCGACGTGGTGGCCACCACCCGCACCGGCAGGGAGGGCGACTACGTCCTGAGCGACCTCGTCGCGGGGGAGTACACGCTCGCCGCCAACGCCCCCGCCTACCGGCCCGCGGCGCTCCCCGTGTCGGTGCACGCGGCCCGGGAGACCCGGCAGGACGTCGAACTCGCGGGCGGCGCGATGCTGCGCGGCACCGTGCGCGGCCCGGGCGGCAGCCCCGTCGAGGACGCGCGGGTCACCCTGCTGGACGCGGCGGGCAACGTCCTGGACACCGTGACGACCGGCCCTGACGGCGTCTTCCGCTTCGTCGACCTGGCCGCGGGCGAGTACACCGTCGTGGCCTCGGGGTATCCGCCGGTGGCCACCGTGCTGCGGCTCAGCGGCGGTGAGCGCACCGAGCGCGACGTGCACCTGGGTCACGAGGACTGACCTGCCCCCGACGGCCCTTGAGTGCCGGGGCGTGCGCCCGCGCATGCCCCGGCGTATCCACGGCCCGCCGCGGGCGCACACCGGATTCGGCCAATGCCCAACGCGGCACCCGGTGTCGGTCGTACCGTGGTTGCGGAGCCGCAGATCTTGCGCCGGGGGCCGACCACCTCCGCGCCTCGGTCGGGATCCGGGCGCCGCAGGGGAAGGAGCCGCTCGCGTCATGCAACGTCGCACTCCGCCGGGGGAGGGGAGCCGCGCCGCGCTGCCGGAGCAGCGGACCGGGCTCTCCGGACGCGTCCCGCTCGCCGTGGTCGTGGTCGACGGCGAGGGGCTCGTCTCGCACTGGAGCACGGGCGCCCGCAAGCTCTTCGGGCCCACCCGGGAGGAGGCCGTCGGCCGCCCGGCCGTGGACCTGCTGCCGGTCTCCGGCGCGCTCGGCGAGGAGTCCGGCCCGGACGGATCCGAGGCGCCGGACGGAGCCGACCTCGACGCCACGCTCAGCGGCGGGACCTCCTACCCGACCGCGGGCCTTGCCCGGCTCAACCAGGGGCCCCACCCCGACCCCGGCGGCCTCCCGGGCGACGTCCTGTGGTGGGCCTACCCGCTGGTCGGCCCGGGTCCCGAACGCCTGCTCGTGCTGGCCGCCGACGCCGCCCTGGTGCACGGCGAGGACGACGCCCCTCCGGGGGAGTCCGAGAGGGTCGCGCCCAGCTTCGCCCTGCACACCGAGTTCCCCGGGGCGGACGGGCTCGCCAAGCGGCTCCCCGAGATCCTGCCCAGCATGAGCGTCGCCGAGAGCGGGCGCATCGTCTCCCAGGTGCTGGAACTCGGCTACCCCGTCCTGGAGATCAGCCGGCACGACCGGGTGCCCGTCACCCCCGACTGGGGCGTGCCCCGACGGGACGAGCGCAGGGCCCGCAGGCGGCGTGCCGTCCGTGCGTCCGCCGCCGACCCGCGCGCCATCGTGCCCGAGGAGCCCGAACCCGACCTGGAGTACGCAGCCGTCCGCGAGCGCCTGGAGTTCCTCAACGAGGTCAGCGGGCGCATCGGCAGCTCCCTGGACCTGACCCGCACGATCCGGGAGGTCAGCGCCGCCGTCGTACCGCGCTTCACCGACGTCGCGGGCACCTACCTGCGCGGACAGGTGCTGGCGGGGGAGGGCTTCCCCGACGGCCCGCCCGACGTCACCACCATGTGGTACCGAGTCGCCCTGGAGCACACCGACGAGCCCGGCCGCTGGGACGACGTCGTACCGGTCGGCGAGTCCATGCCGTTCCCCGAGCACACGCCGTTCTTCCGGTGCATGACGAGCGGTCAGCCGGTGCTGGTGCCCAGGATCACCGAACCCATGGGCGAGGCGATCGCCTCGCAGTTCGAGAAGCGCGACATCCGACCGCTGATCACCGGGCGGTCGATGCTGGTCGTGCCGCTGAAGGCGCGCAACGTCGTCCTCGGCTTCATGATCCTGCTACGGCACGGCGAGCGCCCGCCGTTCAACGACATGGACCGCGTGACGGGCGCCGAACTGGCCGCCCGCGCCGGGCTCGTCCTGGACAACGCCCGCATGTACACGTACCAGGAGACCGTCGCCGACACGCTGCAGGAGAGCATGCTGCCGCAGATCACCCCGCGCATGCCGGGGTGCGACGTGGCGACCCGCTACCTGCCCGGCACCCGGCTGGGCCGGGTCGGCGGCGACTGGTTCGACACCATCAAGCTGCCCGGTTCCCGGCTCGCCCTCGTCGTGGGCGACGTCATGGGGCACGGGCTCAACGCCGCCGCCATGATGGGCCAGTTACGCACCGCCGTGCAGACCATGGCCGCGCTGGACATGCCGCCGGCGCAACTGCTGCGCAACCTCGACGACCTGGCGCAGCGCCTCGGCGAGCACTACCTCGCGACCTGCCTGTACGCCGTGTACGACCCGATCCGGTCCGAGCTGCTCATCGCCAACGCGGGCCACATCCCGCCCGTGCTGGTGCGCGCGGAGGACGGCCGCAGCGTGCTGCTCGACGTCCCGACGGGTGCCCCGATCGGCATCGGAGGGGTGCCCTTCGAGACGGTCAAGGTCGCCGTCGGTCCCGGCGACCGGCTCGTGCTGTGCACGGACGGGCTGGTCGAGGTGCGCGGCCAGGACATCGGGGCCGGTCTCGCCGCGCTGTGCGAGAGCGCCGCGCATCCCGCGGCCTCGATGGACGACGCCTGCGACACGATCATCCGCGCCCTCAACCCGCCGGGCGGCCGCAAGGACGACGTCGCCCTGCTGATGGCGCGGCTCAACGGCATCGCCCGTGAGGACGTCGTCTCCTGGCAGCTCGCCCTCGACCCCCGCGAAGTGGGCAGGGCCCGGATCCTGACCCGGGGCGCCCTGGAGGGCTGGGGGCTGGAGGAGGCGGCGGAGGCGGCCGAGCTGATGGTCGGCGAGGTGGTCACCAACGCCGTCCGGCACGCGCACTCCCGGCACGTCGAGCTGCGCCTGGTGCGTACCGACGCGCTGCTGTGCGAGGTCTCGGACGACGACCACGCCGTACCCGTCCTGCTCGGCGCCGGGCCCGAGGACGAGTCGGGGCGGGGACTGCGGATCGTGAGCCGGCTGGCGCGGGAGTGGGGCGCGAGCCGTACGGCGCAGGGCAAGACGGTCTGGTTCGAACAGGCGCTGCCGTGGCGGCGGACCGGCGGACGCGGCGGCGGGGCCCCGGCCGGGCCTCGAACGTAGCGAACACGAGGTCACGACTTCCCCCGGACGCTTGCCCTCGCCGACGCCCACCGGTAGCACGGACGCTGACGGGGCTTCTGCCGCGCGGCCGGACACGGTCCGCGGCGACGGACACGTGGACCTGGGGAGATCGCATGGACGTCACCGGCACGAACCTGCAGGCGTGGGAGGGCTTCTGGCGCGACGCCCCCGCAGAGCCGGGCGCGGTGTTCTGGGACGCGGAGGCGGAGGTCACCGCGGCAGCCCACCTCCCGTTCTTCGAGGCGCACTTCGACCCGTCGCTGCCGGTCGTCGACCTCGGCTGCGGCAACGGCACCCAGACCCGCTTCCTGGCCAAGCACTACGGCCGGGCCGTCGGGGTGGACCTCGCGGCGGCCGCGATCGGCCACGCGCGGCACCAGGACCCGGGCGGCATCGCCGAGTACCGGCAGCTCAACGCGGCCGACCCCGAGGCGGTCCGGCGGCTGAGCGAGGAGCTGGGCGAGGCGAACGTGTATATGCGCGGAGTGCTCCACCAGTGCCTGCCCGAGGAACGCGCACCGCTGGTCGAGGGCATCGCCGTGCTGACCGGCCGGCGCGGCCGGGCGTTCGCGGACGAACTCGCGGCGTCCGCGCGGGACGTGCTGGCGGGGTTCGCGCAGGGGCCGGGCGGGCCGCCCGCCAAGCTCGCGGCGGTCTTCTCGCACGGCATCGCGCCGGCCGCGATGCCCGACGAGACCGTCCCGGAGCTCTTCCGCGCGGCGGGGATGGAGGTGCTCGCACGCGGTGAGGTCGCGCTCGTGACGACGGAGCGGCGGGCGGACGGCACGCGGCTCGAGGTACCGACGAACTGGCTGGTGGCAGGGGGTGCCGGCTGACCGCCACCGGTCTGGGCCACTGAAGTTTTCCACAGGCGGGGCGGGGGCCTGGTGTGCGGCGGTGACTTTGCGTAACGTTCCATGCCATGAAGATCCTGATCAGCGCGGACATGGAGGGCGCCACCGGGGTGACCTGGCCCGGTGACGTCCTGCCCGGCACGGAGGGCTGGCAGCGGTTCCGGCATCTGTTCACCTCGGACGTGAACGCCGCGATCGCCGGCTTCTTCGACGGCGGTGCCGACGAGGTCCTGGTCAACGAGGCCCACTGGTCCATGCGGAACCTGCTGCTGGAGCAGCTGGACGAGCGGGCCCGGATGGTCACCGGGCGGCACAAGGACCTGTCCATGGTCGAGGGCGTGCAGCACGGCGACGTGGACGGCATCGCCTTCGTCGGCTTCCACACGGGCGCGGGGACGGAAGGGGTGCTCGCCCACACCTACCTCCCCAACTCGATCACCGGCGTGTGGGTCAACGGCAGTCCGCCGGCGAGCGAGGGCCGGCTGAACGCGCTGGTGGCCGCCGAGTACGGGGTGCCCGTCGTGCTGGTCACGGGGGACGACCGGACCGGCCTCGACGCCCGCGACTACGCGCCTGCGGCGCGCACGGTCGCCGTCAAGGACTACGTGTCGCGGTACGCGGCCGTGTGCCGGCCGCCGGCCCGCACGGCGGCGGACATCCGCTCCGCCGCGAAGGACGCGACCTCGCTCGCCGTGCGCCACGAGCCGGCGCGGGGCGGGCCGTTCACGATCGAGGTCGAGTTCGACGCGGCCCACCTGGCGGGGGCCGCCGCGGTCGTGCCTGGTGTGGAGCGCACGGGCGAGCGCCGCGTCACGTACACCTCACCGACCATGTACGAGGGGATCCGCTGCTACAAGGCCGTGACCACCCTCGTCTCGGCAGCTGTGGAGGAGCAGTATGGCTGACACCCGGGCACTGGACGAGGCGGTCCGCTTCACCTCGGAACTGATCCGGATCGACACCACCAACCGCGGCGGAGGGGACGGCAACGAGCGTCCCGCGGCGGAGTACGCGGCGATGCTGCTCGACGAGGCCGGGATCGAGGCCCGCATCCTGGAGTCAGCACCGGGCCGGGCCAACGTCGTGGCGCGGATCGAGGGTGCCCCACGCGCCGGGAACGGACAGGGCGCGCTGCTGGTCCACGGCCACCTGGACGTCGTGCCCGCCCAGGCGGAGGACTGGAGCGTGCACCCCTTCTCCGGCGAGGTACGGGACGGAGTGGTCTGGGGCCGCGGCGCGGTCGACATGAAGGGCACGGTGGCGATGGTGCTCGCCACCGTCCGCTCCTGGGCCCGCAGGGGCCTGCGCCCCGAGCGGGACATCGTGCTCGCGCTGACGGCCGACGAGGAGGACAGCGCCACCTACGGGGCGACCTACCTCGTCGAGCGGCACGCCGAACTGTTCCGCGACTGCACCGAGGGCATCAGCGAGTCCGGCGGCTTCAGCTTCCACGCTGGCCCCGGGCTGCGGCTGTACCCCGTGGCGGCCGGGGAACGCGGCACCGCATGGCTGAAGCTCACGGCGCACGGCAGGGCGGGGCACGGCTCCAAGGTCAACCGGACCAACGCGGTGACCCGGCTCGCCGCGGCCGTCTCCCGCATCGGCGAGCACCGCTGGCCGGTGCGGATCGTCCCCACGGTGCGGGCGGCGCTGACCGAACTGGCCGCGCTGCACGAGGTCGAGCCCGACTTCGACGACGTGGACACCCTGCTCACCAAACTGGGCACCGCCGCCGCCCTGGTGGAACCGGTGATCCGCAACAGCGCCAACCCGACCGTGCTCGAAGCCGGCTACAAGGTCAACGTCATCCCGGGCAGTGCGGTCGCCTACGTCGACGGCCGGGTCCTGCCCGGCGGTGACGAGGAGTTCACGACCACCATGGACGAGCTCACCGGCCCGGACGTCGAGTGGGAGTTCCACCACCGCGAGATCCCGCTGGAGGCCCCCCTGGACGCGCCGGTCTACGCCGCGATGCGGGAGGCCCTGATCCACTTCGACCCGGATGCCCACGTCGTGCCCTACGTGATGGGCGGCGGCACCGACGCCAAGCAGTTCTCACGGCTGGGCATCACGGGATACGGCTTCTCTCCGCTGAAGCTCCCCGAGGGCTACGACTACGCGGGGATGTACCACGGCGTCGACGAGCGGGTCCCGGTGGAGGGACTGCACTTCGGCGTCCGCGTACTCGACCGGTTCATGCTGGGCCGGCAGGACACGACCGACGGAGTTGCCCGATGACGCGTGCCCCGATCATCGCCCCCTACGGTGCCTGGGAGTCGCCGGTCGACGCCCGCACCGCCGCCTCCCACGACGGGCGCCCCGAGTTCCCCGGGTTCGTCGGTGACGAGGTGTGGTGGACCGAACCACGGCCGGCGGAGGGCGGTCGCCGCGCCCTCGTCCGCCGCCGCGCGGACGGCACGGTCGACGGCCCGCTGCCCGCGCCGTGGAACGTCCGCACCCGCGTCATCGAGTACGGCGGCCGGGCCTGGACGGGTACGGCACGGCCCGGGGGAGGACCGATGATCGTCTTCTCGCATTTCCCGGACCAGCGGCTCTACGCGTACGAGCCCGACGCGCCGGGCGCCGTGCCGCGGCCGCTGACCCCGCTCTCCCCCATCGGTGACGGGCTGCGCTGGGCCGATCCGCAGATCCATCCGGACCGCGGTGAAGTGTGGTGCGTACTGGAGGAGTTCACCGGGGAGGGCCCGAGCGACGTACGACGGGTACTCGCCGCCGTTCCGCTCGACGGCTCGGCCGCCGAGGACCGCTCCGCCGTGCGTGAACTCTCCGACGACGCCCACCACTTCGTGACCTCACCCCGGCTCTCCCCGGACGGCCGGCAGGCCGTGTGGATCGCCTGGGACCACCCCCGGATGCCGTGGGACGGCACGGAGCTCAAGCACGCCGCCGTCGGCGCGGACGGCACCTTCGGCGCCGCCCGGACGATCCTCGGCGGCCCCGCCGAGTCGGTGGCCCAGGTGGAGTGGACACCGGACGGCACCCTGATCGCCGCCACCGACCGCGACGGCTGGTGGAACCTGCACCGTGTCGACCCGGCCACCGGTGACGCGGTCAACCTGCGGCCGGCGCAGGAGGAGTTCGCCGGCCCCGGCTGGCAGATGGGCGCCCGCTGGTTCGCCCCGCTTGCCGCCGGGACACTGGCGGTGCTGCACGGCAAGGGGGCGCAGCGCCTGGGGATATTCGACCCGGCGACCGGCGAGCTGGTCGACGCGCCGGGACCGTGGACCGAGTGGACGGCCGCGCTGTCCGTCGAGGGCACCCGGGTGGTCGCCGTGGCCGCCTCGGCCCGCAGCTCATTCGAGGTCCTCGAACTCGACACCTGCACCGGCCGTACCCGCGTCATCGGTGCCGCCCACCACGACACCGTGCCACCGGAGTTCCTGCCCGAGCCCGTGGAACGCACCTTCACCGGGCCCGGCGGACGGGAGATCCACGCCCAGCTCTACCCGCCGGCGAACCCCTACTTCGCCGCGCCCGAGGGAGAGCTGCCGCCCTACGTCGTCTGGGTGCACGGCGGCCCCACCAGCCGGGCCCCGCTCGTGCTCGACCTGGAGATCGCCTACTTCACCTCACGGGGGATCGGTGTCGTCGAGGTCAACCACGGCGGCTCCACCGGCTACGGGCGCGCCTACCGCGAGCGGCTGCGCGAGCAGTGGGGCGTCGTCGACGTCGAGGACTGCGCCGCCGTCGCGAGGGCGCTGGCGGAGGAGGGCACCGCGGACGGGCAGCGGTTCGCGATCCGCGGCGGCAGCGCCGGCGGCTGGACGAGCGCGGCCTCCCTCACCGGCACCGACGTCTACGCCTGCGGCGTGATCAAGTACCCGCTCCTCGACCTCACCGGCTGGGCCGAGGGCGGTGAGACCCATGACTTCGAGTCCCGCTACCTCGACTCGCTCGTCGGGCCCCACGCCGACGTCCCCGAGCGCTACCGCGACCGTTCGCCGGTCACCCGGGCCGACCGGCTCACCGTGCCCTTCCTGCTGCTGCAGGGGCTGGAGGACGTGATCTGCCGGCCCGTGCAGTGCGAGCGGTTCCTGGAGCGGATCACGGGACGCGGTGTCCCCCACGCCTACCTCACCTTCGAGGGCGAGGGGCACGGCTTCCGCCGTGAGGACACGATGATCACCTGTCTCGAGTCCGAACTCGCCCTCTACGGTCAGGTCTTCGGCTTCACCCCGCCCTCCGTTCCCCCTCTGGAGCTCACCAAGTGACACCGCTCGTCCCGCTCACCCGCCCCCGCCGCCTCGTCCCCGGGGACCGGGTCGCCGTCGTCGCCCCCAGCGGACCCGTCCCCCGGGAGCGGCTCGACGCGGGGCTCGACATCCTCCGCGGCTGGGACCTCGACCCGGTGGTGGCGCCGCACGTCCTGGACCGGCACCCCACGTTCGACTACCTGGCCGGACAGGACGCGGCGCGTGCCCGCGACTTCCAGGAGGCGTGGTGCGACCCGTCGGTGGCCGCCGTGCTCTGCGCGCGCGGCGGCTACGGCGCCCAGCGCATGACCGACCTCCTGGACTGGGAGGCGCTGCGGGCGGCCGGGCCCAAGACCCTCCTCGGCTTCAGCGACATCACCGCGCTGCACGAGGCCTTCGCGGTCCGGCTGGGCCTGGCCACCCTGCACGGCACGATGACCGCGGCGGAGGGCTTCCTCAAGGACGAGCCCACGCGTGCACAGCTGAGGGACACCCTCTTCGCGCCCGAGCGGACGCGGGTGCTCGGCGCGCCGACCGCCCGCCCGCTCGTCCCCGGCACGGCACGCGGTGTCACCGTCGGCGGCTGCCTGGCACTGCTCGCCTCCGGCCTCGGCACGCCGGACGGACGGCCCGGGGTGCCCGGCGGCATCCTCCTGCTGGAGGACATCGGAGAGGAGCCCTACCGGATCGACCGGATGCTGACCCAGCTGCTGCGTGCCGGCTGGCTGGACGGCGTGGCGGGCATCGCCCTCGGCTCCTGGCGGGACTGCGGCCCCTACGAGGAGGTGCGGGCGGTGCTGCTGGACCGGCTGGGCGGACTCGGCATCCCGGTCGTCGAGGAACTGGGCTTCGGCCACTGCGAGACCAGCCTGACCGTGCCGCTCGGCGTCCCCGCCGTCCTGGACGCGGACGCGGGCACCCTCACGGTGGAGGCGCCCGCACCCGCGAGCTGACCTGGGGGCCTGCCTCCTCAGGACGGCTGGTCCGCCGACAGCGCGGTGACGGCGACGACACCGTCGCACTCGGCGAACACCCCGTCGTCCAGGGCGACCTGGTGCCTGCCCGCCCCGCCGGGCAGGCCCAGGACCATCGTCGGGTACTGCACCGGCGCCTCCTTGGAGATGCAGTAGCCGTCGCCCTCGCCCTGGACCTGGTGGAACGTCAGCTTCACCCATGCGCGGCCGCCCGGCGCCAGCCTGACCGGCGCGGCCGCACCGGTGTGCTGGACCGTCAGCGGCACGTTCATCTCCGGGGAGCCGTTGGCCGCCCCGGCCACCGTCGGGAAGCCCTCGACGACGCAGGGCGCGCCCGAGGTGTTGGTGAATCCGACCACCGCCGCCCCGGTGCCCGTGCCCTGGGGACGTACGGCGGCCTGGTGCGCCGAGGTCGCCTCCAGGTCCTCCGCGCCGCAGCGGTCCGCGGAGCCTCCCGTGGAACCTGACGAGGCGGCGGAGGATCCGGTGCCCCCGGGCTCCGGGGACGTGCTGGAGACCGGGAGGGTGTCACCCGGGGTCCCTGACGGCGCGCCGGTCGACGGAGCGGTCGACGGAGCGGTCGACGGAGCGGTCGGCGAGGGCGCGCCGCCCGCGACGTCGTCATCTCCCCGGCACCCCGTCAGCAGCACCGCCGCCGTCGCCGCCAGAGCCACCGCGATCGTGGCCCGCCTCGTGTTCCTGCGCTCCATGCCGTCCCCCTGGTCGTTCCGCTGTTCCGCTGTTCCCTGTTCCGCTGTTCGCCTGTCCCGTTGTCCACCCCGGCCCACGACCGGCGTTCGCCGCGGAACACGAGGCCGTGCCGCGCCCGGGTTCCGTGCGTACACGCCTGGTACGGAACGGTGACGCCACGGAGTCGTCCTGGCCGCGGAGTTCCGGTCGCCGGAATGCGGTGGACCGCCCCGAGTCCGGGCAGGAGCAGAGGTACGACTCGACAGGGGAGGAGAGCCGTCACATGACCAACGACCGCACCCGGAACCGGAGGACGACCCTGCGCGCACGTGCTGCGACGCTCGCCCTGGCCGTCGCCGCGTCGCTGTCGGCGTGCAGCGGCTCCGGCGGCGGGCCACACGCCGCGGAGCCACGGCCGGCGATCGCCGTCGCCCCCGCCTCCGGCGGGCGTGCCGTGCCCGTCGACCGCAAGGTCACCGTGCGGACCACCGCCGCGCGGATCGACTCCGTACGCGTCACCGCCGCCGGCCCCGGGCCGTTGCGCGGCACGCTCGCGTCCTCCAAGGAGAGCTGGACCTCGGCAGGCCGGCTGGCCCCCGGCGTGACGTACGACGTCCTCGTCCGTGCCACCGCCTCCGACGGCAAGCGGCTGACGGAGCACACCATCTTCACCACCGCCGAGCCCCAGCGCACCTTCGTGGGGGAGTACCACCCGGACAAGGGCACCACGGTCGGCGTCGCCATGCCCGTGTCGATCGTCTTCAACAAGCCGATACGCGACCGCGCGGCCGTCGAGCGCAAGCTCGGCGTCACCGCGAGCCCGGCCGTGGACGGGGCCTGGAGCTGGATGAAGGACTGGAGCGGCCGCGACCGCGTCGACTACCGCCCGCGCACCTACTGGAAGCCCGGCACCGAGGTCACGCTCCGCATGGACCTCGACGGCGTCGACGCGGGCGGCGGTCTCTACGGCACGCAGAACCGGGTCGTCCGCTTCCGGATAGGGCACTCGGTCGTGACCACGGTCGACACCGCCCGCAAGACCCTCACCCTGCGACGCGACGGCGCTGTCCTGCGCACCCTCCCCGTCTCCACCGGCAAGTCCGGTTTCGAGACGTGGAACGGCACCATGGTCGTCCTGGAGAAGACGCCCAGCATCACCATGAACTCCCGCACCGTGCGCATCTTCGGTCCCGAGGCGTACAACCTGAAGGACGTGAAGTGGGACGTCCGGCTCACCACGTCGGGCACCTTCGCTCACGCCGCGCCCTGGAACGAGGGCAAGTTCGGCCGCGTCAACGGCAGTCACGGCTGCATAGGGCTGAGCACGGCCGACGCCAAGTGGTTCTACGAGCACGTGTCACCGGGCGACCCGGTGACCGTCGTCCACTCCACCGACACCGTCCAGGTCAACAACGGCTACGGCGCCTGGAACGCGAGCTGGGCGGACTGGCGGGCGGGGAGCGCCCTGTGACGGCCGCCCGCTGAGGTCAGGGCGTCACCCACCCCGCCACGAGGACCGCCGGGAAGAGCCGGTGGACGGCGAGGAAGCCGAACGGGCGCAGGAACCCGACGCGTACGCGCCTGGCCTGCTGGGCCTGCCCGGGAGCGTTGCCGGCGATCAGGGAGACGGCCGTGACGGCTGCGGCGCGGAAGCCCTTCGCGCTGAAGGTCGCCGTGGCCGCCTGCTTCGCCGCGCCGACGGCCAGGGGCTGCGTGCTGATGCCGGGGAAGTGCCCGGCGCCGCTGTCCCGGGCCGTGGCGAGCCCGAACAGCGCGGCGCGGTCGAGGAGGTCGTGCTCGGCGCCGACGGTGAACGGCACCGTGGTCAGGTCGAGCGCGGGTGCCGGGTCGAAGCTCGTGACGTCCTCGACCACGACCCCCGGTCCGGGACGCCCGTACGGAAGCAGGTTGCCGGGCAGCACCGGGTACGTCCCGCCGAGGGCGGCCACGCCGGCGGCGATCACCTCGCCGGGGGCGACGTGGTCGGGGCCGAGCAGGAGGTGGACCTCGATCCCGTTGGTGCCGTTCACCTTGGCCATGGTCAGCGGGCCGAAGGGGGTGGTCGCGACCCCGGCCATGTCCAGGTGCGGCGAGCTGCGGAAGAGCGTCCCCGTGTGGTGGTCCTGGAAGGGCTCGGCCCAGTCGGTGCGCAGGGCCAGGGCGTTCGCGAGCAGCAGGAGGGTGTTCCGGTCGACGGCGACCGGCATCCTGGGGACCATGCCGTGGGTGCGGTCCGCCGCCCAGGTGTCCAGGGTCTTGCGGTCGGTCTCGGTGTCGCCGCTGAAGTGCCCGTGGGCGCCGGCCGGGAGCAGCGAGAGCCAGCCGGGCGCGAGCGGCAGGGAGGCGCGGGTCCACAGGCCGACGGCGGTGTCGACGCCGTCCATCGCGTCCAGCCGCGCGAGCAGCCGTCCCGAGGCACCGGCCGCCGTCGTGGCGTCCGCGCCGAGGACCTGTTCCAGTTCGGTGCGGGCGGGGCCCGCGGCACCCGCGGCGAGCAGGGCCAGCAGCGGCCAGACTCCCGCGGCGGAGAGGACCGTCGCCCCGGCCGGGCCGGCGCCCAGGGTCTCGCGGGCCCATCGCGCGGTCAGTGCGTTGACCGCGCCCACCAGCATCCGGTCGTCCATGTCCCCCACCCCGTCCACCCCGTCGGCCTCGTCCCCGTCAGGCGATCATCCCAGCGAACGGGTGGGGCGGCCAAGTGACCGGCGGGACCCCGCGCGACCCGATGCGGCGCGCACAAGTGAGCCCGCGCTCACCGCGCGGGCTCGTCGGCTACAGTTCCACGACCTACGAGGTGGGACTCCCTTCGCCGGCATGGTCCGGATCAGGTGCTAGGGGTCGCTTTCCGGTCTCAAAACCTCTTCCCGGACCTTCAAGCCTCTCAGCCCGGCCGTTGTACCCGGTTCCGGTGGAAGCCGCTGCTTCCTGCTCCGGCTCCGGTGCTACCAGACTCCCTCGCTCGCCCCGCAGGCCACATTCCAATGTACTCAGGGCGGAAGCGGACCACCAGGGGCAAAAGCCTTCAATTCATGATTTTTTCCATGTAATTCCACCTCTCGCGCCTCCTGTGCCCCTGCTCTCCCGTCCGTGACACGACTGTCAGCGAGGAGCCGTTGTGCGATCCGTTGACGCGGCCGCGCGGCGCCCCTACCGTCACTTGGCGCACCACCCAATGAACGACAGTTCACTGTGCGAACGGAACTGATCAGATCAGGGAGTGCCCATGCGTCGCACCTTTCCCCTGCTCCTGTCGGCGGCAGCGCTCCTCGCCGCCGGACTCACCGCTTGTGGCGACTCCGACGACTCCGCCGGCAAGGGCGGTCCCTCCGGTTCCGGCGGAGGCACGCGGAGCGTCACGGTCGGCGCCATCGCCATCGTCGACACCGCACCGGTGTACCTCGCCCAGAGCCAGGGCTTCTTCAAGAAGCACGGCATCGACGCGAAGATCACCTCGGTGCAGGGCGGCGCCGCCAGCATCACCGGCGTGATGGGCGGCCAGTTCGCCTTCGGCTTCGCCAACACCACCTCCCTGCTCACCGCCCAGCAGCAGGGCCTGCCGCTCAAGGTCGTCGCCAACGGCGTCGCCTCCACCGGCGAGCGGGACACCGACTACAGCGCCGTCCTCGTCCCGGCCGGCAGCCCGGTCAAGTCCGCCAAGGACCTCGCGGGCAAGACCGTCGCGGTCAACCAGCTGAAGAACATCGGCGACACGACCGTGCGCGCCGCCGTGCGCAAGGACGGCGGTGACGCCTCCAAGGTGGAGTTCGTCGAGATCCCCTTCCCCGACATGCCGGCCGCCCTGTCCAAGGGCCGGGTCGACGCGGTCTGGGAGGTCGAGCCCTTCGTCACCCAGGCCACGGGCCAGGGGGCCCGCGCCGTCGCGTGGCCCTACGCCGATGCCGCGCCGGACCTCACCGTGGCCATGTACTTCACCACCCGGCAGACCGTCCAGAAGGACCCGGAGCTGGTGAAGGACTTCACCGCCGCCATGAACGAGGCCCTCGCCTACGCCGACGCCCACCCCGACGCGGTGCGGGAGACACTGAAGTCCTACACCTCGATCCCCGCCGAGGCCATCGCCAAGATCAAGCTCCCCAAGTGGCCGACCGAGATCAACCGGGAGTCCGTCCGGACCGTCGCCGACGACGCCCGCCAGGACGGCACGCTCACCAAGGACGCCGACCTCTCGGCCCTCCTGCCATGAGGGGACGCGACGCCGCGTACGGAGCGGCCGGCCTCGCGGTGCTGTTCGGCATCGCCGAGGCCGTCCCGCGGCTCGGCTGGGTCTCCCGGGACTTCCTGCCCCCGGCGAGCGAGATCCTGCGCACCCTCGGCCACGAATTGACCACCCGTCAACTCTGGTCGGCGCTCGGCGACACCATGAGCGCCTGGGCCATGGGCCTGGCCATCGCCTTCGTCCTCGCCGTCGCGCTCGGCACCCTCATCGACGCCGTTCCCGGCGCCCGTGCCGCCACCGCGTCCACCGTCGAGTTCCTCCGCCCCATCCCCTCCGTGGCGCTCATCCCGCTCGCCACCCTGCTCTTCGGCGCCGACCTCGGCTCCAGTCTCCTGCTGGTCGTGTACGCCGCCTTCTGGCAGGTGCTCATCCAAGTGCTGTACGGCGTCGCCGACGTCGACCCGGTCGCCCGCGAGACCGCCCGCTCCTACCGCCTCGGCCACTGGACGACGCTGCGCCGCCTCGTCTGGCCCACCGCGCTCCCGTACGTCATGACCGGGCTGCGGCTCGCCGCCTCGGTCGCCTTCATCCTCGCCGTCACCGCCGAACTGGTCATCGGCAGCCCCGGGCTCGGACTGCGCATCCAGCTCGCCCAGTCCGGCGGCGCCGTCGCCACCGTGTACGCCCTGATCACCCTCGCCGGGATCATCGGTGTCGTCGTCAACCTCGCCGTACGCAGCCTGGAGCGGTGGCTGCTGGCCTGGCACCCCTCCGTGCGCGGGGAGGCCGCCGCATGAGCCGCCTCGCGCGCCTCCTGCCCGGGGCCCTGCGGGTGCTGGGACTGCCCGCCCTCCTCGTCCTCGGCTGGTGGGCGTGGAGCGTGTGGCGGCCCAGCTTCTACGTTCCCTCGCCGCAGCGCATCGCCGCCGTCTTCGGCGACGTGTGGCTCACCGCGCGCCTGACCGACGACGTCCTGCCCAGCCTCGCCCGGCTCCTCGCCGGGTACGCGCTCGCCGCGCTGCTCGGCGTCGCCCTCGGCACCGCCGTCGGCCTCTCGGCCCGGCTGCGCGCCGCCACCGAACCCGCGCTGGAGTTCTTCCGGGCGATACCGCCGCCCGTGCTCGTGCCGCTGATCATGCTCGTCGCAGGGCTCGACACCACCATGAAGGTCCTCGTCATCGTCTCCGGCGCGATCTGGCCCGTGCTGCTCAACACCATCGAGGGCGTCCGCGCCGTGGACGAGGTGCTCGCCGACACCGCCCGCGTCTACGGCCTGCGCGGCCCCGCCCGGCTGCGGCGCCTCGTGCTGCCCGCCGCGAGCCCGCAGATCATGGCGGGCCTGCGGCAGGCGCTGTCGCTGGCCATCATCCTCATGGTCATCGCGGAGATGTTCGCCAGCACCTCGGGCATCGGCCACTCCGTCGTGCTGTTCCAGCGGCAGTTCCAGATCCCCGAGATGTGGAGCGGCATCGTGCTGCTCGGCCTGGTCGGCTTCCTGCTCTCGCTCGCCTTCCGCGCCCTCGAGCGCCGGGTCCTGCACTGGCACCAACGGGAGACACATGCTTGAGATCACCGGACTGCGCAAGGTGTACGAGGGCCGCGGCCGCGTCGTCGAGGCGCTGCGCGGCATCGACCTCACCGTCGACCGCGGCGAACTCGTCTGCGTCGTGGGCCCGTCCGGCTGCGGCAAGACCACCCTGCTCAAATGCGTCGCCGGACTCCTGACGCCCACCGCGGGCCAGGTCCGGCTCGCCGGGCGCGTCGTCGACGGGCCGCCGCCCGGCATGGCGGTGGTCTTCCAGGAGTACGGCCGCAGCCTCTTCCCCTGGCTGACGGTCAGTCAGAACGTCGAACTCCCGCTCCGCGAGAAGCGCGTGCCCCGCCCGCGCCGCACCGCCCTCGTCCAGCAGGCGCTCGCCGCCGTCGGGCTGGCCGACGCGGGCGCCGCCCACCCCTGGCAGCTGTCCGGAGGCATGCAGCAACGCGTCGCCATCGCCCGCGCCGTCGCCTACGAGCCCCAGGTCCTGCTCATGGACGAGCCCTTCGCCGCCGTGGACGCCCAGACCCGCGCCGACCTCGAGGACCTCCTCCTCGGGCTCTGGCACCGTCTGGGCATCACCACGATGCTCGTCACCCACGACATCGACGAGGCCGTCTACCTCGCCCGCCGTGTCGTCGTCCTCTCCGCCGCGCCCACCGTCGTCCAGGAGGACCTGCACGTCGACCTCCCCCACGACCGCGACCAGATCATCACCCGCTCCGACCCCCGCTTCGCCGAACTGCGCGCCCACGTCTACGGGCACATCCGCGCCGCCAAGACGGATCCGGGACGGCCGCCCGCGGGCACGATGAAGACATGAGACGGTCCACGGCCGCGCTCGGCAGCGCGGTCTTCCTCCTCGCGGCGCCCGGCGTCGTGGCGGGGCTCGTGCCCTGGTGGCTGACCGGGTACGCGTCCGGCGACGGCCCCTGGCCGCTACGGGCCGCCGGCGGCCTGCTCGCCCTCGCCGGCGCGATGGTGCTCCTGCACGGCTTCGCCCGCTTCGTACGCGAGGGGCGCGGCACGCCCGCGCCCGTGGCCCCCACCGAACGCCTCGTCACCGGCGGCGCGTACGCCCGGGTCCGCAACCCCATGTACCTGGCCGTCGTGGCGCTCGTCGCCGGGCAGGGACTGCTGCTCCTGCGGCCGGTGCTGTTCCTCTACGCCGCCGCCGTGTGGCTGACGGTCGCCGCGTTCGTCCGCTGGTACGAGGAGCCGACGCTGCGCGCGGCCCACGGCGAGGCCTACGAGGCGTACCGCCGGGCCGTGCCCGCGTGGCTGCCGCGGTTCCCTCAGACCCGGTCGAAGGGCTCCGCGTAGCGGAACGCCCCGCTGACCGAAGGGGTGTAGGCGGACAGCGGGCGCACCTGGAAGTACGGCCCCCAAGCCGGCTCGGGCGGCGTGATCCGGTAGTCCGTGCTCGCCCGGAAGCCGTACCGGCCGTAGTAGTCAGGGCTTCCCAGCAGGGCCACGAGCGGTTCCCCGAGGGCGTCCGCCGCGCCCAGCACGGTGTGTACCAGCGCCAGGCCGACACCCTTGCGCTGGTATTCCGGCGCGACGCTCAGCGGGCCCAGACCGAGCACGGGCGTGCCGCCGGCGTGCGCCCGCGTGCAGACGACATGGCCGACGACGCTCTCGCCGTCGGCGTCCACGGCGACCAGGGACAGCTCCGGCAGCCAGGCGTCGCACTTCCGCAACTCGGCCAGCAGCGTGACCTCGACGGGGACGGGATGCTCCGCCGAGGCGAACGCCTCCGCGGTGAGTGCCTGTACGGCCGGGACGTCGTCGGGGGTCTCACGTCGAATCAGCACCCGGGCAGTCTGGACGCCCCGCCCTTGCCCGGCAAGCGCATTTCGAGCGCGGCCACCCCGTTGGCCGTCCTTCCGGGGTGCCCACGGCGGTTCGCGGCGGCCCGGCGCGCGGACGGCCGCGCATACCGCGTGGTTACGGGGGTGGTGCCGCGGCGGTCGTCGTCGACCGGGCCGCGCGACGCCCCCGCCCGGTCGGCGAGTTGACGCATGTGCACGCCGTCGCAAGCCAGTTCGGGAAGGGGTGCCCCGGCTGCGGCGCGGAGGGACTTGTGCGCCGGGCCACGGTGGCGAAGAGGTTTGGGTGGTCGACGGCTCCGGTGACGCCGCGAGCGGACCGGGTGTTGAGGGCGCCGTCGTGCCCTGACGGCATCGCGCCGCCATCCGCCGCACCGGACCGGCCGACGGCCGGGGCCGGGTGGGCGGTCCGGCTCATGCCGTGGTCATTGCGGACCCCCGCGCCCGCGCCGCCGTCGCGCGCGCCGGTCGGCGCGCAGCCGCGGTCGACGGCTGGGCCCAGGAGCGCCGCGCCGCGGCGAGGCGGGGCTGTGCGGCCGTTTCTCGCTGCCCCGGGCCGGTCTGGTCCCGCAGCGGCCGTGCCGTGCCGGGGTCATCACCGCCCCGGCACGAGTGTGCCGGGCCGCCGCGTCGGACCGGCTCCGTGCCGGCCCGGGCGGATACGCGGGTGCGGGGGAGGGACCGCGCGGCAACGAGGCCCGGTCGTGGGGTACATCCCTTGCCGCCCCGGGCGGCACGCGGCCCGCAGCGGCCGGGCCGTGCCGGGGTCATCACGGCCCCGGCACGAGTGTGCCGGGCCGCCGCGTCGGACCGGCTCCGTGTCGGCCCGGGCGGATACGCGGGTGCGGGGGAGGGACCGCGCGGCAACGAGGCCCGGTCGTGGGGTACATCCCTTGCCGCCCCGGGCGGCACGCGGCCCGCAGCGGCCGGGCCGTGCCGGGGTCATCACGGCCCCGGCACGAGTGTGCCGTGCCGCCGCGTCAGACCGGTTCCGTGTCGACCGGGGCCGATACGCGGGGGCCGGGGAGGGTGCCCGGGAAGGGGCCGCGCAGCAACGAGGCGAGGCCGTGGGCGAGTTCCTCGCGCCAGCACAGGTAGTCGTGACCGCCGTTGTACTCGTGGTGCGCCACCTCGTACCCCTGGGCCAGCAGGGTGTCCCGCAGCCGCCGGACCACGGCCGTCAGGCCCCATTCCTGCAGGCCCGCCGACAGGTGGAACCGCACCGGTCTTCGCGCCAGCGACGCCACGCGCCCGGTCAGCCACTCCTCGGGCAGGGCTCCCGCGCGGCGCCCGGCCGGCCACCAGAAGGCGCCGGACTGGGCGAGCACGTTCCCGAACCGCTCGGGCCGGCGCAACGCCGTGTACGCGGCGGCCAGTCCGCCGAGGCCCTGGCCGGCGACGACCGTGCGCGCAGGGTCGCCGCTGACCGGCCACCGACGCGCGGCCCAGGGCAGCAGTTCACGGGTCAGGAAGGCCACGAAGCGGTCGTCGCAGGTGAGTTCGCGGCGCCGAGTGTCGCTGTCCAGCGCGTCCGGCATCAGCGCGACGAGCGGGGGCAGGGCGCCGGCCGCCACGAGCCCGTCGAGCAGCGCCGAGACGTCGAGGTGCTGCTGCCACACGTCCCCGTCGAGCAGCACCACCACCGGCAGCCCGGCGAGGTCCTCGTAGCCGGACGGGGCGTAGGCCCACACACGGCGCCAGTTGCGCAGGTGGGCGCTGCGCATGGTGTGGACGGATACCTCGCCCACCGGCGTCCCGGGCCGGTTCCGCCCCGCGCCGAGCGGCGCCGGTGCCGCGGGGAGGGCGACCACCGACAGCGGCTCGGTGCCCCAGCGGGTGGGGAAGTCCGTCCGGTTGAGCGGGTCGCGCCGCGGGTTCCGCCGCAGCCCGCGCAGGTACGCCTGGCCCTTGGGCCCCGAGGGGGCCACGCCCGCGCCGTCTCCCTCGTCCACGCAGAGCGCGTACGTGGCGCGCCAGTCGGCCCGCATCCTTATCGTCCAGTGCCACACGTCCGTGCCCGGCACGCGCGACATCAGGTTCCCGGCCAGGTCGTCAGGGTCGAGCACCTGGTTGGGCAGGGCCAGTACGGCGCGCGTCGCGGCGGTGCCGCGCCAGAGGAAGGTGACCGCGGCGTGTCCGGGGTCGCCGTCCAGGCGCTCCACCAGCGGTGTCCCCTCGGCCTCCACGGCCCGCCAGAACTCGGCCTCGCGCTCGGGGCGGGCGGCGAGCGCCGCCAGCCGCGGACTGTGCGCGCGTTCGACCGGGGCGGGACGCGGAACGCGGGGCGCGCGCGAGGGCGTGCCGTTCGGCGGGCTCCACAGCGTGGACAGCATGATCGGCAAACCCTCCCGGACCGGTCCGACGGCAAAAGAAGGCCAAAATGACGTTCACCATATATTGAAGTCCGCACGCGGCCCGTTCCATGAGGTCCAAACCCCTGACGGCGCAGGCCGAAAGGGGGTTCCATGTCCTCACCCGACCACCGGTGACAGAGAGAGGGACCTCTTGGCCACCACCGTGCGACGCACCACCCTCACCCTCCCGGCCAGCCCGCTCGGCCCGGAGAACCCCCTGCCCGCGCTCCGCGCGTCCGGGGACCCACACGTCCTCGACCCCGCCGAGAGCGCCGCGCTCCCGCCGGGCATGGCCCGGCGCATCGCCTACGGGCAACTGCGCACCCTGCTCCCCGTACCGCGTCTCGACGGCTACACCCGCGAGCGCGTGCCCACCGCGCTGGACGCGGTCGTCCTGGAGAACGACCGGTTGCGCGCCACCGTCCTGCCCGGCCTCGGCGGCCGCCTGTACGCGCTGCACCACAAGCCCACGGGCCGTGAACTGCTGCACGCCGACCCCGTCCTGCAGTACGCCGACTTCGGCCTCGCCGGCGCCTGGTTCTCCGGCGGCGTCGAATGGAACCCCGGCGCCACCGGGCACACCACGCTCAGCTGCGCCCCGCTCCACGCCGCCCGCGTCCCGGCCCCCGACGGCGGCGAGATGCTCCGCCTCTGGGAGTGGGAGCGGCTGCGCGACCTGCCGTTCCAGATCGACCTGTGGCTCCCCGAGGGCTCCGACTTCCTCTACGCGGGGGTACGCGTCCGCAATCCTCACCACCGGACCGTTCCCCTCTACTGGTGGTCCAACACCGCCGTACCCCAGACACCTGGCACCCGCGTCGTCGCACCCGCCACCCATGCCTGGCACTTCGGCGCCTCCCGCACCCTCCAGCGGGTGCCCGCCCCCGAGGCGCCCACCGCCTCCGAGCACCCCGCGGACTGGTTCTACGACCTGCCCGACGGCACCCGCCCCTGGATCGCCGCCCTCGACACCGACGGCCGCGGCCTCGTGCAGACCTCCACCGACGCCCTCGGCGGCCGCAAGCTCTTCGTCTGGGGCCGGGGTCCCGGCGGACGCCGCTGGCAACGCTGGCTCGCCGGGGACGAGGGCGACGCCCCGGGCTACCTGGAGATCCAGGCCGGACTCGCCCCCACCCAGCTGGAACACCTCCCCCTGGCTGCGGGCGCCGCCGTGAGCTGGCTGGAGGCCTATGGCCCGCTGGAGACCGCTCCCGGCGCCGGCTCCCGCGCCGTGGCGGAACGGCTGGAGGCGGTCCTGCCGCGCGAACACCTGCGCGCCGCCCACGAGGCGTGGCTGCCGGCCGCCGACACCGAGCCCAAGGACGTCCTCGCCACCGGCTCCGGCTGGGGCGCGCTGGAGGTCACCCGCGGCCGCTTCGACCTGCCCGGTACGCCCTTCGCCGCCGACACCATGGGCGAGCGGCAGAAGCCCTGGCTGGAACTCCTGCTCGCCGGGGTCTTCCCGCGGCTCGGCGAGGACTCCGTCCCCGGCCCCGCGCTCGTCTCCCCGGAGTGGCGGGAACTGCTGGAGACCGCGGCCACCTACGAGGGCAACGGCTGGGCCCTGGACTACCACTTGGGCCTCGCCCAGTGGCACGCAGGTGACCGCGCCCAGGCCGTGCTCAGCTGGGAGCGGGCCGCCGCGGGGTCGGGTTCGTGCCTGCCGCTGCACTGCCTGGCCGTCGCCGACCAGACCGACGGCAATCCGGAGCGCGCCGCCCAGCGCCACCTCGACGCCTTCAGGGCGGTCCCCGGGGGCGACGCCTGGGCCACCGCCGCGGGCGCCCTGGCCCGCGAGGCCGTCCCGGCCCTCCTGGCCGCCCGCCGCCCCGGCGACGCCGCCGCCGTGCTGGAAGCCCTGCCCGGCACCCTCCGCGCCCGCGGCCGCTTCCGGCTGCTGCACGCCCAAGTCCTGCTCGCCGCAGGCGACATCGCGGCCGCGCGGGCCGTCTTCGACGAGGGCTTCACCGTCGACGACCTCAGGGAGGGGGAGGAGTCGCTGCACACCACCTGGCAGGCCCTCACCGGCGAACCGCTGCCCCGGGCGTACGACTTCCGCATGGCACCGGCACCCTGAAAAACCGTTCGCCCGCGACGCGCGGCACCCCGCACAGTGGTGCGATCCACGCACCACCACGAGGGGGAACCCGATGTCGACGCTGCGCGTCACGGCCGAACGGCTCACCGTCCACGACCACCCGAACGCGGACGCCCTGGAACTCGCCCAGGTCGGCCTCTACCGGGCGGTCGTGGCCAAGGGCGCCTACCGGACCGGCGATTTCGCGCTGTACATCCCCGAGCAGTCCGTGCTGCCCGCCGCGCTCATCGACGAGCTCGGCCTGACCGGACGGCTCGCCGGCCCCGCGGCCGACCGCGTCAAGGCGGTGCGGCTGCGCGGCGAGCTGTCCCAGGGCATCGTCTGCCGCCCGGCCGCGCTCGAGGGCACGGACCTGGCGCGGGCCGCCGGCGACGCCACCGACTTCGCGGAGCTGCTCGGCATCAGCAAGTGGGTGCCGCCGGTCCCGGTGTCGATGAGCGGCGACGTGGAGTCGGCGCCGGACCTGCTGCCGTGGATCGACATCGAGAACGTCAAGCGCCACCCCGGGGTGTTCGGCGAGGGCGAGCCGGTCGCGATCACCGAGAAGCTCCACGGGACGGCCTGCTGCCTGACCTACCTCGCCGGCCCGGGACGTGTGCTGGTCACCTCCAAGGGGCTGGGCGCCCAGCGCCTCGCCCTGAAGGAGGCCGACGGCAACCTCTACTGGCGCGCCGTCCGCGGACACGGCCTGCCCGACGTTGCCGCGGCCCTCGCCGGCCGGCTCGGCGCCAGCCGCGTGGCGATCTTCGGCGAGGTCTACGGCGCCGGTGTCCAGGACCTCGGCTACGGCGCCGACGCGGGCCGCGACACGCCCGGCTACGCGGCCTTCGACGTCGCCGCCGAGATCGACGGGGCGGTCCGCTGGCTCGACCCCGCAGAGGTCCTCCCGGCCGGGAGCGTGCCGCTGGTGCCCACGCTCTACCAGGGCCCGTACGACCTCGACGTCGTCCTGGAGCTCGCGCGGGGCGCCGAGACCGTCTCCGGCCGCGGCCTGCATCTGCGCGAGGGCGTCGTGGTCCGGGCGGCCCCCGACCGGCACAGCCCCGAGCTCGGCGGACGCGCCGTCCTCAAGGCGGTCAGCGACGCCTACCTCACCCGCAAGGGCGGCACCGAGTACGAGTGACACCCGCGGAGCACGCATGACCGTTCCCTCGGTGGGTACGCGCAGCCCCCGAGCCACCCCGTACGCAAGCAACGGAAAGGGAACGGCCATGACCGATTTCACCACTCCGAACGGTGCGCAGCCCCCGGCACAGCGTGCCCTGCACGAGATCGCCACCGGCGGTGACAACGCGGCCGCGCTCAGCACCCTGGCCGCCAGCGACATCCTGCTGCCGGTGCCGGTGGCGCCGGAGGAGTCCGCGGGGGAGGAGGCGGAGCAGGAGACGATCAGCCTGCCGGTCTTCGAGCAGGAGGACGGGACGAAGCTGGTCCCGGTCTTCACCTCGGAGGTGCGCCTGGCGCACGCCCTGCCGAACGCGCGGGGGTACCGCATCCTGCCCCTCGCGGCGCTGAGCAGCGGCTGGCCGTCGGACGAGCTCACGCTCGCGATAGACGCGGGATCGCCGGACACCCTCACCATCAAGGGCGAGGGCGTCCGTGCGCTGGCGGGCCTGTCGGGCTGACCGACGGCGGTCCGCCCACCCGCGCGTGCCACGCGGGCCGCGCCCCCCGGGAGCGCGGCCCGCGTCGTGCTGCCGGGGTCAGAGCGGCCGGTAGACGGTCAGGGCCTCGTTGGCCTTGTCGATGACCAGGTCGCGCGGCGCGGGCGCGACCTCGCCGTCGAAGGCCAGGCGGGTGCCGGGATCGACGTCGCCGATCCGCAGCCGCCGCAGCAGGGCCGTGGTGGAGCCGGTGAGGGCGGCCGCGAGCAGGCGGGTGCGGGCGTAGGGGCTGCCGGGGACGATGCGGACGTCGAGCTGCCCGTCGGAGAGGGCTCGGCGGCGCAGCGGCGCCGGGCCGATGCTGCGGTAGGCGCCGTTGCCGGCGAAGAGCATCCACACCGAGTGGCGCCGCCCGTTGATCTCCAGGTCGATCGGGGCGGACGTGCGCAGCACGTGCAGCGCGGCCAGCACCCCCGCGGGCCAGCTGCCCACGCGCCGCGACCAGCGTTCGCGGTAGCGGACCAGGTCGGGGTAGACGCCGATGCTGAAGGTGTTGAGGAAGACCGTGGACCGCGCGGACCCGTCCGCCTCGCCCGCGGCGTCGCCGGTCGGGGAGACCCGCGCGACGTCGACGGCGATCGCGGTGCCCTCCCGGGCCGCCCGTGCGGCGTCGTCGATGTTCTCGATCGACAGGTCGAACGCGAAGTGGTTGTACGTGCCGCCGGGGGAGACGAGCAACGGCACACCGTGCCGCAGCGCGACCGACGCGGCGAGGCTGACGCTGCCGTCCCCGCCGTGGATGCCGAGCGCGCCGCCGGCCTCCGCGGCCTGCTGGGCGGCCTTCTCCAGCATCTCGGCGAGGTCGTCGTCCTCGGAGCACTCCTCGACCACGGCCTCGGGCAGCGCGCCGCGCAGCCGCTCGGCCGGCGGGCCGAGCAGCGGCGGAGGGCCCGAGACCTCGTTGACCACCGCGTACAGCCCGCGGCCGTCGGGCAGGGCCGGGGCGTCGGCCCGGGGAGTGGGGGGCACCGCCAGCTGCCGCCCGGTGGGGACCAGGCCGCGTACGGCCAGGGCCGCGCCCGCGCCGAGGGCCATCCCGGCGGCGACGTCGCTGGGGTAGTGCACGCCGGTGTAGATCCGGGAGAACGCCACCGACCAGGCGACCGGCAGCACCGCGGCGCCCCAGCGGGGCGCTTCCAGGGCGACGCCCGCGGCGAACGCGGCGGCCGACGCGGCGTGGCCGGACGGGAAGGACGTGGTGCCGGGCTGCCGCGACAGCCGGCGTATCACCGGCACGGCGTCGAGGACCGGGCGGTTGCGGCGCACCGCGCCCTTGCCGACGGTGTTGACCACCGCCGACGCCACAGCCAGCGACGCGGCGCCGCGCAGGGCGGCGCGCCGGCCGGTGCGGCCGCCGACGGCCGCGATGCCGGCCGCGACCCCGAACCACAGCAGCCCGTGGTTGGCGGCCCTGCTGAGCCGCGGCAGCACCGGCTCGGCGGCCGGCCACGAACGGGTCGCCACGTTCAGGAACAGGTCCTTGTCCCATGCGCTCAGGATCCGGCGCACAACGGCTACCTCCACGATCGATCGATTCCCGGGCGGTGCGGTCGGTGCGGGCGCGCGGGGCCGGTGGACCGGCCCCGTGGCCCGCGTCGCGGTGCGGCCCGTCAGGCCTCCGGGCGCATGCCCAGCGTCCGGACGACTTCCTGGACGTTGGCGTACCGCCGGTTGTCGCCGGGGAGTCCGTCCACCAGGTCGGTCAGGGGGTCCGGCGCGTGCCGGTCGCGCAGGGCCCGCAGCAGGTCGCCGCGCCGGGCGGGGAACGGCTCCCGGGTCAGATGCCTGCCGAGCTCGAACCGCACCGCCGTGCCCTCGGGGGCCCCCGCCCAGGCCGGCCCGGTGCCGACCTCGGGGTCGTCGTCGGCGCCGGGTTCGGGGTCGTGCCACTCCTCGACCCGGGTGGAGTGCCCGGAGCGCAGCAGCTCGCGCAGCTCGTGCTTCATCTCGTCGTCACGGTGGACGCTCAGACGGTCGCTTCCTCGTTGCACGGTGGCTCCTTTCCTCAGGGGTCAGGTCTCTCCATCGTCTACCCGGACCAGGGATCCGATGCCTGTTGAATGCCCACAGAAGCGGATGAATCCCCGCACCGGGGGTACCAAACGGGCGAGGTGACAGGAGGCGAAAGGAAGGTGCGCGACCCATGAGCCGCTACCCCGGCGGGGTCGACCCCGCAGACCTGGACGAACGACAACTGGTGCAGGAACTGGAGTCGGTCCACCGGACCCGCCACGAGACGCTGCTCTACGGCTCCGGGGCGGCCCTCGACGCCCACAACTCGCGGATGGCGGCCCTGGAGGGCGAGTACCTGCGCCGCCATCCCCAGCGGATGGTCTCCTCCGGCCGTACGCGGGCCGGGGCGAGGGCCCGCACCCTGCGCATGCCGGTCCAGGCGCAGCAATAGCGGACCGGGGGAGGAAACCTCGCGAATCCGGGGCGCGCGGCCCCCCGACGGCCGCCGCACGCCTCTCCTGCCGCTCGCGGTCGCGTCCACTACCACCGGTACCAGCGCGAGCCGGCGGAACCGCTCCGTGCCACGAATCCGAGCAGCCACAGCACCAGGACGACCAGGGCGGCCCACCACAGGACGTCGACCGCGAAAGCCGCGCCGAACAGGACGAGGGCCAGCAGCAGGACGACGAGCAGCGGGACCATGGGAACACCTCCTGGATTCCGGTTGCCCTGGATTCCCGGTGGCACGCAGCGGGATTCGCGCGCCCCGGCGGCGGGAGCGCGGAGCGCGTGCGAGGGTGGCGGCGGGGGCCGGGCCGTGGGCCCGGTCGCCGGATCCCGCCGGTCACCCGATCCCACCGGAGGTACGGATGCAGCGGACCTCACCGCCGGCCCCCGCCGGGCGTCTCGCGCGGGCCGGTCTGCGCCCCGACCCGGGGCTGCCGGTGCCGCAGTACTGGGCGGAGCGGCTGTCCGCAGGTCTGCCGGGCGGTGCCGTGCCGGAGCCGCCCGGGGGCGGCGAGGCGGTGCGCGCGGCCGCGGCGGGCCACTGGGAGCGGCGCGGGCTCGTCACGACCGCGGCCGACACCGTCGCCGCGCCGGGCGCGGAGCCCCTGCTGCTGGCGCTGCTCGCCGCGGTGGACGGCGACGTCGTGCTCGCCAGGCCCGCCGCCGCCTGGCAGGCCCCGCTGGTGCGGACCCTGGGCCGGCGCGCCACGACCGTGCAGACCCCCGCGGTGGGCGGCGGCGCACCCGACCCCTTCGCCCTGCTGGAGGCGGTACGCCGGGCCCGCGCGGAGGGCACCGACCCGCGCGTGCTGCTCATGTCGGCCGCCGACGACCCCAGCGGGACGGTGACGCCCCCGGAACTGCTGCACGAGGTGTGCGAGGCCGCCGAGCAGTGCGGGCTGCTGCTGGTCTCCGACGAGACGTACGCCGACACGGTGCACCATCCGCACGAGACCGTGCTGCTCACCCCCGCCGAGACGCTGCCCGGCCGGACGATCGTCGTCGTGGACCTGTGCGCCGCCCTGGCCCCGCCGTCCTGGCCCGTGGCGATCGCCCGCTTCCCGGCCACCGCCGAGGGCGCACGCCTGCGCGCCGCCGTGGCGGACCGCTGCGCCGGGCTGCGCGCGGTGCTCCCGGAGCCGGTGGCCGCCACGGCCGCCCACGCGCTCGCCGAGGGCGCCGACGTCCGGGCCCATCTCGCCGCCGCCACCCGCCTGCACGCCGCCCTCGGCGCCGCCTCGTACGTGGCGGTCGCCCGAGCGGGCGCCCTGTGCCGCCCACCCGAAGCGGGCTTCCACCTCTACGCCGACCTCGGCCCCCTGCGGCACGCCCTGGCAGCCGCCGGCGTCACGGACGCGCCCACCCTGGAGACCGCCCTGTCCGCCCGCCTCGGCCGCCCCGTCCCCGGCGGCCACCGCTTCGGCGACGACCCGTCCGCCCTCCACGTCCGCATCGACACCGGCCCCCTCCACGGCACCGACGACCCCCAGCGCCACGCCGCCCTCACCTCGCCGGCCCCTCTCGAACTCCCCCACGTCGCCGCCGCGTTGTCCGACCTCGAGTCCGCGATCGCCGGCCTGGCCAAGGGCGCCGCCTGAGCCCCGCCCCATGCCGATGCCATGCTGCGAAAGCGGGGCCGTCCGGGCCGGGTTCTCCGAAGCGGTTGCCCCCGGGGCCACGGTGTGCGTGGGCGGGTTCGGCACGGAGGCGCTGCGGGCGCGATGAGGCCGATGAGGGGCTGATGCGATCCGTGGGCGCCGACCCTAGGTGCGTCGGTGCTTCCCGGGGCGGACCTGGCACCGGCTGCATGGGAGCCGGCGGCGAACTGCACCGCGTGCCCGCGGTCGTAGAGGCGCCGGCTGCGGGACGGCGCCATCCGCCTTTGCAGGCGCCCCGGTTGCGCACGCGCGCAACTTCCGCAGTCCCGGTGCCTGACGGCGGCGCGTACCTGGGCCCCTACCGGGCTCTCCGGCCGGTGGGCTGCGAGCAGCACCCTGAAGTCGGGGGCGGACGGCGGGGCTCCATCCGCGGGCGCCGGTGCCTGTCGTCGGGGGTGGCGTGAGTGACTTCGGCACGGAGCCGGCGCGGGCGCGGTGAGGCCGGCGCAGGGCGCGCGTGGCTCCCGGGGTGGTGTCGTCCGACCTGACGACGAGTGGCGTTCGGGCCGGATCGTTCGGGGATCCGCGAGCACCGTGTGCCCGCGTGGGCTGCCAGTCCCCGGGCGGCCGGGGTGAGGCCGATGAGGGGCTGGTGCGGCCCGTGGGTGCTTTCCGGGCGGAGCCGGCGGGTGCGCCCGGCCTGGCGACGGGGCGGCCGCGGGTCCGGGGCGCGACCTCCGCCGGGAGGTGGTCAGTGGCCGGGGTGTTCGGCCGGGGTGTCGTCGGGGGCGGCGGGGGTGGTCGTGAGGCCGCGCAGGCGGCGCCAGAGCTGGGGGGCGGTGGCGATGAGGAGGGTGAGCGTGACGGCGAGCAGGACGCCCTGCCACGGCTCCGGGAAGAGGGTGCCGCCGAGGATGCCGATGAGCTGGTAGGCCGCCGCCCAGGCCAGGCAGGCGGGGACGTCGCCGCGGGCGAAGCGGCGGACGGGCATCTCGGCGAGCAGGCAGGCGACCATCACCGGGATGCGTCCGGCGGGTATCAGGCGGGACAGGACGAGGACGGCGACGCCGTGGTCGTCGAGCCGGCGTTGCGCGTCGGCGAGGCGTGCGGGGTCGGCGCGTTGCTGGAGCTGCCGCAGCCAGCGCGAGCCGTTGCGGGAGCGTACGCCGCGGTGGCCGAGCAGGTAGAGGCCCATGTCGCCGAGGAAGGCGGCGCCCGCGGCGACGACGAAGACCAGCGCGAGGGAGAAGGGGGCGGTCTGGTGGAAGGCGACGACGGCGGCACTGCTGACGAGCGCGCCGGTGGGCACGACCGGCACGAGCGAGCCGAGTACGACCAGCAGGAAGAGCGAGGGGTAGCCGACCACCTGGCCGGTGGACTGGGAGGAGGTCTGCTCCGCGAGCAGGGTGAGTCCGCTCACCTGGCGGCCTCCAGCAGCATGCTCTCGCCGTGCTCCAGCCGGTGCACCGCCACCGCCGGTGCCAGCTGCCCGGCGAGCCGGACGAACTCCTCGCCGGGGGAGTGGAATTCGTGCGGGCGGACGGCGTCCATGCCGATCGGCCAGTACGTCCCGTAGTGGATGGGGACGGCGGCGCGCGGGGCGAGCCGCGCCAGGGCCCGGGCGGCGCGCCCGGCGTCGAGGTGGCCGGTGCCGAGGAAAGGTCCCCAGCCGCCGACGGGCAGCAGGGCGGCGTCGCAGGGGCCGACCTCGTCCGCCATCCCGTCGAACAGCCCGGTGTCCCCGGCGAAGTAGGTCCGTTCCTCGCCCACCAGCACGTAGCCCAGCGCGGGGGAGCGGCGCGGCCCGTACGGCAGGCGCCGTCCGTCGTGCGCGGCGCTCACCACGCGTACCGTCAGCGCGTCCACCTTCACCTCGTCACCGGGGGCCACCTCGGTCAGCTCCAGTCGCCGGTCCGCGGCGAGCCGTCGCAGCCGGGGCACCGCGGCGGGGGCGCCGCGCGGCACCAGTACCCGGGTACCCCGGGAGAGCCGGGCCAGCGAGCCGGTGTGCAGGTGGTCGGCGTGCAGGTGGGAGATGACGGCGACGTCCGCCAGGGCCGCGCCCGGCGGCGGGACCGCGCCGCGCCGCCTGCGCAGGTGGGCCAGGCGCGGGGCGAACAGCGGATCGGTGAGCACGCGCACCCCCGAGTCCCGCACGGTCACCGTCGCGTGTCCCCACCAGGTGATCTCGACCGCCACTCGCGCCTCCTCGTCTCGCCCCGAGCCTATGCTCCGGCGCGCCCGCCGTGTGCCCCGGTGCGCCGCGGGGCCCAGGGGGGACTGTGACAGTCTGGGGGTATTCGTGTTCGGGGACGCGCGGGGACGTGCGCAGACGTGAGGAGACGAGGAGAGGGTGGGCGTGCTGCGTCGGTGGCGGGCCGCCGGGGGCGCGATCGTCCGCGTGCTGGTCGTGTGGGCGGTGGTGACGGCGACGATGGCCGTGCTCGCCGGGATCCTGCCCGACTTCCGCATCCAGTCCCCCGGCGGCGACAGCCCCACCCGCATCGCGGTGACGGCGGCCGCGGCCGCCGGTGCCTTCGGTCTGCTGAGCGCGCTGGTCTGGCCGGTGCTGGTCCGGGCCGTGCTGCTGGTGCCCGCGCTGGTGCTGGGCCTGCTGGTGTTCTTCCTCAACGGCTCGCTGCTGCTGCTCGCCTTCCGCTTCACCCCCGACTGGCAGGGCGACATCGCCCCGGCCACGGCCGTGGTGATCGCCGCCGTGATGTCGGCGGCGTCGTCCGCGACGAGCACGACGCTCGCCATGCGCGACGACGCGGCGTACGGCCGGCGCCTGGCGCGTCTGGCCGGCCGGCGTCGCGGTGGCGCGGGCCACGACACCGCCGGCGCCGACGGCACGCGGGAGCCGGGCTTCGTCTTCGTCCAGCTGGACGGCGTCGGGCACGACGTGCTGCGCGAGGCCGTGCGCCCGGTGACGCGCAAGGGGCGGCTGCGCCCCCCGGCGATGGAGACCGTCGCCGACTGGCTCGACGGCAGCCACCGCCTGGTGCCGTGGACCACCGACTGGAGCAGCCAGACCGGCGCAAGCCAGCTGGCCATCCTGCACGGCAGCAACGAGGACGTGCCGGCCTTCCGCTGGTACGAGAAGGAGACCGGGCAGGTCATGGTCTGCAACCGGCCCTCCTGCGCGGCCGAGCTGGAGCGCCGCGCGGTCGCCCGTACCGGGCGGGCGGGGCTGCTGGCGCCGGACGGCGCCAGCCGGGGCAACCTGTTCAGCGGCGGCGCCGAGCAGCTGGCGCTGGTGATGTCGGTGTCGACCCGCCGCCGGCGCTTCTCCGCCGACCGGCTCGCGATGGCACGGCTGCGGTCCCGGGCGGTCGGCGCCCCGGAGGGCGGCGATCCCGCGGCCGTCCTCGCCCGGGTCGGCGCCACCCGTTCCCGGACCGGCTACTTCGCGTACTTCTCCGACCCGGCCAACGCTGTGCGCACCGCCGCGTCCTTCTTCGCGGAGGTCGTCCGCGAGATCACCGAGTCCACCTCGGCGCTGGTGCGTCACGAGCGTCCCCGGGTGCGGCGCGGCGGCCTCTACCCCTTCCTGCGGGCCTTCGCCACCGTCGTCGAGCGCGACGTGGCGGTGGCGGCCGTCGTCGGCGACATGCTCGCCGGGCGCGGCGCCGTCTACGCCGACCTCGTCGCGTACGACGAGGTCGCGCACCACTCGGGGCCGCGCAGCCGGGACGCGATGCGGGTGCTGCGGCGTCTGGACCGCGCCATCCGCCTGATCGCCGACGCCTCCCGGTACGCGCCGCGCCCCTACCGGATCGTGCTGCTGTCCGACCACGGCCAGAGCGAGGGCGAGACCTTCGAGTCCGCGTACGGGCTGACCCTGAGGGACCTGGTCCGGGCGGGGTGCGGGCTGCCGGTGCGCCGCCGCGTGCGGGGCACGGCCAGCGGCGCCGAGGCGCGCGCGGCCGCCCGTGCGGCGCTGCACCGCCCGGAGCACGGGGGCCGCGCGGGCGAGGAGCAGGAGACGGCCGGGCCGTCCTCGGACCCGGTGGTGCTGGCCTCGGGGAACCTGGCGCTGATCTCCTTCCCCGACCTCCCGGGGCGGGTGGACCGGCAGGGCGTCGAGGCCCGCCACCCGGCCCTGCTGCCGACGCTGGCCGAGCACCCGGGGGTCGGCTTCGTGCTGGTCCTGGACCGGGAGCGCGGGCCGCTGGTGCTGGGCGGGGACGGCGGCGAGCACGAGCTGGAGACGGGCCGGGTCACCGGCCGCGATCCGCTGGCGCCGTTCGGGCCGGGCGCGGCGGCCGCGGTGCTGCGCACCGCCCGCTTCCCGCACGCCGCCGACATCATGGTCAACTCGGCGTACGACCCGGTCACCCGGACCGTGCACGCCTTCGAGGAGCAGGTGGGCTCGCACGGCGGCCTGGGCGGCGACCAGAGTCGCGCCTTCCTGCTGCACCCGTTCGACCTGGACGGTCCCGATCCGCTGGAACGCCTGGTGGGCGCCGGGGCCGTGCACGAGCTGCTGGGCGGCTGGCTCGGCCGCAAGCCCCTGGCGCAGGCGCCCCCGGTCGAGGACGGCAAGGACGAGCAACCGGTCGTCGGCTGACGCGCCGCGCACGGGACTGGTGTCCGGCGCGGGTCTCCTTCGGGTGGAGCGCACGGCCGCCGAGGGCGCACCGGCGGAGGCCCGCCACGTACGGGTGATTGACCTACGGGCGCCGCTGCTGGACGCTTGCCCGCGATCGATCGGACGGTGCGCGCGGGCGGGGGCCCGCGGGTGGGAGAGGCTGCGATGCCGTACTACGAGGACCTGAGCCCGTACGCCTACTTCACAGAAACGATTCCGCCGGACGTCTCCGCCCGTGCCGTCGGCTGGCTGGACCCCGCCCGCCCCTACCCGCGGGCGGAGCCCTCCGAGGAGTTCGCCGACCGCCTCTTCGCCCTGTGCCGCGACCACCTGTGCGCCATCACCCACGGCTGGTACGGCTGCACCCTGTGCCGCCGCAGGCTGATCGGGGGCGGTCGCTTCAACCCGGTGAGCGTGTCCCGCGGCGGCGAGCGGATCCTCGTGGGCCACGGCGAGGTACGGGTGGAGGGCGGCGCCGGCACCTGGCTGATCGCGCCCGACCTGGTCGTCCACTACGTCCTGGCCCACCGCTACGCCCCGCCCGAGCCCTTCGTCGAGGCCGTCCTGGCCGGCCGCGTCGTCGCCGGCTGCCGGTAGGCCCCACCGGCTCACGGGCTGATCGCGAGCACCATGTACGCCGCCAGCAGGGCCAGGTGCACCGCGCCCTGCAGCGGCGTGGCGCGTCCCGGTATCACCGTCAGGGTGCCCACGGCGACGGTGATCGCCAGCAGCACCATGTGCGTGGCGCCGAGCCCCAGCAGCAGCGGGCCGGACATCCACACCGAGGCCACCGCGACCGCCGGGATGGTCAGCCCGATGCTCGCCATCGCCGAGCCGAGCGCCAGGTTGAGGCTGGTCTGCACACGGTCGCGGGCGGCCGCGCGCACCGCGGCGATGGTCTCGGGCAGCAGCACCAGCAGGGCGATGACGACGCCGACGAAGGAGGACGGCAGGCCGGCGTACTGCACGCCCCGCTCGATCGTCGGCGACTCCACCTTGGCCAGTCCCACGACCGCGATCAGCGCCACCACCAGCAGCGCCAGGCTGAACATCGCGGCGCGGACGGTGGGCGGGACGGAGTCGTCCTCCGAGACGTCGATCACCTCGCCGCCCGGCTTCACCGGCAGGAAGTACGCGCGGTGCCGCACCGTCTGCGTCGCGACGAACAGGCCGTACAGCACCAGCGACGCCATCGCGGCGAAGGTGAGCTGGGCGGTGGAGAAGCGCGGGCCCGGGGTGCTGGTGGTGAACGTCGGCAGCACGAGGCTGAGGGTGGCGAGCGTCGCCACCGTCGCCAGGGAGGCGCCCGTGCCCTCCGGATTGAAGACCGCCACCCGCCGGCGCAGCGCCCCCACCAGCAGGCAGAGCCCCATGATGCCGTTGCACGTGATCATGACCGCGGCGAAGACGGTGTCGCGGGCCAGGCCCGCGCTCTTCGGGCCGCCGTCCGCCGTCAGGGTGAGGATCAGGGCCACCTCGATGACGGTCACCGCCACCGCCAGCACGAGCGCGCCGTACGGTTCGCCCACCCGGTGCGCCACCACCTCCGCGTGGTGGACGGCGGCGAGCACCGCGACGGCCAGGAAGACCGCGACGACCACGACCACGGCCACCGGCAGCGCCCGTCCCCACGTCAGGGCCAGCAGGACCACCGAGAGCACCGGGACGAGGACCGTCCAGTGCAGGGCGGACACGGGGAAGCGAGCGGTCATGCCTCCGAGACTGACAGCTCGTCAGGGTCGGCGCGACGCGGGGAACCCGGACGTGCCGCCGCTCATCGCCCGGCCGGGGGAAACGCCTGTTCGGCCCAGATGGTCTTGCCGGCGGAGGTCTGCCGGCTACCCCAGGCCTGGCTCAACTGCGCCACCAGCAGCAGGCCGCGGCCGCCCTCGTCGTCGGACAGGGCACGCCGCAGATGCGGGGCGGTGCTGCTGCCGTCGGACACCTCGCAGATCAGGGTGCGGTCGCGGATGAGCCGCAGCTGGATCGGCGGAGCGCCGTACCGGATGGCGTTGGTGACCAGCTCGCTCACCACCAGCTCGGTGACGAACACCGCGTCCTCCAGGCCCCAGGCGACCAGCCGCTCCGCCACCGCCTGCCGGGCGTCCGCGACGTGCGCGGGGTCACCGGGCAGGTCCCACACCGCGACCTGGCCGTCGTCGAGCGCCCGGGTACGGACGAGCAGCAGCGCGACGTCGTCGACCGGACGGTCCGACGGGAGGGTCTTCAGGACGGTGTCGCAGGCCGCCTCCATCGTCGGGGCCGGGGCGGCCAGCGCGGCGCGCAGCCGCGCCAGGCCGGCGTCCAGGTCGAAGTCCCGGCTCTTGACCAGGCCGTCGGTGTAGAGCGCGAGCATGCTGCCCGCCGGCAGCTCCAGCTCGACCGCCTCGAACGGCAGCCCCCCGACGCCCAGCGGCGGGCCCGCGGACATCGGGACCATCTCGACTCTGCCGTCGGGGAAGCGCACGGCGGGCGGCGGGTGCCCGGCGCTGGCGAGGGAACAGCGGCGCGCGATCGGGTCGTACACGGCGACCAGGCAGGTCGCGCCCAGCTCGCCGCTGGTCTCGGCGGGCGACACCTCCCGGCCGTGGCCGTCCTCGGGATCCAGGTGCGAGACGAGGTCATCGAGGTGGGTCAGCAGCTCGTCCGGCGCCAGGTCCACGTCCGCGAGGGTGCGCACCGCCGTCCGCAGCCGGCCCATCGTCGCCGAGGCGTGGATGCCGTGGCCCACGACGTCGCCGACGACCAGGCCCACCCGCGTGCCGGACAGCGGGATGACGTCGAACCAGTCGCCGCCGACCCCCGCCCGGGCCCCGGCCGGCAGGTAGCGCGAGGCGACCTCCACCGCGGCCTGCTCGCGCAGCCGCAGCGGCAGCAGACTGCGCTGGAGGGTCAGTGCCGTGGAGTGCTCCCGCGTGAAGCGGCGGGCGTTGTCGACGCATACCGCGGCCCGCCCCGCGAGCTCCTCGGTCAGCGCCAGGTCGTCCTCGGTGAACAACTCCGGACGCGCCCAGCGGATGAACACCGCCACCCCGAGGGTGATGCCGCGCGCCCGCAACGGCACCGCCAGCACCGAATGGATGCCGTACTCCTGGACCTTGGCGTCCCGCAGGCTGTTCTGCGCCAGCCACAGCGTGAAGTCCGGGTGCCCCAGCCGGCTGAGGACGGGCCGGCCGGTCGCCAGGGCCCGGGACGGCGGGGAGAACTCCGGGTAGACGTCGAGCTCGCCGAGGTCGACGGCCGCGTCCGGGGCGCGGCCCGACGCGGTGCGGTGGGCGACCCGGCGCAGCTCCACGCCGAGGCCGGGCGGTCCCGGCGGGGGCTCCTCGCCGTGCAGCACCGAGTCCAGCAGGTCCACGCTGGCGAAGTCGGCGAAGCGCGGCACGGCCAGCTCCGCCAGCTCGTCGGCGGTGTGCACCACGTCCAGGGTGGTGCCGAGCCGCGCGCCGGCCTCGTTCAGCAGGGCCAGCCGCCGGCGCCCCCGGAACTGCTCGGTGCTGTCGAACGCCGCGCTCGCCACGCCCCGGATCCGGCCCTGCGGGTCCCGCACCGGCCACATCTCGGTGCTCCACGCCCGGTCGCCGACCGTGGCCCCGGCGGCGGCCGGGCTCTCGTAGTGCGCCGGCCGGCCGGTCTCCGCGACCTGCCGCAGGTGGTCGTTGAACCCGCGGCGACCCGCGTCGTCCAGGAGCGCCCCGGAGAAGGGCCGGCCGGTCAGGTCCGCCGCCGGGACACCGATCATGTCCGCCGCGGCGTCGTTGACCCGGTGGTAGCGCAGCCCGGTGTCGTACGTGGCCATGGCGACGGACGACTGCTGGAAGGCCCACAGCAGGAGCGCGGTGTCGGGGTCGGCGCAGGAGGCGGTCACGACGCAGCCGCCGGCCCGGTCGTCGGCGTCCAGCGCGGGGGAGACCCGTACGTCGAGGTCGAGTTCCCGCCCGTCCCGCCGGTGCGCCCGCACCCGGCCGCGCCACTCCCGGTCGAGCGCGATCGCCTGCGCCTGCGCACCGAACACCTCGGCGACGGGCCGTCCCACCGCGTGCGCCGCCGCGTGTCCGAGCAGCCGTCGTGCCCCCGCGCTCCATCCCGTGACCACCCCCCGCGCGCTGACGGTGACCACGGCCGTGGCGGCCGGGTCCCCGGGGTCACTCGTGTTCATCGTCGGCGATCACACACCCGTCGCAGTCCCTACCTCCCCAGGGTGCGCGCTCCGCAGGACACCATCAAATCGGCCGAGGCCGTCCCCGCGGCCGACGTGATGGTGCCCTGCGGCCACTGTCGGTGGCGGCGGCGATACTGCCGGCATGCGCGCGAGCCGGCTGGTCTCCCTCCTCCTGCTCCTCCAGTCGCGGGGGCGGATGACCGCCGCGGAGCTGGCGGAGGAGCTGGAGGTGTCCGTACGGACGATCTACCGCGACGTGCAGTCGCTGCACGAGGCGGGCATCCCGCTGTACGGCGACGCCGGGCACGAGGGCGGCTACCGGCTGCTCGACGGCTACCGCACCCGGCTGACGGGCCTGACCGCCGACGAGACGCAGGCGTGGTTCCTGGCCGCCCTGCCCGATCCGGCCGCGCAGCTGGGGCTCGGGGAGGCCGCGGCGGCGGCCCGGCTGAAGTTCAGCGCCGCGCTGCCGCCGGCGCTGCGGGAGCGGGCGGAGCGGGTGCGGGGGCGGTTCCTGCTGGACGCGCCCGGCTGGTACAGCTCCGAGGAGCAGGTGCCGCACCTGCCCGTGGTGGCCGACGCCGTGTGGAACCGGCAGGTCGTACGGGTGCGGTACCGCCGCTGGCGCGAGCCCGCCGAGACCGACCGCAGGCTCGAACCGTACGGTCTGGTGCTCAAGGCGGGCCGCTGGTACGTGGTCGCCCACGACGGGAGCGACCCGCGCACCTACCGGGTCGACCAGATGCTCGAGGTGCGCGCCCTCGACGAGACGTTCGCGACCCCGCCCGGCTTCGACCTCGCCGCGTACTGGCGGGAGTACCTCGCCGGGTTCCACGCGCGGCTCCACCGGGACGAGGCCCTGATCCGGGTGTCACCGCGCGGTGCCGAGCGGCTGCCCGCGCTGCTGTCGCGCCCTGTGGCCCGGGCGGTGGCCGAGGGCGGCGAGCGGGAGCCGGACGGCTGGGTCCGCGCCCGCGTGCCCATCGAGTCGGTCGCCCACGCGCACGGCGAGTTCCTCAGGCTCGGCGCGGACCTCGAAGTCCTTGCGCCGGCTCCGCTGCGGGAGATGCTGGCGGAGTCGGCGCGGGCGCTGGCCGCCCTCTACGGGCCGCCGCGATCCACACCGCCGCCCCCGCGGCCGCCAACGCGCTGAGACCGGCGACCGCCGCGAAGCCGGTCAGGAGCCCGGCGCGGGCGCTGACCGCCGAGGTCCCGAGCATCACGGCCACGGTCGCGGCGAGCCCGTACGCGTTCGCCGCCCCGAAGGCCCGCCCCACGCGGCCCTCGTCGACCGCGGCCATCAACAGCGTCCGCGAGGCGATGCGCGCCTGCCCGAAGACGAAGGCCCCGGCCGGCACGAGCAGCAGCAGCCCCGTCACCCCGAACCGGGGCTGCAGCGCGAACAGCACGGCGCAGAGCGCGAAGCCGGTGAGCGCGAGCCGCAGGTCCCCCAGCCGGGCACCCGTGCGCCGGTACGCGGCCGCCGCGAGCAGGAAGCCCGCACCGCCGAGCGCGTCCACCGCACCGACGACGGCGGCGCCCCGGTGCAGCTCGGCGATGACCAGCACCGGCAGCAGGGCGTTGAAGACGGTCACCACCACGCTGCCCTGGGCGTACAGCAGGACCAGCGGGCCGAGCGGCGCCCGCGACGGGACCGGCCGTACCGCGGCCGAGGCGGCGGTGCCCGAAGTGACGGGCCTGCCCGCCCCACGGCCGGTCGCCAGGACGAGGACCGCGGAGGCCACGAAGGTCGCCGCGTTGAACACGAACAGGGGGGCAGGGCCGGCGAACTGCAGCGCGAGACCGCCCACCGCCGCCGACAGCAGCATCCCGCTCTGCAACGCCATCTCGTAGTGGGCGTTGAACCGCCGCAGCCGCCCCGCGGGCACCCGCTCCTTGATCAACGCCGCGCTCACCGGCACGAAGAGCGCGGCCGTCACGGCCAGCGCGAAGTTGCTGCCGTAGACGACCGCCCCCCGCGGCCAGCCCAGGACCGTACCCAGCGCGGGCACCAGGGCCACGGCGGCGCTGAGCAGGTCGCAGCCCGCCCACAGCGCTCGGCGGTCGAAGCGGTCGGCGACCCGGCCGAACAACGGCGACAGCACGGCCTGGGGGACGGCGACGGCGATGAAGAGCCAGCCCACGTCGAGCAGCGAGCCCTGGGCGCGCACCATCAGCAGGGCCGCGGCGATGAGCTGGATGTTGTTGCCCAGGGAGGTGATGAACACGGCGGGCAGCAGGAGACGTTGCGTTCGTTCGGTGGTGGTCACGGGGAACGATGGTCCGGCTCTCCGCTGACGTCTGCTGTCAGGGGGTACGGCGGGGCGGCCCCGGTTAATCGGTGGACGGGCCGCCGTCGTTCCCGACAGCATTCCGCCGATGACACGAACAGACACACCCACCGCATGGGACGAGCGCTCCGCGCTGACGACCCTCCTCGACTACGCCCGCGACACCGCCCGCGCCAAGTGCGAGGGCGTCACGCCCGAGCACGCCCGCAGCGCCCCGCTCCCGGGTTCGCCGCTGATGACGCTCAGCGGACTGATCAACCACCTCCGCTGGGTTGAGTACTACTGGTTCGAGGTGGTGTTCCTCGGCGGCGAGGACGAGGGCCCCTGGACGGAGGAGGACCCCGACCGCGAGATGCGGATCGCCGTGGACCTCCCCCTCGCCGACCTGCTGGCGGACTACGAGGCGCACACCGCCCGTTACCGCGAGCTCGTCGCCGGGCTCGACCTGGACGCCGTCGCCAAGCGCCCCATCCGCGACGGTCGCCACCCCAACCTGCGCTGGATCCTGCTGCACCTCGTCGAGGAGACCTCCCGCCACAACGGCCACCTCGACCTCCTGCGGGAACTGGTCGACGGCACCACGGGCGTGTAGCGGTGTCAGTCCTCCGAGATACGGTCCACAGCGAACACACAAGATCGACCACGAACGACCCAGGGGTGGGCAGCATGAGCGAGACCAAGGACACGAGGGAGAAGCGGCGGATACGCGTCGCCGCCACGGTGGGGGCCGCCGCCGTCGCGCTGACCGCGACGGCGGGCTGCAGCGCCGCGCGTGACACGGCGGACGCGGTGGGCAAGACGGACTCGATCGCCCAGATCCTCGCCCGCGTCACCAGCCACACGGAGAAGACCGGTTCGGCCATGGTCGACATGTCGACCGACCTGGGTCAGGGCACGCCCATCACCATGAAGGGGACCTACTCCTGGGGCAAGGGCGTCGCGTACGACGTCATGATGGACACCTCGGCGGCGCAGATGCAGCCGCTGCAGGACGACCCGGAGCTGCGGGCGCTGATGGTGGACGGCGCCTACTACTACAACGTCGACCCGCAGCCCGCCGGCCTGCTCAAGGGCAAGCACTGGCTGCGCGTCGACGTCTCCGCGGTCCTCGGCAAGGAGGGCGCTGCCGCGGTCGCGAAGGGCGGGGACCCGACAGCGGGGCTGCGCTACATCGAGCTGACCGAGGACGTCGAGGACCTCGGGGAGCAGACGATCCGCGGCCGCGAGGCCCGTCACTACCGGGCGACCCTCGACAAGAGCCGACTGGGCAACCTGGGGAAGTCCCTCTCGCCCTCCGAGGAGAAGAGCATCTTCAACTCCGCCACCGGGCCGGTGGACGAGATCACGATCGATGTCTGGGTGGACGGCAAGGACCTGCCGGTCCGCATGGTCCAGGTCATGGGCAAGGCGAAGGTGACCATCGACTTCCTCAAGTTCGGCGGAACCAAGGCCGTCACCGCGCCCCCGGCTTCCGACACGGCCGACTTCAGCTCGCAGTTCCCCTCGCAGCAGCAGGGCTGAGGAACCCGACGACCGCCGAAGTCCCCGCCCACCGAACCGGGTTGCGCCATCATGCAAGAGGATCTGGGGCGGGCTGCGGCCGCGCGGGCGGCGACGGGAGGCAGGGTATGGACGAGCGGTTCGCGGTGTTGGCGAGCGCGGGATCGTTCTTGGAGGAGGACGGCGACGACGTCCGGCTCCCGCACCGCTGGACGCCCGGCGGCGTCGGGGTGCGGTCGGCGTTCACCGGAGGCCACGTGCTGAACCTCGCGGTGGCTGCCTGCGTGCTCAACGACCTCTACCGCGAGGCTGCGGCCGGCGGGCTGGAACTGCGGGGCGTCCGGGTGCGCGCGGAGGGCGGGTTCGACACCGGCCGATGGCGTTCGACCGGCATCTCCTACACCGTCGAGATCGACAGCGACGCGCCCCGGGAACAGGTCGCGGCACTGATCGCGACCGTCGACGAGGTCGCCGAGATCCCGCGTGCCCTGCGCCAGGGCGCCTCCGTCAGCCGCTCCGCGGGCTGAGCGGCGCGGCGCGCCTCAGGGCTGCCGCGCCGCGGCGAGCCCGGCCAGTCGGGCGGCCGCCGCGTCCCAGGCCCGGCCGTCCGCGGCCGGCTCGTACGTCCGCAGCGGCTGGGTGGCCGCCACCAGCGCCCGCATCGCCGCCAGGCCGTCGGGACCGTCGCCGAACGAGCCGGCGGCGCGGGCCTGGACGAGGATGTTGCCCAGGGCCGTGGCCTCGGTGGGGCCGGCGACGACGGGGAGCCCGGTGGCGTCGGCGGTGAACCGGCACAGCAGTTCGTTGCGGGAGCCGCCGCCGACCAGGTGGACGCGGTGGATCTCGCGGCCGGCGAGTTCGGCGGCCTCGCGGAGGGTGCGGCGGTGGGCGAGGGCGAGGCTCTCCAGGATGCAGCGGACGACCGCGCCGTGCGACGCCGGGGGCTTCTGGCCGGTCCCGGCGCAGAAGGCGCGGATCCGGGCGGGCATGTCACCGGGCGCCAGGAAGAGCGGGTCGTCCGGGTCGATGAGGGCGGCGAAGGGCTCCGCGGCGGCGGCCGCGGCGAGCAGTTCCTGCAGGGGCAGGCCCTCCTGCCGCTGCTCCCAGGTGCGGCGGCACTCCTCCAGCAGCCACATGCCCATGATGTTGCGCAGGTAGCGGATGGTGCCGTCGACGCCGCGCTCGTTGGTGAAGTTGGCGAGCCGCGAGGCCTCCGTGAGCACCGGGGCGTCCAGCTCCAGGCCCGCCAGCGACCAGGTGCCGCACGAGATGTACGCGAAGTGCGGCCCGGTGGCCGGGACCGCGGCCACCGCGGAGGCGGTGTCGTGCGAGGCCACGGTGACGACGGCGGTGTCCGCCGGCAGCCCCGTGTACGCGGCCACGTGGGGCAGGAGCGTGCCGGCGTGGGTGCCCGGGCGGCGCAGCGGCGGCAGCAGGCGCGGCTCGATGCCGAGCCGGCCGGGGAGTTCCTCCGCCCAGGTCGCGGTGCGCGCGTCGAAGAGGCCGGTGGTGGAGGCGTTGGTCTCCTCGGCGCCGATGCCGCCGGTGAGCCAGTGGGTGAGCAGGTCGGGGATCATCAGCAGCGTCCTCGCGGCCGCGAACTGCGCGCCGTCACGGGCCGCCGCCAGCTGGAAGACCGTGTTGAAGGGCAGGTGCTGCAGGCCGGTGACCGCGTACAACTCCTGCGGGCCGATGTCGTCCCTGACCCGGTCGGCGACGTGCTCCGTCCGGCTGTCGCGGTAGTGGTGGGGGATCCCCAGCAGGGCGCCGTCCGCGTCGAGCAGTCCGTAGTCCACCGCCCAGCTGTCGATGCCGACCGACGTGACGCCGTCCCCTGCCCGGGCCGCCAGGCGCAGGCCGTCCAGGCTCTCCCGGAACAGGGCGAGGACGTCCCAGTGGAGTCCGGTGGGCAGCCGTACGGGGGTGTTGGCGAAGCGGTGCACCTCGTCGAGGACGAGGTGGTCCGGGCCCACCCGGCCGAGGATGACGCGGCCGCTGGTGGCGCCGAGGTCGATGGCGGCGAATGGCACGTGGGCCCCTCGTGTTCTGGTCGTTCGGGTCGGAGCGACGGGTGCGGTCGGTGCGGCGCGGCGCGCCGCGGGGGTCGGTGGGTCGTACGGGTGCGGGGGAGCCGGTCGGCCGGCTCCCCCGCGCGGTGCGGTCGGCGTCAGCGCAGGAACGCCGCGGCCACGCCGGCGTCGACCGGGACGTGCAGACCCGTGGTGTGCGTCAGTTCCCCGCCGGTCAGCGCGAAGACCGCGTTCGCGACGTGCTCGGGGAGCACCTCGCGCTTGAGGATGGTGCGCTGGGCGTAGAACTCGCCCAGCTTCTCCTCCGGCACCCCGTACGTCGCGGCGCGCTGGGCGCCCCAGCCGGAGGAGAAGATGCCCGAGCCGCGGACGACCCCGTCGGGGTTGACGCCGTTGACGCGGATGCCGTGCTCGCCGAGCTCGGCCGCCAGCAACCGGACCTGGTGCGCCTGGTCCGCCTTGGTGGCGGAGTAGGCGATGTTGTTGGGCCCGGCGAAGACCGCGTTCTTGGAGGCGATGTAGACGATGTCGCCGCCGAGCTTCTGCGCGATGAGCACCCGGGCGGCCTCGCGGGAGACGAGGAAGGAGCCGCGCGCCATGATGTCGTGCTGGAGGTCCCAGTCGCGGGCGGTGGTCTCCAACAGCGGCTTGGAGACGGAGATGCCCGCGTTGTTGACCACCAGGTCCACCCCGCCGAAGGCCAGCAGGGCCTCGTCGAAGCCGGCCCGGATGGCCTCCTCGCTGGTCACGTCCACGGTGATCGCGACCGCCCGGTCGGGACCGCCGAGTTCCTCCGCGACGGCCCGCGCGCCGTCGGTGTTGACGTCGGCGACGACCACGCAGGCGCCCTCCGCCGCCAGGCGGTGCGCGATGGCCCTGCCGATGCCCGAACCGGCCCCGGTGACCAGGGCGATCCGGGTGGCCAGCGGCTTGGGCTTCGGCATCCGCTGGAGCTTGGCCTCCTCCAGGGCCCAGTACTCGATGCGGAACTTCTCCGCCTCGTCGATGGGGGCGTACGCGGAGACCGCCTCGGCGCCGCGCATCACGTTGATCGCGTTGACGTAGAACTCGCCCGCCACGCGCGCGGTCTGCTTGTCCTTGCCGTAGCTGAACATGCCGACGCCCGGGACGAGGACGATCGCCGGGTCGGCGCCGCGGATGGCGGGGGAGTCCTCGGTGGCGTGCCGGTCGTAGTACGCCTGGTAGTCGGCGCGGTAGGCGGCATGCAGCTCCTCCAGGCGGGCCACGGCGTCCTCGAGCGGCGCGGTGGGGGGCAGGTCGAGGACGAGCGGGCGGACCTTGGTGCGCAGGAAGTGGTCGGGGCAGGAGGTGCCCAGCGCGGCCAGCCGGGGGTGCTCCGCGTGCGCGAGGAAGTCCAGCACGGGCGCGGAGTCGGTGAAGTGGCCGACCTGCGGGCGGTCCTGGGAGGCGATCGCCCGCAGGACCGGGGCGAGGGCGGCGGCCCGGGCCCGGCGCCCGGCCTCCGGCAGCGGCTCCCAGCCCGGCAGCGGGGCGCCGAACGGGTCCTGCTTGCCGTGACGTTCCAGGAACTCCTCGGCGGTGCGGATGATCCACAGGGCGTTGCGCTCGCACTCCTCGGAGGTCTCGCCCCAGGCGGTGATGCCGTGACCGCCGAGGATCACGCCGACGGCCTGCGGGTTGGCCTCCTTGATGGCGGCGATGTCCAGGCCGAGCTGGAAGCCGGGGCGGCGCCACGGCACCCAGGCGACCTTGTCGCCGAAGCACTCCTGGGTGAGCTTCTCGCCGTCGGCGGCGCAGGCCAGCGCGATGCCCGAGTCGGGGTGCAGGTGGTCGACGTGGGCGGCGTCGACGAGGCCGTGCATGGCCGTGTCGATGGAGGGAGCGGCGCCGCCCTTGCCGTGCAGGCAGTAGTCGAACGCCGCGACCATCTCGTCCTCGCGCTCGGGGCCGGGGTAGACGGCGGTCAGGGCGCGCAGCCGGTCCAGGCGCAGGACGGCGAGGCCGGCCTCGGTGAGCGTGCCCAGGTCGCCGCCCGAGCCCTTGACCCACATCAGGTCCACGGCTCCGCCGGTGACGGGGTCGGTGGCGGTGGCCTTTGCGGAGGCGTTGCCGCCGGCGTAGTTGGTGTTGCGCGGGTCGGCGCCCAGGCGGTGGGCGCGCTCCAGCAGCGCGGCGACTTCCGGATGGGTGGCGGGTGCCATGGGGGTGTCCTTCGGGAGGGGAGGAACGAGGAGGGGCGGGGAGGGCGGGCGTCAGGCCGGCACGGCCTACGCGCCCCAGCCGGCCTGGGTGCCGCCGACGCGGTCGGCCACGATGTGCTCCTGCCAGCCGGAGGCGCGGTACGCGGCGACGGGGTCGGGGGCCAGGCCGCGCTCCTCGCGCACCTCGCGCAGCAGCGGGCGCACGTCGGTGTTGTACGCGTCCATGAGCACGGCGTTGGCGGCGAGGACGTCACCGGAGCGCTGCGCCTCGCCCAGGGCGTCGAGGTCCACCAGGAGCGCCTTGGCGGTGGCCTCCTGGACGTTCATCACCGAGCGGATGACCGCGGGGATCTTGGCCTCGATGTTGTGGCACTGGTCGAGCATGAAGGCCACGTTGGTCTCGGCCTCGAAGCCGCGGTTCTTGGCGACCTCGTGCAGGATCCGGAAGAGCTGGAAGGGGTCGGCGGCGCCGACCATCAGGTCGTCGTCGGCGTAGAAGCGGGAGTTGAAGTCGAACCCGCCGAGCTTCCCCTGGCTGAGCAGGAAGGCGACGATGAACTCGATGTTGGTGCCCGGCGCGTGGTGACCGGTGTCGACGACGACCTGCGCCTTGGGGCCGAGCTTGAGGCAGTGCGCGTAGGCGGTGCCCCAGTCCGGGACGTCGGTGGTGTAGAACGCCGGCTCGAAGAGCTTGTACTCCAGCAGCATCCGCTGGTCGTCGCCGAGCCGCCCGTAGACCTCGGTGAGGGCCTCGGCGAGACGCTCCTGGCGGCCCACGATGTCGTCCTGGCCGGGGTAGTTGGTGCCGTCGGAGAACCAGAGCTTGAGGTCGGCGGAGCCGGTGGCGTCCATGATGTCGACGCACTCCAGCAGGTGGTCCGTGGCCTTGCGGCGGACCTGCGGGTCGGGGTGGCACACGCTGCCGAGCTTGTAGTCGTCGTCCTGGAAGACGTTGGAGTTGATCGCGCCCAACTCCAGGCCGCGCTCCTTGGCGTGGGCGCCGAGCGCGGTGTAGTCGTCCACCCGGTCCCAGGGGATGTGCAGGGCCACCTTGGGGGCGACGCCGGTGAACTCGTGCACCTTGGCCGCGTCGTCGAGCTTCTCGTACGGGTCACGGGGCACCCCGGCCTGGGCGAAGACCTTGAAACGGGTGCCGGAATTGCCGTAACCCCAGGACGGCGTCTCGATCCGCTGGGCTGTGAGTGCGGCCTTGACGGCTGCGATGTCAGGCATGTCCACCTCGGATGGCTCGGTGAATCGGCTCAGTGAACCGGCTTCAGTGAATCGATTCATTCGCCTGTGAAGCTATCCACGTCCACCGGTGGCCGTCAAGAGGTCTGCTGGTCTCGATCCCCGTTATTGAATCGTGTCATCCATGCTGCGAAAGCGCGTTGTTGCTGTTCGTGCGGTGTTGTCAGGCCTGTTACCTGCGGGTTTCGCGAGGGTGCAGGTCAGGAGGGGGAGGTGGCGGCTCTTGACGCCTTCGCAGGGCGGGGCTAGCTTCCCGGCAACTCCGTTGAAACATTTCATAGCAGGAGGGCGCAATGACGCACCCCGAACCGGAGACCACTCCGGTGCTCGCGCTCGAGGGGGTGAGCAAGTCCTTCGGTGCCGTTCGCGCTCTGCGCGGTGTATCGCTCCGGCTGCACGCCGGCGAGGCCCATGCCCTGGCGGGCGAGAACGGCGCCGGCAAGTCGACACTGATCAAGACCCTCGCGGGTGTGCACCGCCCGGACACCGGCACGGTGCTGCTCGACGGCCGGCCCGTGGAGTTCCACGGCCCGGGGGACGCCCGTGACGCGGGGGTCGCCGTCATCTACCAGGAGCCGACGCTCTTCCCCGACCTGTCGGTGGCCGAGAACATCTTCGTCGGCCGCCAGCCCCGCCGTTCGCTGGGTAGGGTCGACCACAAGGCCGTGCGCGAGGCCGCGGCCGATCTCTTCCGCCGCCTCGGCGTGGACCTCGACCCGGAACAGCCGGCGCGCGGACTGTCCATCGCCGACCAGCAGTTGGTGGAGATCGCCAAGGCGCTCTCCTTCGACGCCCGCGTCCTGATCATGGACGAGCCGACCGCCGCGCTCACCGGCAGTGAGGTCGCCCGCCTCTTCGGCGTCGTCAAGTCCCTGCGCGAGCAGGGCGCCGCGGTGCTCTTCATCTCCCACCGCCTCGAGGAGATCTTCGCCCTCTGCCAGCGGGTCACCACCCTGCGGGACGGCGCGTGGATCGCCAGCGAGCCCCTCGACGGGCTCTCCGAGGACGACCTGGTGCGCCGCATGGTCGGCCGCGACCTGGACGAGCTCTACCCCAAGCAGGACGCCGAGATCGGCGAGGTCGCCCTCAGCGTGCGCCGGCTCACCCGCGAAGGCGTCTTCACCGACGTCTCCTTCGAGGTGCGCCGCGGCGAGATCGTGGGCCTGGCGGGCCTCGTCGGCGCCGGGCGCAGCGAGGTCGCCCGGGCGATCTTCGGCGTGGACCGCAGGGACGCCGGGGAGGTCGTCGTCGACGGCAAGCCGCTGCGCGGCGGCGCACCGAGCCTGGCCATGGCCGCGGGGATCGCGCTGGTCCCCGAGGACCGCCGGGCCCAGGGCCTGGTGATGGACATGTCCATCGAGCGCAACATCGGCCTCACCGGCTTCGCCGCCACCACCAAGGGCGGTCTGATGAGCCGTGGCGCCGAGCGCAGCCGCGCGCTGGACTGGGCCGTCCGGCTCCAGGTCAAGTACGCCCGGCTGGGCGACGTCGTCGGCACCCTCTCGGGCGGCAACCAGCAGAAGGTCGTCCTCGCCAAGTGGCTCGCCACCGCGCCCGGGGTGCTGATCGTCGACGAGCCCACGCGCGGCATCGACGTCGGCACCAAGGCCGAGGTGCACCGGCTGCTGTCGCGGCTCGCGTCCGAGGGCGTGGCCGTACTGATGATCTCCTCCGACCTGCCGGAGATCCTCGGCATGGCGGACCGCGTCCTGGTGATGCACGAGGGACGACTGACGGCCGAGATCCCCCGGTCGGAGGCGACCGAGGAATCCGTGATGGCGGCGGCCACCGGCCGCGTGAGGAGGGCGGCGTGACCGTGACCGCCGACACCCCGCAGCAGATCGCCGCGGACGAACCGACCGCGTCCCGCCGCTTCCTGGACCGGGTGCTGAAACTGCGGGCGCTCGCCGTGCTCGCCGTGCTCGTGGTCATGCTGGCCGCGACCCAGATCTACAACAGCGAGTTCCTGTCCCAGCAGGGCGTCAAGGACCTCCTGCTGAACGCCACCATCCTGGTGCTGGTCGCCGTCGGCCAGGCCATGGTCGTCATCACCCGCAACGTCGACCTGTCGGTCGGCTCGGTGCTCGGCATCTCGGCCTTCGCAGCCGGCACCTACCTGCACGGCGGCGGCAACCCGCTGGTCGCCGTGCTCATCGCGGTCGCGCTCGGCGTGCTCTTCGGCCTGCTCAACGGCCTGCTGGTGAGCCTGGGTCAGGTCCCCGCCCTCGTGGTGACGCTGGGCACGCTCTACATCATCCGCGGCATCGACTCCATCTGGGTCGGCTCCCGTCAGATCACCGCGGGCGACCTGCCGGCGAGCTTCGTCGACTTCGGTCACGACGGCCTGTCGGTGATCCCCTACCTCGCGCTCCTGACGCTCGCGGTGCTGGTCGCGGCCGGGTACTACCTGCGCAGCTACCGCGGCGGCCGCGACCTGTACGCGCTGGGCTCCAGCCCGGAGGCCGCCCGGCTGGCCGGCGTGCCGGTCCGCAAGCGGATCCTGACCGCGTACGTGGTGTGCGGGGCGCTCGCCGGACTCGCCGGCGCGCTCTACCTCGCCCGGTTCGGCAACGTCGACTCCGGCACCGGCAACGGCTACGAACTGACCGTCGTCAGCGCCGTGGTGGTCGGCGGCGTCGCCTTCACCGGCGGCTCCGGCACCGTGTACGGCGCCGCGCTCGGCGCCCTGCTGCTGACCTCGATCAACAGCGTCCTGCCCTCCATCGGCGTCAGCTCGGTGTGGGTGCTGGCCATCGACGGCGTCCTGCTCCTGCTCGCCATCGCCGTCGACCGGATCGTGGCGCTGCGGGTGGCCGGCGTCCTCCGCAAGCGGGCCGCACAGATGAGGAGTGCCCACCATGCCTGAGACCACCAAGGCCCCCGCCCCGCTCGCCCGCCTCGGCGGCGCGGTGCGCTGGGACACCGCGGTCGGCGCCCTGCTCGTCGTCCTGCTGATCTGCTCCTTCTCCTTCGTGGACAACTTCGGCAACGCCCTGAACGTGTCCTTCCTGATCGGCAACACCCTGCCGATCGCGCTCATCGCGCTGCCGATGACCATGCTCGTGGTCTCCGGTGAGATCGACCTGTCCGTCGGCTCCACCGCCGGCCTGTCCGGGGCCGTGATGGGCGCGCTGTGGAACGGCGGCATGGCGATCGAGACGATCATCCCGCTCTGCCTGCTCCTCGGCGCCCTGTGCGGCCTGGTCAACGGCCTGCTCGTGACCCGGCTCGGCCTGCCCTCGCTCGCCGTCACCATCGGCACGCTGGCCGCCTACCGCGGCATCGCGCAGATCGTGCTCGGCGCCGACTCCGTCACCGACTTCCCGCAGCAGTACCTCGACTTCGGCGCCGGCCGGATCGACGGCACCTTCATCCCGTACGCGGCGATCCCCTTCGCCGTGCTGCTGCTGATCGCCGTCCTCGTGCTCCACGCGACCCCCGTCGGGCGTTCCCTGTTCGCCGTCGGCGCCTCGGAGGAGGCGGCCCGGTTCGCGGGTGTGCGCGTGCGGCGGCTGAAGCTGGCGATGTTCGTGACGACCGGCCTGGTCTCCTCCCTCACCGGAGTCTTCTGGGCCCTGCACTACGCCAGCGCGCGCTACGACAACGCCACCGGTCTGGAGCTGTCCGTCATCGCCGGCGTCCTGCTCGGCGGCATCGACTTCGACGGCGGCAAGGGCACCCTGGGCGGCGCGATCGCCGGGGTGTTCCTGCTGGGCGCGGGCCAGAACGTCATGAGCCTGCTCAACGTCTCGGCCCAGTCCCAGATCGTCGTCACCGGCGTGCTCCTGGTGATCTCCGTCCTCGCCCCGAGGATCGGCCGTCAGGTCGCGCAGGCCAGGGCGCGCAGGAGGTCGGCCGACCAGGCCCCGGCCGCGCTCGCCGCCTCGTGAACCCCCACCTCCCCCCGCACACGTCACACGGCACCACCAACCGCACCACCACCCGCACCCCGTCCCGTCCTCACTCCGGCACCCGCTCCGGAGGCGAAAGGATCACCATGTCCAGCAGAACCCTCACCCGTCGTGCCACCGTCGTCGTCGCCGTGACCGCGGCCGTCGCGCTCGGCGCCACGGCCTGCGGCGGCACCACCAAGAACTCCTCCAAGGACAGCGGCGGCGGAGCCAAGGCGACCGCGTCGGCCGACCCCAACGCGGCGACCAAGAAGGGCCTGACCGTCGCCTTCCTGCCCAAGCAGGTCAACAACCCGTACTTCACCATCGCCGACGGCGGCGGCAAGCAGGCCCTGGACACGCTGGGCTCCACCTACAAGGAGGTCGGCACCAGCAGCGGCACCGACACCGCCGGCCAGGTGAGCTACGTCAACACCCTGACGCAGCAGCAGGTCGACGCGATCGCCGTCTCCGCGCAGGACCCGGGCGCGCTGTGCACCTCGCTGAACCAGGCCCGCAAGAACGGCATCAAGGTCGTCACCTACGACTCGGACACCAAGCCGGAGTGCCGCGACCTGTTCGTGTCGCAGGCCAGCTCCGAGGACCTGGGCCGCACCGAGGTGCAGCTGCTGGCCGAGCAGATCGGCTACAAGGGCGAGATCGCGATCCTCTCGGCGGCGCAGACCGCCACGAACCAGAACACCTGGATCGACTTCATGAAGGACGAGCTCAAGGACCCCAAGTACAAGGACGTCAAGCTGGTCAAGGTCGCCTACGGCAACGACGACGCCCAGCAGTCCTTCCAGCAGACCCAGGGCCTGCTCCAGCAGTACCCCAACCTGAAGGGCATCATCTCCCCGACCACGGTGGGCATCAAGGCGGCCGCCCAGTACCTGGCGGGCTCCAAGTACAAGGGCAAGGTCAAGCTGACCGGCCTCGGCACGCCCAACGACATGCGCGCCTACGTCAAGAACGGCACCGTCGAGGCCTTCGAGCTGTGGGACCCGGCCAAGCTCGGCTCGCTCGCCTCGTACGCCGCGGTCGCCCTGTCCTCCGGCCAGATCTCCGGTGCGGAGGGCCAGACCTTCAAGGCCGGTGACATGGGCAGCTACACCATCGGCAAGGACGGCGTGGTGGTGCTCGGCAAGCCGACCGTGTTCACCAAGGACAACATCGACCAGTTCAAGTTCTGAGAGCCGGGGCGTGGCGGAGAAGGGCCGCACGGTGGGGATCAAGGACGTCGCCCGTGAGGCGGGGGTGTCCGTGGGCACGGTCTCCAATGTGATCAACCGGCCGGACGCGGTCCCCGAGGCCACCCGGGTCCGTGTGCAGCGCGCCATCGCCCGGCTGGGGTACGTACGCAGCGAGTCCGCCCGGCAGTTGCGGGCGGGCCGCAGCAGGATCATGGCCCTGCTCGTGCTCGACATGGGCAACCCGTTCTTCGTCGACGTGGCACGCGGCGCGGAACGGGCGGCCCGGGCGGCGGGGCTCGGCGTGATGGTCTGCAACAGCGCGGAGAACCCGCAGGAGGAGGCCGCGTACCTGTCGCTCTTCGCGGAGCAGCGGGTGCGCGGGGTGCTGGTGACGCCGGCCGACGCCGACGGCGGCAACCTCGCCGCGTTCCGGCGGCACCGCATCCCCTTCGTCCTCGTCGACCGGGTCGCGGCGGGCACCGCCGAGTGCTCGGTGTCGGTGGACGACGTGGCCGGCGGCCGGATGGCCGTCGGCCACCTGGCGGCCGCCGGGCACCGGAGGATCGCGTACGTCTCCGGCCCCGGGCACCTGCAGCAGGTCCGGGACCGGCGCGCGGGGGCGCTCGCCGCCCTGGCGGAGGCCGGACTGCCGCCGGAGACCCTGCGTGAACTGCCCACCGAGCGGCTGGACGTCGCGGCCGGACGGGACGCCGGCCACCGGCTGCTCGGCCTCCCGGAGCGGCCGACCGCCGTGTTCTGCGCCAACGACCTGCTCGCCCTCGGGGTGCTGCAGGCGCTGTACGCGGCGGGGGTGGACGTCCCCGGCGAGATGGCCATCGTCGGCTACGACGACATCGAGTTCGCGGCGGCGGCGGCCGTGCCGCTCACCTCCGTGCGGCAGCCCGCCACGAACATGGGCGCGCTGGCCGCCGGGATGCTGCTGGAGGAGACCGGGCCGCAGGCCCGGGAGCACCAGCATCGCCGGGTCGTGCTGCAGCCGGAGCTGGTGGTCCGGGACTCCAGCCTGATCAGGCGCTGAGCCGGCCCGGCCGGTCCGGTGTCCGGCCGCCGGCCGCCGCGGGTTTCCGCCGTGCGGTCGCCCGGTGGCGAGCGTGGCCGCGGTGGCGGCCGGGTCGCCGGGGGAGCGGTCGGCATCGGCGGGTCTTGCTCCGGCCGGAGCCGGTGGTCCGGGACGCCGGCCTGATCAGGCGTTGGGCCGGTCCGGGCGTCCGGCCGCGGTGCGGCCCATGGTCAGCGCGAGCTTGCGCAGCCGTCGCCAGTCCGTGCGCACGCCCGCGGCAGGTACCCCCGGGCGGCCGCGGGGCACCCGGACCCGCAGCGCGCCGGGGCGGATGCGGCAGCGCACGGGGGTGGGCAGCACGAGCGCCTCGCCGTCCACGCCCGCGTCGATCTCGTCGGCGTCGGCCGTGGTCACCACCTCCCGCGCCGTCGCCACGGTGAGCCCGGAGGCGACCCGCGGGCCCATCAGCAGCCCCGCGGCCTGGGCCGCGTTGTCGACCTTGACGCCGAGCACCCCGAGCAGACCGGTGTCGAGACGGTCCCGGCGGCCGAGCCCGGCCGGGTCGTCGGTCCGGTACGGGTTGTTGCTCACCAGCACGGCCTGCGGCTCGTCGACGACGGTGTCCCCGGCCGTGGCCGTCAGCCGGGGCCCGGCGCGATGGGTGAGCAGGTCGGGCAGGAGCTCCAGGATGGTGCCGACCTTGTCGTCCCGGTACGCGGGACTCTGCACGACGGCAGCGTAGGCGCCGAACGACACGTTGTTGACGAAGGGCCGGTCGCCCACGTAGCCGAGGTCGACCCGCAGCTCCACGCCGTCCCTGAGCGCGTCCAGGCAGGCCGCGGGGTCGGCGCGGTCCAGACCCAGGTCCATGGCGAAGTGGTTGCGGGTGCCCGCGCAGATCACCAGGAACGGCAGTCCCCGTTCGGCGGCCACCCCGGCCACCAGCGCCTGCGTGCCGTCCCCGCCGGCCACGCCGAGCAGGTCGGCGCCCTCGTCGGCCGCCTGCCGGGCCAGCTCCGTGACGTCCTGCGGGTGGTCGGGGTCGAGCAGCACGACCCGGGCGCCGAGCGCCTCCGCCTTCTCCTTCAGCCCGAAGGCGCCGACCTTGCCGCCGCCGGAGCGCGGGTTCATGATCAGGAACGGTCGCCGCGGCCGGGCCGCGATCCGCTCCCGCAGCCGTGCCTCATGGGCCCGGGTGGCGCGCACCGCGTTGCGCCCCGCGACGACGGCCAGCGCCCACAGCGCCAGCGAGGTGACCACGACCCAGAGCAGATTGGCCCGGTCGTAGAAGGCGAGGACGGCCAGCGGGGTCACCACGGTCAGCAGCACGGCCAGCGCCCGCACCACACCGCGACGGGTCAGCACCCACCACGCCCCCGCCGCCGTCACCGCGGTGCCGCCCAGCGCGGCGGCCACCAGCGCGATGCTGCGCAGCCCCGCGACCACCAGCGGCAGCGCCACGGCCGCCCCCGCCGCGGTCAGGGCCAGGCGGGCGAGCCAGTGCTGCGCGACGTGCCTGCGGGAGAGGTGCTCCATGCTCTGACAGTGCCACCGCACGGCCCCGGCCCGCCATCCCGGCCGTTCCCCCGGGTGGCGAACCGGCCCCGTCCCCGGGTGCTACGGTCCCCGGACATCCGGCGGCGGACCTCACGTACCGTCACCGTTCCCCTCCCGAAGGAGTCCGGGCCCGTGACCGAAGGTGACGCCGCCGCTTGGGACTTCACCCGTAGCGACGGCTTCTGGAAGCCCACGCGTACACCGCCGGCGGACGAGAACCTGCTGTGGGCGGTGGAGACGCTGGCGATCTCGTTCGGCAAGCGGGCCCACAGCGTCCGGCTGTTCCTGGAGGCGGTGGAGCGGGTGGTGTCCGGGGATTCTCCCGGCTCGTCGGTGAACACCACGACGGCGTTCGTGCGCAGACGCGACGACGGCGCGTTCGAGCTCTGCGACAAGTACGGCCAGTTCGAGAACACCGTGGTATCCGCCGGGGAGCTGACCTCGATGCTCTCCGCGCTGGCGGCGCGGATCGAGGCCGGCTGACCTGCGGCCCGGGGCCGGTGCCGCGGCGTCAGGTCGTGCAGCGCAGCACGCCCGCGGCCTGCTTGGCCGTGAGCACACGCCGCACGCTGTTCGCGACCAGCGTCCGCACCTTCGGCTCGTGGCGCATGGCGTAGCGGATGCCCTCGGCCATCGTGGGGATGCCCTTGGGGGAGACGGTGAGGGTGAGGTCGCCGCCGGCGCGGAGGAAGGACAGGGCGCGCTGGCCGAGGGCGACGGACTGGGCAGAGGCGGCCTTGCCGAGGTCGTCGGAGATGATGACGCCCTTGAAGCCCAGGTCGCGGCGGAGGGTCTGATCGACGATCAGCGAGGAGAAGACGGCCTTGTGCTTGGGGTCGATGCGCTTGTACGTGGCCAGTGAGACCATCACCAGCCCCGCGCCCGCGGAGATGCCCGCGCGGAAGGGGGCGATGTTGCTGCCCGTGCGGGTCAGCATGGTGTCCGTCACCGAGGCGGTCGTGTCCGTGTTGCCCTTGACGCTGCCGAGGCCCGGGAAGTGCTTGGGCGTGGTCAGCACCCCGGCCGTCTTCGAGCCCTGGACGTACGCCGTGACGTGCGGGGACACCACGCCGGACGTCGCGCCGAACTGGCGGCCGTAGCGGCCGATGGGGGCGTTCGCGGTGCCGATCGAGGTCGGGACGATGTCGGCGACGGGGGCCAGGTTGACGTTGACGCCCGCCTTCTTCAGCTCCTTCGCCCAGCCCTCCGCGCGCGAGCGCAGCGTGGCCGTGGACCAGGTGCCCTGCGTCTTCCCGCTGGGGATGGTGGAGAAGCCGGGGCCCTTGAGGACCTGCACCTGGCCGCCCTCCTGGTCCGTGGAGACCAGCAGGCCGACCCGCTGCCCGGCCACCGTCTGCCCGAGCGACTTCTGCAGCCCGTCCACCAGGGTCCGGGTCTTCGTCACGCCGGCCGTGCTGCGGCCCGCGAGGAACACCGACCCGACGGCGTACGACCGCATCGCGTCCTGGTCCGCCTTCGGCGGCGAGGGCAGCTGGGCCGCGCCCATGAAGAGCTGACCGACGCGCTGGGTGTCGTTCATCGCGGCCATGACCCGGTCGACGCAGGACGCCTTCGGGGTGGCGGTGGCCGCCGCGCGCCCCGTGGCGACCATGGACTCCGGGGCGGACGGCGCCCCCTCGCAGGCAGCCAGGGCCAACGTCGTGGCCAGCAGGGCGAGGGACACGCGTCGGGGGGTGAGGGCGTACGAGGTCACACCTGCAGCGAATATCCTGATTGTCCGTCGTGTCAATCGGAGCGGGACGCCGGGGGAGGGGTCATGACGAGCCGTTACGTCGCCGTGGTGGGGCCCGCCGAGGCCGGGGAGCCGGAGCGCGAGGTCGCCCGCAGGGTCGGCGAACTCCTTGCCCGGCGCGGCGCCGTCGTCGTCTGCGGCGGCCTCGGCGGGGTGATGGGCGCCGCGTCCGAGGGAGCCCGCGCGCACGGCGGGACCACCGTCGGACTCCTCCCGGGCCGGGACCGCCGGGCGGGTGACCCGTCCCTCTCGGTGGCGATCGCCACCGGCCTCGGCGAGCTCCGCAACGGCCTGGTCGTCGCCGCCGCCGACGCCGTGGTGGCGGTCGGCGGCAGCTGGGGCACCCTGAGCGAGGTGGCGCTCGCCCTGCGGACCGGCAAGCCCGTCGTCGTGGTCGACGGCTGGGACGTGCAGGGGCCCCCGGTCGGGGAGACGTTCCTGCGGGCGGCCTCCGCGGAGGAGGCCGTCGAGGCGGTGGAGGCCGCGCTGGCGGAGACCTCCCCCGGCGGCTGAGCGGCAGGGGAGGACACGCGCGGGTCGGACCGCGACGGTCTTCAGCCCGGTGTAGTGGGCCGGCCCCGCCGCCCAGTCCGTACGGGGAGCGATGCGGACGGCCTCGTCCTCCTCGTCGAAGGGGATCACGACCGGCACCGGCCCCGGCGCCCACGGGCGGCCCTTTGGGGGTGGTTCGTACCGTCACCGGGTGGTTCGCCGTGCCCTGGCGGGGGTCGTCGCCGGTTGCCCGAACCGCGCCGTGTCGCCGTTGGGACATGTCACAGCTGTGACAGCTGATACCCGGTGACACCTCCCCGGCATCAGCAGATTCTGTCGGACAGCGCGTGACCCGGAGCTGTACGAAAGGTGTTTGGCTGATGGCATGGTTCCGCCTCACGGCGGCGATATCGACAGTGCTGGTGGTGACGCTCGGAGGCACGACGACCGCCTCCGCAGGGACCACCCCGGACGGCCCGGCGCGATCCGCCGACCGTGACGGGACGTCCTCCTCCACCACCGTCCGGCTGGTGACCGGTGACCGGGTGACGGTGACGTCGCTGCCCGGTGGGCGGAGCACCGCCTCGGTCCAGCCCGGACCTGGCCGCGAACACATCCCCTTCCGCACGCTGGAAGCCGACGACAAGTCGCTGACCGTCATGCCGTTCGACGCCGAGGCACTGGTGTCCGCGGGCACCCTTGACCGCCGGCTGTTCAACGTGACGGCACTGATCGCCGCCGGATACGACGAGGCGCACACCTCCACGCTGCCGCTGATCGTCTCCTCGCGGCCCGAGCCGTCACGGGACGGGGCCCGCGTGGCGTCGCAGGCGGCGAAGACCGCCGGGGCGACCGCCGACCGGCTGGTGGCGCTCCGCGCGGACAAGACGTCCACGCGCACCCTGGAGAGCATCGACGCCCGCTCCTTCCGGGTCGCCGGCGACGAACTCGGCGCCTTCTGGAAGACGCTGAACCCCGGCGGCGGGACCTCGGACGCCGCCCGGGCCGCGGTGACCCCGCGGGTCTCGCTGGACGGCAAGGTCAAGGCGGTCCTGGACCGCAGCACCGCGCAGATCAACGCGCCCGCCGCGTGGAAGGCCGGGTACGAGGGCCAGGGTGTGAAGGTCGCGGTGCTGGACACCGGTGTCGACGCGAACCACCCCGATCTCGCGGGGCGGATCGCGGAGGCCAGGAACTTCTCCGACAGCGCGAACACCGACGACCACTTCGGGCACGGCACGCACGTCGCCTCGACCGTCGGCGGCACCGGTGCGGCGTCGGCGGGGACCCGGCGGGGCGTGGCGCCCAAGGCCGACCTGCTGGTCGGCAAGGTGCTCGGCGACGACGGCTCGGGCTCGGAGTCGCAGGTCATCGACGGTATGGAGTGGGCGGCGGGCGAGCACGCCAAGGTCGTCAACATGAGCCTCGGTGCGGACATCCAGACCGATGGCACCGACCCGATGAGCCAGGCCGTCAACACCCTGACCGCGTCGACGGACACGCTGTTCGTCATCGCCGCGGGCAACGCCGGCCCGGGGCCGTCCACCGTCGGCTCGCCGGGCGCTGCCGACGCCGCGCTGACCGTCGGCGCCGTGGACCGGGACGACTCCCTCGCCTCCTTCTCCAGCCGCGGCCCGCGCTTCGGCGACGGCGCCGTCAAGCCCGACGTGACCGCCCCGGGCGTGGGCATCGTGGCCGCCCGTGCCGCGGGCACCACCATGGGCGACCCGATCGACGCGAACTACGTCGCCGCCTCGGGCACGTCGATGGCGACTCCGCACGTCGCGGGCGCCGCGGCGCTGCTGGCGCAGCAGCACCCGGGCTGGGGCGCGCAGCAGATCAAGGACGCGCTGATCAGCACTTCGCGCACGGTGCCCGGCACCAAGGTGACCGAGCAGGGCGGCGGCCGGATCGACCTGGCCACCGCCATCGGCCCGATCACCGCGACCGGCACGGTCGCGCTGCCCTCGGTCCAGAACGGCGGGACGGCGGGACGGCAGCAGGCGGCCACCGTGCGCTACACCAACACCGGTGACAAGACGGTCGATCTGAAGCTGGCCGTCAAGCTGTCCACCGGAACCGGGCGCGCGCTGCCCGACGGGGTCGTCACCCTCGGCTCCGGCACCGTGAGCCTCGCGCCCGGTGCCACCGCCGACGTCCCGCTGAGCACCGACGCGGCCCACGCCGCGCGCGGGAAGTACTACGGCTACGTCACCGCCGCGGCGGCCGACGGCACGGTTGTCGCCCACACCACCGTCAGCCTCAACGTGCACGCCCCCAAGCACAAGTTGACCGTGGTCGCCCGCGACCGCGACGGCAAGGTCATCGAGGGCGCGGCGCCGACGATCTGGGGCGCCGACGGGTTCGTGCAGTACAGCGGCGTCGAGCCCGCCGTCGCCGAGGTGGAGGAGGGCACCTACCAGCTCAGCTTCGGGACGCTGGACAGGGCCGCCGACGGCCAGGAGCTCCGCGAGGTGGTCAACCCGGAGGTGAAGGTCACCAAGGACACCACGGTGACGCTCGACGCCTCCAAGGTCACCGAGGTGAAGATCCGCACGCCCCGGCCCGCCGAGCAGCGCGGCATCCTCAGCTACCAGACGTACCGGAAGATCGACGGCAACGGCCTGATCCAGGGCGTGATGTTCTTCGACATCGCCAAGCGGATCTACGTCAGCCCCACCGCGCGCGTCACCGACGGCGACTTCGAGTTCGCCTCGCGCTGGCAGCTGGTCGCCCCGCAACTGCGGGCGAAGGTCTCCGGTACGTCGCCGGCCTTCACCCCGTACTACGTGCCCGCGTCCCCGGCCTTCGGCGACAAGGGCGCCAAGCTGACCGCCGTCGACGCCGGCACCGGCACCGCGGCCGAGCTGAAGAAGGCCGGCGTGCGCGGCAAGCTGGCCGTGGTCCGCTGGGACTTCTCCGACGACCGGCAGCTCGCCAAGGCGGCCAAGGAGGCCGGGGCCAAGGCGCTGATGCTGGTCGTGGAGGAGGGCTTCTACCCCTGGACTCGGTGGAGCCCGACCGGTGACCGGATGGCCCTGCCCACCATGCGCGCCGGCACGGCGGAGGGCACCGCGCTCCTCAACCGCATCAAGAAGCGCACCACGACGGTGGAGTTCTCCGGCACGGTGCGCAGCCCGTACCTGTACGACGTGATGCAGGTGTCCAAGGGCTTCGTTCCGAAGAACCTGGTGCACACCGTCTCCGAGCGCGAGAGCGCCGTGGTCCGCAGCACCTACACCCGTACCGGCGCCTCGCAGTGGGCGAGTGAGCAGCGCTTCGGGTGGCGTCCGTACCAGGACACCGCCTGGAACCAGTACAGCCGTGAGGTGCCGACGGGCCGGGAGCGTGTGGAGTACGTGACCGGCGGGGACACCCTGTGGCGCCACACCGTGCACCACAACGTCGTCTTCGGCATGGACACCCCGCTCGGGGCAGGCATGCGGAACGTGCCGCGCACCTACCGGCCCGGTCAGAAGGCCACGGAGCGCTGGTTCGGGGCCGTGGTCCGTCCGTCGATTCCGCGCGGCGCGGCCTGGCCGTCGGTGCGCAACGGCAACACCCTGTCCGTCTTCGTTCCGGAGTTCAACGACTCCGGCACCGGCCACTATTCGTTCTACGAGCTCAACGGCCTCGGTGGCGGCATCGGAACCGGCGCGGCCCGCGCCGGCGACGGAGCGCCGGTGGACGACACCGCCACCGCGGTGCTCTACCGCGACGGGAAGCAGATCGCCGCGTCCGACCAGGGCGCGTGGGGCGACTTCGAGGTGCCGGCGGGCGACGCGAAGTACCGGCTGGACCTGGCGACCACCCGGGTGTCGGACGACTGGCGCTTCGGCGCCGGCACCCGCACCTCGTGGTCCTTCCGCTCCGGTTCCGCCGCCGACACGACGCTGCTGCCCCTGCTGCAGGTCGACTACGCGGTGCCGGTCGACGCCCGCAACGCGGTGGGCCCCGCCCGCCGGTACCAGCTGGGCCTGAACGTGCGGATGCAGGACGGCATGGCCGCGCCGCGCGGGGTGACCCTGCGGGTCGAGACGTCCTACGACGACGGGCGGACCTGGACCCGGGCCGGCACGGCCCGCAAGGGTGGCGGCTTCACCGCCACCGTGGAGCGTCCGTCGCGGGTGCGCGGCGACGCCTACGTGACGCTGCGCGTGACCGCGACCGACGCGGCGGGCAACAGCGTCCGGCAGACGGTGGACCGCGCGTATCTGCACAGCGGCGCACGGGCCTCCGGAGGACGGTGACGGTGGGGCGTCACCGTTGACACAGCGGCGGGTGCAGGGGAGTGTGGGCCCCGGCACCCGCCGCGCCATTGGCACGAAACATTTCCCGGGTATAGTCCGGCCTTTAACGAAATGTACGGCTTGTGCCCGCCCTGTGCGCATGCTGTGCGGACCCGTTCGGACCCGGAGGAACGCGGCATGCTCGAGGCGGCTGGCCTCACCGCGGTCGAGGAGACCGTCTACCGGCTTCTGGTCACCACCGCGACCGCCTCGGCGGACGACGTCGCGGTGCAGACGGGCCTCCCGCCCGGGCAGACGGAGGGCGTCCTCGCCTCCCTCGCCACCAAGGGGCTCGCCAGCCCCACCGACAACCGCCCCCGGCACTACGCCGCCACCCCGCCCGACGTGGCCCTGCTGCCGCGTCTGCAACGCCAGGCCGACGCCCTCGACAAGGCCCGCACCGCGGTCACCGACCTGCTGGACAGCTACCGCAGCACGGCGCGCCGCCAGGACGCCGGCCAGCTCATCGAGGTCATCACCGGCAGCCAGGCGCTGCGCCAGCACCTGCGGCAGATGCAGGAGAACGCGCGCCACGAGATGCTCTGGTTCTGCAAGGCGCAGTACGTCGCCATGCCCTCGGGGAGCAACCGCGCCGAGTACGACGCCCTCGCCCGCGGCGTGCGGTACCGCGTCCTGTACGAGCGGGCGTTCTTCGACGACGACGGGGCCATTGACAACGTTGTTGAGGGCGTCCAGGCCGGGGAGATAGCCCGCTCCGTGCCCCATCTGCCGCTGCGGCTCGCGGTCGCCGACCGCACCATCGCCATCTGCCCCCTGGTCCCCGGCGGCCCGCACGGCAGCCCGAACGAGCCGACCGCGGCGCTGCTGCGCGACAGCAGCCTCCTGGAGGCGCTGACCGCGCTGTTCGAACGCTACTGGGAGGACGCGGTACCGCTGCACGTCAGCGCGTCCGGCGCGATGAGCGGCGCCGACGACGCGGACGGCTCCGACCCGCTGAGCGAGACCGACCGCCGGCTGCTGTCGCTGCTCGTCGCGGGCGTCGCGGACAAGGCCATCGCCAGCCAGATGGGCCTGAGCCGGCGCACCGTCCAGCGCCACATCCAGCACATGATGACGCTGGCCGGCGCCGCGACCCGCATGCAGCTCGCATGGCAGGCGGCCCGCCGCGGCTGGCTCTGACCAGGGGTGCGGGAGGGGCCGCGGGCGTAGGGTGACAAGTGGCGCGAGTGCCCAAGGCCCCGGAGCGTTGGTGCCATGTCCCGACGTCACACCGCTCCCTCCAGCAGCAGCGCCGAGGAGCTGTTGAACACACTCGGGCAGCTCACCGGCCGCATCCTGGAGCGGATCAAGATGCAGCAGGCTCGGGTGGAGCTGGCGGCCGCCCTCCAGCGGCACACCCTCCGCGCCGCCCTCCCGGCCGTCCCGGGGCTGCGCGTGGCGGGCCGGTACGCCCCCGCGCGTGATGGGCTCGACATCGGCGGCGACTGGTACGACGTGTTCCCCATGCCGGACGGCAGCGTCGGCTGCGCGATCGGCGACGTGCAGGGCCACGACGTCGAGGCCGCCGCCTACATGGGCCAGGTGCGCACCTGCCTGCGCGCCGTCGCCGTCGCGACCACGGAGCCGGCGGAGGTGCTCGCCCGTACCAACGACCTGCTGATCTCCATGGGCTCCGGGCTCTTCGTGACGTGCACCTTCCTCCGCTTCGACCCCGCGACCTGCGAACTGGTCGACGCCCGCGCCGGGCACGTCCCGGCGGTGTGGGCCACCGACGACGGCCGCTGCGAGGTCGTGCTCGACGAGGGGGGCCTGCCGCTGGGCATCCTCGACGGCGAGAAGTACCCGTCGACCCGCCGCGTCCTGGCCGGCACCGGTGCCTTCGTGCTGGTCACCGACGGCGTGGTGGAGGGGCCCGGCCATCCCCTCGACGAGGGGCTGGCCCGCGTGGCGGACCTGGCCACCGCCGGCTGCACCGCCGACCCCGACGAACTGGCCGCCCGGGTGATCGCCGTGGCCGACCTCACCGGGCACAGCGACGACGCCGCCGTGCTCGTCCTCGGACACGGCGGCCCCTGCGGGACGGCACCGCGGTGACCGCCGACGGCCACGGCGAGGGGCTCCGGCGGCACCGGGCCACGGCCCTGTGGATCCTGGTGATGGCCGCCGCCTACTACGGCGGGGCCCGCATCGGCCTGGAGCAGCAACTGGTGCGCGGTCAGGTCACCCCGATGTGGCCGCCGACCGGGATCGCCCTGGTCGGCCTGCTGCTCGGCGGGATCCGGCTGTGGCCGGGCATCGCGATCGGCGCGTTCGCCGTGAACATCGCGATCGGGCCGTCGTTCCTGCCCGTGCTGGGGATCGTGGCGGGCAACACCCTCGCTCCGGTGTGCGCCTGCCTGCTGCTGCGCAGGGTCGGGTTCCGCGTCGAACTCGACCGGCTGCAGGACGCACTCGCCCTGGTGTTCCTCGGTGCGCTCGGCGGGATGCTGATCAGCGCGACGATCGGCAGCGGCGTGCTGGTGGCCTCCGGTGCCGTGCCGGTGGGCGCCTTCTGGTCCACCTGGTCGGTCTGGTGGACCGGCGACGCGATGGGCGTGCTGGTGATCGCGCCGCTGCTGCTCGTCCTGCGCACCGTCCGGGCGCCGCGCGGGGTCCCGCCGTACCGCTGGGCGGAGGCGGCGACGCTCGTGGCGGGCACCGCGCTCGTCACGTTCGTCGCCACGCACAGCACGCCGGGGCTGCTCTTCCTCGTCTCCCCGCTGCTGATCTGGGCCGCCTTCCGCTTCCAGTTGGCCGGCGCCGCGCCCTGCGCCCTGATCACCTCGCTCATCGCGATCGAGGCCGCGGCGGACGGGTCCGGACCGTTCGCCGGACTCGACCTGTTCGCCAAGATGGTGACCCTCCAGGCCTTCAACGGGTCCGCCGCGCTGACCGCCCTGCTGCTGTCGGCGACCGTCACCGAGCGGGAGCACACCCGCCGCGAGATCGAGCAGGTCTGCCGCAGGCTCGGCGAGGCCCTGACCCGGCTCGCGCCCGACGAGAAGATCGAGCACTGGGCGGCTGCCCCGCCCGGCGAGCGCGGCCACGAGTAGCAGGGCCGTTCCGCGCGTCCTCCCGCCGGGGTGGCGCTACTTTGAGAGGGGGCCCCACGAGGGCCGCCACAGCGGACGGAGGTGCCGGTGGGGACTGACGGCGGCAAGGACGCCGAGGGCCTGCCACGGCTGCAGCTGGACGAGTTGCTGGACGAGCTGCAATCGCGCATCGACGCGGTGCGGGGGACACGGGACCGGGTGCACAGCCTGCTGGAGGCGGTGCTGTCGGTCGGCCGGGAGCTGGACCTGCCGCAGGTGCTGCGGCGGATCGTGGAGGCCGCGGTCCTGCTGGTGGACGCCGAGTACGGGGCGCTGGGCGTGATCGGCGACGACGCGCGGCTGGCCCAGTTCCTGACGGTGGGCGTCGGCGACGAGCAGATCAAGGCGATCGGGCCGCTGCCGTCGGGCCACGGCATCCTGGGCGAGCTGATCCGCCACCCGGCCCCGCTGCGCCTGGAGGAGATCGCGCAGCACCCGGCCTCTCACGGCTTCCCGGCGAACCACCCGCCGATGCACTCCTTCCTGGGGGTGCCGATCCGGATCCGCGACGAGGTGTTCGGCAACCTGTACCTGACGGAGAAGCGGGGCGGCAAGGAGTTCGACGGCGAGGACGAGACGGTGCTGTCCACCCTGGCGGTGGCGGCCGGGGTGGCGATCGACAACGCCCGGCTGTACGAGGAGGCCAGGTCGCGGCAGCGGTGGCTGGAGGCGAACGCGGAGATCACCGGCGGTCTGCTGTCGGGCATCGACGAGAACGCGGTGCTGGAGCTCATCGTGGAGCACGCCCGGAGCATCCTCGGCGCGGACCTGGGCGTGCTGGCCCTGCCGGCCGGGACCGGCGACGGGATCACGATGGCGATCGCCACCGGCATCGACGCCGACACCCACCGGGGGCTGACGCTGCCCCGCGAGGGATCGTTCACCGGGGCGGCCATGGCCGCGAACGAGCCGCTGACCAGCGTCGACATCCAGCGCGATCCGCGGGTGGTGGCGGGCCCGCCGCGGTTCGGCGGTCTGGGCCCCGCGGTGGCCGTGCCGATGGCGACCCCGCAGGGGGTGCGCGGGGCGCTGCTGCTGGCCCGCGCCGAGGGGGAGCCGCCCTTCACGGAGGCTGAGACCGCGCCGCTGCTGGGCTTCGCCGGCTCGGCGGCCCTGGCGATGGAGCTGGCCGAGCGCCGCCGGGCGGCCGAGCAGCTGGTCCTGCTGGAGGACCACGACCGGATCGCCCGCGACCTGCACGACCTGGCGATCCAGCGGCTGTTCGCGACCGGGATGACGTTGCAGAGCGCGATGCGGTTCGTGGACCACCCGCAGGCGAGCGAGCGGCTGCTGCGGGCGGTGGACGACCTGGACGAGACGATCAAGATCATCCGCTCGACGATCTTCGGACTGCGCAGCCACGACATCGGCCCCGGCCGCCAGGGGCTGCGGGTGCGGACGGCGAAGGCGGTGGAGGAGGCGGTGCCCGCCCTGGGCTTCACCCCGTCGCTGCGCATGGAGGGGCTGATCGACACCGATGTGCCCGCCGCGGTCGCCGAGCACGTGGTGGCGGTGCTCGCCGAGGCCCTGTCGAACGTGGCCCGCCACGCCAGGGCCGGTGCCGCGGAGGTCTCCCTGGTCGTCGGCTCGGGCACGCTGACCCTCACGGTCAGCGACGACGGCGTGGGCGTCCCCGAGGACGGGCGCCGCAGCGGACTGGCCAACCTCGAGCGGCGCGCGAAAGAGCTGGGCGGCACGATGACGCTCGAGACGCCTGACCACGGTGGCACCCGCCTGGTGTGGCGGGTGCCGTTCGACGGTGGCCGTACGCGCTGATCAGCCCCGCTCCGCGGCCTCGTGGGCCGGCACCCGCGACGCATCGGCCCCGGACGCCGCGCTGCCGAACCGGATGAGCATCTGCACCAGGCCCGGACCGCAGTCCGTGGTCCGCATCGCCGCCCGCAGGTCAGGCCACTCCATCGCCTCGTGCAGCAGCGTCGCGTGGACGGTGTGTGCCGTCGCCAGGAGCACCACGTGCTCCATCGCCTGCCCCGCCCGCAGCCAGTCCGCGCACGAGTCGTGGGGCGTGCACAGCGCCGCGACCAGGGGCCGCCGTTCGGGATCGACGGAGGCGGCCGCTCCGGCCCCCGCGTCCTCGTGGACCCGGCCCCCGGAACCCACGGCGCGGCCCGTGCCCGTCGTGCCGCGCTGCTCCGCCTCCGCGGTCAGCCGCAGCAGCCGCAGGGCCTCCTCGCTGCGCGGCAGGGTCAGCGACGCGCCCTCCGCGTGCGCGGCGTCGATCAGCTCCAGCACGACCGCCCCGGTCGGGCAGTGCGCGAAGTACGGCGTGTGGCAGCTGTGCCGGCGCCAGATCGCGTCGTACAGGTCCCGGTACGGGCGGTCGCCGACGCGGAGCGGGCCGATCGGGCGCACGGCGGCGAGCAGGTCGGCGTCGCCGGGTACGGGCAGCAACTGCACGGCCGGCTCCCAGCCGAAGTGGGCCAGCGCGACCCGCAGGTTGAACACCGCGGCGCCGACGGACACGTGCAGGGCGCGCGCCGCCGCCTCGGACTCCGGCACCCCCGGCTCGGGGACCGCGCGGACCTGGAACGTGCCGGTCTCCGGATCGAGGCGGTACCGCCAGGGCCGGCTCCCGCGGAACGAAGGGGCCGCCACGGCGGCGGAGATCAGCTTCTCCAGGGTCGCCCCGTTGAGTGTGGTGGGATTCATGGCGCGCTCCCTCCGGACGACGCGTCTCCCACCCTGCACGTCGCGACCCCCCCACGGGGAGGGCCGACCGGCCCCACCGCCTGGGCCCGCCGGGGCATCCTCGCGGGGCCCCGCGTCCCCGGCCGACCGCACAGCCGACCGCACCGCGGACCGCACACGACAGCGCCGCCGCCCCGAGGCGAACGGCGGCGCCCGCGCGGTGGGGGACGCCGCTCACGGGCGCGCGGTCTGCTCCGCCTCGGTACGCGCCAACGCCGCGAGGCGGCGGCCACGGGCGCTGCCCAGCAGGACCGGTGCTGGCCGACGGTGGCCACTCGGCGCGGGGAAACGGCGGTGCCCACGCCGAGCGGTCGCCGCTCACGGGCGCGCGGAGTCCCGGCGTCTCAGGGGGCGGAACCCTGTGGGCCGCCGGACGGCTGGTGCTGGGTGGCGAGCACGGCGGCCTGGATGCGGCGCTCGACGCCGAGCTTGCCCAGCATCCGGGAGATGTGGTTCTTGACCGTCTTCTCGGACAGGAACAGCCGCTGCCCGATCTGCCGGTTCGTCAGTCCCTCGCCGATCAGCTCCAGGATCTCCCGCTCGCGCGGGGTCAGCCCGGCCAGTGCCTCGTCCTGGGGCTCCGGCGGCTGCTCCTGCTCGCGCAGGCTGTTCATCAGGCGGGCGGTGGTCGCGGGGTCGAGCATCGACTGGCCCGACGCCACCGTGCGGACGGCGGAGACCAGGTCGGAGCCCTTGATCTGCTTCAGCACGTAACCGGCGGCACCGGCCATGATCGCGTCCAGCAGGGCGTCGTCGTCGTCGAAGGACGTCAGCATCAGGCAGGCCAGCCCCGGCATGCGCGAGCGCAGCTCCCGGCAGACGCCGATCCCGTCGCCGTCCGGGAGGCGCACGTCGAGGATCGCCACGTCCGGCCGCAGTGCCGGGGCGCGCGCCAGGGCGTGGTCGACCGTGCCGGCCTCCCCGGCGACCTCGATGTCCGGCTCGGCGTCGAGCAGATCGTGCAAGCCGCGCCGTACCACCTCGTGGTCGTCGACCAGGAACACCCTGATCGGCGCCCGCTCCGTGAACTCCCGTGCCTCACTCATCCCGGCCCCCAGCGTCTCTTCCCGATCCCGCGGCCTCGCGCCGCCCGGCCCGCGCACCCGCCGCGCCGGCGTTCCTCCGTCCACAGGGATCAAGAAGACACGCCCGCGCGCTCCGCCGCCACCGCTGCCGCCCGATCCCCCGGTCACTCCCGGATCATCCCCCGGGCGGCCCCGCGGCGACAGGGCCGAACGGGCCACGCGCCCGTCAGTGCACCGTGCTGCCGCTGCCCTGCGGACCGTACAGGTCGAGGAGCCGGGTGCGGGCCCCCTGCAGCCGGTGCGCGACGATCTGCGCGACCCGGCGCGCGACGGCGCGACCGAACACCGCGTCGGCCTCGCACAGCGCCCGTATGACCGTGGCGTCGAACTCGTCGGCCCGCACCGGGCTCTGGGTCCGCGCGCCGAGGTGCCAGGAGTAGGGCGGGAAGAGCCACGACCAGCCGAGCAGGTCACCCGGGCCGAGGGTCTCGACCACGGCGGGCTGCCGGCCGGGCACGTGCAGGTCGAGGGCGACCGAGCCGGTGCGGATGATCCAGAAGCGGTCGGCCCTGTGCCCCTCCTCGAAGATCCGGGCCCGGGCCGGGAAGGACACGTCGCGCGCGAGTTCCAGCAGTCGCCCTCGGGTCTCCGGGGGCAGTGCGTCGAGCAGGCCCGTCGTGGTGGTGGTCATCGCCGTCCTCCCTCTCGTCCGGTACGACGTCACCTCCAGGGTCCTCCGCCACCCGGGAGCGCGAGGAGGGGCCGACCGGCCCCAACACGGGGTCGTCGGGGAGGATGGGCCCATGCCGTCCGCCGTCTCCAAGCCCGCCCCGCCGCCCGCGAGGTCCGCCGCGAAGCGCGGTTGGCGCGGACTGCTGCCGGGCCTCGCCACCCTGGCCGGCTACCGCAGGGCATGGCTGCGCGGCGACCTGCTCGCCGGCGTCACGGTGGCGGCGTACCTGGTGCCGCAGGTCATGGCGTACGCCGAACTGGCCGGGCTGCCGCCAGTCGCCGGGCTGTGGGCCGCCCTCGCCCCGCTCGCGCTGTACGCCCTGCTGGGGTCGTCCCGGCAGCTGTCGGTCGGCCCGGAGTCCACCACCGCGCTGATGACGGCTACCTCGGTCGCGCCCCTGGCCGCGGGGGACCCCGGCCGCTACGCCGTGCTCGCCGCTGCGCTCGCGGTCGTGGTCGGCCTGCTGGCCGTGGTGGCGTGGGCGGTACGGGCGGGCTTCGTCGCCGACCTGCTGTCGCGCCCGGTGCTCGTCGGCTACCTGGCCGGGGTGGCCTGCATCATGATCATCGACCAGCTGCCCAAGCTGACCGGGGTGCCGGTCACGGGAGAGGAGTTCTTCCCCCAGCTGGTCTCCTTCGTGACGCACCTGCCGCAGGCGCACGCGGGGACGGTGGCCTTCGCCGCGTCCGCGCTGCTCTTCCTCTTCCTCGTCCAGCGGTACGCCCCGCGCGCGCCCGGTCCGCTGCTCGCCGTGGTCGCCGGCACGGTCGTCGTCGGCGTCTTCGGGCTGGAGGGGCACGGCATCGCGGTCATCGGCGAGGTCCCCTCCGGACTGCCCCGGCCGGCCCTCCCCACCCCCGGCGACCTGGCGCACCTGCTGCTGCCCGCGGTGGGCGTGCTGCTGGTGGGCTACACCGACTTCGTGCTCACCGCACGGGCCTTCGCCGGCCAGGACGCCGACCGCCTCGACAGCAACCAGGAGTTGCTCGCCCTGGGCGCCGCCAACCTCGGGTCGGGCGTCCTGCACGGCTTCCCGGTCAGCAGCAGCGCCAGCCGCACCGCGCTCGGCGTCTCCGCCGGCAGCCGGACCCAGCTGTACTCCCTGGTGACGCTGGTGGCGGTGGTCTGCGTCCTGCTGTTCCTCAACCCGGCGCTGTCCGCGATGCCATCCACCGTCCTCGGCGCCATCGTGGTCTTCGCCGCCTGCCGGCTGATCGACCTCGCCGGTTTCCGCCGCCTGGCGTCGTTCCGCCGCCGCGAGCTGCTGCTGGCCCTCGCGTGCCTGGTGGGCGTGCTCGCCCTGGACATCCTGTACGGCGTCATGGTCGCCGTCGCCCTGTCGGTGGCGGAGATGCTGGTCCGGGTGGCCCGCCCGCACGACGCCGTCGAGGGCCTGGTGCCGGGCCTGGCCGGCATGCACGACGTGGACGACTACCCAGAGGCCCGCACGATCCCCGGTCTGCTCGTCTACCGCTACGACTCGCCGCTCTTCTTCGCCAACGCCGAGGACTTCCGCCGCCGGGCCCTCGCCTCCGTCGACCGGCAGCACGACCCGGTGCGGTGGTTCGTCCTCAACACCGAGGCCAACGTCGAGGTCGACATCACCGCCCTGGACGCCCTGGACGCCCTGCGCCGCGAACTCGCCGCCCGCGGCATCGTCCTCGCGCTCGCCCGCGTCAAGAAGGACCTGCTGGACGACCTGGACGCGTACGGCCTGACCGGGTCGGTGGGCCGGGAGCGCGTCTTCCCCACCCTGCCGACGGCGGTCGAGGCCTACCGCGCCTGGGCGGAAGGCGGCGCCGACGGGGGCGGGAACGGGGCCGCCGGGAGCGGGGACGGGGCGCACTGACGGGAGCGGGCCACACGGCGCCGCCGTGAGGAGCACCCTGTGGGAAGGCCGCCACGGCACCGTGCCGCGGCCGCCGCCGAGGGGGACGCTCATGACCAGGCGGAAGCGGCAGGAAGCCCCGGGAAACCCGGACGTCCTCGCGCCGGAAGAGGTGTCGGAGTCCGAACGGCTGCTGTTCGGCGGGCCGTTGCGGTACGACATGGGCTGGAACAAGCACGACGGCTCCTTCCTGGAACTGGGGCTGCGGGCGATGCTCCGGCGGCTCCCGCAGCTCGTCGGGACCACCGTGCGTCTGGCCCACCGGGCCGATCCGCGGGCCCTGCGCGTCGTGGCGCTGGCCGAGGCGGGCCGCGGCGTCGCCCAGGCGGTGGGCCTGGTCGCCGTCAACTGGGTGCTCGCCCGGCTGCTCGTGCCCGGCGGGACCGCCGAGCGGCTCACGGGCGCCGCCCCGGCGCTGGTGCTCGTGGCCGCGGCCGCACTGACCGGGGCGGTGCTGCGCTCGGCCTCCACGGCCGGCACCGGAAAACTGGAGCCGACCGTGGAACGGGCGGCCACCGAGATGTACCTGGAGCGCGTCGCCCGCGTGGAGCTCGCGGCCGTGGAGGACGACGAGTTCCACAAGCTGCTCGACTCGGCGTCCTGGGGCGCCGCGTCGGCCCGGCGGATGATCAACTTCTGCTCGTCGGTGGTCAACGCGCTGATCTCGCTGGTCGCGGCGGCCGGCGTGCTCACCGTCCTGCACCCCGGGCTGCTCCCGCTGCTGGCGGTGATGACCCTGCCCAGTGCCTGGAGCGCGCTCACCATCGCCCGCCGCCGGTACATCTCCTTCCACAACTGGGTGCAGCACGCCCGCGCCGGGCAGCTGCTGGGACGCCTGCTGATCGAGACGCAGGCGGCGCCCGAGGTCCGCGTCCACGACCTCGGGCCGTTCCTGCTGGGGCACTTCAGGGCGATGGCCGAGAACGGCGAGCGGGAGCAGACCCGGCTCGCGCGGCTCGCGGCGCGCACCGGACTGGTCGCCTCGGCGTGGACCGGGGTGGCGACGGCGGCCACGTACGGCGCACTGGGCGCGCTGCTGTGGAGCGGGGCCATGGGGCTGTCCGTGGCCGGCACGGCGGTGATCGCCATCCGCACCGGGTCCTCCGCCCTGGACCGGCTCGTCGTCCAACTCGGCTACCTGCACGAGGAGGCGCTGTTCGTCGCCGACCTGGAGCGGCTGTGCGCCGAGGCGGACCGCCGGGTGATCCCGCGCGGCGGGCTCGACCTGCCGGAGCGGGTCGAGGCCGTCCGCTTCGAGAAGGTGACCTTCAGCTACCCGGTCACCGCCGCCGCGGCGCCCGGCACCCCGCTCGTGCGGCCGCCGGCCCTGTGCGAGGTCGACGTCACCATCCCCATCGGCCAGGTCGTCGCCCTCGTCGGACGCAACGGCAGCGGCAAGACCACCCTGGCCAAGCTGCTGTGCGGGCTCTACACGCCGGACTCCGGACGGATCCGCTGGGACGGCGTCGACGCGGCCGAGGCCGACCGGCGGCAGATCACCGACCGGATCGCCCTGGTCTCGCAGGACGCCTACCGCTGGCCGTTCACCGCGCGGGTCAACGTCGGGATCGGCCGCCCCGACGCCCTCCTGACGGACGAGCGCCTGGACGCCGCCGCCCGCTACTCCGGCGCCGACGAGGTCGTCGCGGGCCTGCCCCGCGGCTGGGACACCCTGCTGGGCCGCGGGTACAAGGGCGGTCACGAGATATCCGGCGGCCAGTGGCAGCGGCTCCAGCTCAGCCGGGCCCAGTACCGCGACGCCCGGATCCTCATCGTCGACGAGCCGACCAGCGCCCTGGACGCCCAGGCCGAGCAGCGGGTCTTCGACCTCATCCGGGAGCTCGCCGCCGACGGGCAGACCGTCGTCCTGATCACGCACCGCCTGCACAGCGTCCGCCACGCCGACGTGATCTACGTCCTGGACGGGGGACGCGTCGTCGAGCACGGCGCCTTCGCCGACCTGATGCGGCCGGGCGCGGGCACGGGCGACTTCCGCGAGATGTACCTGCTGCAGTCCCGGCAGTACCAGCACCCCGAGCACAACTGACCCACGGGACCGGCCCGTCGGGGGCCCGGCCGGTGGCGCGTCGCGGGGCCGGGGCGACTACCAGGTGTACGGGGACACCGGCGGCTCGCAGAGTTCGAAGACGAGCTCGCCCGCATCGGCGCGCTCCGTCCGGGCCACCCGCACGCGCGCGCCGCTGCGCACCTGCATCGGCAAGGCGCCGACGATCCGGCCCCGTACCGAGAACCCCTCGGAGAGGTCGACGAGGGAGGCGTCCCGCATCGAGCGGACGATCACCCCCGTACCGTCGCTGCGCACCTCGTCGAGCTCCGTGGAGGCGCAGGTGGGACAGAGGAGGCGCTGGAAGGCGGTGTTGCCGCACCAACGGCAGCGCTGGACCAGCAGCCCGCCGTCAACCGATTCGTCGTGCGCGTCGAGAGTCCGGTCATTCATGGCGCACACGATATGGCACTGAGTGCACTTTGAAAAGGCACTGAGTGCCTTACGTGGGGGAGCCCTCCTCCGTCAGACCCGCCTCGATCTCCCGGACGACCCGCCACATGGGCGTCCGCCGCTTGGTGATCACGATCACCACGTCGTCCTCCGCCTCCGGGGTGCCCTGCCGGGCGGCGCCGTCCCCGTTCCAGGCGGCGCGGACGAACTCCATCGCGTGGTCCACGGCCGCGCCGGCGTCGCCCTCCGCGCCGGAACGCAGCCATGTGCGCAGGCCGTTGTTGTGGGCGGCGACCACGGCCGCCGCGATCACGTCGGCCCGGAGCTTGCCGTCGGGGCGGTCCGCGTAGCGGGCCCCGAGGTAGTCGGCGATCGCGCGCTCGTAGCGCCACACGACCGAGAGTTCGTACGCCCGCAGCCCGGGCACCTGCTTGGTGAGGCGGTAGCGCTGCACGGAGAAGGTCGGGTTCTCGGCGTACATGGTGAGCACCAGGCGGGCCGCGTCGCAGACCCGCGTCACCGGGTCGTCCGTGTCGGCGCTGGCCTCCAGGAAACGGGTCATGTCGGCGAGCGCGCCCTCGTGGTCGGGGAAGACCACGTCCTCCTTGGAGGGGAAGTAGCGGAAGAACGACCGGCGCCCGACGCCGGCGAGGGCGACGATGTCGTCGATCGTCGTCGCCTCGTAGCCGCGTTCGAGGAAGAGCTGGAAGGCCGCTGCGACGAGGGCGTCCCGCATCGGGGGCTTCGTGGTCATGGAGGCGAACCTAACACCGGGGGTCAGTCGATCGATGGCACTGAGTGTGCATAATTGAGGGTACTCGATGCCATGGAAGCTGACGCGGACTGGAGTAACGGACGTGAGTGACAATTTCGACCTCTTCCGGACGTCGGAGGAGCACGACATGCTCCGGGACGCGGTGCGTTCGCTGGCCGAGGCGAAGATCGCGCCGTTCGCGGCCGAGGTGGACGAGCTCGGGCGGTTCCCCCAGGAGGCGCGGGACGCGCTGGAGGCGAACGACCTGCACGCGGTGCACGTGCCGGAGGCCTTCGGTGGCGCGGGTGCGGACGCCCTGTCGACGGTGATCGTCATCGAGGAGGTGGCGCGGGTGTGCGCCTCCTCCTCCCTGATCCCGGCGGTGAACAAGCTGGGCTCGCTGCCGGTGCAGCTGTCGGGCTCGCAGGAGCTGAAGGCCAAGTACCTCGGGGCGCTGGCGCGTGGCGAGGGGATGTTCTCGTACTGCCTGTCGGAGCCGGAGGCCGGCTCGGACGCGGCGGGGATGAAGACGCGCGCGGTGCGCGACGGGGACTTCTGGGTGCTCAACGGCGTCAAGCGGTGGATCACCAACGCGGGCGTGAGCGAGTTCTACACCGTCATGGCCGTGACCGACCCGGAGAAGCGCTCCAAGGGCATATCGGCCTTCGTGGTGGAGAAGGGCGACGAGGGCGTGTCCTTCGGCGCCCCGGAGAAGAAGCTGGGCATCAAGGGGTCGCCCACCCGCGAGGTCTACTTCGACAACGTGCGGATCCCCGCGGACCGGATGATCGGCGCGGAGGGCACGGGCTTCGCCACGGCGATGCGCACCCTGGACCACACGCGGGTGACGATCGCCGCGCAGGCCATCGGCATCGCGCAGGGCGCGCTCGACTACGCCAAGGGCTACGTCAAGGAGCGCAAGCAGTTCGGCAAGGCGATTGCCGAGTTCCAGGGCATCCAGTTCATGCTGGCGGACATGGCGATGAAGCTGGAGGCGGCGCGGCAGCTCACGTACGCGGCGGCGGCGAAGTCGGAGCGTTCGGACGCGGACCTGACGTTCTTCGGTGCGGCGGCCAAGTGCTACGCGTCGGACGCGGCGATGGAGATCACCACGGACGCGGTGCAGCTGCTCGGTGGTTACGGGTACACGCGGGACTACCCGGTGGAGCGGATGATGCGCGACGCCAAGATCACCCAGATCTACGAGGGCACCAACCAGGTCCAGCGCATCGTCATGGCCCGCAACCTGCCGTAATCAGCAAACCGAGAGTGTGGAGGGACATCAAGTGAGCTTGAGGATCGTTGTCGCAGTGAAGTACGTGCCTGATGCCACGGGTGATCGTCACTTTGCGGGGGATCTGACCACGGATCGGGATGCGGTGGATGGTCTGCTGTCGGAGCTGGACGAGTATGCGGTGGAGCAGGCGCTGCAGATCGCGGAGGCGGTGGGTGACGCCGAGGTGACCGTGGTGACGGTGGGTCCGGAGGATGCGAAGGACGCGTTGCGCAAGGCGTTGTCGATGGGTGCGGACAGGGCGGTCCATGTCGAGGACGACGGTTTGCACGGCAGTGATGTGATGGGGACGTCGCTGGTGCTGGCGAAGGCGGTCGAGCATGCGGGGTTCGATCTGGTGGTGACGGGGATGGCGTCCACCGATGGGACGGCGGGTGTGGTGCCGGCTTTGCTGGCGGAGCGGTTGGGTGTGCCGCAGGTGACGTTGCTGTCGGAGGTGAAGGTCGAGGGTGGTGTGGTGTCCGGTCGCCGGGATGGTGACACCGCCAGTGAGCAGCTTGAGGCGTCGTTGCCGGCGTTGGTGTCGGTGACGGATCAGTCGGGTGAGGCGCGGTATCCGTCGTTCAAGGGGATCATGGCGGCGAAGAAGAAGCCGGTGGAGTCCCTGGATCTGTCCGACCTGGGTGTCGAGGAGGGGCAGGTGGGTCTGGCGGGTGCGTGGTCGACGGTGGATGAGGCGGTGGCGCGTCCGCCGCGGACGGCCGGTGTGATCGTGAAGGACGAGGGCGAGGGCGGCAAGCAGCTCGCGGAGTTCCTCGCGAGCCAGAAGTTCATCTGAAGCCCCCTTTCATCGAGTGCGCAGGAGTAGGTAGTCCCATGGGTGAAGTCCTGGTTTATGTCGATCATGTGGATGGTGCGGTCCGCAAGCCGACGCTGGAGTTGCTGACGATCGCGCGTCGGCTGGGTGAGCCGGTGGCGGTGGCGCTGGGTGCGGGTGCCGGTGCGGCGGCGGGTGTGCTGGGTGAGCATGGTGCGACCCGGGTGCTGGTCAATGAGGCTGGGGAGTTCGGGCAGTATCTGGTGGTGCCGAAGGTGGATGCGCTGGAGGCGGCCGTGCGTGTGGTGAGTCCGGTGGCGGTGCTGGTGCCGTCCTCGGGTGAGGGCAAGGAGGTCGCGGCGCGGCTGGCGTTGCGGTTGGGGTCGGGCATCATCACCGACGCGGTGGATGTGGTGGCCGGTGAGCAGGGGCCGGTGGCTACGCAGTCGGCGTTCGCGGCGTCGTTCACGACGAAGTCGCGGGTCACGACCGGCGTGCCGGTGATCACGGTGAAGCCGAACTCGGCGCCGGTGGAGGCTGTTTCGGCCGGGGGTGCGGTGGAGGAGTTGGCGGTGGTCTTCGGTGCGCTGGCCACGGGTACGAAGGTGGTGGCGCGTACGCCGCGGGAGGCGACGGGGCGTCCGGATCTGACCGAGGCGGCGATCGTGGTGTCCGGTGGTCGGGGTGTCAATGGTGCGGAGAACTTCGTGGTGATCGAGGCGCTGGCGGACTCGCTGGGTGCGGCGGTGGGTGCGTCGCGTGCGGCGGTGGACGCGGGTTGGTATCCGCACACCAATCAGGTGGGTCAGACGGGTAAGTCGGTGTCGCCGCAGTTGTACATCGCGGCGGGTATCTCGGGTGCGATCCAGCACCGGGCGGGTATGCAGACCTCGAAGACGATCGTGGCGGTGAACAAGGACCCGGAGGCGCCGATCTTCGAGCTGGTCGACTACGGCGTGGTCGGTGACCTGTTCCAGGTCGTACCGCAGCTGACCGCGGAGGTCACCGCCCGCAAGGGCTGACCCCGGCACACCAACCGGCCGGCAGCACGCACCGGAGCCCCGTGACGCCCCCTGACGGCACCACGGGGCTCCGGCGTGTCCGTCAGCCTCCGAGGTAGCCCCGCAGCAGCCGCTTGCACTCGGCGATGAGCACCGGATCGCCCTCGGGGTCCCGGCGGAAGGCGAGTCGGAGGACCGCGTCGGCGGACTCGAGGGCGACGTGCAGCCGCACGCGCGCGGCGGCCTGGTCCTGGTCGCCGAGCAGCCCGCCGACGAGGAACCAGAGCCGGTCGGCGACGGCCGCGTTGTTCTCCAGCACCGCGTCGAGGAGGTGGACGCTGCGGGGGTCCTCGCGGCCGATCGCCCCGAAGTCCACCACGCCGAAGCCCGGTACGGCGCGGCGCATCGCGACGTACTCCTCGATCGCCAGGTCCACCATCGCCCCGATCCGCGGCGGGCGTTCGGCCTCCACCCGGCGGGCGAGCCGGTCGGCGAAGTGCCCCAGGTTCCGTCCGGCCAGCGCGCCGAGCAGCCCGTCGACGCCGGGGAAGAACTGGTACAGCGTCCCGATCGGGACCTCCGCGCGCCGGGCCACCTCCTTGGTGGTGAGCGCCGTGTAGCCGACCTCGTCCAGCAGGTGTGCGCAGGCGTCCAGGATCCGGTCGAAACGTTCCTGGCTGCGCTGCTGCACGGGGCGGCGGCGGAGGGGACCGGACGGGTTCGCACGTGCCTGCATGGTCCCACTCTGCCGGATCGGGTGTACGTTGGCGAGATCCAACATGAGCATTCCTCATGTTCATCGCGTTCCGCAGAGGAGAGGATCCCGATGTCCCCGCTTCCCGCCTCCTTCAGCTGGGGTGCGTCCACCGCCGCGTACCAGATCGAGGGCGCCGTCGCCGAGGACGGCAAGGGGGCGTCCGTGTGGGACACCTTCAGCGCCCGGCCCGGCGCGATCCGCGACGGCCACACCGGTGAGGTCGCCTGCGACCACTACCACCGCCACACCGCGGACGTGGCGCTGATGAAAGGCCTCGGGCTCGACGCCTACCGCTTCTCGATCTCCTGGCCGCGCGTCCTGCCGGAGGGCCGGGGCCGCGTCGAGCCGCGCGGACTCGGCTTCTACGACCGCCTGGTGGACGAACTCCTCGCGGCCGGCATCACCCCCACGCCGACCCTCTTCCACTGGGACCTCCCGCAGGCGCTGGAGGACGAGGGCGGCTGGCTGAACCGGGACACGGCCCGCCACTTCGCCGAGTACGCGGCCGTCGTCGCCGGGCGCCTCGGTGACCGGGTCACGCGCTGGATCACCCTCAACGAGCCCTTCGTCCACATGGTGTTCGGCTACGCCTTCGGCACCCACGCCCCCGGCCGCGCCCTGATGCTGGAGGCGCTGCCCGTCGCCCACCACCAGCTGCTCGGGCACGGGCTCGCCACCGCCGCGCTGCGCGCGCACGCCGCCGTCCCCGCGCAGGTGCTGATCGCCAACAACTGCACCCCGGTGCGGACCCGCGAGGGCGCCACCGACGCCGACCACGCCGCCGCCGCGGCCTACGACGCCCTGCACAACCGGCTGTTCACCGACCCGCTGCTGCTCGGTGGCTACCCCGACCTGTCCGCGTACGGGCTGACCGACCCGACGTGGGGCGGCGTGGTCCACGAGGGCGACCTCGCGGTGGTCGCCGCACCCCTCGACGGCCTGGGCGTCAACTACTACAACCCCACATGGATCGCCACCCCCTCGGCGGAGGCCGGCCTGCCCTTCGACATCCTGGAACCGGACGCGGCCGTCCCGGGCCTCCCGTACCCGCGCACCGCCTTCGGCTGGCCGGTGGTGCCGGAAGGCCTCACCGAACTGCTCACCGGTCTCGACGCGCGGTACGGGGCCGCGCTCCCGCCCGTCTGGATCACCGAGAACGGCTGCTCCCAGGCCGACCACCCCTCGGCAGACGGCGAGGTCCGGGACGAGGCCCGCATCGACTACCTGCGCACCCACATCGAGGCCGTCGAGACCGCGCACGCCCGCGGGGTCGACGTCCGCGGCTACTTCACCTGGTCGCTGCTGGACAACTTCGAATGGGCCGAGGGCTACCACCAGCGCTTCGGGCTCGTCCACGTCGACTACGCGACCCAGCGGCGGACACCGAAGGCCTCGTACCACTGGTACCGGGAGCTCATCGCGCAGGCACGCCGCACCGCGCCCTGATTCGCCCGTATCCCTTGGCGGCCCGCCGGCCCGGCACTACACTCGCGCGAACATGAGATGACCTCATGTTCTCGGGTGCTGCAGGGGGAACCGCATGCGCCACACCGGTGAGGACGCCGCCCACACCCCGGACACCCTGTCGGCCGAACCGGTCGCCCGGGTCCGTCCGGCCTGGACCGCCCTGCTCAGCCTGGCCACGCTGGCCGTCTTCATGGCCTTCATGACCCCGATCCAGATCCTGCTGCCGCTGCAGCTGGAACACATCGACCCGGCCGGGAAGCACACGGCGCTGTCCTGGGTGACCGGCGCCGGCGCGTTGGTCGCGATGGTCGCCAACCCCGTGGCCGGCGCCCTGTCCGACCGGACGGCCTCCCGCTTCGGGCGCCGCCGGCCGTGGATCGTCGGCGGCGCGCTGGCCGGGGCGGCGGGACTGCTGGTCACGTCCGGTCAGCACACCGTCCTCGGCGTGGCCCTCGGCTGGTGCCTCGCCCAGGCCGGGCTCAACGCCATGCTCGCCGGGGTCACCACGCCCATCGCCGACCGGGTGCCGGTCGCCCAGCGCGCCGAGGTCTCCGGGTGGACCGGCATCACCCAGTCCCTCGGCCTGGTCATCGGCGCCGTCGTCACGACCACCGTGGTGACCGGGGTCGCCTCGGGCTACGCGACGATCGCGCTGCTGACCGTCGTCCTCGCGCTGCCCTTCGTGCTCCGCTTCGGCGAACCCGCGCTGCCCCGCGCGCTGCGTCCGCCCCTCGACCCGCGGCGCCTGGTCGCCGGCCTGTGGGTGAGCCCGCGCCGCCACCCGGACTTCGGCTGGGCCTGGCTGACCCGCTTCCTGATCAACCTGGGCAACGCGATGGGCACGCTGTACCTGCTCTACTACCTCACCGACTCGGTCGGCCTCGAGGACCCCGACACCGGCGTACTGGTCCTCACCCTGATCTACACCCTGTGCGCGACGCTCACCGCCGTCCCGGTGGGCGTGCTCTCCGACCGGGCCGGCCGCCGCAAGGGCTTCGTCCGGCTCTGCGCCGTCGTCATGGCCCTCGGCGCGGTCCTGCTGGCCTGCGTCCACACCTGGCCCGCCGCCATGGCCGCGGCCGCGGTGCTGGGCGCCGGCTTCGGGATCTACCTGGCCGTGGACCAGGCCCTGGTGACCCAGGTCCTCCCGGCCGCCGAGAACCGGGCCAAGGACCTCGGCGTCATCAACATCGCCAACTCCGGCCCCCAGGTGCTCGCCCCCGCCGTCGCCGCCCCCGTCATCGCCCACCTGGGCGGCTACACCGGCCTGTACCTCGCGACCGCGCTCGTCACGCTGCTCGGCGGACTGCTGATCTCCAAGGTGCGCGCGGTCCGTTAGGGCCACGGCGGATGAACTTCCCGGCGCGAGCCTGGGCGGATCGATAGAGGCCTTCGATCAAGCGATAGGAAGGCGGTCTTGGACGCGTCCCGCGCGGCGACGCCACGATCGAGGGCGTGATCCCCGTCGTCACGGAAGAGCCGCCGTGGGCCGGATACGGGGATGGTTCCGAGGAGTCCCCATGCTGATTCCGCGCGCCCCGGGGGCCTGTGCCCCGCCCCGCCCCGAGACCGGTCACCCCCATGGCGACTGACGCGCCCGGGGCGACCAGGACCGCCGACGCCGTACCCCACGAGGCGGAGCCGGCGCCCGAACGCCGCCGCAAGCACCACCTGCCGCGGCTGCCCCCGCGGACGATCGCCTCGGCGGCCGTCACGACCTCGGTCGGACTGGCCGTGCTGGTGGCCCTGGGCACACTCACGCACCAGACGGTGCTCGTGCCGCCGCTCGCGGCCACGATGGCGATCGTCACCGCGACCCCCGAATCCCCCCTCGCCCAGCCCCGCCACGTCATCGGCGGCCACATGCTCTCCTGCCTCGTGTGTTTCGGGGTGCTGGCCCTCGGCTGGCACGGCCCCTGGGCCGCCGTCGTGGGCTGCGGCATCGCCTGCGGGCTGGTGCTGCTGCTCAGGACGCCCCATCCGCCGGCCATGGCCACCGCCGTCATGATCATGCTCACCACCCCGTCCGCCACCCATTTCGTCCCGCTGCTGGCCGCCGGCACGGTGCTCCTCGTCGCCGTGCAGATGGTCTCCTCCCGCTTGAGGCGGCAGGTCTACCCCACGACGTGGTGGTGAGGGCTCATCATCGCGCGGCCGGGATGTTGTGGTTGAACCGGAAGAGGTTGTCCGGGTCGTACCGCGCCTTCACCTCGCCCAGCCTGCGGTAGGTCTCCGGGGTGTACGCCGGCACGGGACGCCAGGAGGCTGGCGTCCGCCGTGTCGGGCCCCGTGCTGAGGCCCGGGGACGACGCCTACGCCGGCGAGTGCTCGGGGGCCAACCTCGCCGTGGCGCACGGTCCTCGGGAAGCATGGGCCGCGCGTGACCTGGCCGGGGGAGCAGCGGTTCCGCGGCCAACGCCACCGGGACCTCTGCCAGGCCCAGCCGGATGGCCACGGCGATCCTGTGGTTGCCGTCGAGCGTCGCGAACTCCTCGTTGAAGCCGAGGCGGAGCGGCACGAGGATCCCGTGCGTGCCGATGTCCGCCGTCAGCGCGTTGAGATGGCGCGGCGTGTCGACGAGCGCGGAACCCACGACCTCCCGGTCGACCGCCCGGTACCTCGCGACGAGAGCGGTGGGCAGGTGTACTGGCGAATGCGGCATCCGCCCATGATGACCTCCCCGCGACGCGCTCGATCCGAGGCCGCAGTTGCGGCGCCCGTACCGGCAACCGGGACGGGCGCCGCAACCGCGTATGTCAAGCCGACGCGGTGACCGCTTCGCCGAGGTGCCGGGCGAAGAAGCGGACCGCGCTGTCGGCCTCGAAGCGGGGCAGCTCCTTGTGCTTGCCCGAGTTCACGTGCAATGACTTCTCCTTCGAGGCGAAGGCGTCGAACAGCGCGAGTCCCTCCTCGCGGGAGATGTGCTCGTCGTCCCACTGCAGGTCGAACTCGATCGGAATGGTGATCTGCTGCGCCTTCTCGGCCAGGACGTCGGGCCAGTGCTGGCCGAAGACCGCAGCCGTGATCCGGGGTTCGGCTGCCACGAACGGCACGCCGATCGCGGTGCCCATGTTGATGCCCCAGTAGCCGACCGGCCCGTCGGTGCCGATCTCCGGAAGCTCCTGGAGGGCGTCCAGGAGCTTCTGGTACTCGGGCACGGCGAGCGCCGACAAGTAGTCGTTGTAGCGGACGACGATCGGGCCCTCCGGCTCGCCGGCCGCCCTCGCCCGGAACAGCTCGGCGATCTCCGCTTCGTCGTGCGCCGTCCGCGGCCGGTCGCCGTGACCGGGCGCGTCAAGGACGGCGACGTGGAAGCCGCAGCCGCTCACCAGGCGCTGCGCCCGGCCGGACATCGCAGGGTGCTTCTTGTGGTTGCCGCCGCCGTGCCCCATCAGGACCAAGGGCGCGCGCTCGGCACCGGAAGCCGGTGACCAGAGAACACCGGGGACCCCGTCCACGGTGAAGTCGCGCTCGACCACGCCGTTCATCGACGACTCGGCGGTGAACTGCAGAGAGTGCATGGGTGTGTGCCTTTCGGGAGTGCCTTGTTGTCGAGGCGCTCCCGGCGACACCTACGTCAATCGCCAGACCGTGACGGCAAGGGGGAGCACCCACAGAGCTGCAGCGTTCATGGGTCTCACCTCCTCGGGCGACGTCACGGGCAACTGAAGCTAACAGACCGATCATCGGCCCGCCCGAGATTTTTCCTGGCACTTGGTCGAGCCCGGGCCGGGTCGGTCCCGGTGGGTCCCCATCCGGCTCCGGCCGTGCGCTGCCTTCCCGGGAAGGGGCGGGATCCGCCATTACCCCGGGCGTAATCGACCCCTCGGGGCGGCCCCGGCAAGGTGGTTGTACCGGGCGGACGGGGTGGCGCACTCCACCCCGTCCGCCCGGGCCACACAGCCCGGATGAGGAGGACCGTGATGTCGCAGAACCGGTACGAGGCCGCCGTCGCCCGTTACTTCGAGGCGTGGAACAGCGCCGCGGACGCGGAGGCGCGGGCGAAGGCGGTGGCCGCCGCGTGGGTGGAGGACGGTACGTACACGGACCCACTGGCGCAGGTGGCGGGGCACGAGGGGATCGGGGCGCTGATCGCCGGGGTGGGGGAGCGGTTTCCCGGGTTCGTGTTCACGGCCGTGGGGGAGGTCGACGGGCATCACGACGTGGCGCGCTTCGCCTGGGAGCTGGGGCCCGCCGGGGCGGAGCCCGGGACGGCGCCGATCGCCGGGTCCGACGTGATCACGCTCGCGGAGGACGGCCGGATCCGCTCGGTCAGCGGCTTCCTGGACCGGCTGCCGGCGGCGTGAGGGACGGAAGGGCGGCGGCGGTCTCCGGGTCGGCGGGGAGGAAGGTCTCGATCGCCAGCTCGGAGACCGTCACGTCCATGGGGGTGTTGAAGGTGGTGGCCGTCGAGATGAAGGACAGCACCCGGCCGCCGTGCTCGATGCGCATCGGCAGGGCGAAGGGGAAGACCTCGGTGTCGCCGGAGGCGGAGGAATCCTCGGCGGGGTCGTGCAGGCTGGGCGGGGCGGGGTAGGCCGTCAGTTCCTCGTACAGGGCGCGCAGCGGCTCGTGGCCGCTCATCGTCATCTGACGCTCGATCCGCTCCAGCAGGTGTCCGCGCCACTGGCGGAAGTTGCGGATGCGCGGGGCCATGCCCTCGGGGTGGAGGGTGAGGCGCATGGCGTTGAGCGGCGGCCGCAGCAGGTGCGGGGTGACGCCCTCGAGCAGGGCGCCCACGCCCTGGTTGGCGGCGACGACGTCGTACATGCCGTCCAGGACCAGGGCCGGGAAGGGGTCGTAGGCCGCCAGGAGACGGTCGAGGCTCTCGCGCAGCGGGTGCATCGCGGGGTCGCGCAAGGGGGTCTCCGGGTACGCGGGGGCGTAACCGGCGGCGATGAGCAGGGCGTTGCGTTCCCTGACGGGTACGTCGAGGTGCTCGGCGAGCCGCAGGACCATGGCCTGGCTGGGGCGGGAGCGGCCGGTCTCGATGAAGCTGATGTGCCGGGCCGAGCTGTCCGCGCGCAGGGCGAGTTCCAGCTGGCTGATCCGGCGCCGCTCGCGCCAGCCGCGCAGCAGCGTCCCCACCCCCGCCGTGGTCGTCGTCATCCCCCGACCGTAACCCAGGTGCGGGGCCGCAGCCGCGGCCGGCCGGCTGACCGGACCGCTCAACGGGCCGCCGCTGCGGGGGAGTCCTTGACGAGGGCGAGCAGCCGGTAGAGCGGGTCGGGGCGGGCGGTGTCCTGCCCGGGCAGCGCGGCCAGGCGGCCGGCGAGGGCCTGCGTGTCGCCGTCGCGCAGGGTGAGGGCGGAGGCGAAGTCGCCCGCCGCGATGCGGGCGGCCAGGTCGCGCGGGGTGCGGCCCTGGCCGTGGCCGGCGAAGCGGGCCCCGCCCGCCGGGCGCAGGCCGTGCGCGGCGGCCTGCCGCACCACCCGTTCCTCCGCGTCGTACGCCACCCGCGTGCGGAACGGCGCGAGGAGGGCGTCGACGTCGCTGCCCACGTCGTGCCCGGCGTCCTTGTCGACGGTGGTGACGAGCACCCCGCCGGGGCGCAGCAGCCGAGCGCACTCGGCGATCACCGCGGGCGCGTCCGGCAGTAGATGGAGCAGCCACACGGCCGTCACCGCGTCCAGCGAGGCGGTCGCGAACGGCAGCCGGCGTACGTCGGCCTGTACGATCCCCGGCCCCACCCGGCGGACGGCGAGTCGGGTCATGGCCAGGGCGGCGTCGGCGCCGAGCACGCGCAGGCCGGGGCGGCCGGTGTAGCGGGCCGTGACCAGCCCGGTGCCGCAGCCGATGTCGAGCACCGTCCGGGCCGTCCGCGGTATCAGCCCGAGCACGGCGGCGGCCGCGGCCTCGGCCCGGGGGACGCCGCCGCGGGTGGCGTCGTAGATGGCGGCCTGCTCCTCGTAGTCCAGCACGTCCGTAGGCTAGCCGCCCGCCATCTACCCAGTGGTAACCAACTGCCCCTAGTCTCACGCTGTTTCCGCGACCGAGCTCCACCCGACTCCAGGAGAGCCCGTGAGACACGGCAGAGCCGCCGCCGCTTGCGCCTTCGTCCTGCTCATCGCCTCGTCCGCCGGCGCCGCCGGCACCGGAACCGCAACCGCGAGCCCCACGGCCACCGCGGCCGCGGCCCCCACGGTCACCACCGCGGCGCCCCCGCTGCGGCTGGTCACCAGCAACGTGATGATGCTGCCGCGCACCCTCTACCCCAACTGGGGTCAGTTGCAGCGCGCCGACCTCATCGCCGCCTCCGGTTACGTCCAGGGCGCCGACGTCCTGGTCTTCCAGGAGGCGTTCGACAACGGGGCCTCCGACCGGCTGCAGGCGAACCTCAGGAGCCGCTACCCCTACCAGACCCCGGTGCTGGGCCGGTCCAAGAGCGGCTGGGACCGCACCGAGGGCGCGTACAGCTCGCTCACGCCCGAGGACGGCGGTGTGACGGTCCTCAGCAAGTGGCCGATCCTGGAGAAGGTCCAGCACGTGTACGGCGACGCGTGCGGCGCGGACTGGTTCTCCAACAAGGGCTTCGTGTACGTCGTCCTCGACGTGAACGGCACGCGGGTCCACGTCGTCGGCACGCACACCCAGGCCGACGACTCCGCCTGCGGCAGCGGCGAGGCCGCGGGCGTGCGCTCCGCCCAGAACCGGGAGATCGACGCCTTCCTCGACGCCCGGGCGATCCCCGCCGCCGAGCCGGTCGTCATCGTGGGCGACCTCAACACCGACGCCGGCGGTGCCGAGTACGCCGGCATGCTCGCCGACCTGGACGTCGCGGCGCCCGACGCCGACCCCGGTCCGGCCGCCAGCTTCGACCCCGCGACCAACTCCGTCGCGTACGACCGCTACCCCGACGAGCCCGCGCAGCGTCTGGACCACGCGCTCCTGCGCAACGGCCACGCCCGCCCCGCCCGCTGGAACAACCGCGTGGTCGACGAGCACTCGCCGCTGTGGTCGGTCACCAGCTGGGGCACCACCTACACCTTCGACGACTACTCGGACCACTACCCGGTCGTCGCCGGCGACGTCTGACCGCTCGGGGTGGCGGCAGGCCCGGACGGCCCGCCGCCGCCCCGCGGCTCGTCCGCGCGCGTCAGTTGAACGACGTCGGGTCCGGGCCGAGGCGCCCGCCGTTGTCGAGGGCTTCGATCGCGGCCAGGTCCTCGCCGTCGAGCTCGAAGCCGAAGACGTCGATGTTCTCCCGGATCCGCGACGGGGTCACGGACTTGGGGATCACGACGTTGCCGAGCTGGAGGTGCCAGCGCAGGACGACCTGGGCCGGGGTCCTGCCGTGCTTGGCGGCGAGGGCGGCGAGCGCCGGCTCGTCGAGGAGGCCGCGGCCCTGGCCGAGCGGCGACCAGGCCTCGGTGGCGATGCCGTGGGCCGCGTGGAAGGCCCGCAGTTCGCTCTGGGGGAGGTTGGGGTGCAGCTCGATCTGGTTGAGGGCGGGTACGACGCCGCCCTCGTCGAGCAGGTGCTGCAGCTGGGCGACCGGGAAGTTCGACACGCCGATCGCCCTCGCGCGGCCGTCGGCGTGGATCTTCTCCAGGGCGCGCCAGGTCTCCCCGTACAGGCCGCGGGCGGGGGTGGGCCAGTGGATCAGGTAGAGGTCCACGTGGTCCAGGCCGAGCTTGTCCAGGGAAGCGTCGAAGGCGCGCAGGGCGTTGTCGTGGCCCTGGTCGGTGTTCCACAGCTTGGTGGTGACGAACAGTTCCTCGCGCGGGATGCCCGAGGCGGCGATGGCGCGGCCGGTGCCGCGTTCGTTGCGGTAGAGCGCGGCGGTGTCGATGCTGCGGTAGCCGGCCTCCAGGGCCGTGGCGACCGCGGTGGCGGCTTCGTCGTCCGGGACCTGCCAGACGCCGAAACCGAGCTGGGGCATCGTGACGCCGTTGTTCAGGGTGATGTCGGGAACCGTGCTCACGAGCAGGTCGTCCTTACGTCGTCGGAGGAGGACTCAACGTTGATCCCCATTTCAACGATCTCCGCGGCGGCGGCATTCCCCGGCACCCCCAGCGCCCGCCTCAGGCGTGGTAGAGGGCCTCGATCTCTCGGGTGTACGCCTTCTCTATCGCCCTTCTCTTCAGCTTGAGCGAGGGCGTGAGCAGCCCGCCCTCCTCGGAGAACTGCCCGGCCAGGATGCGGAAGGTGCGGATCGACTCGGCCTGGGAGACGAGCGTGTTGGCGGCGACGACCGCCCGCCGGATCTCCGTCTCCAGGTCGGCGTCGTGGATCAGCTTGGCGATCGGCAGCTGCGGCTTGGCCCGCATCGTCAGCCAGTGCCCGACGCCCTCGGGATCGAGGGTGATCAGCGCCCCGATGAAGGGCCGGTCGTTGCCGACCACGACGCACTGCGAGACCAGTGGGTGGGACCGCACCCGGTCCTCCAGGACCACCGGCGAGACGGACTTGCCGCCGCTGGTCACCAGGATCTCCTTCTTCCGCCCGGTGATCGTGAGGTAGCCGTCCTCGTCGAGCGCGCCGAGGTCGCCGGTGGCGAGCCAGCCGTCGTGCAGGACCTCCGCGGTGGCCTTGGGGTTGTTGAGGTACTCGCTGAAGACCTGGCCGCCGTACACCCAGATCTCGCCGTCGTCCGCGATGTGCACCGTGGTGCCCGGGATGGGCAGGCCCACCGTGCCGAAACGTGTCTGCTCGGGCGGGTTGGCGACCGCGGCGGCCGTGGTCTCGGTGAGGCCGTACCCCTCGAAGATCCGCACGCCCGCGCCGTCGAAGAAGAGCCCCAGCTGCCGGTCCATCGCCGAGCCGCCGGAGAAGGCGTGCCGGACCTTGCCGCCGAGGGCGGCGCGCACCTTGCCGTAGACCAGCTTCTCGTACAGCTGGTGCTGCATCCGCAGCGAGGTGCTGGGGCCGGGACCGGTGCCGAAGGCCCGGGCCTCCATCGCCTCGGCGTGCCGTACCGCCACTTCCACCGCCTTCTCGAAGGGCCCGAGCTTGCCCCCCGCCTCGGCCTTGCGGCGGGCGCCCTGGAAGACCTTCTCGAAGACGTACGGGACGGCGAGCACGAAGGTCGGCTGGAACGAGGCCATCGCGGGCAGCAGCTCGGCCGCGGCCAGGTTGGGCTGGTGCCCCAGCCGGACCTTCGCGCGGACGGCCGCGACCTCCACCATGCGCCCGAAGACGTGGGCGAGCGGCAGGAAGAGCAGGGTGGACGCCTCGTCGCCGCGCTTGCTGTGGAAGACCGGCTCGTACCGGGCGACGACGTTGTCGCTCTCGGCCATGAAGTTGCCGTGGGTGATCACGCATCCCTTGGGGCGGCCGGTGGTGCCCGAGGTGTAGATGATCGTCGCGGTGGCGTCGGGGGTGACCGCCTCGCGGTATTGGTGGACCAGGTCGTCGTCGACGGAGAGGCCGTGCCGGGCCAGTTCGGACAGCGCGTCGGAGTCCAGCTGCCACAGCCGGGTCAGGTGGGGGAGTTCGTCGATGACCGCGCCGATCGTCATCGCGTGGTCCTCGTGCTCGACGACGCAGGCGACCGCCTCGGAGTCGTGCAGCATCCAACGGACCTGGTCCGAGGACGAAGTGGGGTAGATCGGGACGGGCTGGGCGCCGATCGCCCACAGCGCGAAGTCCAGCACGGTCCACTCGTAGCGGGTGCGGGACATCAGGCCGACCCGGTCGCCGAAGCGGATCCCCTGGGCGAGCAGGCCCCTGGCCACCGCCAGGACCTCGTCGCGGAAGCGGGCGGCCGTGACGTGCTCCCAGTCCGCGCCGTCCGCTCCGGCGCGGCGGCTCAGCACGATCCGGTCCGGCTCCTCGTCGGCATTGGCGAACACGGCGTCCGCCAGTCCTCCGACTTGGGGTGCCGTCACCAGTGGGGGAATGGTGAACTCGCGCAACGTCGCTCCTCGACCGCCTCGGCGGTCACAGAACGTACCCGATACCACGTGCGGAGGGGAGGGGCGTGACAATCGGCTGTGAAGGCCCGCGTGGGCTCCCTCACACCTTTGCGACGAGCCGATTCCCGGTTACCGCAAGGAACATGGACCCGGAGGACGGTTTCCGGGCGGACCGCGGCCCGCCCGGACTCTCCACCAAATCCCCTCGCGGGGATCACGGCCGCTCTACAGCCCCCACAGGCTCGGGTGCCGCGGCCGGCGCCGGATTGCCCGGCCGTTCCCGCACCAGGACGAGCACGACCGCACCCGCCAGCAGGCCGGCGACACCGGCCGCCAGGGCTGCCGCGTTCAGGCCCGAGGCGAAGGCGGCGTGCAGCGCGTGGTCGGTCGCCGCACGCCGGCCGGCGGGGACCCGGGCCAGCAGCTCCCGCGCTCCACCGCCCGCGAGCGCCCGGGCCGTCGCGTGCGCGGCGGGGGCCCCGGCGTCGCTCAGCGAGAGCTCCATCCGCGTGGAGAGCAGGGTGCCGAACACGGCGACGCCGAGCGCGTACCCCAGCTGCCGGAAGGTGTTGACCGCCCCGCCCGCCATGCCGGCCCGCCGCGGCGGCACGGAGGCCAGCGCGGCGCCCGCGATCGCCGGATTGACCAGCCCGACGCCGAGGCCCGCCACCACCAGGCCCGCGGTCAGCGCGGCCCAGCCGGAACCGGCGTCCAGCACCGCCTGGGCCAGCGCGCCGGCCCCGATGAGCACCATCCCGCCGCCGATCACCAGCCGGTACGGCGCCCCGTGCAGGAACCGGCCGCCCACCGCCGAGGCCACGAACGCCGCCAGCGCCAGGGGTATCAGCACCAGGCCGCCGCGGACCGGGCTGAGGCCGAGCAGCGTCTGCAGCCACAGCGAGGTGTACGGCAGGAAGCCGAAGGCCGTCGCGCTGAGCGCCAGCGCACCGACCATGATCGCGGTGAAGGAGGGGTTGCGGAACAGCGCCAGGTCCAGCATCGGCTGCGCGGCGCGCCGCTCGGCCACCACGAACACCACCAGCGCCGCCACCGCGCCGCCGAGCGTCCACGCCGTACGGGCCGAGGCCCAGCCGGCCTCGTCCGCCCGGATCACGGCGAAGGTGAGCAGCCCGGCGAAGGCGGTGAAGGACGCCGTGCCCGGCCAGTCGATGCGGGCCCCGCCGTGGCCCCGGGACTCCTTCACCACCCGCAGCGTCAGGGCGATCGCCACGACGCTCACCGGCAGGTTGACGTAGAAGATCCAGCGCCAGTCCAGCGCCTGGGTCAGCAGCCCGCCAAGCACCGGCCCGAGTGCCGCCGCCGCGCCGCTGACCGCGCCCCACACGCCCAGCGCCACCGACCGGTCGCGGCCCTGGTAGGCCGCGCCGAGCAGGGAGAGCGTCGTGGCGAACATCGCCGTCGCGCCGACCCCCTGCACCGCGCGCATCGCCACCAGGACCCCCGCTCCGGGCGCGAGTCCGCAGGCGAGGGAGGCCGCCGCGAACAGGGCCGTCCCCGCGACGTACATCCGGCGCCGCCCGATCACGTCGGCCGCGGAGCCGGCTCCCAGCAGCAGGGCGGCCAGTGCCAGCGCGTAGATGTCGATCATCCACTGGAGGTCGGACAGCGACGCGTCCAGGGCGTCCACGATGTCGGGCAGCGCGACGATCACGATCGTCACGTCGATGAGCAGCATGAAGGTGCCCAGGCAGACCGCCACCAGCGGTCCCCACTTGCGCATGTCCTTCTCCGTTCCGTTCTTCCATTCCGGGGTGGGTCCTCCGTACCATCGCGAGAACACCCGGGCTTCCTCCAGCCACGGGCGGCATCCCGCCGGAATCCGACACCATGAAGGAGAAGGCGATGGATTCCCACACGCTCGACGAGCTGGACATGCGGCTTCTGCACGCCCTGCAGCTCGACGGGCGCGCCCCCTTCAGCCGGATCGCCGACGTCCTCGGCGTCTCCGACCAGACCGTGGCCCGCCGCTACCGCAGGCTCCGCGGCGACTTCGGGATGCGCGTGCTCGGGCTCCCCGAGCAGGAACTGCTCGGACGCACCCGCTGGGCGCTGCGGCTGCGCAGCACCCCCGAGGCCGCCGAGTCCCTGGCCAAGGCCCTGGCCCGGCGCGACGACACCGCCTGGATCTCGCTGATGTCGGGCGGCACGGAGGTGATGTGCGTGACGCGCCCGCGCAGCCACGACGAGCACGACGCGCTGCTCCTCGGGCGTCTGCCGCGCACCCCGAGCATCGTCGAGATCGGCGCCCACAGCATCCTGCACACCTTCTACGGCGGCGCCCTGGGCTGGTTCGCCAAGCGCGGCGCGCTCACCGACGCGGAGGTCGCCGCGCTGCGGCCGCCCCCGCCCGAGCCGCCGTCCGGCACGGTCGTCCTCGACGCCACCGACGAGGCGCTGCTGGCCGTCCTGGCCAGGGACGGCCGCGCCTCCTACCCCGAACTGCACCGCGCCACCGGCCTGTCGGAGTCGGCGGCCAAGCGGCGGCTGGAGCAGCTGCGCGGCTCGGGCGTGCTCTACACCGACGTGCAGCTCGACACGGCGTGGATCGGCCACGACACCCGCGCCATCTTCTGGATCACGGCCGCCCCCTCCGCCCTGTCCGCGGTCGGGCAGGCGCTGGCCGCGCACCCCGAGACCGCCTACGTCGCGGCGACCACCGGATCGTCCAACCTCGTCGCCGTGGTCATCTGCAGCAGCACGCCGCAGCTCTACCGCTACCTGAGCGAGTGCGTCGGCGCCCTGGACGGGGTCCGGCACGTGGAGACCGTGCCGTCGCTGCGCCTGGTCAAGCAGATCACGACCGAAGGGATCCGCTGAGGACCGCCGCCGCGAGCGCGTCCGCCGCCTCCTGCGCCGCCGGCCGCCGCCGCCCGTGCAGCAGCACGAAGTCGACGCCGCCGAGCTCGGGCAGCCCCGCGCGGGCCGGGACCCGCACCAGACCGGGCGGGATCAGCCCCTCGGCGTGCGCCATCACCCCGAGCCCCGCCCGCGCCGCGGCGACCAGACCGCTCAGCGAGCCGCTGGTGCACGCGATGCGCCACGCACGGCCGTGCCGCTCCATGACCTCCAACGCCCGCGCCCGGGTGATCGCGGGGGCCGGGTAGAGGATCAGCGGGACGGGCCGCTGGGCCTCGGGGCGGTACCGCTCGCCGGCGATCCACACCAGCCGGTCGCTCCACACCAGTTGACCGTGGCTGTCGCCGGCCGCGCGCTTGCCCAGCATCACGTCCAGCCGGCCGGCGGCCAGCTGCCGGTGCAAGGTGGCCGACAGTTCCACCGTCAGCTCCAGGTCCACCTCGGGGTGGTCGCGCCGGAAGCGCTCCAGGATCTCGGGCAGCCGGGTCAGGACGAAGTCCTCCGAGGCGCCCAGGCGCAGCCGGCCGCGCAGACGGGTGCCCGCGAACCAGCCCGCGGCGCGTTCGTTGGCCTCCAGGATCGTCCGGGCGAAGCCGAGCATGGCCTCGCCGTCCTCGGTCAGCTCCACGCTGTGCGTGTCGCGGGTGAAGAACCGCCGGCCGGCGGCCTCCTCCAGCTTGCGCACGTGCTGGCTCACCGTCGACTGGCGCAGGCCGAGCCTGCGGCCGGCCTGCGTGAAGCTCAGCGTCTGGACGACGGCGACGAAGGTCCGCAGCTGCACCGGATCGAACACGGTGCCAGCCTACCGCCGCTCATCGCGATACGTGATGACAGTCAGTGCGGTCAAAGTCATTTACGATCTCCCGGTCACCGGGCACCCTGGAGAGGGCCCCGTCCAGCACCAATGAGGAAGCCCATGCACCGCCTGCGTTACCCGTCCTGGCTCCCCGTGGACCCGTACATCGCGGCGCTCCTCGGAACCGTGCTCCTCGCGGCGCTGCTGCCCGCCAGAGGCACCGGCGCCCACCTCGCGGGCGGGGCGTCCACCGGAGCGGTGGGTCTGCTCTTCTTCCTCTACGGCGTGCGCCTGTCCACCCGCGAGGCGATGGACGGACTGCGCCACTGGCGCCTGCACGGCACCGTCCTGGCCGCCACCTTCGTCGTCTTCCCGCTGCTCGGCCTGGCCTTTGGCGGACTCGTGCCGTACCTGCTGACGCCCGAGCTGCGCACCGGCCTGCTCTTCCTGTGCCTGGTGCCCTCGACCATCCAGTCCTCGATCGCCTTCACCTCCGTCGCCCGCGGCAACGTGGCCGCCGCCATCTGCGCCGGTTCCTTCTCCAGCCTCGCCGGGCTCGTCCTCACCCCGCTGCTGGCCGCGCTGCTGCTCGGGGGGAGCGGCGCGGGCTTCACGGCGGACGCGGTGCTGGGCATCGTGCTGCAGCTGCTGGTGCCCTTCGTGGCCGGTCAGCTGCTGCGCCGCTGGATCGGCGGCTTCGTCACCCGCCACAAGAAGGTGCTCGGCCTGGTCGACCGGGGGTCGATCCTGCTGGTCGTCTACGCCGCGTTCAGCGAGGGCGTGGTGCGCGGCATCTGGCACCAGGTCACGCCCCTGCGCCTGCTCGGGCTGCTGCTGGCCGAGGCCCTGCTGCTGGCCGCGATGCTCGGCCTCACCTCGTACGGCTCGCGCAGGCTCGGCTTCCCCCGCGCGGACCGGGTGACCATCGTCTTCGCCGGGTCGAAGAAGAGCCTGGCGGCCGGACTGCCCATGGCCTCCGTGCTGTTCGGGGCCCAGGCCGGACTGATGGTGCTGCCGCTGATGCTCTTCCACCAGATGCAGCTGATGGTGTGCGCCGTCCTCGCCAAGCGGTGGGCCCGGCAGGCGGAGGCGGCCGCGCCCGCCGCCGCCCCGGCCGCCGCCGCACAGCCCCGGGAGGTCGTGGCCGGCCGGAGGTGAGCCCGGTCCGCCGCGCCGCGCCGCGGCGGGGTGCCCGCTCAGCGCACGGCGTCGACCACGAGGACCGCCACCGCCATCGCCAGGAACAGCGCGTACGCGGCCAGGGCACGCCCCCGGTCACCGCAGCGCAGCTGGCACAGGAGCACCCAGGCGAAGATCCCCGCCTCCAGCGCGGCTCCGGCGACGCCGACGGGAGGCAGCCACAGTCCCGCCAGGACCGCGGCGGCGCCGAGCGTGTGCAGCGTGCCGAGCAGCGTGACCACCCACAGGCGCCGCCCCTCCAGGACGCCCAGCCGGGTCAGCTCGTCGAGCCGTTCCAGGCCGGGCCGCGCACGGATCAGCTGGGCGACCGCGGAGGGGACGACTTCCAGCAGCAGGAGGACGGTCGACGCGACGGCGAGTGCGAACACCCGGACAGTCTGCCGTACGTTCGAAGACCCTCAGTCCCCGCGGCAGATGACGAAGTCCGGGTAGACGTGGCGTCCCGGCCGGTCGCCGATCTCCTCGACGGCCCGCCGGACCTCGCGGAGCTGGTCGACGGTCATCTCCAGCGGCGGCTCGTCGGGCTGGTGGGTGGTGCGGACGGGGTAGTCCACGCCCGGCTCGCGGGTCATCTCGACGTGGCAGCCCAGCACGTGGGTGACCGGGCGCTCCCCGGCGAAGGCGACCAGCCGGTCGACGGTGCGCCGGAAGGCGGCCCAGTCCTCGACGTACAGCCGGCCCGGGTAGACGGTGTCGCCGGTGAGCAGGAAGCCCGTCGCCGGGTCGTAGTAGGTGACGGCCGAGGCGTGGTGGCCGGGCGTGGCGAGGCATTCCAGGACCCGCCCCCCGAGGTCCAGGAGCGCCACGCGGTCGGGGTCCTGGGTGAAGCCGAGGAAGTCCCAGGCGCTGTCGCGGTCCGCCGGCACCACGACCGTGTCCGGGCGGCCGGCGAACTGCGCGTCGCCGGCGACGTGGTCGCCGTGGGCGTGGGTGTGCAGCACGAGCAGCTCGTAGCCGGGACGCTGCAGGGCGGGCGGCCGCAGTTCGAACAGCTCGTCCACGACCTCCCGCAGCGGGAAGAACTCCTCCTCCGGCGTGGCCCCGGTGTCCAGGAGCACCGCACGGTCGTCCCCGAAGAGCAGGAAGAGGAACGGCGCCTCGTAGTGGACCGCCTTGTTCTGCCGCAGGACGAAGGTGCGTTCGTCGTACTCGAACACCTGGATGTCGGGATCGGTGTTGTGCTTCGCCGATGCCGACCCGTGGATCCAGCGCACGTCGAGCGGCTCCGGCGCCGGAGGGGCGGATGCGTTCATGACCTCTTCTCCTGCCGGGAGTCGTGGCGCCGGACGGACCGGCCTGCGGGTCCGCCCCGCCGCCGGGCGGCGCGGGCACCGTTTTGTGCGTCCCACCCGTCGGGAGGGACACTGTCCACGTGACCTCGGAGGCAACAGTGGCGACGTTCATCCAGCCTATCGGCGTCCTCGCCCCGGACCGCGAGGCCGGGTGCGCGGCCGGCGGCGACACCGAGGCCGTCGACAAGGAGGTGGCCCCCTGATGGCTCCGCGCCTCGTGCTCGTGCGGCACGGCCAGACCGAGTGGTCCAAGAGCGGTCAGCACACCGGCAGGACCGACATCCCGCTCACCGAGGAGGGCCGGGAGGCCGCGCGCCTGCTGGGCAAGCGCCTGGCCCGAGCCCCCTGGCACGACTTCCCCGGCGCCCGGGTCCGCACCAGCCCCCTCCAGCGCGCCCGCGACACCTGCGAACTCGCCGGGTTCGGCGACCGGGCGCGGACCTGGGACGCGCTGCGGGAGTGGGACTACGGCGAGTACGAGGGCCGCACGTCGCCCGAGATCCGGGAGGAACGCCCCGGCTGGGTGATCTGGCGCGACGGCGTCGTCGGCGGTGAGACCTCGTGGCAGGTCGCCAACCGCGCGGACGAGGTGGTGGCCTGGGCCAAGGAGGAGGACAGCGACGCGGTCGTCTTCGCCCACGGCCACTTCCTGCGCACCCTGGCGGCCCGCTGGCTCCGGCTCGACCCGATGCGCGGCATGGTGCTGAGCCTGGCCCCGGCCTCGCTGTCGGTCCTCGGCTGGGAGTACGGCGACCCCGCGATCACCCTCTGGAACGACACCGCCCACCTGCAGTGACGCGCTGACCCGCCGGGCGCCCGGCGGGTTCAGCGGGCCCAGGGCGGACTGATCCGCGACCCGTCGGTGAGCACCGCCTCCAGACCGACGCCGGTGGTCACCCAAACGGAGGCGGGGCCCTCGCCCGGGTTCTCCAGGGCCAGGCGGGAGCCGGCGGGCGCCGTGGCGACGTCGCCGGGGGACAGGTCGTACGCCTCGCCGTCGATGGTCAGGCGCGGGCTGCCGGACAGGACGAGGAAGACCTCCTCGCGGCTGATGGTGTGCGCGGTACCGGCGGTCCCGGCCGGTACCTCGCCGCGCCACGCGCACAGTTCCGTGCTGCCGGTGGCGGTGCGGGCGTACGAGACGAAGCGGACGCCGTGCAGGTCGTGGACGACGGCGTCGGCGGAACGGACGACGGGCATACGGGCTCCTGTTCCCCGATGGGCAAGCAACTTGAGCAAGTTGCTTGCCCATATGCTCAAGCTGCTTGCGCACTGTGTCAAGGTGGTCGCATGAAGGACGAAGAGGCCCTGGCCATGGCCCTGGGCGTCAACCTGCTCGCCGCCGCCGGCGCCCTCACCGCCGCCATCCACGACGGCGTCCTCGCCCGCGGCTTCGACGACCTGCGCCCCGCCCACGGCTTCGCCTTCGCCCGGATGGCGGCCGGCGGCGCGACCGTCACCGAACTCGCCGCGCACCTCGGGGTGACCCGCCAGGCGGCCGGGCAACTCGTCGACGAACTCGAGGCCAAGGGCTACGCCGAACGCCGCCCCCACCCGGACGACGCCCGGGCCCGGCTGGTCGTCCTCACCGACCGCGGCCGGGCCTGCACCCGCGCCGCCGACCAGGCCGCCGCCGACGCCGTACGCCCCTGGGCCGACGTGCTCGGCGAGGACCGGCTGCGCGCCCTGTGCGCGGACCTGGGACGGCTCGCCCCCGGCGGCCCGGTCCGGCCGGCGTGGTAGCCGGGACCCCGGCGATGGACTTCACCGGAGACTTCGAGACCCACTTCACGGTGCCGGCACCGCGGCCCGAGGACGAGGAGCGGATACGTCACTGGGCGGAGCGCAACGGCCTCAAGTACACCCGCATCGTGCTCGACCGGGGCGCCACCCCCGACCAGCCCATGCTGACGCTGCGCGGCCGCGGCGCCCTGCCCGCGCAGCGCGCCGCCGCCGCCCGGTGGACCGGACGGCTGCGCGCCGAGGGGATCGGCGTCGCGCGCGTGAAGATCGAGGCCGCGCCCTGGAACGCCGGCGTCCCGAGCACCCGCGGGCAGGCCCGTGCCCTGCCGCCCGGCTGCTACTTCGAGCACCACGTCAAGCTCGTCATCACCGACCCCGCCCGCCTGGACGAGGTCCGGACGATCGCCGGTCGGCACGCCGCCCACGTCTCCCGCAACGCGCGTCGTGACCTCGGCGACCGCGGCCACGAACGCTTCGTCACCCAGCGCTGCCGCGACGTCGGGCGCCCCGAGGCGCGGCAGCGGCTCGACCGCCTCCTCGCGGACCTCACGGTGGCGGGCCTCAGGGCGGTGGAGGTCGAGGAGGAGTTCGTCGTGCACGACGACCGGCCCGACCTCGACGACGGCTGGATCGACGACGGCTGGATCGACGAGGCGCAGGCCCGGTGACCGCCCCCGCGCAGCAGGACCCGGCGGCCGCCGCCCGGCGGGCCGTCCTGGACCACCTGCTGGGCCTGGTCGCGCGGTCCCCGCTGGGCGAGTACCTCGTGCTGCGCGGCAGCATGGTGCTGCCCGCCTGGGTCGGCGCCGCCGCCCGCGAACCGGGCGACCTCGACTGGATCGTCCCGCCCTCCCTGGCGGTGCCGATCGACCCGCTCCACCCGTACCCGTACGTCGACGAGCGGGCCACCGTGCAGCAGTGGCCGGAGGCCGCCGACGGCGCCGTCCGTCCCGAGATCTGGACGGACGAGGAGTTCGGCACCGGCGGGCAGCGGGCCCACGTCCCGCCCGAGGGCCTGCACTGGATCGTCGACCCGGAACCGGACGGCTCCGACGGCTCCGACGGCCCGCCCGGCGAACTGCTGGCACTGGTCCGGGCCCACCCCGACGCCGCCCCCGGCGTACGCCTCGACCCGGAGGGCGCCCGCGACGACGGCAGTTGGACCTACGCGGAGTACGACACGCCCGGCGTGCGCCTCGTCGTCCCCTGGCACGCGGACGGACTGCCCCCGGGCGAGGTGCGCCTGGACTTCGCCCGCGACGAACGGCTCCCCGAGCCGCCCGTCCTGACCGCCGTGCCGCGCGGCGACGGCGGGCCCCCGGCCGTGGTGCTCACCGCGAGCCGTGAACTCTGTCTCGCCTGGAAGCTGCTGTGGCTGCAGGTCGACGCCGCCGCCGAGGGCCGCGCACAGGGCAAGGACCTCTACGACGCGGTCCTCCTCGCCGAGGTGCCCGGCACCGCCCTCTCCCCACGCCTGCTGCGCCGGGTGATGAGCCGCGAGCCCGGCCACCCGGCCTCCGCACCCCGCCTCACCGAGGTCGCCCCGCACTCCGTCGACTGGGACACCTTCCGCGCCGCCCACCCCCACGTCACGGGCACGGCCGCGGAGTGGCTCGCCCGGCTGTCGCGCGCCCTGGACGGCGTTCTGACGGACGGTCACTGACGCGCCGTACCGGTCCGGCCGTCACCGCCACTCCCGGCTGCCTCGACCCCTTAGTCCGTACGGAGGGGCTCACCGCCGTCGCCGGCCCGCCGCAGGGAGGCGAAAACGGCGTGCCGGCACTGGGCCTGACGGACTAGCCTCGGCGCTCGTGACCGCTGATCCCGCTCCCATACCGGCCGAGTTCGTCCGCTTCGCGGTCGCGCTGGAACCCGGCGAACTGGCCGTCGGCTACGCCACCGGCCGCGTCACGGACGACGACGCGCGATGGCTGGCGTTCCTGCGGCGGTGCGACCTGGGGGAGCTCGGCGGGAGGTTCGCCGCCCTGACGGAGGCGGAGACGGAGGTGTGGCGGAAGGTCGCCGCCGACGCGGGCCCGGAGGCCGGGCGGGTCTGGGCGTACCTGGAGGGGGCACGGCGCGGGGAGCCGGACGCCGCCGGGCGGGGGGAGTTCCTCGTCGGGCGGGCGGCGGCCGGGCGGGGCATGAACTGGGCGGACTCCGCTGCGCTGCTCGGGACCGACCGGCCCGAGGAGGTGGACGCGGCCTTCGAGCGCGGGGAGCCGCTGGTGGGCGTGGCGGTCATCGGGCTGGCGCTCACCCACCCGGACGCCGCCGCGATCCTGCCGCGCGTCGCCCGGGCGCTGGGGGCGCCGTACGGGGAACTGCGCCATCAGGGCGTCGTGGCCCTGGCCCACGTCGCCCGTCTGCACGGCACCGTCGACGACCGGTGCCTGGAACTGCTGCGCGGCCTGCCTCCCGGGACCGAGGCGCATGACGACATCCTCGCGTACGTGCCGCTGCGCCGACTGCCCTGGTGGCTGCGCCGATCCGGCTACGCGGGGCGCCTGCGGTCCTTCGTCCGGCATCCCCGCATCGTCCTGAGGCGCCCCGGGAAGCGGTAGGTGTCGCGCGGACCGGAGCCCGCGAGGGGGCGAGGGGGCGAGGGGGCCGTCCCGCTTCGCCCGGTGGCGGCACGTGAGGGCGGTTAGCATGCCAGGAGAACGTGATCGCGGTTAAGGAGGCGGGTCCACCATGGCGGACGACGTCACGATCCCCGGCATCGACCCCACGTCCGAGCCGAGCGGCGCCGGCTGCGCCGACTGCGGTGCCGGTCAGGGACCGGGCTGGTGGCTCCACCTGCGCCGCTGCGCGCAGTGCGGGCACATCGGCTGCTGCGACTCCTCGCCCTCCCAGCACGCCACGCGGCACGCGCAGGAGGAGGGCCACCCGTTCATCACCAGCTACGAGCCCGGTGAGGACTGGTACTGGAACGTCGAGACCGAGCAGTACTACGACGGTCCCGCACTGACCCCGCCGAACTCGCGCCCGGAGGGCCAGCCCTCCCCGGGCCCCGCGGGCAAGGTCCCCGAGGACTGGCAGGCGCAGTTGCACTGAAGGCGCACCCCCCGGCCGGGGGCGGCACGGCCGCCCCCGGAACGCACGGCCCGCGGGCGCGGCCGCTACGCGGCGCCCTCGGGCAGCCGTACCCGCGCCAGCTGCCGGGACTGGGCCACGAGCCGGCCCGCCGAGTCCCAGACCTCGGCGTCCTCCTCCATGTAGCCGTCCGCGAAGTTCCGGGTGGAGTGCTTCAGCCGCAGCCACCCCGGCTCGGGCCTGGCCCGGACGTGGGCGGTCAGCTCCAGCGTGGGGGCCCAGCCCGGGATGCCGAGGTCGAAGCTGACCGGCGGCAGGCTGTCCACGGCGAGCAGCAGCATCAGCGGGTCGGGCTCGCGGCCGTCGGGCATCCGCAGCCAGCCCTGCACCATGCCGCGGCCCGACGGGGCGCCGACCGCCCAGCCGGCCGTGTCCGGGTCCAGCCGCAGCTCGATGCGCTCCAGCATCGGGGATATCTTCAGGAACTCCGGCGGCGCCACGTCGGTCCCCACGCACTTCTCCGGCGGCGGCATCTGCGGAGGAACGGCGGAGGTGCGCACGTCGCCCGCGTGGTCGTGGCCGCTCAGGTCGCCGTAGGTCGCGACCGCCCGCAGCCGCTCCTCGCCCTCCTGCTCCAGGGACACCATGCCGGTCGAGACGGTACGGCCGCGGCGCAGGGTCTGCGTGCGGGCGGTCACCGGGCCCGGGCGCGACGTCGACAGGTAGTAGGCACTGATCGAGAACGGATCCCGGTGTCCCTGCCCGTCGCCGCCCAGTTCCTCGGCGAGTGCCCGGCCGGCCAGGGCGAGCAGCAGCCCGCCGTTGACGCCCATGCCGATCCGCCACCCCTCGTGGAGTTCGGCGTCGTAGACCGAGGGCTCGTCCGGACGTGCCGTGACGGCCGTCTCGCGGTCGAATCCGTACTTCTCATGCATCGTCAGTGTTCCTTGAGGTCGAACGAGGTGAACAGCGCGTCGAGCGCTTCGTCGATGGACGTGGCGCCGGTGCCCAGGGCCAGCGAGCCCCACAGCCACAGCTGCGCCACACCGTGCAGCCCGGACCACACGGCGCCGGTGAGCGCCCGGGTGTCCGCCCCGGGCCGCCAGCCCTCCGCCTGCGCGGCGCGCACGAGCACGAGGAGGTGGTCGTCGAAGGCCGACATGCCGGCCCGGCTGAGTTCCTTGTCCCGGGGGTCCAGCAGGTCGTGCCGGAACATCAGGGTGAACATCGCCGGCCGTCCCAGCGCGTACGCCACGTAGCCGCGGGCCCCGGCCCGCAGCCGTGCGGCCGCCGGCGCCCCCTCGGGGCACGCCCGTACGGCCGCCTCGGCGCGCACGTTGAGTTCCCTGAACCCCACGGTGGCCACGGCCGACAGCAGCGCCGCCCGGTGCGGGAAGTGCTTCAGCGGCGCCCCGTGCGACACGTTGGCGCGCCGTGCGATGGCCCGCAGGGTCAGCCCCTCGACGCCGTCGTCGTCCAGGACGGCGAGGGCGGCGTCGAGCAGGCGAGCGCGGGGAGCGGTGGTCATGGTGGACAGTGTCCACCTCGAGGTGGACACTGTCTACCTCGGGTCCGCGGGGCGCGGGTCTGCGGGCCGCGGGTCCTCGGGTCCTCGGGCTCTCGGTCCGCGGATACGGCGGGACCGGCCGGCGCAGGGGGCGCACCTCGCCGGCCGGTCCCGCACGCGTGTACGCGGGCTGGGACGGGTCAGACCCGCCCGGCCGCCGGCGCGGGCAGGGCGATCCGCTCTTCGCCCGCGTACACGTTCATGGAGGTGCCCCGCAGGAAACCGACGAGCGTGAGGCCCGATTCGGCGGCGAGGTCGACGGCCAGGGAGGACGGGGCCGAGACGGCGGCGAGCACCGGGATGCCGGCCATCACGGCCTTCTGCGCGAGTTCGAACGAGGCCCGCCCGGAGACCATCAGGATCTTCCCGGCCAGCGGCAGCAGGCCCTGCTGGAGGGCGCGGCCCACGAGCTTGTCCACGGCGTTGTGGCGGCCCACGTCCTCGCGGACGTCGAGCAGTTCGCCCTCGGACGTGAAGAGCGCGGCCGCGTGCAGACCGCCGGTCCGGTCGAAGACCCGCTGCGCGGCGCGCAGCCGGTCGGGGAGCGCGGACAGCAGCGCGGGTTCGAGCCGCAGCGGCGAGGCGTCGGTGATGGCCCAGCGGGCCGTGGTCCGTACGGCGTCGAGGCTGGCCTTCCCGCACAGGCCGCAGGAGGACGTCGTGTAGACGTTGCGCTCCAGCGTGATGTCGGGGACGGGGACCCCGGGGGCGAGGCGTACGTCGACGACGTTGTAGGTGTTGGACCCGTCGACGGTCGCGCCCGCGCAGTACACGATGTTCGCCAGTTCGTCCGCGCTCCCGAGCACGCCCTCGCTGACCAGGAAGCCGGCCGCGAGGGCGAAGTCGTCCCCGGGGGTGCGCATGGTGATCGCGAGTGGCTTGCCGTTGAGCCGGATCTCCAGCGGCTCCTCCGCGACCAGGGTGTCCGCCCGGTGGTCGACCGCCCCGTCCCTGATCCTCAGTACCCGACGCCGTTCGGTGACCCGTCCCATGTCGATCAGTCCCGGTTCTGTACGTGCTGGAAGCCGCATCGGCCCTTGATACAGAGGTTGCCACGGCGACCGCGCCGTCGTGCGGCGAGATCACCTCGACGAGTCCGCCGGCCCTGGGTTCTCAGCCCCGGACGAATACTGTGTACAGTATTCGTCTCCATGAGGTCAAGGGGTCGTAAAAGCGGTCCCGGCCCGGCGTTACGGCGGAGGGAAGTTCCGTTCCGGCGGAGGGGAGTTCAAAGGGAGAAGGGCAGGTCCACGAAAGCGCCGACGGCGAGGTAGAGCCCCATGGCGAACAGCGAGAGCCCGAAGACGCACATGAAGACCGCCAGCCCCGCGGGCTCGGACCACGCGCGCGTCGTCAGCTCCGGGTTGCGCGGGTCGTAGGTGATCTCCCCCCGCAGCGGGTCGCCGTCCACGTCGTCGGCCTCGCCGAAGTGCTCCCGGGTCACGCCGTCGAGGTCGGTGAAACGGTAGACGGGTTCGCGGTCGCCGTGCCGCTGCCTGCGGTCGAAGGTGCCGACCACCGTGATGCCGCGCCGGCGCAGGATCCGTGCGTCCCGCGCGGACACCCATGCCGCGTGGAGCAAGCCCCCGGCGGCCAGCAGGGGACCGGGGCTCAGCGCCCACTTCGCCACGGCCGCGCCGTCCGCGGTGACGGCCAGCCAGACCAGCACGGCGAGGTAGGCCAGGGCAGCGCCGACCCACGGGGCGTAGCTCCAGAAGCCGTCCGGCGCCCCGTCGTCCGGCTTCGCCCCGTCCTTCGCGGGGGGCGGCACGGACAGGACCTCGACCAGCGTGCCGCCGTCCTCCCGCGGCTCGTCGGCGTCGCGGGGCGGGAGCACGGAGTTGACGGCGGCGGCGAAGGCCGCGACCGCCTCGGCGCTGTGGTGCGTCACCGCGTGGACCCTCGCGGGCCCTCGCGCCGCGGTGAGGACGATCTCCACCGTCCGGCCGTGCCGCCCGGCCGCACGGACCTCCTCGATCGCGGCCGGTGGGATGCGCCGCCGCTCCGTCCCCTCGTCCAGCAGCACCTCGCCGGTACGCAGACGGGCGGTCGCGCCGCCCCCTCGCAGGACCAACTCCGGTATCCCCGCGGCGGATGAGTCGCTCGTCACGGCATCACGGTAGGGGACTGCCCGGAGCCGCGGAATAGCATCGGCGTACGACGGACGCGGACGGACGCGGCCGGGCGAGGAGGTGTGCGGTGGCCGGGGACCCGTTCTCTGTGAGTCGGGGGACGTGGTGGCGCATCGGCGTCCCGCTGGCCGCCGCGGCCCTGCTGGTCGCCCAACTGGCCTGGGGGAACGGCCCGCGACGGGAGGCGGCGGCGGTCTCCCGGCCGGGGGAGTGCGGCAAGGGCGCCGCGCGGCAGGTCGGCGAGCCCGGCGTGTCACGCGACATGGTCATCGGGAGCTACGGCGCGGACAACCTGCCCCGGATGAAGGGCAGGCCGACCTTCAAGGTGCGCCTCACCGTCTCGCCGGGACCGGACCGGCGCCCGCTCACGCTGCGGACCCCGCTGGCCGGCGCGGTCACGGTGCAGGTGCACGCCGGGCGCGGCGGCGGCCTCCTCGCCGGTGCCCGCGGCCTCACCGCCCGGATCGACGAGGAGATGTACGAGGCCGGCCAGGCCCCTCCCGCGACCGGCACCGTCCGCGTGACGGGGGACGACTCCGTCCGGCTCGTCGTCGAACTGCCGGACGGTGCCATCTGCCCGGGAGTCACCATGGCCGACCTCATCTCCATGCGTCCCGGCGGCAACGACGCCGCCGACCTCACCGTGGTCACCGTCGTCCTCGCCGACCGGGCCTCCGGTCTGCGCATGGAGGCGCAGAGCGGAGTGGTTTGACGCCCTGTGCCCGGGGTGGGTACAAACGTGCGACTCCAACGTCCCGTACGCCGCATGGGGGGCCTCGCACTCGTGAGCACCACGGACACCGACCAGGGCACCGAGCCGCCGGTCACCACCTGCTACCGGCACCCCAAGCGCGAGACGTACGTGCGCTGCACCCGCTGCGACCGCTCCATCTGCCCCGACTGCATGCGCGAGGCGGCGGTCGGACACCACTGCCCGGAGTGCGTGAAGGAGGGCGGCAGGAGCGTCCGCGAGGCGCGCACCGTCTTCGGCGGCCGCGTGGCGACCTCGGGCGCGCCGGTGGTGACGCAGATCCTGATCGCCCTGAACGTCGTCGCCTACCTCGGCGAACTGGTGCGCTCCGACCTCGTCGCGCGTTTCGGTGCCCTGGGGCAGGGGCTGCTGGGCCCCGACGGCGCGGCGTACGTGTACGACGGCTCGGCGTACCCCGGCTTCGAGGCCGTCGGCATCGCGCACGGCGAGTGGTACCGGCTGATCACCTCGGCCTTCCTCCACCAGCCGCCGGGCCAGGGCACCTTCGGGATCCTGCACATCCTCCTCAACATGTACTCGCTGTGGACCCTCGGCCCGGCCGTCGAGGCCCAGCTGGGCCGGATCCGCTTCGTCGGGCTCTACCTGCTCTCCGCCCTCGGCGGTTCCGTGCTGGTGTACCTGATCGCCCCGCACACCGGCGCCGTCGGCGCCTCCGGCGCGATCTTCGGCCTGGGTGCGGCCTACTTCGTCCTCGGCAAGCGCCTCCACCACGACCCGGTCGGCGGGCGTCAGCTCCTCATCGGCCTGCTCGTCTGGATGGCGGTCTCCGCCGCCGTGACCTCCTGGCAGGGCCACCTCGGCGGCCTGCTCACCGGAGGCGCGGTCGGCCTCGTCCTGGCCCACGCGCCCCGCAGGCACCGCGGCTTGTGGCAGGCGGCCGGGATGGCCGTGGTGCTGCTGGTGCTGGTGACCCTGGTCGTCCTGAAGACCTCCCAGCTCACCGGCGCCGCATAGCGGGGCGCCGCGCCGCCGGTGTGAAGCGCGTCACGCTTGGGTGCGGTGTCCGCGCCGGGGCCCTGCGCGCGTAGACTGTAGACGAAAGCCAATCATCCCCGGGAAAGGTTGGGGCCTCGATGCTGTCCAGCGGGCTGTCGCAGGGATCCGTGCCCAAGCTCCAGCGTCCGGGACCCCTGCGTGAGCAGGTGTACGAAGCGCTGCTCGAGCTGATCATCACCCGCTCGCTCACCCCCGGCCAGCACCTGGTGGAGACCGAACTCGCCGGCCACCTCGGGGTCTCCCGCCAACCGGTGCGCGAGGCCCTGCAACGGCTCAACACCGAGGGGTGGGTGGACCTGCGCCCGGCCCAGGGGGCCTTCGTCCACGAGCCCACCGACGAAGAGGCCGACCAACTCCTGGTCGTCCGCGCCCTGCTGGAGACGGAGGCCGCCCGCCTCGCCGCGGCCAACGCCACCTCCAAGGGCCTGGAGCGGCTGGACGAGCTGTGCGGGACGGGCGAGGCGGCCGTCGCCGCCGACGACGTCGACGCGGTCGTCGCGGCGAACGCCGCCCTCCACGCCTGCGTCATGGAACTGGCCGGGAACGCGGTGCTCGCCGAACTCGCCCGGCAGGTCGAGCGGCGCGTGCGCTGGTACTACACCCCGGTGGCCCGGCAGCGCGGCATGCAGTCGTGGGTCGAGCACCGCGAGCTGATCGCGGCGATCGCCGACCGCGACGGGGATCGCGCCCAGCAGGTCATGCGCGCCCACACCGAGCACACCAGGACCTCGTACCACCAGCGCTCCCACGAGGACTGACCCCGCCCCGCCCCGCCGGCCCCGCGGGCTCAGAGCAGCGGCTTGCCGTCGAAGTGGCCGAGGTCCTCGCGGTACAGCTCCACGTTGACCCCGTTGGGATCGCGGATGTAGAGGCTGTCCTCCACGCCCCGGTCCGGCCCGAGGTACTCCACCTCGGCCTCGTCCAGCCGGCGTTTCGCCTCGGTGAACTGCTCGCCGGTCACCGACAGCGCCAGGTGCTGCAGTCCGCCGATCGTCTCGTGCTGCTCGGGGTGCTCGTGGCCGGGGAAGTCGAAGAACCCCAGCAGGTTGTCGTGGCCGATGTCGAAGAAGAAGTGGCTGGAGCCCGCGTAGTCCCGGTTCTCCACCAGCTCCACCAACGGGAAGCCCAGGAACTCCTGGTAGAAGCGGACGGTCTCCTCGACGTCGCGGCAGATGAACGCGACGTGGTGCACCCCCGCCGCCCGCGTCGCCGGTCGTTCCGCCGGTTCCCGCAGGTACCTCCCGCGCAATTCCTCCCGCCGGGCCCGTACGGCCTCCAGCTGCTCGCCCTGCGGCTCACCCATGATCGATCCCGCCTCCTTAGACCCCGCGCTTAATGCGGTGCGCCGGAAGATATACCCGATTACCCTCCGGGCATGGTGTCCATCGACCGACTCGCGGCATTCGCCCTGGTATCGCTGGTGCTCGTGCTGATCCCCGGCCCCAGCGTCCTCTTCGTCATCGGCCGCGCGCTCGCCCACGGGCGTCGTGTCGCGCTGACCTCCGTCGCCGGCAACACGCTCGGCTCGTACGTCCTGGTGGTCGCGGTCGCCCTCGGCGTCGGCCCCGTGGTGGAGCGCTCGGCGCTGCTGTTCGCGGCCCTCAAGCTCGCCGGCGCCGCCTACCTGGTGTACCTGGGGGTCAAGGCGCTGCGGCACCGCGGGGCCCTGGCCATGGTGTCCGGGGACGCGGGGGCGGCGCGCGGCGCGCTGCGCACGCTCGGCGAGGGCTTCGTGGTCGGGGTCTCGAACCCCAAGACGATGGTCTTCTACGCGGCGGTGCTGCCGCAGTTCGTCGACCGCCCGGCCGGTCACGTCACCGTGCAGATGCTGCTGCTCGGCCTGGTCTTCAACGCGATCGCCCTCGTCTCGGACAGCACCATGGGCCTCGTCGCCGCCGCGGCCCGTTCGTGGTTCGCCCGTTCCCCGCGCCGCCTGTCGCTGGTCGGCGGTGCGGGCGGCCTCGCGATGATCGGCCTCGGCGTCACCGTCGCCGCGACGGGACGTACCGACTGATCGGCGTCCCGCTGGTTAGGCTGGGCGGATGGACGACGGACACGCGGACGACACGGCCGCCCTGGAGCGGCTGCGCCACCTGCGCGGCAGCATCGACAACCTGGACGCGGCCCTGGTGCACCTCCTCGCGGAACGCTTCAAGGCCACGCAACAGGTGGGTGAGCTGAAGGCGGCGCACAACATGCCGCCCGCCGATCCCGGGCGCGAGGCGGAGCAGATCGCCCGGCTGCGCCGGATGGCCGAGGAGGCTCACCTCGACCCGGCCTTCGCGGAGAAGTTCCTGAAGTTCATCGTCGAAGAGGTCATCCGGCACCACAAGGCCATCGCCGCCGACCGCTCGGGCTGACGGACGGCCGCGTGGGCCTCAGCCGTGGCGTCCCACGGCTGAGGCCCACGTCATGCCGGCACCGTCTCCCTAGGACACGGGGGTGGTCCGGGGACGCCGCGGCGGACGGGAGGAACACCCGGTCGTCGGGCACGAGGTGCCGTGCCGGAGCCCCGGGTGCTCTCCGGCGGTCACGTCAGATCGCCTCCCTGCTGATGGGCTGCGGATTGGGCTTGATGTCCTTCTTCCTCGGACGTCCCGGCGGGGTGAGGAAGAGCGCGACGAAGCCGGCGAACAGCGAGATCGAACCCGCGAGGGTGAACGCCCCGCTGTGGCCCCAGTGGCTGACGACGAAGGCACCCATGCCGGAGCCGAGCAGACCCGAGACCAGCTTGGAGCTGTAGACCAGGCCGTAGTTGGACGCGTTGTTGTTCTCACCGAAGTAGTCGGCCGTCATCGCCGCGAACATCGGGAAGATCGCGCCGCCGCCGAACCCGGAGATGGACGAGAAGATCAGGAACAGCGGTAGGTTCTTGATGTCCGCCGACCACAGGATGCCGTACTGCGCGAGGCCGAGGACGAAGCAGACGAAGATCAGGCACTGCTTGCGCCCGTAGCGGTCGGACAGCCAGCCGATGACGCCGCGGCCCGTGCCGTTGACGATCGCCTTCAGGGACATGGCCGTGGCCACGATCCCGCCGGCGAAGCCCGCCTCCTCACCGATGTCGACCTGGAAGGCGATGCCGAAGATGTTCACGCCCGAGGTGCACAGCAGGCAGAACCACATCAGCGCCACCCGGCCGGTCCGCCACGCCTCGGCGGGGGTGTACTGCCGGACGGCGGGCGGGTTCTTCTCCATGGCACGCCGGGCCCGCGGGTCGTCGGGCACCTTCAGCGGGTCGACGTCGGCCGGCCACCAGTTCTTCGGCGGGTCCTTGAAGAAGTACCCCGCCACCGCGACGGTCGCCGCGAGGAAGATGCCGACCGAGACCAGCACCCAGCGGAAGTTGGTGAGGTTCATGTAGCCGGTGAAGAGGAAGACGAACGGCACCGAGCCGTAGGCGAAGCCGCCGTTGACGAAGCCCGTCTTGCCCCCCTTCCGTTCCGGGTACCACTTGCCGACCATGTTGACGCAGGTCGCGTAGACCATGCCGGCGCCCATGCCGCTGAACATGCCGAAGCCGATGTACGCGACGACCACGTGCGGTGCGTACGCCAGCGACAGGTAGCCCAGGAAGGTGCCCAGGGCGCCGCACATCATCGCCCAGCGCGCGGGCAGCTTCCCCGACTCGCGGAGCTTGCCCGCCGGGAAGGCCACCGCGGCCTGGAAGAACACCCAGACCCCGAGCATCCAGAAGATGTGCAGGCTGCTCCACGCATGTGCGGTGTGGAGCGTGTCCTCGGCGGACGCGAACGCGTACTCCGCCGAGCTGATGCCCATCATGCCTACCCACGGCAGGATGACCATCCACTTGCGCTTCCGGCCCATGATGTCCATGTCGGTCTCGCCGACGCGGAACACCCGGCCGTTGTGGTCGGTCACCTCTCGATAGGTGACGGGTCGTTGGGACGTCGATGTCGTTGACGCCATTGTCATGATTCCCCTGCCTCGAAAGAGTCTGGCCAGCGCCCCCTGGACCTGGGGCCGGCACGGGTCGGTCTCCGTGGAGACCGACCCGTGCCGGCCCCCGTGCTCTTTTCGTGCTGCGCGGCGGGCCCGGTCCGCGCGGTTCACGCGCGCCCGGCCCCGTCACGGGTGGTGCGTCGGGTCAGGGCAGCCCCGCTGCCCCGGCCCACCGGTGGACGGTGCCCAGCACCGCCACCGGCTGCTCTGTGGTGTGCGACCGTACGTCCTCGCGCCGCCCGGCGTCCGCCATCGGTCAGATCACCCCGCCGGTCCGCAACGCGCCCAGCTCCTCGGCGGAGAGACCGAGTTCGGTGGTGTAGATGTCGTGGTTGTGTTCGCCGAGGAGGGGTGAGCGGTGGATGGTGGTGGGTGAGTCGGAGAGTTTGAGGGGGTTGCCGACGGTGGTGTAGGTGCCGCGTTCGGGGTGGTCGACTTCGACGACGATGTCGTTGGCCTTGAGGCTGGCGTCGTCGATGATCTCCTTGGTGGACAGGATGGGCCCGCACGGGATGTTGTGGGTGTTGAGCTCTTCCAGGACCTGCCATTTGGGCAGGGTGGTGGTCCATTCCTCGATGAGCTGGAACATTTTGGCGAGTTTCGGCAGCCGGGCTTCGGGGGTGGCCCATTCGGGGTCGGTGGCCAGTTCGGGGTGGCCGATGAGTTCGGCCAGGGGTTGCCAGCCGACGGGCTGCACGATGACGTAGACGTAGTCGTTGGGGCCGCCGGGGGCGCATTTGACCGCCCAGCCGGGCTGTCCGCCGCCGGAGGCGTTGCCCGAACGCGGGACTTCGTCGGTGAAGTCCTCGTTGGGGTACTCCGCCAGCGGTCCGTGGGCCAGGCGTTGCTGGTCGCGGAGTTTGACGCGGCACAGGTTGAGCACCGCGTGCTGCATGGCGACCTGGACGCGTTGTCCGCGGCCGGTGTGGGTGCGCTGGTAGAGGGCGGCCAGGATCCCGGCCACCGCGTGCACCCCGGTGCCCGAGTCGCCGATCTGGGCGCCGGTGGCCATGGGCGGACCGCCCTCGAAGCCGGTCGTGGCCATCGACCCGCCCATCGCCTGCGCGACCACCTCGTAGGCCTTGTAGGCGGTGTACGGGCCTTCCCCGAAGCCCTTGATGGAGGCGTACACGATCCGCGGGTTGATCTCCTGGATCCGCTCCCAGGTGAACCCCATCCGGTCCACCGCACCCGGCCCGAAGTTCTCCACCATCACATCACTGCGCGCGATCAGCTCGGTCAGGATCTCCCGCCCGCGCGGGGTCTTGGTGTTCAGCGTGATGCTCCGCTTGTTCGCGTTCAGCATCGTGAAGTACAAGCTGTCCACCCCCGGCACATCCCGCAACTGACGCCGCGTGATGTCACCACCCGGAGCCTCCAGCTTCACCACGTCCGCACCCAGCCACGCCAACAACTGCGTCGCCGACGGACCCGACTGCACATGCGTCATATCCAGGACGCGCACACCCTCCAAAGCCTTCGTCACAACCAAGGTTCCTTCCGGTCGGGGGGCCGGCGAGCGGGCCGAACGCGGGATTCCACCCCGCGGTCTGTACATTGCATACAGGCGACGAATACTGTATGCAGACGTTTATCCCGCATGGACGACCCGGTGTCCAGAGGTCTGCACCGGATTATCGTTCGACCCCGAGTCAGGGCAGGTGCGTTTGACGATGGATCTGTTCGAGTACCAAGCACGGGAGCTCTTCGCGCGGCACGGCGTCCCCGTGCTCGCCGCCCACGTGGTGGACGACCCCGCCGAGGCCCGGGCCGCGGCCGAACGCCTCGGCGGGCAGGTCGTGGTGAAGGCCCAGGTGAAGACCGGCGGCCGCGGCAAGGCCGGCGGCGTGAAGCTCGCCTCCGACCCCGCGGACGCGCAGGAGAAGGCCCGCGCCATCCTCGGCCTGGACATCAAGGGCCACACGGTCGGCAAGGTCATGCTGACGCCGACCGCCGACATCCAGGACGAGTACTACGTCTCCTTCCTCCTCGACCGCGCCGAGCGCACCTTCCTCGCCATGGCCTCGGCCCAGGGCGGCATGGACATCGAGGAGGTCGCCGCCACCCGGCCGCAGGCCCTGGCCCGCGTCCCCGTCGACGCCGCCGAGGGCGTCACCGAGGAGAAGGCCCGGCAGATCGCCGAAGCGGCCGGACTCCCCGAGGAGACCGTGCCCGTGCTGACCGCACTGTGGGAGGTCTTCACCGCCGAGGACGCCCTGCTGGTCGAGGTCAACCCGCTGGTCCGCACCACGGACGGCCGCGTCCTCGCTCTGGACGGCAAGGTCTCCCTCGACGCCAACGCCCGCTTCCGCCACCCCGACCACGAGGCGTACGAGACCCCCGGCGAGGGCGACCCCCTGGAGGCCGCCGCCCGCGCCAAGGGCCTCAACTACGTCAAGCTCGACGGCACCGTCGGCGTCATCGGCAACGGCGCCGGCCTGGTGATGAGCACCCTCGACGTGGTCGCCCACCACGGCGGGGCCCCCGCCAACTTCCTCGACATCGGCGGCGGCGCCTCCGCCCAGGTCATGGCCGACGGGCTCGGCGTCATCCTCTCCGACCCCGACGTCGCCTCCGTGCTCGTCAACGTCTTCGGCGGCATCACCGCCTGCGACGCCGTCGCGGACGGCATCGTCCAGGCCCTCGACCTGGTCGAGCTCACCAAGCCCCTCGTCGTCCGCCTCGACGGCAACAACGCCGAGCGCGGCCGGGCCATTCTCGACGCGGCCGCGGCGGCGCTGGGCCCCCTCGTACAGCAGCTGGACACCATGGACGGCGCGGCCGCGCGGGCCGCCGAGCCCGCAAGGAGCTGATCGCGATGGCCATCTTCCTCGACCGCAACAGCAAGGTGATCGTCCAGGGCATGACCGGCTCGGAGGGCATGAAGCACACCCGCCGCATGCTCGCCTCGGGGACGGACGTCGTCGGCGGCGTCAACCCGCGCAAGGCCGGCACGAGGGTCGAGTTCGACGGGCGCACCGTCCCGGTCTTCGGCTCGGTCAAGGAGGCGGTCGGCATGACCGGCGCCGACGTCAGCGTCGTCTTCGTGCCGCCGCCCTTCGTGCGCGCCGCCGTCGACGAGGCCGTCGACGGCGGCCTCGGGCTCGTCGTCGTCATCACCGAGGGCGTCCCCGTGCACGACACGGTCGCCTTCCGGGCCCGCGCGGTCGCCTCCGGCACCCGCGTCATCGGGCCCAACTGTCCCGGGCTCATCAGCCCCGGACAGTCCAACGCGGGCATCATCCCGGCCGACATCACCACCTCCGGCCGCATCGGCCTGGTGTCGAAGTCCGGCACGCTCACCTACCAACTGATGTACGAGCTGCGCGACCTCGGCTTCTCCACCGCCGTCGGGATCGGCGGCGACCCCGTCATCGGCACCACCCACATCGACTGCCTGCGCGCCTTCCAGGACGACCCCGACACCGACCTGATCGTCATGATCGGCGAGATCGGCGGCGACGCCGAGGAACGCGCCGCCTCCTACGTCTCCCGCCTGGTGACCAAGCCGGTCGTCGGCTACGTCGCGGGCTTCACCGCGCCCGAGGGCAAGACCATGGGCCACGCCGGCGCCATCGTCTCCGGCTCCTCCGGCACCGCCCAGGCCAAGAAGGAGGCGCTGGAGGCCGCCGGCGTCAAGGTCGGCAGCACCCCCTCGGAGACCGCGCGGCTCGTGCGCGGGCTGCTGCGGTGACCGCCCCCACCGGGGCCGCGGGCGTGGAGCAGCTGCTCACCCGCAGGTACGACGTGGGCGCGGCACTCGTACCGATCGACCTCACAAGGACGCGGGCCCGCACCGGAGTCGCCGTCGTCGCGTGCATGGACGCCCGGCTCGGCGTCGAGGCGATGTTCGGGCTGCGGCCGGGCGACGCCGACGTCATCCGCAACGCGGGCGGGTGCGTCACCCCCGACACCCTCCGCTCGCTCCGGCTGAGCCAACTGCAGGGCGGCACCCGCGAGATCGTGCTGGTGCACCACGAGGACTGCGCGGTGCTGGGCGACCCCGAGCAGGACCTGCGCGCGTGCATGGCCCGCCTCCGCGCCGCCACGGAGCTGCCCCACACCGAGGTGGTGCGGGGATTCCTCTACACCCGTGGTGGTGCGCTGCGGGAGATCCGCCGTGAGCGAGCGGGGCAGCCATGACCCTCACCCTCAAACCCGGAACGGCCTGGACGGACGCCTGGCGGCGGTGCCTGCGGGCCGCCCCCGAGGCGTTCCGTGAGGACCGCGTGCTCAACCTGTGGGCCGGGGCCTGGCGGGCCGACGGCCGGATCCTGCCGGCCACCAGCCCGGTCGACGGCACCCCCGTCGCCGGGGTGCCCCGGCTCGACGTGGACACCGCCCGGCAGGCCGTCCGCGCCGCCCTCGACCAGCACCGCGCCTGGCGGGTGATCCCCCTCCCCGAGCGCAGGGCGCGGGTCTCGGCCGCCCTGGACGCCCTGGCCGAGCACCGCGTGCTGCTCGCCCTCCTCCTGGTCTGGGAGATCGGCAAACCCTGGCGGCTCGCCCTGGCCGACGTCGACCGGGCCATCGACGGAGTCCGCTGGTACGTCGGCGGGATCGACGACATGGTCGAGTGGCGCCGCCCGCTGCCCGGCCCGGTCGGCAACATCGCCGGCTGGAACTACCCCATGAGCATCCTGGTGCACGCGATGCTCGTGCAGGCGCTGGCCGGCAACGCCGCCATCGCCAGGACCCCCACCGACGGGGGCCCGGCCTGCCTCACCCTCGCCTGCGCGCTCATCGCCCGCGAGGACGTACCGGTGACCCTGGTCAGCGGCGGCGACGAGGTCTGCGAGGCGCTGGTGCGGGCCCCGGAGATCGGCTGCGTCTGCTCCGTCGGCGGCCGGGACGCGGGCGACCGGGTCGCCGCCGCCCTCACCGACCCGGGATTACGCCATGTCATCGGACAGGAGGGCCTGAACACCTGGGGCGTGTGGGACTACAGCGACTGGGAGTCCCTGGCCGGTCACCTCCGCGGGACCTTCGACTACGCCAAGCAGCGCCGCACCGCCTACCCCCGCTTCGTCGTGCGGCGCGAACTCCTGGCCGACTTCCTGTCCGCCTACCTGCCCGTCGTGCGCTCCGTGCGCCTGGGCCACCCGCTCGCCGTGGACGACCCCGGGGACGACCTTCCCGAGCTCGACTTCGGGCCGCTGATCAACGCGGCCAAGGCCAAGGAACTGGAGGACCTCGTCTCCGAGGCCATCGACCGCGGCGCCACCCCGCTCCACCGCGGCAGCCTCGCCGACGCCCGCCTGCTGCCCGGCCAGGACACCTCCGCCTACCTGGCGCCGGTCACCCTCCTCGACCCGCCCGCCACCTCCCCGCTGCACCATGCGGAACCCTTCGGCCCGGTCGACACGATCGTCCTGGTCGACACCGAGGCGGAACTGCTGGCCGCCATGAACGCCGGCGACGGCGCCCTCGTCGCCACCCTCTCCACCGACGACGAGGACACCTACGCCCGCCTCGCCCCGGACATCCGCGCCTTCAAGGTCGGCCACAACAGGCCCCGGTCCCGCGGCGACCGCGCCGAGCCCTTCGGCGGCCTCGGCGCCTCCTGGCGCGGCGCCTTCGTCGGCGGCGACCTGCTGGTCCGCGCCGTCACGCGCGGCCCCGCGGGCGAACGCCCCCCGGGGAACTTCCCCGGCTACCACCTGATGCCGCCCGAGGCTGTGTAGGACCACTCCGGTGCCGGGGCCCACACGGCCCCGGCACCCTGTGCACCCTGCGGATACGCAGGTGAAACCCACCCCGAATCCTTGGTATCGTTGTGCCTGTCGCCGCGGGGCCAGCCCTGCGGATCACCTGTCCGGGTGGCGGAATGGCAGACGCGCTAGCTTGAGGTGCTAGTGCCCTTTATCGGGCGTGGGGGTTCAAGTCCCCCCTCGGACACTCGCTGTAGCGATACGCGGATGAGGGCCTCGACCTGACGGTCGCGGCCCTACCTGCATATTTGTAGCTGATCGTGATCCCGAGCGCTTCGTAGAGCGGGCCCTTCTTCTCGGCGTCGACGGCATGGATGCGTTGTGCGATGTCTCCGAGTCTCTCAGTGATCTCCCGGATCTGGTCGGCTGTGAGTGGCGTTTCCTTCTTTCGGGTGGCGGGGGGTGGCGTGTCGAGCTTTGTGCGTGCTGTCTCCTTGTCCGCTTGTGCCTGGTTGATCCATTGGGTGACGACGGCGGGGTCGGCGCCGGCTTCGAGGGCGGCCTGGTAGCGGGCGAGACGCCGCTCGCATTCCTTGACCGTCTTGCGGGCTTGCGCCTGCTCCGGGGTGAGGGTCTCGGCCGCGTTCGCTGCCGCGCTGGCGTGGGCGAGGGCGGTGAGGGTGGCGGCGAGCCGGTCGGGGAGGAAGGCTTGCGCGATCCACCGGTCCAGGGCCCGGCACACCTCGTCCTCCCGCAGGTACACGGTCCGGGGGTGATCCAGCCCGGGGTGCAGGGACTGCTCCTAATCCTTGAACTCGCAGCGGTAGTAGACCGTGTGGCGGATCGTCGCGGGCTGCATCTTGCGCCCGCACGTCTCACATCGCACCCGCCCTCGCAGCGCGTACGCCCGTTGCCCCGGCCCTCGTTGTCGTCCGGGGCGTTCGAGGCGCTGCGGCGCGCGGGCGCGCTGCTGACGGATTGTCTTGACGGTGTCGAAGAGTTGGGTGGTGACGAGCGCCTGGTGAGCGGTTTCGTTGGACCATGCCCATTGTTCGGCCGGGTTGTGGGTCATGCGGGTGCGGTGGCCGAGGGTGACGTCGTCGACGTCGTAGAGGTGCTCTTCCTTGCGCTGCTTGTTCCAGATTTCGTAGCCGGTGTAGCGGGGGTTGGTGAGGATGGCGCGGACGGCGCCGGCTTGCCAGGCGGTTTTCTTGCGGTGGGGTTGCGGGCCGGGTCGTGGGCGGAGGGGCAGGGGATGCCTTCCCGGGTGAGTTGGGTGGCGATGGCCTTGTCGCTTATGCCGCCGACGTACATCTGGAAGATCCGCGCCACGATGGGGGCGGCGGCGGGGTCGGGTTCCAGCCGGTGGATGCGCTGTCCGGCCGCGGCCTTCGCCGGATTCGGGTGGGGCCCGGCGTCGCCGAGCAGGTACCCGTATGGGGGGCGTCCGCCGAGGTGGCGGCCCTGGAGCTGGTCTTGGGAGCTCATGGCGGTCCGTACCCGGATTTTGATGCGGTTGCGTTCTCCTTTGCTCATGCCGCCGAAGACGGACATGACGAGGTCGTGGGCTTCGTTGTCGGGGTCGATGGGTCCGCCGACCTCCGGCACCCACAGGGGGATGTGGAAGTGGACGAAGACGGGGAAGGTGTTGCCGAACTGGTTGCCGTAGAAGGTGCGCTGCGGCTCGCCGATGACGACGGCGTCGAATCCGCGGTGCGGGTCGCGGAGGGCCTTAAGGAGTGCGTTGGCGCGGGGGCGGCGCTGCCAGGGCAGGGAGCGGCTGTGGCCGATGTCGAAGTACTCGGTGACGATGTGGCCCCCGGCGGGCTCGATCAGGGCTCGGACGCGGGTGAGCTGCCAGTTTCTGGAGGCCTCCGGATCTTGCAGGTCCTCGGTCGAGCAGCGTCCGGCGAAGGCGAAACGGATCACGAGCGGTGAGACCCCATGTGCGTGTGGCGTGCATTCTGTTGCGGGCGTTGTGTGGCGATCTGTCATATCTCGAAGGGTCGAGAAGAGCCAGCGGCCGCCCGCCCCCCTCGCTGTCCGTGGCCTCGGGGCGCGGCAGGCTCGGATCGGCAGCCAGGACGCGCAGGAAATTCAGAAGGGCGGCAGCGACGGGCTCGGTCACCTCGAGAGGCGCCTCGGGGAGGTCCACGTGAATCTTCCCGAGGCTGTCCGGATTCGAGCGCCGCTCGGATGGGGATTGGGGGCATGCGCCGCTGGGCGCCGGGGCCAGAGAGCTCCTTGGTGCTGACACATCCCTTATCGGCATGTCGCACGGCAGATTTGACGTCCTGCGTTGGCCGAGAGCCTGGTGGAGCGGGCTCGGTGGCCGAAGACCCGCGCCAGGGGCAAGGCGCGGGTGGAGGGACGAGTAGACGACGTGCGCAGGACGGGGATGTGGTGGAGTTCCGCTTCAACGTTTAGGCCCCGCGCCAGCATCGCGGCGCCCATTCCGGCGAACCCCTACGTCAACCGGGGGCGGCCTCGTTCCGGGCCGGCCCTGGCGCCGTCCCCCTTGCTGGATATGGCCGACGGGGCGTCGGATTCATCCAGCGCGATCCAGTTACGTTCAGGGGTGCGGAACTCGCGTTTGCCGGGCCTGCGGTGGGGCCGTCGGGCGGACATGGTGGGGCATGCCGGTCATGCGGCCAGTATCTGAACCAGTGCGCAGACCTCTGCTTGCCAGGCACGCACCTGGTCGCGGGTGGGGCCGATCTCGTAGTGGTGGTAGTGGCACCCCAGGCAGAGGTGCGCACAGACGGCGTTGGCGCGGCGGGCGGTCTGCGCCGCCGTGTAGTGGCGCAGGCAGAGCATCTTGGCCCGCATCGTTGCTCGGGCGAGCCCCGGTACGGTGGTGTCGAGCGTGCGATCGGCGGCGATCTCAAGGGCGTTCGCAGGGCGAGGGAGGCTCCGCGGTGGCGGCCGGCGGCCGTGATGTCGTGGGCAGAGCGTGGGCCCCGGGTGTGACGTGGTCACGCGGTTGGCCGTAGGTTCGACTTTTGGGCAGGAGCGACAAAACACGGCTGGTCGTACGTGCGGCGTTGACCTGCGGATATGTTCGACGGCGCGAGCTGAAGGGGGAGCGACCAGTATCAGCGACGGCTTGTATGGCTTGATCGTCTGGCGTCGCGACGGGCTTACGCAGGTTCAAGTCCTCGGGATACCCACGGCCTCCACCGCACCCCGGAAAGTCCGCTCTTAGGTGGGCGTAAAAACCGGTCCGACTTCGGAAATCCCCAAGTAGGCTCGTACGGCGATCAAGTCGCACTGCTCATACTACGCGGCTCACCCGCCCGGAAAGTGGTGACACAGCATGAGTGCGGTCGGCTCGCCCGGCACCCAGAATGCGAAGCTGGCCCGACTGGCCCAGCAGTCCCGGAACTTCGGCTTTCTGCGGTCGCACATCCCCCTGCTCGTAGCCTACGGGGCAGCCGCTCCGCGACCGGGACGGCAAGTACACCGAATCCTTCGACACAGTCTTCGCGGCCGAGGGCATCGAGACCCTGAAGACGGCGCCGCGTTCCCCGCGGGTGAACGTGCACTGCGAAAGGGTCAGAAGCCCACGCTCGACGCGTACTCGACATCTACGCCCTCCACTACAACGCACACCGCCCCCACCAGGCCCGGGGACGACTTCCTCCCCTCGCCCAGGGGCACCCGGCGTCCTCGACCCACCTGACCGCGCACCGACTCCGCACCCGAGTACTGGGCGGCGTCATCAACGAGTACAGGTACGCGGCTTGACCAGCAGCGATGGGTTTCTGAACGGCACAGCCTTCGGCAGCGCCGTGAAGACCACCACTGTACGAATCGAAAGTCCCTGACTGGACGGACGCCGGTCAGGGCCTTTCGCGTACATGCCGGAGCGGTGCGGGCCCGTCGCGGCTGCGTGGTGGACGGCGCTGCTCCATTCAGGCGGTGGTGCAGCCGCTGGTCGGCAGAGAGCCGAAGGTGGGCGGTGTGCGGCCGTCGTAGATCGCCAGCAGGTAGCCCTGCGGGCAGTGGGCCACGCCGTCGCTGGTCCTGATCTCCACGTGCAGGTGGGGTGCGCCGGAGTTGCCGGTGTCGCCGGTGGTGGCGATTCGGGTGCCGGCCGCCACCTGGACACCGTCGGCCACGGAACGTGCGCTGAGGTGGCAGTAGACGAAGCGCGAACCGTCCGACTGGAGCAGCCGGATACCGATGCCACAGGTCTCGCTGTTGTAGTGGTCGACGACCCCACTCTTGATCGCGTATGCCGGGACGTAGCTCACGATCAGGTCGATGGCCGGAGTGGTGCCGTAGTGCGGAGCCGCGTAGTCCGACCGGGGGACAGCGCTCCGGGCGAGCGGCAGCGAGTAACCGGACGGGGTGCCGCCACCGCCGCTGTCCGCACCGTTGGTGCCGAGGAGGCTCTGCCAGGTCTGCGGCCCGACCGTGCCGTCGACGGTGAGACCGTGGGAGCTCTGGTAGGAGCGCACCGCGCTGTTGGTGACGGGTCCGAACTGCCCGTCCACGGGTATGCCCGCACCGTATGCATTGAGCTGGGTCTGCGCCGCCTTCACCGACTCGCCGGTCGATCCCTGGCTCACCGAGACGATCAGGTGTGGCCACGTCTGCGCGCCGATCGTGCCGTCGGCGGTCAGTCCGCGGGCGGTCTGGAAGCTGATTACGGCCGAGCGGGTGGCCGGTCCGAACTGCCCGTCCGCCGCGATGCCGGAACCGTGGTACCGCAACAGATACTGCGCGGCCTTGGTGTCCACCCCGCTCGCGCCCTCGCTGATCGACGGCCAGGCGGGCAGAGCCTGGGCCTGGGTTGCCGGCAGCAGCGCGACGAGGAACGCGGTCACCACGGTCAGTACGGTGACGCCAACGGATCGAAGTCTTCCTGAGTGCATGGAAAGTCCTCCACTGGTGGTAAGTGATGTGCCACAGCAGCACGCGGGCCGCCCGCTGTGCGATCCGGACCGCGCAACCCGCGCCCGGATCGGGCCCTGAACGCCTGGGCCTCCTTTCGCCCTGGTTTGGGGCGGCCCGCCCACGCCACGCCGACGGGAGTCGGCGAGCCGGTGACGGAGCTGCAGATGCCCTGAGGGATTGCGGTTTTGGGCATGCGTGAACTCCCGTCAGGACGGATGGCGGGCCAGCCTGCGCGTGGTGCCGCACCAACATGCCACCAACGGCTCTACACGGGTAGACCCCGCAGGGGCTTCTCGGCGGCCAAGGTGTTACCGAGACCTCGCCACGGCCACCCACGTGGGCCTGCTGCCTGCCCGCACCAGCCGCGTGAGCCTCGCCCACCGACCGCTCCGTCTTCCATCAGCCCGACGCGGCCAACTTGCGAGAGACCTCGCCGTCGAGCTGGGGCGTGCGGGTCGACTCGCTGCGTTTCCGATCCGGGACCGGGATGCGAAGTACACCGAGTCCTTCGACGCGGTCTTCGCCGCCGATCGCTGTATTGACAGGTTCATGCCCCTCGTCTTAGCTTCCTTTGGGCCGCGATGCCGCACCGCCCCGCGCCCCCCAGGAGGATGCACATGGTCGCATCGTTCGTCACTCATCGCGCCCTCGACGGCGGGACGTACCGCCTGGAGGGCGACCTCGATCTGCGGGCGGCGTGCACCTCGGCCGTCGAGGTGGTGGTCGGTGGGCGGTTGGTCGAGTTCACCGCCGGACCGGCCACTTTAGGCGACGATGTCGCCGCTTCCCTGGGCCTCGGAGCGCCCGATGCCGAGCTCACCTTCCAGAAAGGCAAGCTGCGTATCTTTGAGTCGATCGAGCGCGAGCCGCGCTCGGGGCTCGTAGAGCGGCCGTTGCTCGTCGTGTGGCGCGGCGAGCGCCACGCACTCGTGACCCGGCTGTACGGCCTGAGCGTGGCCGAAGTGCTCGGGCTGCTGCGGTCGGTGGGCATCGCCGAGAGCACGTACGGGCTCACTCTCCAGCCCAGTCCGTCGGCCGGAAGTGCCTTCGCGCGGCCCGCGACGGTGATCAAGGAGGTGCCCGGCCTCGGGCTGCTGGAGCTGTCGCGGCGTACGAGGGAGCACACCGCCCAGCTTCCGCCCTGGAAGGGGGTGGCGGTCGCGTCCGGCGAGTTGTTCCGCGACACACTCTCCGACGGCAGCCCGTTCTTCGTGCTCTCGTCGACGGAGATCTGGGCCACGGTGGTGCCGCTGGCGTCGACGTCCGTCGAGCGGGTGCCCGAGGCCCTCGGGCGACTCAAGCTGCGGCTCACGGGGTGACCCGGCGGTGATCGGCTTCTACGGCGGGCTCACCGCCGCGATCGTCGTACTGAGTCTGCTCGTGGGTACGGGCTCCCACGCGGCGCGTCCCGCCGCCCTGGGAGAGGCACTGCGGGCGCACGGCGTGCTGGGACCGCAGTCGCGCCGGCTCGCGGCGGCCGTCCTGCCGGTCACCGAGGGCGCCCTCGGGGTGGTCGGCGTGGCCGCGCTGACGACAGGTCACCAGCGGGTGCTGCAGGGCGTACTCGCCGCGGGGGCCGCTCTCCTCGGGCTCTATGCGCTCTACACGCGGCACGTCCTCGCCCTCGGTCGTGGGGGTCCGTGCGGCTGCTCGCGCCGGGATCTGCCCCTCAGCCGCTGGGTGACCCGGCGGGCCGCGGCCCTGGCCGGACTCGCGGCGGCCGGCGCGGTCATCGCCGGGGCCGGCCCGGTACGGCTGTCCACGGCGGAGCTGGTCACGCTGATGCTCGCCGCACCTTCCTGCACCGTGCTGCTGTGGTCCCTGCCCGCCGCCATGTACGAGCCGGCCCCGGCCCCGGTGATGACCGCGCCGGCCGCTGCCCACGATCACCCGCCGACCAACGCCACCGTGCACCGGACCACAGAAGGAGTGTCGTCGCGATGGATTTCACCACCAGCGCCTTGATCGCCTCGTGGGCGGCGATCGCGCTGCTCGCGCTGGTCGTCTCGGGACTGGTCAGGCAGGTGCACCAGTTGTCGCGCGCCCAGCCGCACCGCCCCGGGCGGGCAGGCATCGCCCCCGGCGCGCCCGCGCCCGGGCTCGACACGGCCAGGCCGGACGACACGGCACGGCTCGACGGCCTCCCGACGCCAGGCCGCCCCGCGCTGCTGCTGTTCCTCGACGCTGATTGCGGCACCTGCGTCCAGGTGCTCGCCGAAGCCGGAGCCTGGACGGTCCGTCAAGGCCTGGGCCAAGATCAGGGCCGGGGCCAAGGTCAGCGTGACCCAGGTCAGCGCGACCCTGTCGCCCCACAGGTGTTCGCGCTCTACGCGGGCCCCACACCCCAGACAGGTGATGGCACCGTACCGGTCCGCGGTGGCCATGCGGACCTGTTCACGGCGTACGACATCCCCGCCACCCCCTATGCGGTGGCCATCGACGCGGAGGGCCGGATCGCCCGTTCGGAACCGCTCGGCTCGCCCACTGCGCTGCTGCGGCTGCTCGACGACATCCATCCCGCGACGCCGAGGAGCCTGCGATGACGTCACTGGACGACGTGCCCACACTTCGCCGGTCGGGGAGCGGCGGCCGCGGCTCGCGGACCAGGCGCGGGGCCCTGCCGTCGTTCGCGCCGCGCAGGCGCACGGTGCTGCAGGCGGCGACCGCCGCGGGCTTCGCCGCGCTCGGGGTGTTCTCCGCCGCCCGGCAGGCGTACGCCGACGGCTACGACATCTGGACCGGTGCGTGCCCGAGTTACGCGGAGGACCACAACTGCTCGCCGGGCTGCGGGCCCAGCACCGTGTACGCCGACGCGTGCGTGACGTCAGGGACGAACACCGGCTTCCACCGGTCGGACGGTGTCACCTGGACCCTGCGGCCGAACCAGTGCTACGCCGGGACCTACGACGGCTGGCTGTGGCGCTTCAGCGCGGCCTGCGGCACCTGCGGCTGCGGTATCGAGCGGCGCTGCCACGACGGCTACCGCAACACCGGTTCCGGCTGGGTGAAGTCCATCTGCCGCTGGACCACCGACTGCGGCTGCCCCGGCTCCGTGAACTGGCCGACCATCGGCCGCGGCGCCACCGGGCCCGACGTCCACACCGTCCAGCACCTGCTCACCCACCACGGCCATCCGACGGCTGTCGACGGCATCTTCGGGCCGGACACCGAGGCGATGGTCGAGGAGTTCCAGTCGGCGAACGGATTGAGCCCCACGGGAAGCGTCGGTCCGGCCACGTGGCCGGTCCTGGTCGCCACCGTGCGGCAGGGAGACGTGAACCACGCCGTGCGCGGCGCCCAGCGGCAGCTCAACAAGCACGGCTACGCGCTGACGGTCGACGGCAACTTCGGTTCGCTCACACTCCAGGCCGTGGTCTCGTTCCAGTCCCTGCACGGGCTGACGGCCGACGGCGTGGTCGGCCAGAACACCTGGCGCACGCTGACCGGGACGGTCTAGGTGAGTCCCGGGGAGTCCGGCCGCCACGTGGCCCGGCCGGCGAACCATGCCGGTGGTGTACGGACGCTGCTCACCGATCCCGCCCTGCCCGTGGCGGTGCTGGGGACGGTGGCGATCGCCACCGCCCTCTACGCCCCCATGCTGACCTGGGCGATCACCGGCGGCCTTGCCGGTTACTCGCTCTCGGGCTCCGTTTGAACGCGCAACAGCGCGTTCGCGCTGGCCTCGCCAGGTTGGCGGGCAACGTACAGACAGGCGCTGGTACTCGGCGTGTTCACCATCGGTCTGCTGGCCGGCGGAGTACTGACGGCCGGGGTGCTGTGGTTGTTCTCCGGTCTGTTCACACCGCTCCCGGCCGGCGGACGGCAGGGGCTGATCGTGGCCGTGGCACTGCTCGCCGCGCTGCGCGACGCGGGCAGGCTGACGCTGCGGCTGCCGCAGAACGCACGGCAGATACCGCAGGACGTGCTGCGTCGCCATCTGACGTGGGGCGCCCTGCAGTTCGGCTTCGAGCTCGGTACGGGCGTGCGCACCTATGTCTCGGCGAGCGCTCCGTACGCGCTGGCGGTCGCGGTGCTGCTGTCCGGGGGCTCCTACGCGCCCGCTCTGGCCGCCGGACTCGGCTTCGGCGCGGGCCGGGCGCTCACGCCTGCCCTGCGCCGGCTCTCCGGCGACGGGGAGGGCTGGGACGACCTGCTCGCGCGGCGGCTGAGCGGCATGACCGTGGTGTGCTCCGTGCTGATCGCCACTGTCGCCTGCGCGGGGCTCCGGTAGCACCGTGGCCCGATGTCGTGCCACGGCGCCGAGGCCGTACGAAGCCGCCCCACTGTCTGGTGGACAGGACGTGGCGGGGTGGTGCGCCTGGGCCTGCGGCGCGCCGCCGCAGGCCGGCCCGGGCGACGTGGAGCTTCCCGGCAGGCATGCACAGTGGGCGGAACAGCAGCTTCGCACCGCAAGGCGCAACGGCCTCCGCCTGCCGTCCGGTTGTGCCAGAGGTCGGGCTCCTGTGGCGTACGGTGACGCTATGGACACGCCGCGCTTGCGCGGTCAAACTCTGCTCAGCCCCCTCGCTGGGGAACTCAGGATCGGTATGGAGGAGCGCGATGTTAAGACGTACGATCCGACTCGTCCTCTCGTTTGTCATGCTCATGGCAGCTGCGTTGGGCGGTATGGTCGCCATGGCCGGCCCGGCCCAGGCCGACGAGTGCTACACCTGGGGCCGCACCCTGTCCGAGGGCATGTCGGGCGCCGATGTGACCCAGCTGCAGATCCGGGTGGCCGGGCACGTGGACTTCGGCGAGATCCTCTCCGTCGACGGCAACTTCGGCCCGCGGACCAAGGCCGCGGTCACCAAGTTCCAGCAGGCGTACGGGCTGGCGGCGGACGGCGTCGCGGGCTCCCAGACGTACAGCAAGATCTACGCGCTGCAGGACCCGGACTGCACGCCCATCCACTTCGCCTACTCCGAGCTGAACAAGTGCAACTCCACCTGGGAGGGCGGTGCCGTCAGTGCCGCGACGGCCAAGGCCAACGCCCTGCGCACGATGTGGAAGCTCGAGGCCATGCGGCACGCCCTGGGCGACACCCCGATCTCCGTGTCCAGCGGATTCCGCTCGTACGCCTGCAACAGCGCGGCGGGCGGAGCCTCGAACAGCCGGCATCTGTACGGTGACGCCGCCGACCTGGTCGGCAGCCCGTCGCTCTGCCAGCTGGCGCAGCGGGCGCGCTACCACGGCTTCGGCGGCATCTTCGGTCCCGGCTATCCCGACCACAACGACCACACCCACGTGGACGGACGCACCAGCCGCTCCTGGTCCGCGCCCAATTGCGGCGTCTGAGCAACTGGCCTGACACGCATCGCTTTCCGTCACCCCGGGTCGGCGCCCGGCCCGGGGGGCGTACCCGCACCGCCCGACAGTCACGCGGCCGGCCGGTTGCCGGCCTCGGGCAACGCTCGTCCCGGCGGGTGGCACATCCGTCGCGGCGCTCTCCCCACTCACCTCCGCACCCGAGTAGGAATGCCCTGATGTCGTCGTCCCGCACGCCCTGGCGCACCCGCGCCGCAACGGCCGCGCTGGCGGTGCTCGCCGGTATAGGCGCGTCCGCCGTCCCCGGCCCCGCCCTGGCGGCTGCCTCGTCCGAGAACACCCGGCAGACCGTCAGCTATCACGGCTACCGTATCGAAGTGCCCGCGGACTGGCAGGTGGTCGACCTGACCGAGAACCCGCGCGCCTGTCTCCGTTTCGACAGACCCGCCGTCTACATAGGCGAGCCCGTCGACCAGAACGACTGCCCCGCCCGGGTCGTCGGGCGTACGGCGGGCATCGTCGTCGAGCCCATCACCGCACGTTCAGCAGGCCAGGTGACGGCGGCGACGGCGCGGACGCAGCGCGGCGAGGCCACCGCCCCGGCCGCCGCGTCCAGCAACGACACCATCCGGGTCGCGGTCGAGGACGCCGGTGTCCTCGTCACCGCCGCCCACACCCCGGCGACCGAGAGCCTGGTACGCGGCGTGCTCGGCTCGGCGGAGCTCACCGCGGGCGCCAGGCGCACCGAACTGCCCCGCGTATCAGAGCAGTCCGCAGCCGCGCAGCAGTCCGCCACTGCTCCCCTGGCCGCGGCGGGCCCGCAGCCGGGCAGCTACCTCGGCAAGGGCTTCGACGCCTGCACCGCGCCGTCGCAGACCGCCATGAACGCCTGGCACGCGAGCTCGCCGTACAGCGCGGTAGGTGTCTACATCAGCGGCTCCTTCCGCGGCTGCGCCCAGCCGAACCTGACCGCGAGCTGGGTGACAAGCCAGACCGGCAACGGATGGCGTCTGTTCCCCATCGACGTAGGCCGCCAGGCGCCCTGCACCAGCTTCTCGCTGAAGATGTCCGCCGACCCCGCCACGGCCAAGTCCCAGGGCGTCACCGCCGCGGCCGGCGCCATCTCCGCCGCGTCGAGCCTCGGCATCCCGGCGGGCAGCGCCATCTACAGCGACATCGAGGCGTACACCTCCACGACCTCCTGCAAGGCGGCCGTGCTGTCCTATCTGTCCGGCTGGACCGAGCGGCTGCACAGCAGCGGTTATCTGTCGGGTTACTACTCCAGCGCCGCCTCCGGCATCAAGGACGCCGCAAGCGAGTACAACAACAGCGCCTACACGCGCGTCGACCACATCTTCTACGCGTGGTGGAACGGCGCCGCCGACACCAACACCGGGACCTACGTGCCGGCCACCTACTGGTCCAACCACCAGCGGATCCACCAGTACGTGGGTGAGGTCACCGAGTCCTACGGCGGCTACTCGATCAACATCGACCGCGACTACCTGGACGTGGGCACCGGCACCCCGCCCGCGCCCAGCTGCACCGGGGTGAACCTCGACTTCACCGCATACATCACCGTTCAGAGCGGCTCGACCGGCGACCAGGTCAAGGCGGCCCAGTGCCTGCTGAAGGCCGCCGGCTACGATCCGGGGGCTCCGGACGGAGTCTTCGGCCCCGCCACGACCACCGCCACCAGGAACTTCCAGACCAGCAGAGGGCTCACGGCCGACGGCGTGGTCGGCCCGAAGACCTGGACCGCCCTGCTGTCCCGCGGATCCGCTCCCACCATCCAGAACGGCTCGACGGGAGAGGCCGTCACGCGCCTGCAGCGCGCCCTGACCGCCGCGCTCGGCCGGACGGTGGCCATCGACGGCGTCTTCGGCCCGGGCACCGAACAGGGCGTACGCGACTACCAGTCCTCGCGCGGGCTGGGCGTCGACGGCGTCGTCGGCCCCGCCACCTGGGGCGCCCTCCAGTCAGGAAAGTGAGGAAGGAACCATGAGACAACTCGCACGCATCATCACGCTGTTCGCTGCCGTGGCCGGTCTGCTCCTCGGACTGGGCGTTCCCGCGCAGGCTTTCTCCCAGGCCGCGTTCCCGCTGACGAGCAACGGCACCCGCGGTACCGACGTCGTCGCGCTGCAGCACCTGCTCGCCGCGCACGGCCGCACCGTGGCCGTGGACGGCGTCTTCGGCTCGGGCACGCGGAGCGCGGTGGTCGACTTCCAGCAGTCCAAGGGCCTCACCGCGGACGGCATCGTCGGGCCCGCCACCTGGGGCGCGCTCGCCGTCACCGTACGGCAGGGCGACAACGGGCCGGCGGTGAAGGCCGTGCAGTCGCTGCTCAACGCCAAGCGGGGCGCCGGCCTGGCCCTCGACGGGGACTTCGGACCCGCCACCGACTCGGCCGTCCGCACCTTCCAGTCGCACGCCGGGCTCGGTGTTGACGGCGTCGTCGGACCGACCACGTGGAAGAACCTGCTCTGGCACTACGAGAACATCAACTTCGGCACCGGCACGATGTGCGCGCAGAGCCCCGACGGCAACGCCAACGCCCACTGGGCGACGGCGGGCGCCGTCGGTCAACTGGAGGCGGCCGCGGCCACCTTCGCCGGCACCGGGAACGGCCGGCTGCCGGTCGGCGACGCGGGCTTCGAGCACGGCGGTGACATCGCCGGCCACGCCAGCCACGAGGTCGGGATGGACATCGACGTGTGGCCGATCCGCACCGACTCGGCGCAGTGCACCGCCGGGCGCATCACCTGGCAGTCGTCGACGTACGACCGCGCGGCCACCCGCCGGCTCGTGCAGGAGATCCGGGCGAAGGCCCCCGGCCACGTCGAGCTGGTCTTCTTCAACGATCCGCAGCTGATCTCGGAGGGGCTGACCACGAGCTACCCGAACCACGACAACCACCTGCACATCCGCTACCGGTGACGGGCCGGCCGCGGCGCTCAGCGGATCACCAGTGTCGTCCCGGCGACGGCGGGGACCAGTTCCCCGATGACCGGATGTCCCGGCAGCTCCCCGGCGACGAGCAGACCGCCGGAGGTCTGCGCGTCGGCGAGTACGAGCAGCTCGTCGTCGCTCGTCCGTCCCGCGTCCAGGTGCGGGCGCACCCAGTCGAGATTGCGCCTCGTGCCGCCGCTGACGTACCCGGCGCGCAGGGACTCGCGGGCGCCGTCGAGTACGGGGACGGCGGCAGAGTCCACCACGGCGGTGACGGCGCTGGCGCGGGCCAGTTTGTGCAGATGGCCGAGCAGCCCGAATCCGGTCACATCGGTGGCGCACACGGCGCCGGCCTCCAGGGCCGCGGCACTGGCGCGGTCGTTGAGCGCGGCCATACTGGCGACGGCGTGCGGGAACACCTCGCCCGTCTGCTTGTGGCGGTTGTTGAGGATCCCGACGCCCAGCGGCTTGGTCAGGGTGAGCGGGACACCCGGCCGGCCGGCGTCGTTGCGCAGTATCCGGTCCGGGTCGACCAGACCGGTCACTGCCATTCCGTAGAGCGGCTCCGGGCTGTCGATGCTGTGGCCGCCGCCGACGAAACAGCCGGCCTTTCCGGCGACTTCGAACGCTCCCGCCAGCACCTCCTGGGCCAGCTCGGCGGGCAGGACGTCCCGGGGCCAGCCCAGCAGGTTGAGCGCGACGACGGGCCGGCCGCCCATCGCGTAGACGTCGGACAGTGCGTTGGCGGCGGCGATCCGGCCCCAGTCCCGGGCGTCGTCGACGACCGGTGTGAAGAAGTCGGCGGTCGACACCAGGGCGGAGCCGTCGCCGGTGCCCACGACCGCGGCGTCGTCGCCGTCGTCGATTCCGACCAGCAGCCGGTCCCCGTCGGCACGAGCTCCGCCCGGCCCCGGCATCAGTCCCGCGACCATCGCCTCCAGCTCCCCCGGAGGGATCTTGCAGGCGCAGCCGCCACCGTGTGCGTACTGGGTCAGCCGGACGGGCACGGCGGATCCGGCTGCGGGGCCAACTGGCTTCATACGACGATCATTTCACCCCTTGCCCCCGCAGTGTGCGTGGATCACAATCATGCCCCGGAGGCGTTGGGCGGGCTGGTGCCCCTCCCGATCTTCAAAATCGGTGTGGTCCGGGATCCGGGCCAGGCGGGTTCGATTCCCGTCCGCCTCCGCTGACTTCGATCGGGGTGGCGCGGGTGGCGGACGAGCGGCGGGAGCCGCCTGCGGATCCCCGGCGGCGGGTGCCGAGCACCACGCTGCTGCTCGGCGATCCCCGGCTGAGCGAGGTGTCCGCGCGGCTGGGCAGGACCGTCGTCAAGGCCGCGGTCGCCACCGCCCAGCAGGCCGTACGCGAAGGGCGGATCGGGCCGGACGACGCCGTCGGTACCGCGCTCGCCGCGCTTCCCCCGTACGCGGCCGGGCTGCGCACCGTACACAACGCCACCGGCGTGGTGCTGCACACCAATCTGGGGCGGGCACCGCTCTCGCCGTCCGCGCTGGAGGCGATGGCGGCGGCCGGCGGCTACACGGACGTCGAGCTGGACCTGAGCACCGGCAGGCGGGCGCCGCGTGGCCGCAGTGCCATGGCGGCCCTGCGGGAGGCCGTACCGGCCGCGGGGGCCGTGCACGTGGTGAACAACGGTGCCGCCGCCCTTGCCCTGGCGGTGGCCACGCTGGCCGCGGGGCGCGAGGTCCTGCTGAGCAGGGGCGAGTTCGTGGAGATCGGCGACGGCTTCCGGATACCCGAGCTGCTGGCCTCCTGCGGCGCCCGGATCCGCGAGGTCGGCACCACCAACAGGACCCGGCTCGACGACTACGCGGACGCCGTCGGCCCGGACACCGGATTCATCCTCAAGATCCACCCGTCGAACTTCACGGTGAGCGGCTTCACCCAGGGCGTGGACGCCGGCGAACTGGCGGCGCTGGGCCTGCCCGTCGTGGTCGACATCGGCTCCGGCCTCCTCGCGCCCGATCCGTTGCTGCCGGACGAGCCGGATGCGGCCACGATGCTGCGGGCCGGGGCCACGCTCGTCACCGCCAGCGGGGACAAGCTGCTCGGCGGTCCTCAGGCGGGGCTGATCCTCGGCCGGGCCGACACGGTGGAGCGGATGCGCCGTCATCCCCTGGCCCGTGCCCTGCGCGTGGACAAGCTCACCCTGGCCGCGCTGGAGGCGACTCTGCGCGGTCCCGAGCCACCCGTGCACGCCGCCCTGCACCTGCCGCTGCCGGAGCAGCGCACACGCACGCTGCGCCTGGCCGAGGACTTTGCGCGGCGGGGCCTGGACGCCCGGGTCGTGCCCTGTGAGGCGGTGGTCGGCGGAGGCGGCGCCCCCGGGACCGCTCTGCCGTCCTGTGCGGTAAGCCTGCCCGACGGCCTCGCGGCGCCGCTGCGCACCGGTGAACCGGCGGTGCTGGGCCGGGTGGTGCGCGGTCGGCTGCTGCTGGACCTGCGGTGCGTGCCGGAGGCGTGCGACGGCGACGTCCTCGCCGCGGTGCTGCGTGCCGCGGGTCGGTGAGCATGCGGGTCATCGCGACGGCCGGGCATGTCGACCACGGCAAGAGCACGCTGATCCACGCGCTGACCGGCACCCACCCCGACCGGCTGGCGGAGGAACGGCGCCGTGGTCTGACCATCGACCTGGGCTTCGCATGGACGGATGTGCCCTCGGGCGAGCGGCTCGCGTTCGTCGACGTCCCGGGACACGAGAGGTTCGTCCCCACCATGCTGGCCGGCGTGGGGCCCGTGCCCGCCGTGCTGTTCGTCGTCGCCGCGGACGAGGGCTGGAAGCCGCAGTCCGCCGAGCATCTCGCCGCCGTGGACGCCCTGGGCGTACGGCACGGACTGCTCGCCGTCACCCGCTGCGATCTGGCCGGCCCCGGCCCCGCCACGGCACAGGCACTGGACCGGATCCGGTCCAGCACCCTCGGCGACGTCGAGGCCGTGGCCGTCAGCGCCCGCACCGGCACGGGCCTCGCGGAGTTGCGCGCCGCCCTCGACCGGCTGGCCGCGCGACTGCCGGACGGGGACGCCGACGCCCCGGTGCGGCTGTGGATCGACCGCGCCTTCACCGTGCGCGGCAGCGGGCTGGTGGTCACCGGCACGCTCGGTGCTGGGCGGATCCGGCGGGGCGACGTCCTGGTGACCGCCCGCTCCGGCCGTTCCGTGCGCGTCAGGGCGCTGCAGGCCCTGGGCCAGGAGGCCGGCCTGGTGCGGGCGACCGCTCGGCTCGCCGTCAACCTCCGCGGTCTCGACAAGGAGTCGACGGGCCGCGGCGACGCACTGCTCACGCCCGGCAGCTTCGTCCCCTGTCTGCGCTGCGACGTGCGCGTACACGGCGGAACACCGGCCGGGGAGCTGCCCCGCACCGCCGTCGCCCACATCGGCTCGGCCGCCGTGCCGGTACACGTCCGGCTGCTCGGTGCGGACATCGTCCGGCTGACCCTGCCGGCGCCGCTGCCGCTGCGCATCGGCGACCGCGCGGTGCTGCGCGATCCCGGTCTGCGGCGGGTGCTGGCCGGGCTGACGGTGCTCGATCCCCGGCCACCGGACCTCCTGCGTCGTGGTGCCGCGGCACGGCGCGCGGCCGAACTGGGCGATGCTCTCGGCGCTCCGAGCGAGGCGGACGAACTACGGCGCCGACTGCTGGTCACGCGCCAGGAGTTGACCGCGATGGGGGTGGCCGTCCACACCGTGCCGGTCGCGGGCGACTGGCTCGCCGAGCCCGTCCACTGGACCGCCCTGCGCGCCCGGCTGACCGAACTGGTCACCGCCTACGGCACCGAGCGGCCCGCCGAGGAGGGCGTACCGGTGGACATCGCGCGGCACCGCCTCGGACTGCCCTCCACGTCCCTGGTGGAGGCACTGGTCACACCACCCCTGCGGCTGAGCCTCGGGCGCGTGACCAGCGGACCCGACTCCCTGCCCGCCGCTGTCGCGGACGCGGTGGGCCGTCTCACCGCCGAGCTCGTCGGCCGGCCGTTCGCCGCCCCCCGGGCCCAGCGGCTGGCGGAACTCGGCCTCGGCCGCCGCGAGCTCGCCGCGGCGGTGCGCCATGGGGCCGTACTGCGGCTCGCGGAGCATGTGGTGCTGCTGCCGGACGCCCCGCGGCTGGCGGCCGACCGGCTGAGCGAACTCGACCAGCCGTTCACCGTGGGAACGGCGAGCCGCGCCCTGGAGTCCAGCCGCCGTGTCACCGTTCCCCTGCTGGAACACTGCGACGGTCAGGGCATCACCGAGTTGCTTCCCGACAGGCGCCGCCGCTGCGCGCCGCGCGGTCGACCGGCGCCGGTCAACGCGCCACCCTGAAGCCGGCGTTCTCGCTGGAGCTGTCCGGGGTGTTGCCCATGCGGGGGGAGGTGCGGTAGCGGAAGCCTCAGTAGGGTCGGGGACTGGCGTGGTGGCTTCCGCTCCGTCTCCAGTCCCCGCCGCTTCAAACCGTGCATGCGTTGGTAGGCCGCCAGCAGACCGCGACGAGTGCCCGCTTCTTGCCCCGGTGGCCGACCAGGCGCCGGAACTGTGCGGACAACGCCACGACGGCGCTGTGGAACGAGCTGGGCCGGGCCAAGGTCCAGGCGTTCCTCTCCGCCGCTGGGATGACGCGGACCGTGCCCGGCAGCGGCGGCTACTGGGGGCGGACTGCGGCGGCGGCCTGCGCCTAGGGCTTGTCCCGGGCCGATCATGTGACTAGCTCGTCTGCGGCTCGTTGGTCCGGGCGTGGGGCGGGATCAGCGTGGTGACTTGTCGGTTGCCGAGTGGGAACGGCTGCGGCCGTTCCTGCCAGTGAGCAACGGCCGTTGTGGGCGCTGGCGGAACCACCGTCAGGTCATCGGCGGGATCTTGCACCGGGTGCCGACCGGGGTGCAGTGGCGTGACCTGCCCGAGCGGTTAGGGCCGTGGAAGACGGTCTACGAGCGCCACCGGCTGTGGTCGGCGGACGGCACCTGGGAACGTCTGCTGCAGCAAGTCCAGGCCGCGGCCGACTCCGCGGGTGACATCGACTGGGACGTCTCGGTCGATTCGACGAGTGCGCGCGCACCAGCACGCGGCCGGCGCTCGCAACGATCCGCCGCCCGCCCCGGCCACGTCAAAGGGGGACGACGCGGCGGAACACCAGGCCGAACCTCCGTGGCAGAGCCTGGCCGACCGGCTGGCGGAGGTGGTGGAAGCGGTGAGGGACTGGGCCGCTCGCGGGGCGGCTTCACCAGCAAGATCCACCTGAGCGCAGACGGACGCTGCCGCCCGCTGTCCCTGCTGATCACCCCAGGCCAACGCGGCGACAGCCCACAGTTCAAGCCGGTACTGGAGAAGATCTGTGTTCCTCGAGTCGGGTCGGGCAGGCCCCGCAGCAAGCCGGACAGCGTCGCCGCGGACAAGGCCTACAGCAACCACCCCTGTCGTGAGTACCTGCGGCGCCGAGGTATTCGGCACACGATCCCGGAGAAGACCGACAGCCGGGCCGCCTGCCTGCGTAAGGGATCACGCGGCGGACGGCCGCCGGGCTTCGACGAGGAGCGGTACAAGAAGCGGAACACCGTCGAGCGGGCCATCAACAAGCTCAAGAACCACCGAGCGGTGGCTACTCGCTACGACAAGCGCGGCTACGTCTTCTTTGGCACCGTCACTGTGGCCGCGCTCGTCATCTGGCTAAAGTCCTGAAGACCAGACTGGTTACCACCCCGGATCAGCTGGACGCTGGTGCCCGCACGGAACGACAACGCCGTCCTTGTCGACGACCTCGGAGGAGTTGGCCGAGTTCACCCACACCGTGATGCCCTGGGCGTGGACAGCGACATTGAACGGCGACTCCTCGGGCTCCAACTCCGTCACGACGGTGAACTGCTCACTTGGGCGCATCCAGTGGTCGGTTCCCGAAGGCTCCACCCACAAGGAGAGCATGCTCTCGGTCTCGTTGCTCACGCTGGTCTTCGACACGCCAGAACCCTAACGACCAGCGTGATCGGCCGGACAGCTCCTAGTCGGCGGCGTCCGCCAGCGACAGGCGGTGGTGGCGCCGCAGTGCGAGCACGAGGTTGGCGGTCACGCCACTGAGCAGCTCCTTGTCCGCCACTGCCCGCCGGTCCGCAGCGCGTCCTGACGACCTTCCCCTTGCGTGGCTGCTCTGGTTGACCGTCCATTTCCTCCCCATGGGCGTAGAGTTGGATCCCCGGCGGCAGAAGGGGGACGGTCTGGTGAAGCGCTTCGAACGTCTGGAACAGATCCGGCGGCTGGACCCATACAGGGACGCTTCGGAGATCTATCGGCTCGCGTCGGCATACGAGTTTCCGTGGGACTTCACCCGGTCCCTTGAGCTCGCCCTGTACCGAACGTACGCCGTGCCCAGCATCGGCCGGCTGCTCGCCGAGACGGCCGAGCTCACCGACCGGACACAGAAGCGGTACGACGACACGTCCCTGCTCCTCGACGCCGTCATCGAACACGGCTTCGACAGCGGACAGGGCCGCACAGCGATCCGCCGCATCAACCAGATGCACCGCAGCTACGACATCAGCAACGACGACATGCGGTACGTGCTCTGCACGTTCGTCGTGATGCCCAAACGGTGGATCGACGCCTACGGCTGGCGCAGGCTGTCGCGCCACGAAACCGTGGCCAGCGCCGTCCACTACTGCACGCTGGGTCGGCACATGGGCATCAAGGGCATCCCCGAGACCTACGAGGAGTTCGAGCACTGCCTCGACACCTACGAGGCGGCCCACTTCGCCTGGGACAAGGACGCGCGGCGGGTCTCCGAGGCCACGCTCGCCCTGATGACCTCCTGGTATCCGCGCCAGCTGCGCCCCCTACTGCGCACCACGACGCTCACCCTGCTCGACGAACCGCTGCTACGGGCCTTCCGCTACACCCCGCCGAGCGCCGCCACGCGCGCGTTCGTCCGCCGCGCGGTACGGCTGCGCGGACGCGCCGTCCGTCTGATGCCGCCACGGCGCGCCCCGCACTACGCGCGGCAGAACTGGGAGATCAAGGGCTACCCGAACGGCTACCGGCTGGACGAACTGGGCACCCGCCCGATCCCCGGCATGCGTGGCTGTCCCATCCGGCACGGGGAGCGGTCGGCCGCCGACTGAGCTGTCAGCCCTCCGCTCGGGTGGCCGCCCCTGGGCGTTGCGGAACGTACCGGCCGCGTCTCCTGTTGCAGTCACGAGCTCGGCGATCCGCTCGTGCGAGAACACGCAGGGTTGCCGGTGCGCAGTTGGGGCTGCGGTGGCGGCGGCTGCATCGGCACGCACGAGTCGCGCTTTGTGCATCCGGTCGATGGCGGTTGCCTTCCGGCATGGAGCGAACCGCAGGGAGACCCACGCGTCGAGCTCGGGCACGACATCGCGCTCGCGGACGCGGTTGTCGCGGGGGTGGTCGACTTTGTTGGCCGTGGACGACGGCCTCGGATCGGTAGGGGAGGCCTCGCCGTCAGGGCCGGCCGGCGGGGGAACATCGGCCGGCCCGGCGTGCGCTCAACCGTCCACCGCCGGGCAGCGGATCCCCTGGTGGCGGCTGGTCCTTGGAGGGTTTCCAGGCCGATGCCCAGGCCGGCCGCGTGTCCGAACGAGATCGCTGGACGTCGGCGCACGGTCTGGTGTCCACCACCCGGGAACAGCCCCCTACTTCACGCCGCCGGCGGTGAGTCCGGCGATGATGCGCCGCTGGAAGACGAGTACGGCGATGACGAGTGGCACTGTGACCAGGACACCGGCCGCCATCTGCGTGCCGTACGGCTGGTCGAAGCGATAGGCGCCGGTGAAGCGCGAGATGGCGACGGTCGCCGTTTGCATCGACTTCTGGTTGACCATGGACAGAGCGATGATGAATTCGTTCCAGGCAGCGATGAAGGTGATGATCGCCGTGGTGAAGATGCCCGGAGCGGCGATGGGAATGATGACCTTCCGGAATGCCTGCCCCCGAGTACAGCCGTCCACCATGGCGGCTTGCTCCAGTTCCGCCGGCAGTTGGCGGAAGAACGCGGTGAGCGTCCACACGGCCAGCGGAAGGGCGAAGGACATGCTGGGGACGACCATGGCCTGGTAGGTGTTGATCCATCCGATGTCCGAGAAGAGCTTCAGCAACGGGATGATGAGCGAGATCCCGGGGAACATGGACGTGGCGATGATGACCGCCGCGACAGCGCCCTTGAAGCGGAATTCCAGGCGGGCCAGCGCGTAGGCCGCGACGGTGCCGACCAGCAGCGTGAGCGCGGTGGTCACGCCGGCCACGACGAGGCTGTTGAGCAGCGAGCGCTGGAAGCCGACGTCCGGCCTGAAGACCGCGGCGAAGTTGGCGCCGGACCACGGATGGGGCAGCAGCGAGAGCTGGAACTGGTCGGTCGGGCGCCGGAAGCTCGACACGACCATCCAGTAGAACGGCGCGAGACAGTAGAAGACGATGGCGGCGATGCCCAGGGGCCGCAGCAGGGCCGTCGGGCGCAGCCGCCGGGCCGGGGCCGGTACGGGGTGGTCGGCGGCGGTCATGCGGTGGTGGCCTTTCGTGCCGGGGCGGGCATCCGGGTCGTGCGGGCGGTGCGCCGGCGGGCTCTGGCCTCTCCGATGAGGTCCGTGCCGAGCAGCTTCACGAACGCGAACGCCACGATGACGACGTAGGCGAACAGGAGGGTCGCGTAGGCGGCCGCGGGGCCGTAGCGCACATTGCTGGCCTCGTAGTACGCGAGCATCGCCAGCGTCTCCACCTCGTGCTTCCGGCCGCCGATCAGGACGAAGGGCAGGTCGAACATGCGCAGCGCGTCCAGGATGCGGAACAGGACGGCGATCAGCAGGGTGGGTTTGACCAGGGGCAGTGTGATGCTGCGGAACTGGCGCCAGGGACCGGCGCCGTCGACCCGGGCCGCCTCGTAGAGCTCACGGGGTATCAACTGCAGGCCCGCGAGAACCAGGAGGCCGATAAACGGCGCGGTCTTCCACGTGTCGGCGACGATCACCGCCAGCTTCGCCTGCCACCCGTCTGCGGTCCACAGGATCTGCCGGCCGAGCAGGGCGTTGGCCACGCCGTTGACGTCGAAGACCCACCGCCACAGCAGCGCGGAGACGGCCGTAGGGATGGCCCATGGCACCAGAATGGCCGCGCGTACGACGGCGCGCCCGCGCAGGGCGTGGTTCATGACCATGGCCATCGCGATGCCGATGAGCACCTCGATCGACACGGTGGTGACGGTGAAGAACGTGGTGTTCCAGAAGGCATTCCAGAACACCGAGGCGTTGGTCCCTGAGAACGCGTCCGTGTAGTTGCGCAGGCCCGCGAATCGCTCCCCCTCCACCACGAAGCCGTCGGCGTCGAGGCCCTGGCCCTCTTGGAAGAGGGAGGCCCTTATGGCGGCCACCAGGGGATAGGCGATGACCAGGCCGAGGACGAGGAGGGTGGGCGAGAGCAGGGCGGCCGCGAGGCGGCCGTCACCCCGGCTCTTGCGGAGCCTTGGGACAGGACGCGCGGTGGCTGTCCGGATGGTGGTGGTCACGAGGTGTCCTTCTTCGGGGGAACGCCGATCGCCCCGGCCGGGCACGGAGCGCGGAGGGCGCAACGCGCCCGGCCGGGGACGGCTCACTCTGCGGTGATCTTCTCCAACTGCTGCTGCAGGTCGGTGAGCGCGGTGTCGGGGCTCGCCTTTCCGGAGACCACCGGATAAATGGCGTTCTGGATGGCCGCGGTGACATCGCCGTAGCGCACGGCCTTCGGCCGGGGCCGGGCACTCTCGATCGACTTGCCGAGCGTCGCGAGGTAGGGGAACTTCTTCTGAAGGTCGGCCTGGCTGTACAGGTTCGCCCGGGTCGGCGCGACCGCTGCCTTCAGCAGGTTGGAGCGCTGGGCTTCCTCACCGGTCAGGAACTTGATGAAGTCCCGCGCGGACGCCTTGTGCGGGGCGAATGTGGACACGGCCAGGTTCAGGCCTCCCAGGGTGGAGGAGCCGGGGCCGTTCATTCCCGGCAGCGGAGCGACGTCGAACTTGCCCGCCACCTTCGAGGAGCCGTCGGTCTCGTTGGCGAGGTTCCACACATACGGCCACTGGCGCAGGAAGATGAGCTTGCCCGCCTGGAAGGCCTCGCGGCCGTTCTCCTCCTGGTAGGTCAGCGCCTCCTTCGGGATGGTGCCGTCCTTGAAGCTGTCCACGAGCCACTTCAGGCCGGCCTTCGCCTCGGGTGTGTCGACGGTCGGCTTGCCGTTGTCGTCGAACAGTTCCCCGCCGGCGGACTGGACGGCTTCGGAGAAGTTGACGGTCAGGCCCTCGTACTTGTCGAACTGGCCCGCGTAGCAGCTCATCTTGGAGGCCTCGGGCAGCTTCAGGACCTTCTTGCAGACGGCCGCCAACTCGGCCCAGGTGGTCGGCGCCTCGGCCTTGACCTTCTTCAGCAGGTCGGTGCGGTAGAAGAGCATCCCGCCGTTGGACTGGTACGGGGCCGCGTACACCTTGCCCCGGTATTTCGCGGTGTCGACGGCTGACGGCAGCAGCCCGTCCAGTGGGAAGTCCTCGGCCGGCAGTTGGTCGATCCAGCGGTTGGCGGCGAATTCGGCGGTCCAGGTCACGTCGAGGCCGAGCACCGAGTACGCGTCCGACTTCACCTGGGCGTTCTGCACCATCTGCTGACGCTGCGCGTCCGCGGAGGTGGGCAGTTCGGTGATGGTGGCCTTTTCCCTGGGGTGCGCGGAGTTCCACTCGTCGAGCAGGTTCTGCAGATTGCCGGAGGTGTCCTTGCCGGTGGCCAGGGTTATGGGACCGCGATCACCGGAGCCCTGGTCTCCCGCGTTCTTGTCCGTCCCGTTGCTGCTGCACGCACTGGCGGCGAGTGCGGCGGCCGCGGCAACAGCGGCCGCCTGCAGAATTCTTCGACTGGTCATTCCCTTGCTCCTCGTTGAGCAGCGCCGGTGGGCGCGGATTCGAATGGTGCGGCAGCGAAAAAATCACATCGGATCGTGAGCGTGCACACTGCGCCGACGTTCTGCTGTCAGGCTTTTCCCGTCAGCCCTCGGCGGTTTCAGGACCTGAGACGCCCGCTGTGTCCGGGTCGAGTGTCTGTCCGGTGGGTCGGCACCGGGAGCGCCGGAGCGTTCCCCGCCTGCGGAGGCGGGGTGCCCGGAGAGGGCGCCGCGGCCCGGCTCTCCAGGTACCCGATGACCGCCACCGCCCCGGCGGCCGCCCAGGCCTGGGGACGGCAGGCCGAGGGATAGGCGGGCAGAGGCCCGCTGTCGGCCGCCGAGACCCCTCCGTACAGCTCCGGCAGTCGGTATCCGAAGCGTTCCGCGGCCTCGACCACTCCGTTCGCCAGTGAGCGGGCCACCTCGTGGTAGCCCTCGGCGGCCAACCCGAGCACGGCGATGGCTGTGTCGTGCGGCCAGACGCTGCCGCAGTGGTAGCTCATCGGGTTGAAGGCAGCGCTGGTGGAGGAGAGGGTCCGCAGTCCGAATCCGCAGTCCATGTCCGGCGCGGACAGTCTGCGGGCGACCAAAGCCGCCTCGTCGGGTGAAAGCAGCCCGGTGCCGAGCAGATGGGCCATGTTGGAGGAGGCGCCGTCCACCGGCCGCTTGGCCCCGTCCAACGCGATCGCCGGATAGGGCCCGACGTCGTCGCAGACCCAGTACGCCTCGCGGAAACGCTCACGCAGCCGGGCCGCCCAGTCCCGCAGCAGCTCCGCTCCGCCGGCACCGAAGCTCTCCAGCAGGTCAGCGCCCTGCACGGCGGCGGCATGCGCGTACCCCTGAACCTCGCACAGTGCCAGCGGTGCCTCCGCGAGCCGTCCGTCGGACCAGCGCACCCCGTCGTGGGAGTCCTTCCAGCCCTGGTTCGCCAGGCTTCCCGGGACGGTGGCCCGGTACTCGAGGAACCCGTCCCCGTCGGCGTCACCCGCTTCGGTGATCCACCGCAGGGCCTTCCGCAGGTGCGGCAGCAGCTCGGCGACCTCGGCCTCGGGCAGGCCCGCCCGCCAGGCGTCGTGCAGCAGGCGCACCCACAGCGCCGTGGCGTCGACCGTGCCGTAGTACAGCGGGGGCAGTGTGAGGCTGCCCAGCCGCAGCGGCTCCGGGCGCGCCTCGTGCAGGATCTTTCCTGGCTGCTCCTCCGCCTCGGGCAGGTCCCGCCGGCCCTGCCTGCGGGCGAGGGTGCGCAGCGTGCCCCCGGAAACCGCGGTGCCCAGGGGCAGCAGCATCCGGGCGGACCAGAGCGAATCGCGTCCGAAGAGGGTGAAGTACCAAGGACTCCCGGCGGCGAGGAAGCGGTCCCGCGGATCGAGAGGGTCGCACAGCAGCATGGCCTGCAGGTCCTCGAGGCTGCTGTGCAGCAGGCGCGCCCGGCGGTGGTCGACCGGCGGTTGCGTGGGCGCGGCCCATGGCGGAGGCAGCGAGTCGAGTGGCGCGCTGAAGTCGGTCCGCGGCACGCGCGCGGAAGTACTCGCCGGGTCGGTGTCGGGCGATGCGCACACGCGAAGGGAGAGCGACCAGGAGCCTCCGGGCGGCAGTTCGGCCTCGAAGCACAGGACGGCCGTACCGTCCTCTCCCCGGCATTCGGCCGGCGCCGGGTCCGCGGTCAGGACGACCCCCGTGCCGTCGCGGTCCCAGCGAACCTCACCGCCGGCGGTGACCGGGGGGACAGGGCGGATGCGCTCGCCCGACCGGACCTCGTGCACGGGAGCCAGGTCCGACTCGGCGCGCACCCGCACCCGCACGCGCAGGGGGGCGTCGCCGAAGGTGCGCAGCCTCAGGTGCTCCTCAAGGGCGCTGTGCGTCAGCACCCGGCGGCGCTCCAGCATCAGGTCCGTGTCGGCCGCAGCTCCGCGGACCGGCTGCACGACGGCGGTGAACCGGGCCTCGGACGACCGGGTCAGTGACCGGCCCACCGGCCGGACCTCGGCATCGACGATCTCGACCTCCAGCCGGGAGAGCATCCGGCGGTCGTCGTCGTAGTAGCCGTCCGCGCCGCCCGTCCGCAGTTGGCCGTCCGACCCGCACAGCGCGGCGGCGGGGGCACGCAGCACGGTCACGAGGTCGTGCAGCGCAGGTGGGTGAGGGATTGTCACCCTGCCTCCTTCGGTCAAGCGGGTCACTGGTGGGGCCGCGCAGCGCAACCGCCGCCGAATTCATGGGCTGGTGCCGTCACCCGGTGCGTCGACCGTGAATGCGGAAGACAGCAGCGGTGGACACGCAGCCGATCGGCGGTCGCTGACGTACAGAGTCCGGGCGCCGAGCTCGAACCGTGGTCGGCATCCGGAAGTTGAACGATCAAAACTGCGACGCGCAGGACTATGCCATGTGGTGGACCACCTGACTAGGGGGAGTTTCCTCAACGTTTCCGTGGTGTTCCGTGTGGAGCAACTCAGGTGCTCCCGCCGACGGTCAACTCCCGTCCCGCAGAACCTACGCGGAAGCAGCGGGCGGATTGCCGCGAGCGTCAGGAGCTCTCACGGACGATCAACTCCGGTTCGAACAGAACGTACTCGGAAGCGGCGGGTGGGCTCCCTGCCAGGAGGGCGGTCAGCAGCCTGATCACCGCACGTCCGACCTCGGTCAACGGCTGCCGCAGCGTGGTCAGCGAGGGCTGGACCAGCGCGGCGGCAGGGGAGTCGTCGAAGCCGACCACTGCCACGTCCCGCCCGATGGCCAGCCCCTGGTCCCGGACTGCCGTGTAACACCCCAGCGCCAGGGTGTCACTGGCCGCCACCACCGCCGTGGGGCGGGGCCGGGCGCGCAGCAGTTCAGCGGCAGCGGCGGCGCCGTCGTCGATCGTGTCGGGCGAGCGGGCGGAGTTGCGGGCGACCAGTTCGTGCCGTTCCATGGCCAGGCGCCATCCGAGCAGGCGGTCCTGTCCCGGCCCGCTGCCTTCCTCCATCCCGAGGAACGCGATCTCCCGGTGACCTCTGGCGACGAGGTGGTCCACAGCCGCGCCGATGCCGGCTGCGCCGTCCACATCAACCCACAACTGCCCGGGCGGGGCATGGGACGCCCGGCCGAAGCCCACGAAGGGCGCGTTCCGTGAGGCGAGCCATTCCGGTCGGGGATCGCCGGGGTCCAGCCGGGACAGTATGAAGGCGTCGACGCTGGACGTGCGCAGCATCTCGTCGTACGTCGCCAGCTCGTCCTGGAAATCCTGCGCGGCGCAGATCACCACGCGGTAGCCGTTCTCCTGGGCCGCCGCCGCGAGCGCGTGCAGGAATCGGTCGAGGATCACATTCGATGTGCCACCCCGCCCTACCTCGACGCAGTAGCCGATCTGCCGCGACGCCTGGGTCCTGAGCGACCTCGCCGCCCGGTTGGGCTCATAGCCGATCTCCTTGATCACCCGGAGCACGCGGTCCAGCGTCTCCGGGCGCAAGCGATCCGGTGTGTTCAGGGCGTTGGAGACCGTTTGGCGGGATACCCCCGCGATACGTGCCACATCGTTGACGGTGGGAGCCGGCGAGACGGAGCGCTTACGCATAGGAGCACCAGTCTACCGGCGAGGACGGAGACAGCCATCGCCTGTTCACCGACCGCGACGGCCACCGAACGAACCGGTGCGGGCCGCATTCTGGACCCTGCGGCCCCGCTCCCTGGACTGCGGGCGCGGCGGGCTGCTTTCCGGGCTGTCGGTCACCTGGTGCCGGTACACGGCGGGGCGCGGCAGGCGCGCAGCCCGGTCGAGACTGCCGTCAGTCCCGTCCGGGCCGGGGCGTACCCGCCACGCGTTCGGGGACCGGGCTACTTCGCGATCAGCAGGAGGGTGGCCCGGCCGTGCAGGCGGTAGACAGTGCCGGCGCCGCCGACGAGGGCTTCGGAGCCGGGGGAGGCCACCTGATCGGGTCCTTCGGCCCAGGTCGAGGTGTCGGTGACGCGGTACCACTGCTTGCCCGCGCCGCGTGAGGGGAGGGTGAAGTCGACGTCACCGGACCAGCCGTTGTAGCCGACGTAGACGGCGCTGCTGGGGTCGCCGAGTTCGGTGCCGTCGAGGCGCAAGGCCAAGGCGTGGTTGTTCGGGCTGGACCAGTAAGCGCCGTCGGGCGCGCTGCCGGCGGGGGTGAACCAGTCCAGCTGGCCCAGGCCGTTGCCGTTGTTGTCGGCGGCGCTGTGGAAGGCGGCCGGACGCAGGGCCGGGGGCGCCTTGCGGAAGGTGATGAGCCGCTGGGCGTAGGTGCGGAAGGTGCTCTGGTCCGCGGTCGGGCTGTGGCCGAGCCAGTTGGCGGAGGAGTCCAGGTTGTTCGGATTGTTGTTGCAGCGGATCGAGCGCAGGGTCTCGTCGCCGCCGGTCATCATGGGCGTACCGGCGGACAGCATCAGCAAGGCGAAGCCGTTGCGGGCGGCCTTGCGCTGGTCGGCGGCGTTACTGCCCTGGTCCCAGGACAGGTTGTGGTCCGAGCCGCCGTCGGAGGGGCCGTACGGCCAGGGCTGCGTGTTGTTCTTGGTGTTGCACGTGTACAGGTCGGCGAGGGTGAAGCCGTCGTGGGCGACCATGAAGTTGACCGAGTTGAAGGGTGCGCGGCCGTCGTCCTGGTACAGGTCGGAGGATCCGGCGAGGCGGGTGGCGAGCTGGCCGGGAGTGACGTCCTCGATGCCCATGGCGTTCTGGTCGCGGCGCAGGGTGTCGCGGAAGGTGTCGTTCCACTCGGACCAGCCGGCCGGGAGGTTGCCCACCTGATAGCTGCCGTTGCCGAGCGCCCAGGGCTCGGCGATCCAGTCGGTGCCGGTTCCGCCGGCCGCGGGGCGGGTGCGCATCGCCGCGGTGATCCGGTTGAGGGCGGTGCCGGGGTCGGTCCTGCTGTAGCGGAAGCAGCCGGTCCGGCAGGTGTTGCCGAGGACGGGCGCGAGGTCGAAGCGGAAGCCGTCGACGCCGAGCGTGTCATTCCAGTAGTCGAGAGAGTCGAGGATGAGCTGCTGGGCCACGGGGCTGTAGGTGTTGTAATTGCCGCCGACTCCAGTGTTGTCCACCGGGCCCTGCAGGTCCGCGGTCAGCTCGTAGTACTCAGGATTGTCCAGGCCGCGGAAGGACAGGACGCTGTAGGTGTTCTTGTCCCCGGGGTTCCAGGGGCCACCCTCGCCGGTGTGGTTGTAGACGACATCGGTGAAGACCTTGATCCCGGCGTCGTGATAGGCCTTCACCATGTCCTGGAACTCACGGGTCGGGCCGCCGGGACTCCGGTCGGAGGCATACCGGCGGTCCGGCGCGAAGTAGTCCAGGGTCGAGTAGCCCCAGTAGTTGTCGCCCGTCGTGCTCGTCGGGTCGGCGTTGTCGGCGTCGTTCTGGGTCTCCTGGACGGGGAGGAACTCCACCGCGGTGACGCCGAGTCCGGCCAGTTCCGCCGCCTTGCGGGCGGCACCCTTGTACGTGCCGCGTTCGGCGGCCGGGACGGACGGGTCGTTCGCGGTCAGGCCGCGCACGTGGACCTCGTAGACGATGTCGTCCTTCAGCGCCCGGGTCGGCTTGCTGCCGGTGGCAGCGGTGGGTTCCGGCAGCACGATGCCCTTGGGAGCGGCCGGTCCGCTGTCCAGGGTGCGGTACGACGGGCCGGAGGCGTAGACCGTGTCGCTGGTCTGCGAGGGGGTGCGCGGGTCGTGGCTGAGTTCGCGGGCGTACGGGTCGATGAGGAGCTTGTTGGGGTTGAAGCGATTGCCGGCGGCGTCGACGTCACCGACGAACCCGGCCGAGGACCCCTTGGTCCAGGAGGCGTTGTACGGCCAGTTCGGTCCCCAGGCGCGGTAGCCGTAGTAGACGGTCCCCGTGATTCCGTACTGGCTCTGCAACGTCGCGACGGGGACCGTCACGGATCAGACGCGGGTGGCGGGGTCCACCGTCAGCGGCAGACCGGCTTGCTCCTGTGCCCCCGAAGGGCTCTTGTAGAGGTAGACCTCGATCCGTGTCGCCCGTGCCGAGTAGACGCGGAAGCCTATCGCCGACCCGGTCGCGTCGTAATGGGCTCCAAGGCCCTGGAGGGCGGCCGCCGCAGCCGGGGCAGGGTGCGCGGGCCCTGCCAGGGCGGCGGTGAGGACCACAGCCAGAGCGGTCAGCCCCGCTCGTACTCTGTGGCGCGCGTGGGAAAACAGACGCACAGCGGCTCCTCAGCGTCTTCGTCTCCGGCGACGACACCGACGCCAAGAAGGCCGTCACCGAACTGCTCGTCTCCTTCGGCTGGGCCGAGGCGAGCGTCATCGACCTCGGTGACATCACCACCGCCCGCGGCACCGAGATGCTCCTGCCGATCTGGCTGCGGCTGTGGGGCGCGCTGGGCCATGCCGACTTCAACTTCCACATCGCCGGAGCCCGCACCGGCGCCTGACTCGGACCGGCCGGGCCAGGAATCCCTTCGAGCCGTCCTCGGCCCCGAGGCCGCGGCACTGCCTGTCTCGACCGCCACCGAAGAGCCGACCGGGCGCCCGGCGCGCACCTACCGCCAGTGGGTCCGGAGCAACACTGACATGTTCTGATCACCGCCCTGTCTCAGGGCAGCACGGGTATCCGCACCGAACCACTCGGTGCGGATACCCGCCTATCCTGTCGGGATGGGTGACACTCAGACCAAGAGCGCCGGGCGGCCGCGGTCGGCCGAGAAGGACGCGGCCATTCTCCAAGCGGCGCTGGAGTTGCTGGCCTCGCACGGCTACACACGGATGAGTCTGAGCCAGGTCGCCGCTGCCGCGCAGGTCAGCAAGTCCACCATCCACCTGCGCTGGAAGACCAAGGCGGACCTCCTGACCGCGGCGCTGGCGGCCCTGCGGATGGCCGACGCCCCGCCGCCGAGCGGTGACACGCGGGCCGACTTGACAGCGATCCTCAAGGACTTCGCCGCGACCGTGGACCGCGTCCGCGGCATGGCACTGATCGGCACCTGTCTCGCCGAAGAAGCCCACACCCCCGAACTCCTCGCCCTCCTGCGCGAGCGCACCGTAATGCCCCGGCGCGCCCTGCTGCGCCAGGCCCTCGAGCAGGCGTGCGACCGCGGCGAGATCCGCCCCGGCGCCGATCTGGAAGCGGCCGTCTCCGGACTCCTCGGCCCCTTCTATGCCGACTACATGGCCGGCCGTGGCGGCCGTATGGGCTGGGCCGAAGACGCCGTGGACCTCGTCCTGACCGGCCTGCGCCCGATGGGTCACTGAACACCGGGGCGCGACGAAGCCTGCCACCTGACGCGTTTCGAGACCCCTGTTCATCAGGGGTCTTCTGCTTTTCGGGTCAAGGGGCGCCGGCCAGGGCCCCGCACCGGGGCCGAGCCTGTCGATGACCGACCGGAGCCGGTCGCGGGGTCGAGCTCACCCAATGGGACATGGCGGCTATGCGACGTCCGTGGCCGACGCTGCTCCCAGGCCGGGGAGGCGCAGGTCGCGGGATCGCGGCATGAGGTGCCGATCCAGAAAAATGAACATTCATCTTGACGTGCCGTCCGGTGGCGCCGCAGGATGGGGGCCGACAAAAAGGAACGGTCGTTCGCGAAGGGGGTGGGCATGGTCGTGGAGCGTGTCCCGGGGGTGGAGAGGGGGGTCGGCGACATGCCCGCCCGGGGCGCGACGCCCCGTCGCAGGAGTTCCCGGGGATATCGCCGACGCCGCGTCGCGATTAACGCCCGGCTAACAACACTTGGCTAGGCTCGGGTAATCAACGGCCGAGGCAATTTCAACTTCACGGCAGGGCGGGCTTTCCTTCATTCGAATCGGGCGGTTCGAATGACCGGTCGATCGCGACGCTGATCCGCCGGTTTCCCGCGCGCTGAGATCGGATTCACCAACGGATTCGCGGCGATTTCCCGGCGATGTCCTGCCGAGTGGAACTCGAATGACGGCCCGCGAGACAGCAGTCCATGCACGCCGGTGCTTGGGCGAGGGCAGAAGGTGGCATTTGATGCGAACTGGCGACCAGTACTTGGAGTCCCTCAGGGACGGGCGCGTGGTCTGGGTCGGAGGTGAGCTGGTCGACGACGTCACGACGCACCCGAAGACCAGGGCGCAGGCCGGGCGGATAGCGCAGTTCTACGACCTGCACCACGAGCCCGAGATGCAGGACGTCATGACCTTCGTCGACGACGGCGGAGTGCGTCGTTCGATGATGTGGTTCACGCACACGGACGCCGCGGGGCTGCGCCGCAAGCGTGTGTACCTGGAGACCGTGGTCCGGGAACTCGACGGGGGATCGACGGGGCGGACCCCGTGCGCGAACAACTACGGCCTGGTCACCTACGAGGAGGACCCGCAGCCGTGGAGCGACCAGTCGGTGGGCACCGGCGGGCGTGATCTGACCGTGGGGATCCGGGACTTCCTGGAGCTCGTGAAGGAGGGCGACTTCAACTGCGCCTTCGCCTTCATCGACCCCCAGGTCGACCGGTCCAAGCAGAATGCGGCGCAGACCGCGCTGCGCGTCGTGGAGACCCGGGACGACGGCATCGTGGTCAACGGCGTCAAGGCCGTGAGCACCGGTACGCCGTTCGCCGATTACATTCACATCGGTGTTTTCTTCCGGCCGGGAATCGAGAGCGAACAGGTCATCTACGCCGCTTGTCCGGCCAATGCGCCAGGCGTCGTGATGGTCTCCCGCGAGGCGACGGTACGTGACGATCCCGAGAACCACCCGCTGTCCTCCGCCGGCGACGAGCTGGAATGCACCGTCATCTTCGACAACGTGTTCATCCCGTGGGAGCGCGTTTTCCACATCGGCAGCCCCGAGCACGCGTCGCTCTACCCGCAGCGCATCTTCGACTGGGTGCACTACGAGGCGCTCATCCGGACGATGGTCCGCGCCGAGCTCATGGCCGGGCTCGCGATGCTGATGACCGAGCACCTCGGTACGTATCAGCTCCCGCCGGTCCAGGCGCGCCTGGCGCGACTCGTCGAGTTCTACCAGACGATCCGGGCCCACGTGATCGCCTCCGAGACGGAGGGGTTCATCTCCCCGGCGGGGCTCTACAAGCCGAACGTCCTCCTCTTCGACTTCGGCCGGTCGTACTACCTGGAGAGGTACGCGGAGATGCGGAACGAGGTCATCGACCTCGCCGGCCGTGCCTCGCTGCTGTTCCCGACCGAGGAGCAGTGGCAGAACCCCGCGTTGCACGACTGGCTCGCGCCCCTGCAGGCAGGCGCGGTCGGCGAGCCCTACGACCGCATCCGCATCTCGCGCGTCATCCGTGACCTCTTCCTCACGGACTTCGGCGACCGGATCAGCACCTTCGAGCAGTTCAACGGGACGCCGATGCTCGGTACCCGGATGCTCACGATGAAGCGCTCGGAACTGTCGCCCTCCGGGCCGCTCACCCAGCTGGCCCGGAAGGTCTGCGGTCTTGCGGAGCCCGAAGTCCCCGAGGTGACGGCCTACACCGAGCAGGCCGAGTACGCCCGGCGTCTCGACGGAGCACGGCTCGAGGGCTCACGGGTCCGCTGAACCGGCGACGGTGCGGAGAGGTTCGCGGCCGCCGCCGGTCGCGAACCGCCGCACCCGGTACCGACGGGTGACCCGGTGCGGGTGGGCACCGACGACACACATGGTTCGGCCGGCGTACGGGACGAGCCGGAACTTCCGCGGGAGCACTGAGGATCACGGAGGCGCGACATCCGATGGGTGACTCTGATTCCGACCGGCCGAGCGGCCCGAACGCGTCCGGACGGCACCATCGCGCGATCATCCGGCGGAAACTGGCGGCGCCGGAGCCGGCGAAGGACGTCGTCGTCCGCGAGAGGCTCAATCGACGTCTGCGGGACATGCTGGACCGCCACACCGTGGTGAACGTCTTCGCGACGGCCGGGGCCGGCAAGACCACGGCGGTGGCCCTGGCCGTGAGCGGCCTCGACCGGCCCGTCGCCTGGCTGTCGCTCGACGGCACGGAGCGGGCGGCAGGGCGCCTGCTCGTCTACCTCGAAGCGGCTCTCGAGGGCGCTGTCGCCGGCGCCGCCGACGTGGCCTCCGACGCCCTGGGCAGCAGCCTCCACATCGGTGAGGCGGCCGGGCTGCTGGCCGAGAGCCTCCAGGGAAGTCGCCTCATCCTCGTGTGCGACAACGTGGAACGGATCGCCGCCGACGAGAGCTGCGTTGCCGTGCTCTCGTCCTTCGCGCGCTACCTGCCGTCCGGTGTGAACCTCGTACTGATCTCGCGTGTCGACGTCCACCTCGACCCGGGCCCGACGAGCGAACGCGACCGGGTGGGCGAGCTGATCGAGAGCGACCTCGCCTTCGACGCCCAGGAAGCCGACGCCGCGCTGCGGACCGTCGGCCACGTCGACGTGCATCCGGCCCGGGCCGTGGCGGCGACGGGGGGCTGGGTGACCGGGGTCCTTTTCGAAGGATGGCGGCATGCGCGCTCCCGCGAGCTGGATCCCGACTCGCTGCGGTCCTACGTCGCGGCGAACGTCTTCAACTCGCTCTCCCCGGTGGAGAGGACCTTCCTCCTCCACACCAGTCTGCTGGCGGAGATATCGGTCGAGGGCGCCCGCGCCCTGGGCCAGGAGAACGCCGCCCAGGTCATGGCGGACCTGCGCGTCCGGCATCTTCCGGTGACGTGGTCGCCGGACGGTTCCCGCATGACGCCGCACCCGGTGTTCCGCGACTTCCTGCGCGTCGTCCTGGGGCGGCAGGACGCCGGGACGCTCACCGCGGTCCGTCGCCGGCACGCCGAGCTCCTGATCGCCCGTGGCGAACGCGAGGAAGCCGTCGACGAGTTGCTGCGGCTCGGGGACCTGGAGGCGGCCGGGCGGCTGGCCGCCGCGGCGCTTCCCAGCCTCGTGGCGCGGATGGACTTCGAGCCGGCGGCACGCTGGCTCGACGCGCTGGGAGGGTCGGCCCGTACTCCGACCCCGGAGATCGGCTCGGTCATCCTGCGCGTCGCCTTCGCACTGGAGCAGTGCGACCGCGGAGTGGAACTCGTCGATCGTCACGGATACGCGTGGCTTCCGGAGCCGGGTGCCCCCGACTTCGAGGAGGCCCACGTCCTTGCCTGCTGGTGCCTGTGGCACTCCGGTCGGATCGAGGAGGCGCGGTCCGTCGCCGACCAGCTGTCACCGGGCCGGAACTGGCTCATCGCGCACACGTTGATCGCGCTCGCCACCGGCGAGGAGCCACCGCCCTTCCCCGAGTACTCGCCCACGCCGTCCGGCCCGGTCGACGGTCTGCTGATGCGGCTGGCCTTCATGCGCGGTCGCCTCGAAGGACTCGACGACGTGGGTTCGTTCGACCCGTGGCGGACGATCCTGGGCGGCCCCTGGGTCGTCGCCGCGCTGCGGGCCACCGGACGACTCGACGCCGCGATGTCGATGTTCGAGCCGCGCAGCGGTTCGTCGCAGCCGGTCTGGTTGCACGCCGTCGACGCCGTCGACCTCATGCTGGACCTCGGCCGGGGAGAGGAGGCCTGCGCGTCCATCAAGCGTGGCAGGGACCTCATCGCGTCGACCGGATCGAAGGTGTACCGGAACATGAGCCTGCTCGTCGAGGCCAAGCTGCGGCTGCGCCTCGAGGGCGACACGCGGCGTGCCGACCGCGTGCTGGCGGAAGCGGCGGCCAACGGTGCCTCGGAGTACGTCCTCACCCGGGAGACGTGGCAGGTCTGGTCGGGCCTGTCGATGCTCCTGCAGGACAAGGACGCCGAGGCCTACGAGCTCCTCGCGGAATGCGTCCTGAGCATGCAGAGGGGCGACCGCCACCTGGATCTCCCGACGGCCGCCGTCTACCTGGCCGAGGCGCAGTGGCGTCTCGGCCTCGAGGACCAGTCCGACGCCACGGCCGACCTCGCGATGACCTCGGCCTCGACGCACGGATCACAACACCTGCTGCTGACGGCCCTCACCGACATGCCGTCGGTCGCGGCCAGAGCCGCGGACACCAAGTCCAGCCGCATGTCACCGTGGTACGAGGTCCTCGCGGCGCTGTCGGGCCCGCATCCCGTCCGCGTGAACGTGAGTACGCCGCGTCTGGTGCTCGAGGAGTTCGGCGAGCCGGTCCTCACCGTCGACGGGAACACGGCTCAGCCCCGGCTGACCAAGAGCGTCGAGCTCCTCAGCTACCTGCTCGGGAGACCCGACCGCAGGGCCACACGCGAGGAGCTCCTCGGGGCGCTCTTCGGCGGTCGTAACGACGCCGCCGGCCGCAACTACCTGAGGCAGGCCCTCTACCGGCTTCGTGAGGTCCTGCCTGACGACCTGGGCCCGAGGCAGGACGGCGACGTCTTCCGCATGCCCGGCCCCGCGGTGGCCATGGGCTCGGCGCAGCGCGCGGCCGACCTCATCGCCCAGGCCGGCAGGCAGGACGGGGAGATCCGCCTCCAGACGCTGGCCCACGCCCTCAGCAGCGCCGAAAGGGGGCCGTATCTCGCGACGGTCTCCGGTGCGTGGGTCGCCGAGCGCCGCGTGCTCCTCGCCGAGACCTTCCTGTCGGCGCGGGTCGACGCGGCCAAGCTCGCCTACCGGATGAACCGGTACCGCCAGGCGAAGGGACTGGTCGACTACGTGCTCCGAGAGGACCCGTACCGCGAGCAGGCCTGGCGGCTGGCCATCCAACTGGCGCACGCCAGCGGCAGCGATGACGCCGTGCTGGCCCTCTACCAACGGTACGCGGTGCGCATGCGGGAGCTCGGCGTACCGCCGTCCGACGAGGTCCGCCGACTGGTCGCGCAACTGCGCCGCTAGGCCCGCGCCCGTTCGCGCCGCAGAAGCCGGTGAAGCCGGCGAACACGCCGTCAGCCACACCCGGGCCGCCTGGGCACAGGCGGTGCCGGGGCCATCTCGTCACACGCAACGGAGGGCACCATGGGTACGTCGACCGCGCAGGACATGTCCGTCGTCTACCGCGGAGCAATGTCGCGGTTCACGACCGGCGTCACGATCGTGACGACCAGGACGCCGAACGGCCCGGCAGGGATGACGGCCAGCGCCGTCGCGTCCGTTTCGCTGGATCCGCTCATGCTCCTGGTGTGCGTCGGGAACACCCTTGCGACGCGGGACGCGATCTCCGGCTCCGGGGTTTTCGCGGTCAGCGTCCTGTCACGGGGACAGGAGCACCACGCGCTGCGGTTCGCGAGCCGGTGCGACGACAAGTTCGCCGGCATGGGCCTGCGGGCCGACCACGAGCTCCCCGTCGTGGACGGCGCGGTCGCCTACTTCGCCTGCGACGTGCAGAAGGAGGTCGCCGGGGGAGACCACACGGTCTTCATCGGGAAGGTGGTCAGCTGCGGCTACGAGGCCGACTCGGACCCCCTCGTGTACTTCGCCGGGGGATTCGGCAGCCTCTGCGATCCCCGTTCCCACGCGCAGCTCGCCTTCGACTGGCAGCTGTCCGCATCGATATAGCGAACCCTCACCCGGTGCCCGGGCCGGCGCCGCGCACCACCGCGATCGGTCGGGCCCGGGTGGGATCGACAACCCCTTGCGCATGTCGCGCACCGTCTCAGGAGATGAACGTGAACGTATCCGTGCTGGGTCTCGGTCAGATGGGATCCGCCATAGCCGAACGACTCATCGGCGCAGGCCACGAGGTGAGTGTCTGGAACCGGTCGAAAGGCAGGGCGGACGGCCTGGTGGCTCAGGGCGCGATCGAGCTCGGCGCCCCCGGTGAGGCGTGGGACCGGTCGGAGGTGTGCATCACGATGGTCGCGGACTCCCGCGCCCTGGCCGATGTCGCGCTCGCGCCGGACGGTGGGCTCGCCCACGCCGCGTCCGGCAAGGGACGGGTCCTGGTCGACATGAGCACCGTCTCCGTGGAGGTGTCCCGTGACGTGGCCGCCGGAGCCGAGGCCGCCGGTATCGGCTACCTGCGCGCTCCTGTGAGCGGGAACCCGGGTGTCGTGCGTGCCGGGAACCTCACGATCATCGCGTCGGGTGACGACGCCGTCTTCGCGTCCGTGGAGGGCCTGCTGCGCGACATCGGGCCCCATGTGTTCCACAGCGGCGAGGGGGATGCCGCCCGCATCATCAAGCTGGCCCTCAACCTCATGGTCGCCGGGACGGCCGAGCTCCTCGCGGAGTGCGTCGCCCTGGCCGAGGCCCACGGCGTGCAGCGCGAGCGGCTGCTGGAGGTCGTCGCTGCCTCGGCGGTCGCGTCACCGTTGGTGAAGTACAAGATCGGGCCGCTGCTGGCGGATGACTACACGTCGACGTTCAGCTCGCGGCTCATGCGCAAGGACCTGGACCTGGCCCTCGAAGCGGCGGCAGCCGGCGGGGTCCCGCTGCCGGTCACCGGCGTCGTGCAGCAACTGCTCCAGGCGTGCATCTCGACCGGCTTGGGTGAGCAGGACTTCATGTCCCTCCTCATCCGGCTGCAGCGTGAAGCCGGACAGATTTCCGGCTGACCGTCCGGATGCGCGTGAGGCCGGCCGGACTCCCGTCCGGCCGGCCTCGGATCCCGCGCGGTCTCAGAGCTGGGCCGCCACGGGTGCGGGCGGCTCGGGCATGTCCAGCTCGAAGGCCATGACACGGTGGAAGCGTGACAGGGCGTTCCACATGCTGATGCACATCACGAGCTCCACGAGTTGGGCCGCGTCGAACACCTGCTGCGCCTCGTCGCGGACATCCGTCGAGACGCCGGTGAGGCCGCTCTCCACGGGGACGGCCGGAAGGGAGACCGTCATCTCCTCGGCCAGCCGGAGCGCCAGCCGCTCCTGCTCGGTGAAGCCCCCGAGATCGCCGCCCGCGACGGCCGTGAGCTCGTCGACCGACACCCCCTTGGCGAGCGCCGACGTGCAGCGGTGACTCGTGGTGTAGCGGCAGTGGTTGAGCACGGCGACGCGTACGGCGACCAGCTCCTTCACGCGCCCGTCCAGCGAGCCCGGTCCGTTGACCTGCCTGAGGAAGGGAAGGTAGGTGGCGAGCAGGCCGGGACTGTTCCCGATGCCCGCCCAGGTGTTCAGCACCTCGCCGTACGCACGCATCCCCTGGGTGAGAGCGGGTTGGTCGACCGAGGAGAACTCGTCGGAAGTGAGCAGCGGGACCAGTGACATGGGCATTACCTTTCAAGGAATCCCGGCTGGAGGCAGCCGGCTTGGGGTGAGGGTGGGGCGGGCTCCGGGGGAGTGGCCGTGGCCTGGGGCGGGGCCGGGCGGCGGGGTGAAGTGCCGGGGCGTCGCAGGCCGATCGTGATCCCCATCGTCGCGTTGAGCCACGGCACGAGGAAGGTCAGTGCGGTGCGAGCCGCGAGTGCCCAGGTGAACGGGCCGTCCCTGACCTGCGAGTACAGGTTGACCATGAACAGGGTCGAGCCGACGATCAGGGCGGCGGTGGTCGTCTGCGCCATGGCCCTGCCTCGTACCGCACCCCGCAGCGCCACGCTCCATGCGACAGGGGGAGTCCTGGCTTGAGGGTCTTGCTCGGGTGAGCTCATGGTGTCCTTCGGCGCTCTGGACGTCACGTCGCGGTCCGCGGCGGGTTCCCGAGGGCGCGGATCTCACCGCCCGCCCGCGGGAGGAGGAGGCGCCTGGGCGCCCCGGCGGGAGGATCGTGGTGTCGTTCCCGCCGGGGGCCGGCGCTCCACCGGTCACGCTCGCCGGGGCACGGTGCGGCCCAAGGCGCCCTGTGCGTCACATCTGTGACGCTCCGTCACGGTGGCGCTGTCCGGGTTCCGTCACTCTCCACCATGGCAGGAGATGGATCCAAACTCAACCGCCTGATGGGCAAATCTTGGCTCCTGCGGGGCCGAATGGATCCGAAACGGCCTGGGATGGTGGCGACCGGGGCCGGGTCAGAGGCCGAAGCGCGTACGGAAGAACCGGTCCAGGTCGCGCCGGCCGGCACCCGGTGACGGCAGCGACTCCCCGCCGGGGGAGCGCAGGCCGTCGAGGAACACCCCGAGTTGGCGGCCCGCCAGGTCCACCGAGGGGTCGCTGCCGCCGTCCTGCGGGATCTGGGCCGGGATCGAGTTCAGCATGAGGACGAGGTCGAAGACGGTCACGTCCTCGCGCAGGCTCCCGGCGTCCTGGGCCCGTGCCACCACCTCGGCGAAGTCGGTCAGCAGGGCCTCGCGGGCCGCGACGAGCTCGGGCCCCGGCTCCATCGTCCGCCTCCGGCTGACGGGGAACAGCTGGCTGCTGCGGACCTGGGCGATGTAGCGCACCACCCGCGTGAAGACCACCCAGGGATCGGGTTCGGCTTCCGAGACGTGCCGGATCTCGAGGGACGTATCCGTCATGACGTCGATCGCCACGCGCTCGACCAGGGCGTTCTTGCTCGGGAAGTGGCGGTAGACGGTGCCCATCCCCAATCCCGAGCGGCGGGCGACCGCCTCGATGGACACCTCGTAGCCGCGGTCGGCGAAGACCTCCCGGGCGGCTTGCAGGATCAGTCGGACGTTCTCGCGGGCGTCGGCGCGCAGCGGGCGGCCGCCGGGGGGTGTCAACGGGTTCATTTGCCACCGATGTTAGTGTCCTGACGACGCAAGCGGAAATTGAATTTCCGGTTACCTCGTGCGTTCCCGACACAGGAGGCCTCATGAGCGTGTCGACACAACCCCGCTCCCACTCCGACTTCCCCACCGGCTTCCGCGGCACGGTGCTGCGCCCCGCCGACGACCGGTACGACACGGCGCGTGCGCTCTACCAGGGCCGTGCCGCCGACGAAGGCCCGGCGCTGATCGCACAGTGTGCCGACGAGGAGGATGTCGCGACCGTCCTGCGCTACGCCTCCGCACGCGCCATTCCCGTGGCCGTGCGCAGCGGCGGGCACGGTTCCGACGGCTACGCGATGCCCGGCGGTGCGTTGGTCGTCGACCTCTCGGCGATGCGGGCGGTCACCGTCGACCCGCAGACCCGGGTGGTACGGGCCCAGCCGGGCGTCACACTCGGCGAGATGGACGCCGCCGCACAGCGTCACGGCCTGGCCGTGCCGGCGGGGACGGTCAGCAGCACCGGCGTCGCCGGGCTGACCCTGGGCGGCGGCATCGGTTACCTGATGCGCCGCCACGGCGCCACCGTCGACAATCTGCTGGGCTGCGACGTGATCACCGTGGACGGCCGCAAGGTCCGCGCCGACGATACCGAGAACACCGAGCTTTTCTGGGCGCTGCGCGGCGGGGGCGGCAACTTCGGGGTCGTCACCTCGCTCGAGTACCGCGCGCACCCGATCGGTCCCGAGGTCGTCGCGGGACAGCTGATCTTCCCCTTCGACCAGGCCGCCGACGTCCTCGGAAAGCTCCCGGCCCAGCTGGCCACGGCCCCGCGGGAGCTGGGACTGCTGGTCGCGATCGCCCCGGCGCCCCCTGCGCCGATGCTGCCCGAGGAGGTGCACGGGAAGCCGGTGCTGATCCTCGTCGTGGTCCACACCGGGGAACCCGCCGCGGCCCCCGAGGTCGTCGAGCCGCTCGCGGCGCTCGGCCGGCCGCTGGCCGACCTCGTCGGGCAGACGACGTGGGTCCGGGCCAACAGCATGCTCGACGCGGTCGCCCCCTACGGCATGCGCATGAACCTGCGGGGTGGGTATCTGCCGGCGCTGTCCGCCGACGCCGTCGACGTACTGCTGGAGCACGTCGCCACCGTGCCGTCGAAGCCCGGCGACATCTACTCGCTCAACCTCTCGTTCATGGGCGGCGCGATATCCGAGGACCGCGACGAGGACGCCACGGCCTTCTCCCGCGAGGGTGCCGCCTGGCTGTGGGAGGCCATCTGCAAGTGGGACGTACCCGAGCGTGACGCGGAGTACGACGACTGGGCGACGGCCCTCACCGAGGCGATGCGGCCGCACGCGCTGACGAACGGCTACGCCAACCTCAGCGACGACCTCGGCGAACAGTGGCGGCGCGGGGTGCACGGCAGCGAGGCCAAGCACCGGCGGCTGCGTGCGGTCAAGGCCGCCTGGGACCCGCACAACCTGCTCCGGTTCAACAAGAACATCGCCCCTGCGACCACCCGCTGACCGCACGGCGGCCGGCGCCTTCCACCGCCCAGGGGGGAGGGGAAGGCGCCGGCCGCTGTGTGAGGTCCTGGACGGCCCTCGCGGTCACAGACCGGCGGCGTCGTCCCGGTGCTTGGTCCGGGTCCCCGCGAACGTGTTCAGGTGCGACTGGGAGTCGCGCTCGGCCGGCAGCGGTCCCGAGACGGTGAAGTAGCGCCGGCCGGTGACGAGAAGCTCCTCCGCGGGGAACTTGGTGATGACCTCGCAGCCGTCCGCGGTCACCACGAGCTCCTCCTCGATCCGGGCCGCGCCCCAGCCGTCCTTCGACGGCCAGTAGGTCTCGAGCGCGAACACCATGCCCTCCTGGAGCACCTCGGGATGCTCCAGGGACACCAGCCGGGAGAACACCGGCTTCTCCCAGATCGACAGCCCGACGCCGTGGCCGTACTGCAGCGCGAAGGCCGCCTCCTCGTCCGCGAACCCGAACTCCTGCGCCGTCGGCCACACCGACACGACGTCGGCCGTCGTGGCCCCGGGCCGGACGAGACTGATCGCCTCGTCCATGTACTCGCGGCACCGCGTGTAGGCGTCGCGCTGGGCGGACGAGGCACTGCCGACGGCGAACGTGCGGTAGTAGCAGGTGCGGTAACCGTTGTAGCTGTGCAGGATGTCGAAGAAGGCCGGGTCACCGGGCCGCACGATGCGGTCCGAGAAGACGTGGGGGTGCGGCGCGCACCGCTCCCCGGAGATCGCGTTGACGCCCTCGACGAACTCCGAGCCGAGGTCGTAGAGGGTCTTCGCCACCACGCCCACGCACTCGTTCTCGCGCACACCCGGCCGGAGGAACTCGTAGAGGTTCTCGTAGGCGGCGTCGACCATCGAGCAGGCGTGCGTGAGCAGATGGATCTCGTCGCGGGTCTTGATGCGCCGGGCCTCCATGAACACCTGCTGGCCGTCCACCACCGTCACGCCCGCGTTCTGCAGGGCCGCCAGTACCGGGAGCTCGATGACGTCGACGCCGAGCGGCTCGTCCAGCAGCCCGTAGAGCTCGAGCTCGTGCTTGATCTTCCGGGCGACGGAGTCGGCCATCCCGACCAGCGGGTTGATGGCGCCGCGCAGCGTCGAGATGCCGGCGCGGGCGCCGCTGGGGTTGCGGGCGTCGGCTCCGTGGTGGGCTCCGTGCGGATCGCCGTCGGCCTGGGCGTTCGAGTAGTCCAGCCACGGGTTGTACAGCTGGTGGTGCCTGGCGGCCGAACCGAAGTCCCAGACGATCGGCTCCCCTCCCCTGACCAGCAGGGAGAACCGGATCATCTTGTCGATGCCCCACGTGCCGATGTGGGTCGAGGTCATGTACCGGATGTTGGCGAAGTCGAAGGCCAGGACGGCTCCGAGGTCGGACTGCTCCAACGAGGCGCGCAGACGCGCCAGCCGCTCGTCGCGGAGCCTGTTCATGTCGATACGGGTTTCCCAGTCGACCGCGTTCGGTCCAAACGTCGGAATCGCCATCACAAGTCCTTTGCCATGCGGAAGTCGCGGGTAGGGGAGACACATGCGCACCACCGGTGACGGTCTGGTGCGCGCACCCGTGGGGGACCTGGCGGTCCCTCGCCTCGGAGCAGGCTGCGCACGGCTCAGTGTGCGCCGCGCGCCGTTACCCCGCCGGTAGGTGTGAGCCGGCCTGTCGGTCCGCCTGTGAACCGAGCGTTAGCGCTGCTTGCTGTGGCCTTCGAGCGTCGGATCCACTCTCGGCAGAAGGATCAGCCGCTGACTGGAGGAACCGAACATGGCCGCAGGTTGGAACTTGGAGGGCCGGACGGCTTTCGTGACCGGTGGTAGCCGGGGCTTGGGCTTCGCCATCGCGCAGGCGCTGCTCGAGCGCGGCGCCAAGGTCGCGATCGCGGCCAGGGACGAAGCGGCCGTCAAGGCCGCGGCCGGTCGTCTCACCGCCGATGGGCGCGCGGAGGACGTGCTCCCCGTCGTCGCGGACGTCACCGACGCGGAGTCCGTCGACAACGCGCTGGCGGAGGTGCACGCGTGGCAGGGCAGCCTTGACATCGTCGTGAACAACGCGGGTCCGCAGCTCGCGCCCTCCCCCCTGGAGCAGGCCGACGAGAACGTCGTCGCGTCCGCCTTCGACACGAAGCTGATCGGGTTCCTCCGCGTCGCGCAGGCCGCCCTCCCGTTCCTGAGCCGGACCGGCAGCGGCAGCATCATCAACGTCGTCGGCGCGACCGCGCACGCGGTGATCCCGAACACCGGTCCCACGGCCATCGTGAACGCGGGCGTGGTCGCGCTCACGAGCTACCTGGCGACCGAGGCGGCGGCCGGCAACATCCGGGTCAACGCCATCTCCCCGGGGATGACGAAGACCGAGGGCTGGCTCACCAAGACCGAGGCCATGGCCAAGCAGCAGGGCAAGAGCGCCGAAGAGGTCCGGGCCGGCATGGTCAAGGGGCTCGGGATCCGCCTCGACCGCTGGGCCGAGCCTGCCGAGATCGGCGCCGCGGCGGCGTTCCTGGCGTCCGACGACGCCTCCTACATGACCGGTCAGGTGCTGCGCGTCGACGGCGGGTTGTCGAAGCCCGTCGCCTGATCGCGGGTCCCCGGGCCGACGCCATCCAAGACCGCCACCGGTCTTGGATGGCGTTCCTGGTCGGCGTGACGGCTGTCCCCCGAATGCCCTGCACCTTCGACACCTGGAGTTCTGGGAATGCTGATCGGAATCGTGAGCGAAGCCCGCCGTGGCGAGACGCGCGTCGCCGCGACGCCCGCCACGGTGGTCCAGCTGGTCAAGCTGGGGTACGACGTCCTGGTGGAGCCGGGCGCGGGGGCGCTGTCGAGCTTCCCGGACGAGGCCTATGCCGAAGCCGGCGCGAGACTCGGTGACCCGCTGGCGGCGGACGTCGTGCTCGGTGTGAACGCCCTCTCGCCGGAGCAGTTGGACGGGTTGAAGCCGGGAGCGACGGTCGTGGGCATCATGAGCCCGGCGTTCGATCCCGCGCTGGTGGAGGACCTGGCGCGGCGGCCGATCACGGCGCTGGCGATGGACGCGGTGCCCCGTATGTCGCGGGCGCAGTCGCTGGACGTGCTGTCGTCGATGGCGAACATCGCCGGTTACCGGGCGGTGGTGGAGGCCGCGCACGTCTTTGGCCGCTTCTTCACCGGCCAGGTGACGGCCGCCGGCAAGGTGCCGCCCGCGAAGGTGCTGGTCTGCGGTGCGGGGGTGGCGGGTCTGGCCGCGATCGGTGCCGCCGGAAGCCTGGGTGCCGTCGTGTACGCCACCGACCCGCGGCCCGAGGTCGCCGACCAGGTCAGGTCGCTGGGCGGCGCGTACCTCTCGGTCGAGGTCGAGGACGCCGGCGAGGTGGAGGTGTCGGCGACGGGTTACGCCAAGGAGATGTCGCAGGACTACAACACCCGTGCGGCGCGGCTGTACACGGACCGGATCACGGAGATGGACATCGTGATCACGACGGCACTGATCCCGGGGCGTCCGGCGCCGACGCTGATCACCGCGGAGATGGTGGCGTCGATGAGGTCGGGCAGCGTGATCGTGGACCTGGCCGCGGCGAACGGCGGCAACGTCGAGGGCACGGTCAAGGACCGGGCGGTGGTCACGGACAACGGTGTGACGATCATCGGCTACACCGACCTGCCCGGCCGGCTGCCCGCGCAGGCCTCCCAGCTGTACGGCACCAACCTGGTCAACCTGATGAAGCTGATGACCCCGTCCAAGGACGGCCGGCTGGTGCTGGACTTCGACGACGTCGTGCAGCGGTCGATGACCGTGGTGCGCGACGGCGAGCAGACCTGGCCGCCGCCTCCGGTCCAGGTGTCCGCCGCCCCGGACGCCACGGCCGCGCCCCCGGCGGCGAAGCCGGCCGGCTCCCAGGGCAGGCGACCGGTGCCGGCCCGGCGTCGGTTCGCCGTGGTCGGCGTCTGCGCCACGGTGCTGTTCCTGCTCGCCGCCCTGTCACCACCGATGCTGCTGGGGCACCTGACGGTGTTCGCGCTGGCGATCGTGATCGGCTACTACGTGATCGGGCAGGTGCACCACGCCCTGCACACACCGCTGATGAGCGTGACCAACGCGATCTCCGGGATCATCGTGGTCGGCGCCCTGATGCAGATCGGGCACGACGGGCCCCCGAACGGCGGGGGCGTCACCGCGCTCTCGACGATCGCGATCCTGCTGGCCTCCGTCAACATCTTCGGTGGCTTCGCCGTGACCCGCCGGATGCTCTCCATGTTCTCGAGAAGCTGAAGGGGCTCTGCCATGTCTGATCTGATGACCGTCGAGACCGGCGCGGCGGCGGCCTACATCGTCGCGGCCCTGCTCTTCATCCTGGCACTGGCCGGGTTGTCCCACCACGAGTCCGCCAAGGCCGGCAAGACCTTCGGCATCGGCGGCATGGCGGTGGCCCTGGCCGCGACGACCGTGCTGGCGATCGACCACGACATCTCCGGAGCCGGTCTGGCCCTGATGATCGGCGCCGTGGCGGTCGGCGCCGCCGTCGGGCTGTGGCGGGCACGGGTCGTGGAGATGACCGGGATGCCCGAACTGATCGCCCTGCTGCACTCCTTCGTGGGCCTGGCGGCGGTGCTGGTGGGCTGGAACGGCTACCTGCACGTGGAGGCCGCCCTGGACGGCCCGGGCAGTGCCGAGGCCCAGGCACTGAGGGCCCAGGACCTACTCGGGATCCACTCCGCCGAGGTGTTCATCGGCGTCTTCATCGGCGCGGTGACCTTCACCGGCTCGGTCGTGGCGTTCCTCAAGCTCTCGGCGCGGATCAAGTCGGCCCCGCTGATGCTGCCCGGCAAGAACCTCCTCAACCTGGGCGCCCTGGCCGCGTTCGCCGTCCTCACCACGTGGTTTGTGATCGACCCGGCGCTGTGGCTGCTGGTTGCGGTCACGATCGTCGCGCTGGCCCTGGGCTGGCACCTGGTCGCCTCGATCGGCGGCGGTGACATGCCGGTCGTCGTGTCGATGCTGAACTCCTACTCCGGCTGGGCGGCCGCGGCGTCGGGATTCCTGCTGGAGAACGACCTGCTGATCATCACCGGCGCCCTGGTCGGCTCCTCGGGCGCCTACCTGTCCTCCGTCATGTGCAAGGCGATGAACCGGTCCTTCCTGTCGGTGATCGCCGGCGGGTTCGGCATCGAGGCCGGCCCCGCCGACGACAAGGACTACGGGGAGCACCGCGAGATCACCGCCGAGGGCGTCGCCGAGCTCCTGGGATCGGCCGACTCGGTGATCATCACCCCCGGCTACGGCATGGCCGTCGCCCAGGCCCAGTACGGCATCGCCGAGCTGACCCGCAAGCTCAGGGAGCGCGACGTCGACGTGCGCTTCGGCATCCACCCGGTCGCGGGCCGGCTGCCGGGCCACATGAACGTCCTGCTCGCCGAGGCCAAGGTCCCCTACGACATCGTGCTGGAGATGGACGAGATCAACGACGACTTCGACGGCACCGCCGTCGTCCTCGTCATCGGCGCCAACGACACCGTCAACCCCGCGGCCGCCGAGGACCCGGGCTCGCCCATCGCCGGCATGCCCGTCCTGCAGGTCTGGAACGCCGAGAACGTCATCGTCTTCAAACGCTCCATGGCCTCCGGTTACGCCGGGGTCCAGAACCCCCTCTTCTACCGCGACAACTCCGCCATGCTCTTCGGCGACGCCAAGGACCGCGTCGAGGACATCCTCAGGGTCCTGTGACCCGCTGTCGGTGGGGTCCGCTACCGTCGGGCCATGTCGATCACCGCACAACTGCGCGACTCGGTCCGGCTGCCGGGTGGGGGCGCACTCGTCAACGGCTTCGCGTTCGAGAGCCGCGGGGGCGGTGCGTGCCGCGCCCTGCTCGGCAACGGGCGGGAGCTGGAGGTCCACGACCTGGGCGAGGTGTTCGCGGGTGAGCGCGTGCCGGCCGCCGTCTTCCCCCTTCCCTGGCCCGGGTGGGACCGCGGCGTCCACTCGGTGAGTCCCGACGGCACGTTCGCGGTGTTCTCGGGCCAGCGCGCGGTACGGGCGGTGGGCAGCGGCGGCGAGACGCTGTGGGAGTACCGGCACGCCTGCTGGGGGCCCGCGATCGGCCACCCGCACACGGGGGACGAGCAGGAGGTGTGCGCCGGTCACGAGCACGGATCCTGCCGGGTCTCGGACGACGGCCGGCTCGTCTGGGCGCACGTCGTGGTCGAGCCGGCGGAAGGCGGCTGGGAGGAGCGCTGGGTCGTCCTGGACGCCCGGGACGGACGGGAGCTGGCCCGGCTGCCGTTGGGCAGCGCGGCATCCGGTTCGCATCATCTGTCCCACCCGGACGGTGTCCACATGGGCCTGTGCATCGGCATGGGCCAGGACGGCGTCCTGCTGCACTGGGCGCGCCGGGACGGCGGCGAGCTGACCGGCTGGGACCTCAACGAGGGCATGGACCGCATCCTGATGGACGTCCATGCGGGGCATCCGGGCTTCCTGACCGTCGAGCACAGCGGGTGGGACCTGCAACTGCACGCTCTGGACGGCACCGTACTCGCCGAGGTCTCGCCCGATCCGGCCGACGGCGAGGACCCGCCCCGCTGGGACTACGGCTGCGGCTTCGTGGACGCCGACACGGTCATCGCCTCGACGATCGACTCCGCAGAGGATCCGGAACAGGCCCGCCACTGGCTGCTCGACGCGCACAGCCTGGAGATACGCGGGAGGGTCGGGTATCCCACGGGCGACGTCGACAGCTATGTGCGTCCGCTCGGCGACGGGACCTGGCTCACCTATGACGACAAGAGCGGGACGCTGAACCGCTGGGCCAAAATGGCACGTTGAGCACGAGCAGGACGCCCGCCGGTCGGCGGGCGTCCTGCTCGTGCTCTGCGGGAGCGGCTCCCGTCAGCCCTTCCAGACCGTCTTGAGGTTGCAGAACTCCCGGATGCCCTCCGCGGCGAGCTCGCGGCCGATGCCCGAGTCCTTCACGCCGCCGAACGGCAGTTCGGGGTAGGAGACGCTCATGCCGTTGACGAAGACGGCGCCTGCCTCGAGCCGGGGGATCAGGAACCGTTCCTCGTCGGGGTCGGTGGTCCACACCGACGAGCTGAGGCCGAAGGTGGTGTCGTTGGCGAGCGCCGCGGCCTGTGCGATGTCGTCGACCCGGTGGACGACGGCCAGCGGACCGAAGGCCTCCTCCCGGTACACCCGCATCGCGGGGGTGACCTCCTCCAGCACGGTCGGCTCGAAGAACCACCCCTCGGTACCGACCGCGGACCCGCCGCAGCGCAGGACGGCGCCCTGCGAGACGGCGTCGTCGACCAGTTCGGCGAGTTCGCGCCGGCCGGACTCCGTGGCGATCGGCCCGATCTCGGTGTCCTCATCGAGCGGATCGCCGACGGTCAGCGCCTTCGTGCCCGCGACGAAGGCCTCGACGAACTCGTCGTACACCTCGGTGTGGACGATGAACCGCTTGGCCGCGATGCACGACTGGCCGTTGTTCATCGTGCGCGCGGTCACAGCGGTCCGGGCCGCCGCGCGGACGTCGGCGGAGGGCAGCACGATGAACGGGTCTGACCCGCCCAGCTCCAGTACGGCCTTCTTCACCTCCGAGCCCGCGATCGCCGCGATCGACCGCCCGGCTGGCTCGGACCCGGTGAGCGTCACGGCGGCGACGCGCCGGTCGCGGACGACGGCTTCGACGTCGGCTGCACCGATGAGGAGGGCCTGGAACGACCCGCCGGGGAAGCCCGCCCGTTCGAAGAGCATGTCGAGGTACAACGCGGACTGCGGGACGTTCGAGGCGTGCTTGAGCAGGCCCACGTTGCCGGCCATCAGCGCCGGAGCGGCGAAGCGGATCACCTGCCACATCGGGTAGTTCCACGGCATCACGGCGAGGACGACGCCGAGAGGCTCATAGGAGGTGTAGGCGGCCGAGGCCTTGACCGATCGCGGGTCGGCGAGCGGCTGGTCGGCCAGCAGGGTCTCGGCGTTGTCGGCGTAGAACCGCATCGCGTGCGCGCACTTGAGCACTTCCGCGCGGGCCTGCGCGATCGGCTTGCCCATCTCGACGGTGAGCATGGGCGCCGTCCGGTCCGCCTCGGCCTCGACCAGGTCCGCGGCGGCCCGCATCCACCGGGCGCGGGTGTCGAAGCCGGTCGCCCGGAGCGTCGCGGCCGCGGCTTCCGCCCGCGTCAGCCGCTGGTCGACCTGTTCCTCGGTGAGTGGAGCGAACTTTTCGACGAGCTCACCGGTAGCGGGGTTGACGGTGGCGATAGGCACGGCGCTCTCCTCGTGGCGTGGGCATCCATGAGCCTTGATTGGATCCACTGTAGGCTCCACCGGGATGGTGTGCCAAGGGTGTTGTGGCGCGTGCGTCCTTCATCGCCTCAAGTTGGATACATTCAAGCGCGGGTATCGCTGCCGGGACCGGGGGTTCGGAACGCGCGGCCGAGCGTGCTCCGCGCAGGGCGGGACGCCGGTTCGCTCCTCGGGAGCTCCGGTGTCCCGCTCGCGTCAGTGCTTCTCGGTGAAGAGTTCCGGGTGCGCCGTGAGTTGGACCCTCGTGCGACGGATGTGCCCGGTCAGGTACCGCTCGCCGTCCTCGGGATCGCGGCGCCGTACGGCGTCGAGGATCAGCCGGTGCTCGGCGTTGACGATGGTGGCCCGGTCCGGGTCGGCGAGCACCATGAACGCACGGCGGTAGTGCTGGGTGGAGTTCCAGAGCCGCTCGGTGATGGCCAGCAGGTGGTCGCTGGGGCACCCCGCGTAGGTGGTCATGTGGAACTCGCGGTCCAGCAGGAGGAACCGGCTGACGTCGCCCTGGTTCTCGATCTCGTCCTGGAGGCTTTCCAGGCGCTCGATCTGGTGATCGGCGAGATGGGGGAGGGACTCGACCAGGGTCAGTGGCTCGAGGCGCTCGCGCATCCGGTAGTAGGTGTTCACCTCTTGGAGGCTGAGCATCGGCACCCGGGAGCCCCGGTTGGGGAACGACTCGGTGAGGCCGTCGGACTCCAGGATCCGCAGTGCTTCGCGGACCGGGATCCGGCTCGTGCCGAGGCGCGCCGCGATCTCGTCCTGGCGCAACCAGGTGCCGGGCGTCAGATGGCCGGCGAGGATCTCCTCGCGGAGGATGCCCGCGATGTGCTGGCTCCTGACGCTGTCCGACCCGCGCGGATCGCGAGCTTGCGCGGGGGTCAAGAGCGGTCACCTCTGAACTGTGACGGGTCGCGGTCGAAGGCCTTGCCCTCAGGATACGACACCAGCTCGAACTGCATCCCCCACGGCGAGAGGAAGTAGACCCACCGCTGCCCCTGTGATGGCCCGGCGCTGGCGGTCGGGTCGCCGAGCACGGGAACGCCCCTCGCCCTCAGGAACGACACCGCGTCGTCGAGGTCTTCGACGTACAGCGCGACATGGTGGCCGCCGACGTCGCTGTTGCGCGGGACGGCCTTCCGCTGCGCGTCCGCCTGGTACGCGAAGACCTCGAACACCGCCTGCTCGCCGCACCGGTAGAAGCTCAGCCGGCGCATGACCGTGCGCGCGTCCACGTTCAGGTGCTCCGCCATCCAGTCGTCCGTCGCGCTGAACGGGCCGATCGAGTACAGGTACTCGCAGCCGAGGACGTCCACGAGCCATGCGTGCGCCTGGTCCAGGTCCGGCACCGTGAAGCCGATGTGGTCCAGGCGCATGAGGCCGGGCAGAGTCATGATCTTCCTCCTTTGGATCCGAACACTGCCGCAATGGTCCCGTCCGTGCGGCAATCTGTCGAGCAGAACCTTGTCATTGGATCCAACTCTGTGACAGGGTCGATGCACTCCGGTTGATCGAAGGGGGCACCCGATGCCTGCGGAAAACACACTCGAAGCCAACGCCGCGTGGTCGGAGTTCGTCGTCACCCAGGACGACTGGGACGCCGCGGCTCCGGACCTCCTGACGGGCATGTTCAGCCAGCTGGTGCTGATCCGGACCTTCGAGGAGTACGTCCTGGAGCTCGCCGCGGACGGGCTCATCCACGGTCCCGCGCACTCCAGCATCGGCCAGGAGGGCGGGGCGGTCGGCGCGTGCTTCGCCCTGACGTCGCAGGACACCGTGAACGGCTCGCACCGCGGTCATCACCAGTTCCTCGCCAAGGCGCTCGCCCATCTGCATCCGAAGGGCATCGAGCCGACGAAGCCGTTCCCCGAGGACGTGCGGGCCGTGCTCCTGCGCAGTCTGCGCGAGATCTGCGGACTGGACCGCGGCTTCAGCCACGGCCGGGGCGGCAGCATGCACCTGCAGTGGCACGAGGCCGGCGCGATCGGGACGAACGCGATCGTCGGCGGGGGCGTACCGCTCGCGGCCGGTTCCGCCTGGGCGCACAAGGAGGCCGGCACCGACGCGGTGGCCTTCACGTTCTTCGGCGACGGCGCGATCAACATCGGATCCACGCTGGAGACCCTCAACCTCGCGGCGGCGTGGTCACTGCCCCTGTGCTTCTTCGTCGAGAACAACCTGTACGCCGTGTCCACCCACGTATCCGAAGTCACCGCGGAGCCGCGGCTGTCCGGCCGCGGCCCGGGTTTCGGCATCCGGAGCTGGAAGGTCGACGGCATGGATCCGCTGGCCGTGCACCTCGTGACGCAGCAGGCCCTCACGCACATGCGGGGCGGCGACGGCCCGACGATGATCGAGGCCGATGTCTACCGCTACTTCCACCAGAACGGTCCCTTCGCCGGTTCGGCGTTCCGCTACCGGACCAGGGAGGAGGAGGCGCAGTGGCGTGCCCGCGACCCCCTCGACACCATCGTGCGACACCTGGTGCGCCGCAGGATCCTCACCAAGAAGGCGGTCGCCGAGACGATCGAGCGCGCCAAGGGCCTCATGATCGAGCTCGGCGACGTCATCCTCGAACCGCGGCCGGGCGGCAAGCCGGGTGAGCGGCGGATCGTGCCCTCGGAGTGGCCGGACCCGGCGTTCGTCGACGAGGGCGTCCGGGGCGACCTGTCGGAGCTGGCCGGGATCGAGTTCACCGACGCCGGGGACTTCGCCGGCGACCTGACCGACGTCACGTTCATCGGCGCCGTCGCCGGGGTGATGGGGCGCCGGCTGGAGACCGATCCACGCGTCGTGGTGATGGGGGAGGACGTGCACCGCCTCAACGGCGGCACCAACGGCGCCACCCGCGGCCTGAGCGAGGCGTTCCCCGACCGCGTGATCGGGACGCCGATATCGGAGAACGCGTTCGCCGGCCTCGGGGGAGGACTGGCCCTGGACGGCCGGTTCCGCCCGATCGTGGAGTTCATGTACGCCGACTTCATGTGGGTGGCGGCGGACCAGCTGTTCAACCAGATCGGGAAGGCCCGCCACATGTTCGGAGGCGAGGGCAAGGTGCCGTTCGTCCTGCGCAGCAAGGTCGCCACCGGCACCGGCTACGGGTCGCAGCACTCGATGGACCCGGCCGGCATCTTCGCGACGGCGCCGGGCTGGCGCATCGTCGCGCCGTCGACGCCGTTCGACTACGTCGGCCTGATGAACACCGCCCTGGCCTGCGACGACCCAGTCGTGGTCCTCGAACACGTCGATCTGTACAACTCGACCGGTCCGGGACTGCCGGACAACCACGACCACCACCTGCCGGTCGGCAAGGCCGCCGTACGCCGTGAGGGCGCTGCCCTGACCATCCTCACCTATCTCGCGATGACGCCGGCCGTGCTGGAGGCCGTCGAGCGGACGGGAGTGGACGCCGAGGTCGTCGACCTGCGCTGGCTGGACCGGGCCAGCCTGGACTGGGACACGATCACGCGATCGGTGCGGAAGACCAACAACGTGCTCATCGCCGAGCAGGGCGCCCTCGGCACCTCCTACGGCGGCTGGCTCGCGGACGAGATCCATCGACGGCTGTTCGACTGGCTCGACGCCCCGATCGAACGGGTGACGGGCGGCGAGGCGTCGCCGAGCATCAGCAAGGTGCTGGAACGCGCCGCGTTCGCCTCCACGGAGGAAGTCGTCGCCAAGCTCCGCGAGATCACGCGGGGGCAGAACAATGGCTGAGCTGCTGCGCATGCCCGAGATCGCCGCCAACACCGCGGAGGCGATCCTGGAGTGCTGGAACGTCGGTGTGAACACCCCCTATTCGGCGGGCGACTCGATCGTCACGGTGGAGACCGAGAAGGCCGTGGTCGACGTGGAGGCCGAGAGCGACGGCGTCCTCCTGCGCCTCCTGGTGGACGCGGGCACCACGGTGCCGGTGGGTACGCCCATCGCGGTCTGGGGAGCGCCGCACGAGCCGGCGTCCGCGGTCGACGAACTGGTGGCCTCGCTGGGCGGCGGAGAGGCTCCCGTGGCCGCCTCCGCGGCCTCGGCGCCGGCGGGCGCGGTCGCTCCGGCGCCCACCGGGGCGGCACGCGACGGGGGCGAGCGCCTCTTCGCCAGTCCGCTGGCGCGACGTCTCGCACGCGAACTCGGCGTCGATCTGAACGCCGTGACGGGGAGCGGCCCGCGCGGACGCATCCGGCGCACCGACGTCGAGGCGGCCGCCGCCCGGCCGGCCCAGCAGGAGGAGGCGACCGCGTCGGCGAAGACCGGGGCGGAGAACGCGACCCGTCCGGCCCCCGCGGCCGGCGCGCGCTTCGTGGACGTCCCCAACACGCGGATGCGGGCGGCCATCGCCCGCCGGCTGACGGAGAGCAAGCGGAACACGCCGCACTTCTATCTGCGCGGGAGCGCACGCGTCGACGCGCTGCTCGCACTGCGGCAGCAGATCAACGCCGGTCAGGGCGTGCGGGTGTCGGTCAACGACCTGCTCGTCAAGGCGATCGCGTCCGCGCACACGGGCGTTCCCGCGATGAACGTGCAGTGGGACGACACCTCGATCCGGCACTTCTCGGACGTCGACATCGCCGTGGCCGTCGCCACCGACGGCGGTCTGGTCACCCCGGTGGTCCGCGGTGTGCAGTCCCTGTCGATGAGCGGCGTCGCCGCGGCGACGAAGGACGTGATCGCCCGCGCGAAGGAGCGCCAGCTCCGGCAGGACGAACTGGAGGGCGGCACGATCTCGATCACCAACCTCGGCATGTACGGCACCGAGGACTTCGCGGCGATCATCAACCCGCCGCAGGCCGCGATCCTGGCCGTCGGCGCGGTGCGGCAGGAAGCGGTCGTCGAGGACGGTGCGGTCGACGTCGCGTCCGTCCTGCGGCTGACCCTCGCCGTCGACCACAGGGCGGTGGACGGCGCCACCGCGGCCGAGTGGCTGAAGGAGTTCGTGGACGTGCTCGAACACCCGCTCCGGATCCTGCTGTGAACACCGGCGAACGCGAGGAGAAGGAGAACGCGGCATGACGGAGAGCACTTTCGACCTCGTCGTCCTCGGCGGTGGATCGGGAGGTTACGCCACCGCGCTCCGTGGCGCGGAACTGGGATTCAGCGTCGCCCTCGTCGAGGAGGACAAGCTCGGCGGAACGTGCCTGCACAGCGGCTGCATCCCGACCAAGGCCCTGCTGCACGCCGCCGAGGTCGCCGAACTGTCCCGGCACGCCGCGTCGATCGGCGTCCGTGCCTCCTTCGAGGGCATCGACGTCCCCGGCGTGTACGCCTATCGCGACGGCGTCGTGGACCGCCTGTACAAGGGGCTGCAAGGACTCGTCGCGGCCCATGACGTGACTTTGGTCCGGGGACGCGGGCACCTGGTGTCGCCGACGGCCGTGCGGGTCGGTGAGGTCGACTACTGCGCGGCGCACGCCGTGGTCCTGGCCACCGGGTCCGTGGCCCGCAGCCTGCCGGGGCTGGAGTTCGGCGGTCGGATCCTGTCGTCGACGGAGGCGCTCTCCCTGCCGGAGCTTCCGCGCAGCGCCATCATCCTGGGTGGCGGTGTCATCGGTGTCGAGTTCGCGAGCCTGTGGCGCTCGTTCGGCGTCGACGTGACCATCGTCGAGGCGCTCCCGAGCCTGGTCCCGAACGAGGACCGGTCCTGCGGCAAGGCCCTGGAGCGTGCCTTCCGGCGACGTGGGGTCACCGTGCGCACCGGCGTCCGGGTCGCCGCCGTCGAGCAGAGCGCGAGCGGGGTCTTCGTCGGTCTCGAGGCGGGCGAGGCCCTGGAGGCCGAGGTCCTGCTGGTCGCCGTCGGGCGGGGACCCCGCACGGCCGGCATGGGCTTCGAGGACGTCGGAGTGACGCTGGACCGCGGATTCGTCGAGGTCGACGCCGGCCTCCGGACCCGGGTACCCGGTGTCTACGCCGTCGGGGACGTCGTCGAAGGTCTCCAACTCGCGCACCGCGGCTTCCAGCACGGGATCTTCGTCGCGGAGGAGATCGCCGGTCTGGCCCCGGCACCGATCGCCGAAGCACACATCCCCCGCGTCACCTACTGCGACCCGGAGGTCGCGTCGGTCGGCCTGACGCAAGCGCAGGCCGAGGAGGAGCTCGGTGCCGACCGGGTGGAGAGCGTCGAGTACAACCTGGCGGGCAACGGCAAGAGCCAGATCATCGGTACGTCCGGCTTCGTGAAGCTGGTCCGTGAGAAGGACGGCCCGGTGGTAGGGGTCCACATGGTCGGTGCGAGGGTGGGCGAGCTCATCGCGGAGGCACAGCTCGCGGTCGCCTGGGAAGCCCATCCGGGCGACGTCGCCCCCCTCGTCCACGCTCACCCGACCCAGAACGAGGCCCTGGGGGAGGCGTTCCTCGCTCTCGCGGGCAAGCCCTTGCACAGGCACGGATGAAGCCCGGACGCCGGATCCCCCATGCCTCAGTGCCGCCACCGGACGGCGGCAACGGCAGCCGCGGGGCCGGCAACTGGCTGCGCAGCGGGCGCCGCGACCGGCTCCTCTCGTCCCTGCCGTTGCACCTCGAGGAGGCGTTCCTCGTCGGCCATGGCGTCGGCGGACCGGCCGGGGGACTGGTGCGCTTTCGGATACCCGGCGCGGACGAGGCCGGCGGATCGTGGCGCCGGACGGACCTGGGGCGCCAACTCGCGGGTTCCGGTGGGACGCTGCGGCTTGTCCGCCCCTATGACGACACCGGCACCCGCCGGGCCCTCATCGCGATGCTCACGCTCAACGGCATCACCGACGTCGCCGCCCTGGTCCGGCTGGACATCGCCGGGCGGGGCCCGGGCCGTGCCGTGACGGTCGGCGTGGACGTGCGGTTCCTCGCGGGACTGTGGGACCTGGCCCTCCCGGAGCACACGCGGTGCCGGGTGCACCTGGAGGGCCGGGTCCGCGAGATGCCCGGCCGGCCGATGCCGCGTTGAGCGCCCCAGCCCGCCGCGCGCGGTGCGGTGTCAGGACGGTGCCGCATCGGGCCAGAGCGCGCGGAGGGCGTCGGGAACCCCCTCGACGGCCTCGGAGTCACCCATGGCCAGGTGGAGGATGTAGCCGGGCAGGGTGCACAGGAGCGCGGCGCCGATCGCCTCGGGGGAGGCCTCACGCGTCAGGGTGCCGCTCTGCTGGTGTTCCCGGATGACCTCGGTGAGGGCGGAGCGCATCTGGGCCAGCAGGTCGTTGAACTGCTCCGCCAGTGCGGGGTTCCGCAGGGATTCGGACCAGGCCAGCACGGACAGCCCGGCGATGTTCTGCTCGGCGGTCTTGGCCTTCACGATGTCGAAGACATCGGCCATCAGGTCCCCGACGGAGCTGCTGGGACGGTCCTTGGCGACACCGTGGACCATCGCCAGGACGTCACGCATGCTCTCCTCGACGATGGCCGTGATCATCTCGTTCTTGCTGGCGAAGTGCCGGTACACCGCGCCCGCCGAGAGGCCCGACTCCGCGAAGAGGTCCTGCATGGACGTGGAATGGAACCCGTCCCGCAGGAAGCAGCGGCGCGCCGCGTCCAGGATCTGCCGGCGGCGGGCCTCCATGTACTCCTGCGTGACCTTCGGCATGGATTCATCCCTCGATTAAAAAACGAATCTTCGTGTTAATTTAACACGGTGACCGTGGGTCATCCATAGGGATCGCGGGGGAAATCTTTGCCCGCGTTCTCTGGACATCCACCGTGCGGGCCGCAACCATGGTTACTCCATACGGTATGCAATCTGCAGTATGGGATCCCGACGCACCACTCCCGACCCGTCGTTGGACTTGTGAGGTGGCCGTTGTGACCAAGGCACTCGAAGGTGTGCGCGTCCTGGATATGACGCATGTGCAGTCGGGTCCGTCGGCGACGCAGTTGTTGGCGTGGCTGGGTGCGGACGTGGTGAAGCTGGAGGCTCCGGGTGGTGACATCACGCGGCGTCAGTTGCGGGATGTGCCGGGGGTGGACAGTTTGTACTTCACGATGCTGAACGCGAACAAGCGGAGCATCACGCTGAACACCAAGACCCCGCGCGGGCGGGAGATCCTGACCGAGCTGATCGCGCGCAGTGATGTGATGGTGGAGAACTTCGGGCCGGGTGCGGTGGACCGGATGGGGTTCACCTGGGAGCGGATCCAGGAGATCAACCCGCGGATCGTGTACGCCTCCATCAAGGGCTTCGGGGACGGCCCGTACACCGCGTACAAGGCCTACGAGGTGGTCGCGCAGGCGATGGGCGGGTCGATGGCCACGACCGGCTTCGAGGGCGGTCCGCCCATGGCCACCGGCGCCCAGATCGGCGACTCGGGCACCGGGGTGCACGCCGTCGCGGGGATCCTGGCCGCCCTGTACCAGCGCACCCACACCGGCCGCGGACAACGCGTCCAGGTCGCCATGCAGCACGCGGTGCTCAACCTGTGCCGCGTCAAACTCCGCGACCAGCAACGCCTGGCCCACGGACCGCTGGCGGAGTACCCCAACGAGGACTTCACCGACGAAGTCCCGCGTTCGGGCAACGCCTCCGGCGGCGGACAGCCCGGCTGGGCGGTCAAATGCGCCCCCGGCGGCCCCAACGACTACGTCTACGTCATCGTGCAGCCCGTCGGCTGGCAACCCCTGGCCGAACTCATCGGCCACCCCGAACTGGCCACCGACCCCGAATGGGCCACCCCCGAAGCCCGGCTGCCGAAACTCGCCAAAATGTTCCAGCTCATCGAGGAATGGACCACCACCCTGCCCAAATGGCAGGTCCTGGAAGAGCTCAACACCCACAACATCCCGTGCGGGCCCATCCTGTCCACCAAGGAGATCATCGACGACGCCAGCCTCAAGGCCAACGACATCGTCGTCGAAGTCGACCACCCCGAACGCGGCACCTACACCACCGTCGGCAACCCCCTCAAACTCTCCGACTCACCCACCACCATCCACCGCTCACCCCTCCTCGGCGAACACAACCACGACATCTACACCACCGAACTCGGCATCCACGAGGACGAGTTGCCGGGGCTCAAGGCACTGGGAGTGATCTGACATGACCGCGGACCACGCGCGCCGTTCCACCGGCAGTGACACGACCCGGCGGTGCGCCCCGCCGCCGTACGGGCGGCGCCCGGTGTGCGGCTCGCCGGCGCCGGGGACCCCGCCGCCGTACCGGGGCCGGTGCGCCGCACGGTCCGGCCTGCATTGATACACCCCGTCTATCGACCGCCGGACGGACACGGGAGCGGCAGGAGCCGCCGTGGTCCGCCCCGGACCGGCCGCCCGCGTGGATGATCGGAGCACGTGGACGGCCGCACCAGAAAAGGAGCGCACCGGAAGTCATGACGACGTCAACGTACGGTTCCGCACAGCCCGGCGGCAGCGTCCCGGGCGGGGAGACGGTCATCGACCGCCTCGTGGAGTCCAACCGCAAGTACGCCGCCGGGTTCACCGACCCGGGCATGGGCGCCCGGCCCGTGCTCCAGGTGGCCGTGGTGGCCTGCATGGACGCCCGGATCGACCTGCACGCCGCCCTCGGCCTGGAACTGGGCGACTGCCACACCATCCGCAACGCCGGCGGTGTGGTCACCGACGACACCATCCGTTCGCTGACCATCAGCCAGCGCGCCCTGAAGACCCGCAGCGTGATACTGATCCACCACACCGGCTGCGGTCTGCAGACCCTCACCGAGGACTTCCGCCACGAGCTGGAGCTGGAGGTCGGCCAGCGCCCCGCCTGGGCGGTGGAGGCGTTCCAGGACGTCGACCAGGACGTCCGGCAGTCGATGCAGCGGGTGCGTACGTCCCCGTTCCTGCCCCACACCGACGACGTCCGGGGGTTCGTCTTCGACGTCACGACGGGGCTGCTGCGGGAGATCGACCCGCGCCCCTGAACCACCCGGGGCACTCGCGCCCCCACCAGGACCTGCGCGCGGACCGGCGGACGGCAACCTGCCGGGAGACGCGGGACGGCTGCTCCCGGCGGCTGGTCCGCGCGCACGCCGGCGGGGCGGCCGGCCCGCACGCACCCGCGTGCCCGGCCGCCCCGTCCGTCGTCGTGCCCACATCCGCTGCCTGACGGCAGATCAGCAACCGTTCCCGAGGGGGTCACCTCGTGTCGTACCGCAACGCCTTCTCCCGTGTCCTGAGCGACGTCATCGCGCCCCGTGCCGAGCGGACCGGCAGGGAGGGGAGCTTCCCGCGCGGCGCGGTGAGCGCCCTGGGCGAGGCCGGGCTGCTCGGGCTGACCGTCTCCGCCGACCTGGGCGGCGGTGGCCGGGGTCCGGCCGAGGCCGCCGAGGTCGTCGCGCGGATCGCCGGGACCTGCCCGGTGACCGCGGCCGTGCTGCAGTCCCACTACGCGGCGGTCGCGGTGATCGAGGCGTGCGGGAGCCGCTGGGTGCGCGGTGAGACGGCCGCCGGACGCCACCTCAGCAGCCTCGCCCTGGCGGACGGTACGGACGGCGCGTACGGTGCCGCGGGCGCGACCGCCACCCGCTCGGGAGAGGTGGTCGCCCTGCGCGCCCGCAAGCGCGAGGTGGTCGCTGCGGGGGAGGCCGACAGCTACGTCTGGTCGTCGCTGCCGCTGGCCGCCGGGGACGGGCTGACCCTGTGGCTGGTGCCCGCGCACGCGCCCGACCTGTTCGTCCCGGCCCGGCCGGACGGGGGAGGGCCGCACGGCAGTGCCACCTCCACGGTCCTCGCCGACCCGGTCCTCGTCCCCGCCGACGCGATGCTCGGGGAGGACGGCGCGGGGCGCGAGGTCGTGCTGCGCGCCGTGCTGCCGTGGCTGCGCGAACTGCGCGACGCCCTGGGCTCCTCGGCCGTCCACCCGTCGGTCGAGGCCGCGGAGACGGCCGCGTCGGCGGCGGTGGGCGCGGCGGCGGGCCGGGCGGCTCAGCTCAGCGCCGTCGCCCCCGCCGCGACCGCCTTGCGGTAGTCGCCGGTGCGTTCGGTGTGCTTGCGCATGATCTCGCCGGCGCGGTCGCCGTCGCCCTTGGCGATGGCCTTGATGAGCTGGGCGTGCTCGTTCCAGGCGTCCTTGCCGCGGGGCTTGGCGATGGGGGTGTAGTACCACCGCACCTTCCGGCTCACCTGCGAGATCAGCTCGGCCAGCACGGCGTTCGCGGCGATGGACGTGATGAAGGAGTGCAGCGCCGTGTTGGCCGTGACCAGGCGCTCCACGTCGCCTCCGGCGAGCGCCTCGACGCCCTCCTTCTGCAGCTCCCAGAGGCGTTCGACGTCCTCGGGCTTGGCGTTCTCGGCGGCGAGCCGGGCCGAGTACGTCTCCAGCACCGAGCGGACGCCGAGCAGCTGGGCGGCCTCCTCCTCGGTGGGGGAGTGGACGAAGGCGCCCTGGGCGGGGCGCAGGTCGACCCAGCCGTCGGTCTGCAGGCGCTGCAGGGCCTCGCGCACCGGCTGGCGGGAGACCCCGAGGTGCTCGGCGAGTTCGGCCTCGACCAGGTGCTGGCCCGGTGTGAGGGAGCCGTTGATGATCAGTTCGATCAGGGCGTCGTACACGGCCTGGCGCAGTGGTGCGGGGCGGGCGACCCGGCGGGTCGCCGCGGCCGTCAGGGCCTCACGCATGGTTCCCCCGTTCTGCCACCGAGCCTGTGGGCCGACGGCTCTGCACTGGTGGCCGCCGTGAGGGTCGCCGGCGGCGGGAACGGTCAGTATACAGGTTTTGGTATGCAACATGCCCTTCGGTCGCGACAAGACGCGCCCGGGTGCCGGGACTTGGGAAAGTCCCGGCTGTAGGATTCTGTATGCAGAAGTTTGTATGCGGTATCGTCGCCGTGTACTGCCGGCACCGTCGGGAAGGCGAAGCGGCTCTGTGACGATCCCGCGCCCGAACTCCCTGACCTGGCGAAGGCGGAGTGGTCAATGACGATCGGCGGGAGTGACATGACGGTCGAAGACGTGGTCCGGACGGTTGTGGCCGACCATCGGGAGCAGCGCGGTGCGCTGCTGCCGGTACTGCACGCCCTGCAGGCCGAGTTGGGCTGCGTGCCGAAAGAGGCGATACCGGTGCTCGCCGACGAGTTCAACCTCTCCAGGGCGGACGTCCACGGAGTGGTGACCTTCTACCACGACTTCCGCCGTGAGCCGGCGGGACGGACCACGGTGCGCATCTGCCGCGCCGAGGCGTGCCAGGCCCTCGGGTCCGACGCGCTGGTCGGCTATGCGGGGGAAGCGGGACTGGCCCTGGGGGAGACGACCCCGGACGGTTCGGTCACCGTCGAGCAGGTCTTCTGCCTCGGCAACTGCGCCCTGGGGCCGGCGGTCGAGGTGAACGGCCGGTTGTACGGACGAGTGGGTACGGCCCGGTTGGGCTCCATCCTCAAGGGGACGGTCGCATGACGAAGAACTCTTCCGACTCCACGGTGACGGTCTACGTCCCGCGTGACTCGGCGGCCAGATCGGTCGGCGCGGACGAGGTGGCGGACGCGCTGCGGCGCGTCGCGGCGGAGCGGGAGGCGCCCGTCGAGGTGGTGCGCAACGGCTCCCGCGGCATGCTGTGGCTGGAGCCGCTGGTCGAGGTGGTCACCCCGGCCGGCCGCGTCGGCTACGGGCCGGTGGCCCCCTCGGACGTCGAGGGACTGCTGGCGGCGGGCATGCTCGAAGGCGCCGACCACCCGCTGCGCCTCGGCGTCGTCGACGAACTGCCCTGGCTGGCCCGCCAGACGCGGGTCACCTTCTCCCGGGTCGGGGTGACCGACCCCCTCTCACCGGAGGACTACCTGCGCCACGGCGGCCTGGCCGGACTGCGCACCGCCCTCGGCATGGCCCCCGCCGACGTCGTCACCGAGGTCACCGACTCCGGCCTGCGCGGCCGCGGCGGCGCTGGCTTCCCGGCCGGCATCAAGTGGAAGACCGTCATGGACTGCGCCGACGAACTCAAGTTCGTCTGCTGCAACGCCGACGAGGGCGACAGCGGCACCTTCGCCGACCGCATGGTCATGGAGGGCGACCCCTTCATGCTCATCGAGGGCATGACGATCGCCGCGCACGCCGTCGGCGCCCGCGAGGGCTACTTCTACATCCGCTCCGAGTACCCCGACGCGGTGTCCACGATGCGCGCGGCGATCGTCATCGCACGCGAGCAGGGGTGGCTCGGCGAGGGCATCCTCGGGTCCCCGCTCGACTTCGACCTGCACGTACGCGTCGGCGCCGGCGCGTACATCTGCGGCGAGGAGACCTCCATGCTGGAGAGCCTGGAGGGCAAGCGCGGCACCGTCCGGGCCAAGCCGCCGATCCCCGCCATCGAGGGGCTGTTCGGCAAGCCGACGGTCGTGAACAACGTCCTCACCCTCGCCACGGTGCCGGTCATCCTCGCCGAGGGCGCCAAGGCGTACCAGGAACTCGGCGTGGAACGCTCGCGCGGCACCCAGGTGTTCCAGCTCGGCGGCAACATCGCCCGCGGCGGGATCGTGGAGACCGCCTTCGGCGTCACGCTGCGCGAACTGGTCGAGGAGTACGGCGGCGGCACCTTCTCCGGGCGGCCGGTCCGCACGGTGCAGGTCGGCGGGCCGCTCGGCGCCTACCTGCCGACGTCGATGTTCGACCTGCCGATGGACTACGAGGCGTTCGCCGAGGCGGGCGCCATGCTGGGCCACGGCGGCGTCGTCGTCTTCGACGAGAGCGTCGACATGGCCGCCCAGGCCCGGTTCGCGATGGAGTTCTGCGCCGAGGAGTCCTGCGGCAAGTGCACGCCCTGCCGGGTGGGTTCGGTCCGCGGTGTCGAGGTGATCGACAAGATCGTGGCCGGTCAGCAGCGGGACGAGAACCTGGCCCTGCTCGAGGACCTGTGCGAGCTGATGACCGACGGCTCCCTGTGCGCGATGGGCGGGCTCACGCCGATGCCCGTGCGCAGCGCCATCGCGCACTTCCCCGACGACTTCCTCGCCCGCGACCCCGGCCGGGCGATCCCACGCACGCACGCCCATGGAGGAAGGACGGAGGGCACGGCATGACACTCCTGAAGGAACCCGACTTCGGTACCCCGGAGCGACCCGGTGCGGCGACGGTCGCGGTGGAAGTGGACGGGATGCCGGTGACCGTGCCCGAGGGCACGTCGGTGATGCGCGCCGCCGCGCTCGCCGGCATCGACATCCCCAAGCTCTGCGCCACCGACAGCCTGGAGCCCTTCGGCTCCTGCCGGCTGTGCGTGGTGGAGATCGACGGCCGGCGGGGCACCCCGGCGTCCTGCACCACGCCGGTGGCGGACGGGATGAGCGTGCGGACCCAGACCCCGAAGGTGGAGAAGCTCCGCCAGGGCGTCATGGAGCTGTACATCTCCGACCACCCGCTGGACTGCCTGACCTGCCCGGCCAACGGCGACTGCGAGCTGCAGGACATGGCCGGCGTGGTCGGGCTGCGGCAGGTCCGCTACGGCTACGAGGGCGAGAACCACCTCGACGCCGAGAAGGACACCTCCAACCCCTACTTCGACTTCGACGCGTCCAAGTGCATCGCCTGCTCCCGCTGCGTCCGCGCCTGCGGCGAGGTCCAGGGCACCTTCGCGCTGACCATCGAGGGGCGCGGCTTCGACTCCAAGGTGTCCGCCGGCGCCGGCGAGACCTTCATGGAGTCCGAGTGCGTCTCCTGCGGGGCCTGCGTGCAGGCCTGCCCGACCTCCACGCTCCAGGAGAAGTCGGTGGTCGAGCTCGGCATGCCCACCCGCTCGGTGGTCACCACCTGCGCGTACTGCGGCGTCGGCTGCTCCTTCAAGGCCGAGCTGCGCGGCGACGAGCTGGTGCGGATGGTGCCGTACAAGGACGGCGGCGCCAACGAGGGCCACTCCTGCGTCAAGGGCCGCTTCGCCTTCGGCTACGCCAGCCACCCCGACCGGATGCTCAAGCCCATGGTCCGGGAGAAGATCACCGACCCGTGGCGCGAGGTCGAGTGGGACGAGGCGATCGGCACGGTCGCCCGCCGGATGCGCGAGCTCCAGGAGCAGTACGGATCGGGCGCGATCGGCGCCATCACCTCCTCGCGGTGCACGAACGAAGAGGTGTACGTCGTCCAGAAGATGGTGCGCGCCGCCTTCGGCAACAACAACGTCGACACCTGCGCCCGGGTCTGCCACTCCCCGACGGGGTACGGGCTCAAGCAGACCTTCGGCGAGTCGGCCGGCACCCAGGACTTCCGGTCCGTGGCCGAGGCCGACGTCATCATGGTGATCGGGGCCAACCCCACTGACGGGCACCCGGTGTTCGCCTCGCGGATGAAGCGCCGGCTGCGCGAGGGCGCCAAGCTCATCGTCGTCGACCCGCGCCGCATCGACCTGGTGCGCTCCCCGCACGTCCAGGCCGAGCACCACCTCCAGCTGCGGCCCAGCACCAACGTGGCCGTCGTGAACGCCATGGCGCACGTGGTGGTCACCGAGGGGCTGGTCGACCGGGACTTCGTGGACGCGCGGTGCGAGGACTTCGACGAGTGGGCGGAGTTCATCGCCCGCCCGGAGAACAGCCCGGAGGCCACGGAGGAGCTCACCGGCGTGCCGGCCGGGGAACTGCGCGCGGCGGCACGGCTGTACGCGCAGGCCCCGAACGGCGCCATCTACTACGGGCTGGGCGTCACCGAGCACAGCCAGGGCTCCACCATGGTGATGGGCATGGCCAACCTGGCGATGGCCTGCGGCAACCTCGGCCGCGACGGCGTGGGGGTGAACCCGCTGCGCGGCCAGAACAACGTCCAGGGCTCCTGCGACATGGGTTCGTTCCCGCACGAGCTGCCCGGCTACCGGCACGTCTCCGACGACGCCGTGCGCACCGTGTTCGAGAACCTCTGGGGCGGCACGATCCTCGCCGAGCCCGGGCTGCGCATCCCGAACATGTTCGACGCGGCCATCGACGGGACCTTCCGCGGCCTGTTCGTGCACGGCGAGGACATCGCCCAGTCCGACCCCAACCTCAAGCACGTCACCGCCGCGCTGGAGGCCATGGAACTGGTCGTCGTCCAGGACCTGTTCCTCAACGAGACCGCGAAGTTCGCGCACGTCTTCCTGCCCGGCGCGTCCTTCCTGGAGAAGGACGGCACCTTCACCAACGCCGAGCGCCGGATCAACCGGGTGCGCGCGGTGATGAAGCCGAAGACGGGCAAGCACGAGTGGCAGATCGTCTCCGAGATCGCCACGGCCATGGGCCACCCCATGGCGTACGACCACCCCGGTCAGATCATGGACGAGATCGCCCAGGTCACGCCGACCTTCACCGGTGTCTCCTTCCAGCTGCTGGACAAGCTGGGCAGCGTCCAGTGGCCGTGCAACGAGCAGGCCCCCGAGGGCACGCCCATCATGCACGTGGACGAGTTCGTGCGGGGCAAGGGCAGGTTCGTGGTCACCACCTTCGTGCCGACCGCCGAGCGCAGCACCCGGCGCTTCCCGCTGATCCTGACCACGGGACGGATCCTCAGCCAGTACAACGTGGGCGCGCAGACCCGCCGTACCGGCAACGTCGCCTGGCACCCGGAGGACGTGCTGGAGCTGCATCCCCACGACGCCGAGGTCCGCGGCATCGTGGACGGCGACACGGTGACCCTGGCGAGCCGGGTGGGGGAGACGACGCTGAAGGCCGAGATCTCCGACCGCATGCCGCCCGGGGTCGTGTACACCACCTTCCACCACCCGGTGACCGGGGCGAACGTGGTGACCACGGAGAACTCCGACTGGGCGACCAACTGCCCGGAGTACAAGGTGACCGCCGTGCAGGTGGGGCTCGCCCGCCCGCGGCGGGCCGACGGCGCGGAACACGACCGGGACCAGCTGCTGACGGTGGTGGACTGAGGTGGCCGACGCAGTGCCGGCGGAGCGCCGGATGGCCAACGACATCGCGGCCAACCTCGTCCATCTGCCCGGCGACCGGGCGGCCGAGGCCGTCGCGGGGCACATCGGCAGGTTCTGGGACCCGCGCATGCGCACCCGTCTCCTCGACTTCGTCGACGCCGGGGCGGAGGGGCTGGACCCCTTGGTGGTCGAGGCGGTGAAGCTGCTGCGCTGACGACGCGGAATCCCGGCCGGTCCTGGCCGGCCGGGACCCGGTCACCCGGGGCGCGGGGATACGTCCCCGCGCTCCGGGCGGGGGCGTGCCGAGCCTCCGGGACACGGACGGGTGGGCTGCTTCAGGCTGCCGCGTGAACGCGTCGTGACCGACGGTGCCCGCCCGCCGTCCGGTCCCTGCCGCCGCCTGCGCTCCGTCGTCCGGGGCGCGGTCTGTGCTAAGGTGTCCTGGTTGCAGTTGTGGTACCCATGAAACCTATGTGCGCCTGACGGAATTCATCTCCCGCAGGCGCATTATTTGTTCTCCGGCATTCCCCGGATGGGCCCTCTGCCTACTGAAGGAGAATGTCATGGCACAGGGAACCGTGAAGTGGTTCAACGCCGAAAAGGGTTTCGGCTTCATCGAGCAGGACGGCGGCGGCCCCGACGTCTTCGCCCACTACTCGAACATCGCCACCCAGGGCTTCCGTGAGCTCCTGGAGGGCCAGCGGGTCACCTTCGACGTCACGCAGGGCCAGAAGGGCCCGCAGGCGGAGAACATCGTCCCCGCCTGATCGCCGGACGCGTACCTGCTCACCGGGGTCCGCACCGTCATGGTGCGGACCCCGGTTTGCGCTGCTCCAGGAAGGCAAATATCCGCATGTCCCGCAGGCCCCAGAAATCGAATCGGCGCGCGCCGTCGTCCGCACCGTCCGCATCGTCGCCGAGAGAATTCCGGCTGCCGGAAAGCACGACACCCGCACTTCCCGCGGTCGAGGACTTCGCCGATCTCGACATGCCCGCGGGGCTGCTGAAGACCCTCACCGCGCAGGGGGTGACCACCCCCTTCCCCATCCAGGCCGCGACGCTGCCCAACTCGCTGGCCGGCCGTGACCTGCTGGGACGGGGCCGCACCGGCTCGGGCAAGACCCTCGCCTTCGGGCTGGCGCTGCTGGCCCGTACGGCCGGACTGCGCGCGGAGCCCAAGGCACCCCTCGCCCTCGTGCTGGTGCCCACCCGTGAACTCGCCCAGCAGGTCACGGACGCGCTGACCCCGTACGCGACGGCGGTGAACCTCCGCATGGCCACCGTGGTCGGCGGGCTGTCCATGACCAAGCAGGCCGCCACGCTCCGGCGCGGCGTCGAGGTGCTCGTGGCCACCCCCGGCAGGCTGAACGACCTGGTGGAGCACGGCGACTGCGTGCTCGGCAGCGTGGACATCACGGTGCTGGACGAGGCCGACCAGATGACCGACATGGGCTTCCTGCCGCAGATCACCAGGCTGATCGAGCGCGTGCGGCCCGACGGGCAGCGGATGCTCTTCTCGGCCACCCTGGACGGCAACATCGACCGCTTGGTGCAGCGGTTCCTGACCGACCCCGTGGTGCACTCCGTGGACCCGTCCGCGGGGGCGGTGACCACCATGGAGCACCACGTGCTCCACGTCCTGGACGAGACCGACAAGAAGGCCGTCACCACGCGCATCGCGGCACGCGACGGCCGGGTCATCCTCTTCCTCGACACCAAGCGGTCCGCCGACCGGCTCGCCAAGCGGCTGCTGGCCGTCGGTGTCCGCGCGGCGGCACTGCACGGGGGCCGCTCCCAGCCGCAGCGCAACCGCACCCTGGAGCAGTTCAAGAACGGCCAGGTGACGGCGCTGGTCGCCACGAACGTCGCGGCCCGTGGCATACACATCGACGACCTCGACCTCGTCGTGAACGTCGATCCCCCCATGGACCACAAGGACTACGTCCACCGGGGCGGCCGTACGGCCCGTGCCGGCGGCTCCGGCAGCGTGGTCACGCTGGTCCTGCCCGACCAGAAACGGGACGTGACCCGGCTCATGTCGGACGCGGGCATCCGCCCCCGGACGGCCCGCATCACGTCGAGCGACGCGCAACTGGCCACCATCACCGGCGCCCGCGAGCCGTCCGGCGTGGCCGTCACCATCGAGGTGCCCCAGCCGGCGGCCGCGCCGAAGGCGTCCCGCCCGAAGAACGGCACCGAGAACGGCGGGCGGCCCGCGCGCCGACGCCGCAGCGGCGGCGGCGGAGCCGGGGCGGCGGCAGGCGCCGCCGCCGGGACCGGTGCTCGCGGTGGCGCCCGCCGAGCGGACGCGCGCGGGGCGACAGGCGCCGCGGGGGGTTCGGGCGGCCGGGGATCCGACCGCCGGGGCGCGGCGGGCGCGGCTTCCGGTACCGGTTCCGGTACGGGCGCCCGCGGCTCCGGGCGGCGGCCGGTGGCCGGCACCGAGGGCCGGGGCGGCCGGAGCGGCCGCCGCAACCCCGCGGGCTGACCGGACGAGGGACGTACACGGGGCCCGGCACGGGCCCGGCACCTGCTGCGGCACAGCGGTGCCGGGGCGCGTGCGGGGCCCGGTGCCGTTCGGCCTAATCTGGACGGCATGTCAGCGATCCGTCTCCTCGTCCTGGGCGCGGTCCGCCAGCACGGGCGGGCCCACGGCTACCAGGTGCGCAACGACCTGGAGTACTGGGGCGCGCACGAGTGGTCCAACGCCAAGCCCGGTTCGATCTACCACGCCCTGAAGCAGATGGCGAAGCAGGGGCTGCTGCACGCCCACGAGGTCGCCCCGTCGACGGCGGGCGGCCCGCCCCGCACCGAGTACGAGATCACGGACACCGGGACCGAGGAGTTCCTGCGCCTCCTGCACGAGGCGCTGGTCGCGTACGACCAGAAGAGGGACCTCCAGTCCGCGGCCATCGGCTTCATCGTCGATCTGCGCCGGGACGAGGCGCTGGATCTGCTGAGGGAGCGGATCCGCAGGATCCAGGAGTGGCGGGCCGCCGTCACCGAGCACTACGTCCCCGAGGACGGCCCCGGTCAGCTCGGCCACATCGGCGAGATCATGAACCTCTGGGTGCACACGGCCGACTCGGACGCCGCGTGGACCCGGGGGCTCGTCGAGCGGATCGAGGGCGGCGCCTACACCTTCGCCGGGGAGGGCGAGCCCTTCGTGGGCGTGCTCGCGCAGGGCGAGGAGAACCCGTACGCGACGGGCGAACCCCATCCTGGGGACGAGCACTAGTCACATTTGACGAATGGATTCCGCGCCCGCTACTTTGCGCCAGTAGTCAAGTTTGACTAGTTGATCAGTGGGGGAGTGGCCCATGACCGACGCAGCGATCACCGTCGAAGGGGCGTACAAGAAGTACCGCGACAAACCGGCGCTGGACGGGCTCGACCTGCTGGTCGGGCGCGGCACCGTGCACGGGGTGCTCGGCCCCAACGGCGCGGGCAAGACGACCCTGGTCCGGATCCTGTCCACCCTGCTCCGGCCGGACCGCGGTCGCGTCGAGGTGGCCGGGCACGACGTGGTGACCGAGGCCCGGGAGGTGCGGTTCCGCATCGGCCTGCTCGGGCAGCACGCGGCCCTGGACGAGCAGCTCGGGGGCCGCCAGAACCTGGAGATGTTCGCGCGCCTGCACCATCTCGGCGCCCGCCGGGCGCGCGAGCGCGCCGGCGAACTGCTCGGGCGCTTCGGCCTCGCGGACACCGGACGCAAGGCGGTCCGGCAGTACAGCGGCGGCATGCGGCGCCGCCTCGACCTCGCCGCGTCCCTCGTGACCGATCCCGAGGTGCTGTTCCTCGACGAGCCGACGACCGGACTCGACCCCCGCGGTCGCGCCGAGGTGTGGGCCTCGGTCCGTTCCCTGGCCGACGGTGGTACGACGGTCCTGCTCACCACCCAGTACCTGGAGGAGGCCGACCAGCTCGCCGACCGCATCTCGGTCGTCGACCACGGCCGGGTGATCGCCGACGGCACCGCGGACGAACTCAAGGCCCGGACGGGCGGCGACCGCATCGACGTGGTCCTGCGCGACGCCGGTCAACTGGGCGCGGCCAGGGCACTGCTGCCCGCGACCGGGGGCGAGGTGTCGGTGGACGCCGACCGGCGGCTGCTCAGCGCCCCGGTCACCGACCGCATGGCGGCGCTTGCCGGGGTCGTCCGCGCCCTGGAGTCGGCCGGCATCGAGGCGGAGGACATCGCCCTGCGCCGTCCGACCCTCGACGAGGTGTTCCTGCACCTCACCGGAGGGAACCACCCCACGAAGGAGACCGCGTGAGCGCCACGTACACCACCCGGAGCCCGGCCCGGCCCGCGCGGGGATCCCACGTCCTCGCCGACTGCTGGACCATGACCCGCCGCGAACTCGCCCACTGGGCCCGGCAACCGGTCCAGGTGCTGGTCGGCCTCGTCTTCCCGGTGATGCTGCTGCTGATGTTCGGCTACCTCGTCGGCGGCGGCCGCGGTATCACGGGCGACTACCTCGGCTACCTCGTGCCGGGCATGCTCGCGCTCACCATGGCCTTCGGCCTGGAGGGCACGATGCTCGCGGTCACCCAGGACCTCAACAAGGGCGTGATCGACCGGTTCCGGTCGATGCCGATGGCCAACGGCGCGGTCCTGGTGGGCCGTTCCGTCGCCGACATGCTCCAGTCGGCCGCCGGCCTGGCCGTCCTGACCGGGGTCGGCCACGCGCTCGGCTGGCGTACGCACGGCGGGGTCGCCGCCTTCCTCGGCGCGGTCGGCCTCCTGCTGCTGTTCCGCTTCGCGATGCTGTGGATCGGCATCCATCTGGCGCTGGTCGCGGGGAAGCCGGAGCTGGTGCAGGCCGTGCAGATCCTGGTCTGGCCGGTGGGCTTCCTCTCCAACGCCTTCGCCACGCCCGACTCCATGCCCGGCTGGCTGGGCACGGCGGTCCAGTGGAACCCGATGTCCCGGACCGCGACGGCGGTACGCGACCTGTTCGGCGGTCCCGGTGGTGAATCCGGCCACGTCTGGGCGGCCGTGGCCTGGCCGTTGGCCCTGCTGGCGGTCTTCCTGCCGCTGGCGGTACGGAGGTTCGGGCGCCTGAGCGCGTAGCGGTGGCGGTCCCGGGGCGGCAGGCCGCCCCGGGACGCCCCGGCGCGGTTTTTACGCGCTCGTGGCCTTCCTTGCCGGCCCTTTACCCGCACCTCGCGCGTCCGGCGGTGCGGAGGCATCAGGTGCCGCAGGCAACCATTCGGCGGGCGGCCGGACTTACCTCTGTGACCAGGGGCAACGCGCCCCGGAGCGGCCGGAGTCGGCCGTCCGGGCGGGTGCGGAGCGGGCTCCACCGGTTGGTAATGCACTGGTCAATCTTCCCGTCATCCCCTGGACACCCCGATTCGACGGTCCATACCGTATGCAATCTCCAGTATGGAGAATCGCGCTGACCAGCTGAATGTTCGTTCCGACACCCCCTGAGCACGGCCGTTTTGGCGTGCCCGGGGTCGTACCACGTCGTACCACCGTGTCACCCGACTGCGCGCTGTCACGATCCGGGTTTGCCGCCCCGGACCGACCTCAGCTGCCCGGACGGCGTACCACCGGGCCCGGCCATGCCGGGCCGAGCCGCAGGGATGGTCCGCTCCACCCCTCCGCATGAAGAGAAGGGCCCAGGGGGCGCACGCCAGGTTCTTTTCACGCAAGGGAAGGCACCGATGTCAGTAACACCGCACGTGGTTCCCGGGCAGTACCGGGAGGTCAGCGACGCGAACGGCCGCGTCTACCGGGTCGGGGAGACCGACCGCTCCCTCCTGGGGAGGCCCCGAGCCTGGATGGTCTGGCTCCCCTGGATTGCGATGATGGGCGTCAGCGTCTACGAGTACGGCTACAGCTCCGCGGAGGCGGTGCTCGAGCACGCCCACGGATGGACCCTGACCGAGACGTTCTGGATCGCCAGCATCTGGGCGGTCTTCCAGGCGGGCGTCGCGTTCCCCGCGGGACGGCTGCGGGAGACCGGGGTCCTGCCGGCCAGGACGGCGATGCTCGCCGGAGCGGTCTTCTCCGGACTGGGCTTCCTGGCGCTCTCGCACCTGAGCAACCCCTACGTGGTGATCGCCGGTTACTCGGTGCTGGGCGGCACGGGCGCCGGCCTGGTGTACGCGACCTGCATCAACATGGTCGGCAAGTGGTACCCCGACAACAAGGGCGCCCGCACCGGGTTCGTGAACGGTGGCTTCGCCTACGGAACCCTGCCGCTCATCTTCGTCTTCAACTACTGGTTCCACCCGTCCAACTACAAGATGGTCCTCGACCTGATCGCCCTGGGCATGGTGCTGGTCGTCGCCTTCTGCGGCATGTTCTTCCGCGACCCGCCGAAGAGCTGGTGGCCGCACGACGTCGACCCGTTGAACCGGGGCGTGAGCGAGGACGCGCGGCGGGTGGCCAAGCGACTGGCCAAGAACCCGCCCGCCAAGGGCCAGTTCACCCCGATGGAGGCGATCAGGACCGGGCAGCTGCCGCTGATGTGGTTCGCCCTGGTCTGCATCGGCGGCGTATCGCTGTTCGGCATCAACTTCCAGGTCCCGTTCGCCAAGAGCCTGGGCTTCGGCCCGCTGGTCGCGGCCTCCTCGGCGGGTGTGCTCGCCGTGGTCAACGGTGTCGGCCGGGCCATCGTGGGCTGGCTCTCGGACTACCTGGGCCGGCGTCAGACACTGGGCCTGGTCCTGGTGGTGGCGGGGCTGGCGCAGTTCGGCGTGCTGTGGTCGGGCCAGGCGCACAACGAACCCCTGTTCCTGTTCTTCGCGTTCCTCAACGGTTTCGGCGGCGGGGCGTTCTACCCGCTGTTCGCCGCGCTCACGCCGGACTACTTCGGTGAGAACAACAACGCACAGAACTACGGACTGGTCTACAGCGCCAAGCTGGTCGGCGGCGTCGGCGGCGGTGGTGTGGCCGCCGGGGTGGTCGCGGCCTGGGGCTATACCGGCGCGTACTGCCTGGCCGGGGGCATCGCCTTCCTCTCCGCGCTGATCACGGTGTTCCTGCGGCAGCCCGGCGCCCCCCGCCGGAGCGGCGACGGGAGCCCCGTGGCCCCGGTGGGCGGCCTCACCGCGGCCCCTGCCGAGGCGACCACCTGACGGTTGCGTTACCGGGGCTCCGCGAGAAGCCCCCCATCAATCGTGCGCGGGCGAAGGAGCCCGGCCCGGGACGGCGGCAGTTCCGCACCGGGGGCCCGCGTCACGGAGGCGGGGCCGGCCGGTGGGGTGCGCTCCCTGCTCCGCCCGGCCCCGCCCGTCCCTCCCCACTCTTGCCTCTCCACCGTTTCCTCCCCCATGACGACGGTCCGGGTGCCCCCTGCCCCCGGACCGTCCGGCGTTCCCGTGGGCCTTCACGCTCTCCCGGCATCGACGGCGGCGGCGATCTGCCGGCAGTAGAAGTCGGTGGTGTTCCGGGTGTGGCGGCGCATCAGTTCCTCGGAACGCTCCGCGTCGCCCAGGGCGATGGCCTCGATGATGGTGGCGTGCTCGTTCCAGGCGTCCCGGCCGCGGGGCCGGGCGATGGGCATGTAGTACCAGCGCACCCTCCGGTCGACCTGGAGGATCAGCTCGCCGAGGACCTGGTTGCGGGACAGTTCGGTGATGAAGCCGTGCAGTGCGGCGTTGGCCTCGACGATGCCGCGGGCGTCGTCCGCCGCCAGGGCGGCGATGCCAGCGTCCTGCAGTTCCCACAGCCGGGCCACGTCCGCGTCCGTGGCGTGCAGCGCGGCGCCGTGCGCGGAGTGGGTCTCCAGTACGGCGCGGACGCTGAGGAGCTGGGTGGCCTCCTCCTGCGTGGGGGAGTGGACGAAGGCGCCCTGGGCGGGGCGCAGATCGACCCAGCCGTCGGTCTGCAGACGTTGCAGGGCCTCGCGCACCGGCTGGCGGCTGACGCCGAGGTGGTCGGCGAGTTCGGCCTCGACCAGGTGCTGGCCCGGTCTGAGGGTGCCGTTGACGATCAGGTCGATCAGGGCCTCGTAGACGGCCTGGCGCAACGGTGCCGGCCGGGTGACCCGGACGACGGCGGCCGCGGTACTTCTCTCGCGCATGAGCTCCCCTGTCGGCTGAGTTCTTTGCACAGTGCCAAGAATACAGATTTCGGTATGCAATTCAGCCGCAGGATGGAACAAGGCTCGGTCGGACATCGGCCGCCGGTGTGCGGAAGGCCGCGGCGGAGCACCGGCGGCACGGCGGACGGGGCGGGGGAAGCCGCGCTTCCCCCGCCCCACCGCCGTGGGTGGAACACCCGTCAGGCAGGGGCGGGCTGCTGGTCGGTGCGCAGGCCCTGCGACGCCGCGGAAGCGGGGTCGGGCGTGCTCAGCGAGCGCAGGATGGCGTCCACGCTCTCCTTGGCGTCGCCGAAGAGCATGCGGCTGTTCTCGCGGAAGAACAGCGGGTTCTGCACCCCCGCGTACCCCGAGGACATGGACCGCTTGAAGACGACCACGTTCTCCGCCTCCCACACCCGCAGCACCGGCATGCCGGCGATGGGGCTGGACGGGTCCTCCTCCGCCGCCGGGTTGACGGTGTCGTTGGCGCCGATCACCAGCACCACCGTGGTGTCGCCGAAGTCGTCGTTGATCTCGTCCATCTCCAGCACGACGTCGTACGGCACCCGGGCCTCGGCGAGCAGGACGTTCATGTGCCCGGGCAGCCGGCCGGCCACCGGGTGGACGCCGAAGCGGACCTCGACCCCGCGCCGCCGCAGCGCCTGGGTCAGCTCGGCCACCGGGTGCTGCGCCTGGGCCACCGCCATGCCGTAGCCGGGGGTGATGATCACCGACGTGGCGTTCTCCAGGAGTTCGGCCGTCTCCTGCGCGGAGGTCTCGCGGTGCTCGCCCTGTTCGGCGTCGCCGCCCGTCGGCGCCGGGGCGCCGAAGCCCCCGGCGATCACCGAGAGGAAGGACCGGTTCATCGCCTTGCACATGACGTACGACAGGTAGGCACCGGAGGAGCCGACGAGCGCGCCGGTGACGATGAGCAGGTTGTTGTTGAGCAGGAAGCCCGCCGCGGCCGCGGCCCAGCCCGAGTAGCTGTTGAGCATCGAGACGACGACCGGCATGTCACCGCCGCCGATCGAGACGACCAGGTGCCAGCCGAGCGCGAGCGCCAGGGCGGTGACGGCGATCATCAGGCCGAGGTCCGGGCTCACCGTGAACCACACCGTCAGGGCCACGAAGGCGGCCAGCGCCCCGAGGTTGAGGGCGTTCTTGCCGGGCAGGGTCAGCGGACGGGAGTTGATCCGCGCCGACAGCTTCAGGTAGGCGACGATGGATCCGGTGAAGGTGACCGCGCCGATGAAGATGCCGATGAACACCTCCGCGTGGTGGATGCCGAGCAGGTCGCCGGCGATCCGGGTCTGCGCGGCGCCGTGCGCCTCCACCTCGTAGTAGCTGTTCCAGCCGACCAGCACCGCGGCCAGGCCGACGAGGCTGTGCAGGACGGCGATGAGCTCGGGCATCTGGGTCATCTCGACCCGGCGCGCGCGCCACAGGCCGACGGCGCCGCCGATGACCGTGGCGACGACGATCAGCACGACGGCGCTGCCCGGGATGTCCTGCGCCGCGGCGACGACGGTGGCGACCAGCGCCAGCGCCATGCCGCCGATGCCGTACACCACTCCGGCGCGGGAAGTGCGGTGTTGCGAGAGTCCGGCCAGGCTGAAGATGAACAGCAGCGCGGCGACGATGTCGGCGGCCTGGGCGGCCGTGGTTGCGTTCATCGATCCTCAGCCCTTCGAGAACATGCCGAGCATACGGCGGGTGACGGCGAATCCTCCGAAGATGTTCACGGTGGTCAACATGATCGCCACGACCGACATCACGGTGACGGCCGGTCCGGCGTGGCCTATCTGCAGCAGTGCTCCGACCACCACGATCCCCGAGATGGCGTTGGTGACCGACATCAGCGGGGTGTGCAGGGCGTGGTGGACCTTTCCGATCACGTAGTAACCGATGACGACGGCCAGCGCGAACACCGTGAAGTTGCCCACGAGCTGGGCCGGGGAGAAGGCGACCAGCAGGAACATCGCGAGCATGCCGGAGGCGATCAGGCCGTAGCGCGCGGCCGGTGAGAGCCGGGGTGCCTTCGGCTGCGGTGCGGCCGCCACCGGCGCCGGTGCCTGCGCGGGGGGCGCCGCCGACACCTGGACGGGCGGTGGCGGCCAGGTCTTCTCGCCCTCCCGCACCACCGTGACGGCCCGCTGCACGACGTCGTCGAAGTCGAGCGTCAGCCGCCCGTCCTTGCCCGGCGTCAGCAGCTTGAGCAGGTTGACGAGGTTGGTCCCGTACAACTGCGAGGCCTGGGCGGGCAGCCGGCCCGCCAGGTCGGTGTAGCCGATGATCGTCACGTCGTTGTCGGTGACGATCGCCTTCCCGCTGACCGTGCCCTCGACGTTGCCGCCCTGCGCGGCGGCCATGTCGACGATGACGCTGCCGGGCTTCATCGACGCCACGTCGGCCGCCGTGATCAGCCGGGGGGCCGGGCGGCCGGGGATCAGCGCGGTGGTGATGATGATGTCGACGTCCGCGGCCTGTTCGCTGTAGATCTCCGCGGCACGCCGGTCGTACGCCTGCGAGGTCGCCTTGGCGTAGCCGTCGCCGCTCGCCTCCTGCTCCACCTCGACGGCGAGGAACTCGCCGCCCAGGGAACGGACCTGGTCGGCGACCTCGGCCCGCGGGTCGGTGGCCCGCACCATCGCGCCGAGGCTGCCCGCCGCGCCGATCGCGGCCAGACCCGCCACGCCCGCGCCGGCCACCAGGACCTTCGCCGGCGGCACCTTGCCCGCCGCGGTGACCTGACCGGTGAAGAAGCGCCCGAAGACGTGGGCGGCCTCGATCACCGCCCGGTACCCGGCGATGTTCGCCATCGAGCTGAGCACGTCCATCGACTGGGCCCGGGAGATGCGCGGGACGGCGTCCAGCGCCAGGACGGTGATCGGCCGTGAGGCCAGTTCCCCGACCAGGTCGGGGCTGTGGGCCGGGGCGATCAGCCCGATCAGGGTCGCGCCTTCGCGCAGCTTCCCGATCTCCTCGTGCGAGGGGGCGTTGACCTTCAGGACCACGTCCGCCTGCCAGGCATCGCCGATCCGCGCGCCCGCTTCGGCGTACGCCTCGTCGGGGAAGCCGGAGGCCGCTCCGGCCTCGGATTCCACGACGACCTCGTAGCCGAGGCCGAGGAGCCGGCGGACGCTGTCCGGTGTGGCCGCCACCCGCGTCTCTCCGGCGGTGGATTCGGTGACGACACCGATCTGCTGAGGGGGTGAATCAGACATCGCTCTCCTTTTCGTCGCTACCGACTGACGTCACGGCCTCGTCAGCCGAGCCGTCGTCCGCACTGCGTGTTCCCCGGCCTCGTGGTGCGGCCGTGCGTGCCCGGGACCGCGTGTGCGGCGAAGCGTTCCCCCGCTGCGTGCTCGATCAACCTGTCCGGAGCGTGTGTGACCCGGTTCATGGCGCAGGGTGACGCCGGAGACCTCCGTCGCGGCGCCGGGCGGGACCCTGTTCGGTCCCGGGCGCGCGACTTTCCGTGAGGGGACTGTACATCCCAAGAGAGTACTGCATACAGTATTCACTCCCCCTTCGAATGGAGAGGAGTCGCCGTGAAAATCGCAGTCCTCGGAGCCGGTGCGATCGGCGCTTACGTGGGCGCGGCACTGCACCGTGGTGGCGCCGACGTCCACCTGATCGCCCGGGGTGAGCATCTTCAGGCGATACGTGCCCACGGAGTCCGGGTGAACAGCCCGCGCGGTGACTTCGTGGCCAAGCCCCACGCCACGGACGACCCCAAGGAGATCGGCCCCGTCGACTATGTCTTCCTGGGCCTGAAGGCACACTCCTACGCGACCTCAGGTCCGCTGATCTCCCCGTTGCTCGACGACAAGACCGCGGTGGTGGCCGGTCAGAACGGCATTCCCTGGTGGTACTTCCACGAGCTGGCCGGCCCCTACGAGGGGCGGCGGATCGAGGCGGTCGACCCCGGCGGCGCCACCAGCGCGGTGCTGGCGCCGGAACGCGCCATCGGTTGCGTCGTCTACCCCGCGACGGTCATCGAGGCCCCCGGGGTCATCCGGCACCTGGAGGGCACCCGGTTCTCCATCGGAGAGCCGGGCGGCGGCGTCTCCGACCGGTGTACGGAGCTGAGCGAGGCCATGATCGCCGGCGGCCTCAAGTGCCCGGTGGAGCCCAACCTGCGCGACGACATCTGGATCAAGCTGATGGGCAACGTCGCCTTCAATCCGATCAGTGCCCTCACCAGGGCGACCATGGTCGACATCTGCAAGCACCCGCACACCCGGCGGCTGGTCGCCCAGCTCATGGAGGAGACCCTCGACATCGCGGCCAGGGTCGGCAGCACCCCCGACATCTCCATCGAGAAGCGGCTTCGGGGCGCCGAGGGGGTGGGACACCACAAGACCTCGATGCTCCAGGACCTCGAGGCCGGAAAGCAGCTGGAACTCGACGCCATCGTGACGGCCGTCGTGGAGATGGCCGACATCTCCGGCGCGGACGCCCCCAACCTGAGGGCGGTCCACGCCGCGACCGACCTGCTGGCGCGCGGCGTCACCGCGGACCGGGAGACCGGGGCCGGCGCGCGGAAACCCGTCCCCGCCTGACCCGTCCCACCCGTCCCACCCGTCCGAACCCGGGACACCCGCGGATCTCCGGTCCACCGCCGGACGTCCGCCGCAGCAACTCCGGAGCCCGGTCCCGTCGCGGCGGCGACGGGACCGGGCCCCGGGCAGGGGCCCGCGCCGGCTCGGCGGGCACGAACGAGGGCCGCGATCCGGCTCGGTAGGCTGTGCCAGGTCACACCGCATCCAGCTCGTCCGCCGTCGGCCACCCGGTGACGTTCCCGGCCCCGGGAGCGTCGGTCCGCCGGCACCGACGGCGTTGCGACTCCAGCAGGAAGTGCCGGCGCGGCTGCGGCCCAGGCAGAGAGGAGTCGTTCATGCTGTTCCGTCAGCTGGAGTACTTCGTGGCGGTCGCCAGGGAGCGGCACTTCGCCCGGGCGGCGGAGTCCTGCTACGTCTCGCAGCCCGCGCTCTCGGCGGCGATAGCCAAGCTCGAGCGGGAGCTGAACGTCACGCTGATCAACCGCGGGCACAACTACCAGGGCCTCACCCCGGAGGGCGAACGGCTGGTGGTCTGGGCCAAACGCATCCTCGCTGAGCAGGAGGCCTTCAAGGCCGAGGTGGCCGCCGTCCAGTCGGGCATCACCGGCACCCTGCGGCTGGGCACCGAGCCCACCGCGTCCACCACCCTGGTCCTGCCCGTCGCCGCGTTCTGCGCGGCGCACCCGCTGGCCAAGGTCCAGGTCCGCTCCAGGCTGTCGACCACCGAACTCCACCGCCAGCTCCTCGCGTTCGAGCTGGACGCCGCGATCGCGCACTTCGCCCCGCACGACCGGGAGAACCTGCAGGTGATGCCGCTGTACGAGGAGCGGTACATGCTCCTCGCCTCCAGCGACCAGCTGCTGCCGCAGACCGACACCATGAAGTGGGCGGACGCGGCCACGATGCCGCTCGCGCTGCTGACCCCCGACATGAGGATCCGCCAGGTCATCGACGACGCGTTCGCCGAGAGCGGGGTCGTGGTGACCCCGCAGGTCGAGACGGACTCGGTGGCCGCCCTGTACGCCAGCGTGGGCGCAGGCGCGTGCGCGAGCATCGTCCCGCACACCTGGCTGCGGGCGATGCCGCCGCTCGGCCGGATGCGGGCCGTGCGCCTCGTCGAGCCGGACGCCAGGGCGCAGGTCTCCGTCGCGATCCACGCTGCGACCCCGGGGTCGGTCGCGGCGCGGGCGTTCATGACCGCAGCGGCCGGGTTGTCGCTGGACGAGTTCTTCGACGAGCCGCTGCCCGCGGAGCACCGCGTCAGGTGAGCCCGGGCCACTCGGGGCCCTCCGCGTACAGGACGTCCACCGCCGCCCGGTCCAGGCCTCCCTTTGCGGTGTGCGGGAGCGAGGCGACGACCCGGATCCGGTCGGGGATCTCGAACGGGGCCAGCCGGGCGCGGCAGTACCGGCGGATCTCCTCGGCCCCGGGCGCCTCGGCCCCCGGCGCCTCCGCACCGCTCAGGACCACGGCCGCGCCGACCCGCTGCCCGTACGTCGCGTCGGGCACGGCGAACACCGCGGCCTCGGCCACCCCCGGACACCCGGCGAGGACGTCCTCCACGTGCTCGGGCACGACCTTCTCGCCCCCGCGGATGATGAGGTTCTTCAGGCGTCCGGTGAGGAACAGGTGGCCGTCCTCGTCGAGCGCGCCCAGGTCGCCGGTGCGGAACCAGCCGTCGGCGAAGCCGTGCGCGGTCTCGGCGGGGTTGCCCAGGTAACCGCGGGCCACCGTGGGACCGTGCACCCACACCTCGCCCTCACCGCCGGGCGGGCACGGCTTTCCGTCCGGGTCCAGGACCCGCAGCTCGATCCCGGTCGGCCGGCCGACCGAACCGTGCTTGAGCGACCCGTGCTGCGGCAGCGGCTCGCTCGTCGCCTGATGCGCGGACTCGGTCATGCCGTACGCCGACAGCAGGGGCGCGCCCAGGGTGCGTTCCAGCGCCCGCTGGGTGGCCGTGTTGAGGGGGGCGCTGGAACTGCGCAGGAACCGCAGCGCCGGCACCTGCGGGCCCGTGAGGTCCGTCGCCGCCCGCTCCAGGAGGAGTTCGTGGACGGTGGGGACCGCGGTGAACCACGTGGCGCCCGCCGCCCGCATGTCGTCCCAGAAGGTGTGCGCCGAGAACCGCCCGCGCGCGGGCAGCAGCACGCAGCCCCCGCTCGCCAGCGTGGACAGCAGCGTGGCGAACAGCCCGTGCCCGTGGAAGAACGGCATCGCCGCGACCGTCGCGTCGCCCGGCACCAGTTCGTAGGTGGCGCACACGCCGCGGACCGAGGCGGCCACGTTGCCGTGCGTCAGCGGGACCATCTTCGCCCGGTCGGTGGTCCCCGCCGTGAACAGCACCAGGGCGTCGTGCGCGGTGAGTTCGCCGGACGCGCCCCGCGCCGCGGCCGGCGCGCCCGCGCCCGTTCCGAGCGCGGCCGTCGCCGTCCCGGCGGGGGAGAGGTCCACCCGCAGCGTCCAGGCCGGGACACCGGGCCCCACGGCCGCCGGCGGGGCGCCGCCCGCGGTCGGGCCCAGCAGGACGGCCCGCACCCCCAGCGCCTCCAGCCGGGCCGTCATCCGCGGCTCGGGCAGCGCGGGGTCCACGGGGGCGACCACCAGCCCGGCCCGCGCCCCGCCCAGCAACGCCACGACGAACTCCACGGTGTTGGCGCCGACGAGGCCGACCGGGTCCCCGGGGCGCAGCCCCGCCGAGGTCAGGCGCGCGGCCACCGTGTCGGCCAGCTCGTCCAGGGCGCGGTAGGAGACCTCCGCGCGGTCCGCGCCGGCGATCAGCGCCGGTGCCTGCGGACGCCCGCGGGCGTGCCGGTCGAGGAGATCGGTCAGGCCCGTGACCGCGGGCGGCCGGTAACGGTCGGGGTCGCGCACGGATGCAGCGGCCGGAACGGCCATGGCCGCACCTCCTCGCGCCGGGAATGTCTGATGAACCGTCCCCAGCGAGACTGCGCGGGGCGCGGAGCACCCGTCCAATACGCACTGGCGAACGGTCGATAGCGGAGGTCTATCAACCCACCTCAACGCCCCTGTGGCGTGCGTCGATAAACGCCGTCTATCGGCTGGTCGCCGATAGGTCTTGGACGCGGGGGAGCGGGCTGCGGATGGTGAAGGGAGAAGCCGCACGCATGACCTGCCCAAGGAGGACCTCGGACCATGACCGCCCCCTCACCACTGGAGACCGCGGCGAACGCCGACGCACCGGCCGAGCTCACCGACGGGTACCACCTGGTCGTCGACGCGCTCAAGATGAACGACGTCGACACCATCTACGGGGTGGTCGGCATCCCGATCACGGATCTGGCACGGCTCGCCCAGGCGCAGGGCATCCGTTACATCGGCTTCCGCCACGAGAGCAACGCGGGACACGCGGCGGCGGCGGCCGGTTACCTCACCAAGAAGGCCGGCATCTGCCTTACGGTGTCGGCGCCGGGCTTCCTCAACGGACTGGTGGCACTCGCGAACGCCACCACCAACTGCTTCCCGATGGTGCAGATCTCCGGCTCCAGCGAGCGCCACCTCGTCGACCTCAAGCAGGGCGACTACGAGGAGATGGACCAGCTCGCCGCCGCGCAGCCGTTCTGCAAGGCCGCGTACCGCATCAGCCGCGTCGAGGACATCGGCCGCGGCATCGCCCGCGCCCTGCGCACCGCGGTCTCCGGGCGCCCCGGCGGCGTCTACCTCGACATCCCCGCCGCGGTGCTCGGCTCCATCATGGACGCGCAGGAGGGCGCGAAGACGCTCAGCCGCCTCGTCGACCCCGCTCCGCGCCAGCTGCCCGCCCCCGAGGCGGTGGACCGCGCGATCGAGCTGCTGGCCGGCGCGCAGCGGCCGCTGATCGTCCTCGGCAAGGGCGCGGCCTATGCGCAGGCGGACACGCAGATCCGCGAGTTCGTCGAGTCCACCGGCATCCCGTACGTGCCGATGTCGATGGCGAAGGGCCTGCTGCCCGACGATCACCCGCAGTCCGCGGCCACCGCCCGCTCGCTGGCGCTGAAGAAGGCCGACGTGGTGATGCTGGTCGGCGCCCGCCTGAACTGGCTGCTGAACCACGGCGAGGCACCCCAGTGGAACCCCGACGCGAAGTTCGTTCAGGTCGACATCGAGGCGAAGGAGATGGACAGCAACCAGCCCATCGCCGCCCCGCTCGTCGGTGACATCGAGTCGGTCGTCGAGGCCCTCATCGAGCGCAGCAAGCCGGGCCAGATCGCGGCCCCCGCCGCCTGGCGGGAGGAACTGGGCGCGCGTTCGGCGCAGAACGTCGCCAAGATGGCCGAGCGCCTCAAGGCCGACCCGCACCCGATGCAGTTCATGGGCGCCCTGAAGGCCGTACGCGACGTCATCCGCGAGCGCCCCGAGACGTACCTCGTCAACGAGGGTGCCAACGCCCTCGACATCGCGCGCAACGTCATCGACATGCACGTGCCGCGGCACCGCCTCGACAGCGGCACCTGGGGCGTCATGGGCATCGGCATGGGCTACGCGATCGCCGCCGCCGTCGAGAGCGGGGCGCCGGTCGTGGCCGTGGAGGGCGACAGCGCCTTCGGCTTCAGCGGGATGGAGATCGAGACGATCTGCCGCTACAAGCTGCCCGTCGTCACGGTCATCATGAACAACGGCGGTGTCTACCGCGGTGACGACGTCAACCCCTACGACGAGGCCCCGTCGCCGACGACGCTGATGTCCGCGGCCCGCCACGACGTGATGTTCGAGGCCTTCGGCGGCAAGGGGTACCGCGCGACCACCCCCGCCGAGGTCACCGCCGCCCTCACCGAGGCGCTCGCCTCGGGCGGCCCGGCCCTCATCGACTGCGTGATCGACCCCTCGGCGGGCACCGAGAGCGGCCACATCGCCCACCTCAACCCCAAGGGCATCACCGTCGGCAACATCGTGCCGGCCAAGAAGTGACCGCCCCGTAGGCGACGCACCGCACCCCGAAGCACCGAACCCCGAAGCACCGTTCCCCAGCACCGCCCACCCGCGCACCGCGAACAGACAAGAAGGAAGCCACCATGAGTGAAAAGCCGCTCGCCGGGATCAAGGTGATCGACTTCACCGGGGTCCAGGCCGGCCCCGCCTGCACCCAGATGCTCGCCTGGTTCGGCGCCGACGTGATCAAGGTCGAGCGTCCCCAGGGCGGCGACGTGACCCGCAACCAGCTGCGGGACGACCCCGACCTGGACGCGCTGTACTTCACGATGCTCAACAGCAACAAGCGCTCGCTGGCCATCAACACCAAGACCCCCGAGGGCAAGGAGGTCATGGAGAAGCTGATCCGCGAGGCGGACATCCTGGTCGAGAACTTCGCGCCGGGTGCCATGGACCGCATGGGCCTGGGCTGGGAGCACATCCACGAGCTCAACCCGCGCCTGATCTTCGGCTCGGTCAAGGGCTTCAACGACGACTCGTCGTGGAACGACCTCAAGGTCTACGAGAACGTCGCCCAGGCCGCCGGCGGCGCCGCCTCCACCACCGGCTTCTGGGACGGCCCGCCGACCATCAGCGGCTCGGCCCTCGGCGACAGCAACACCGGCATGCACCTGATGATCGGCCTGCTGACGGCGATCATCCACCGCAACGCGACCGGTGTGGGCCAGAAGGTGTCGGTGTCCATGCAGGACGCCGTCCTCAACCTGACCCGCGTCAAGCTCCGCGACCAGCAGCGCCTGGAGAAGATCGGCTACCTGGAGGAGTACCCGCAGTACCCGAACGGCGAGTTCGGCGACGCGGTGCCCCGCGGCGGCAACGCCGGCGGCGGCGGCCAGCCGGGCTGGATCCTGAAGTGCAAGGGCTGGGAGACCGACCCCAACGCCTACATCTACTTCACGGTCCAGGAGCAGAACTGGAAGCGCACCGCCGAGGCCATCGGCCGGCCCGAGTGGGTCGACGACCCGGAGTACACGACCGCCAGGGCGCGGCAGCCGCACATCTTCGAGATCTTCGCGGAGATCGAGAAGTGGCTGGCCGACAAGACCAAGTACGAGGCGGTCGACATCCTGCGCAAGTGGGAGGTGCCCTGCGCGCCCGTCCTCAGCATGAAGGAGCTCGCCGAGGACCCGGACATGCGCAAGAGCGGCACGATCGTCGAGGTCGAGCAGAAGGGCCGCGGCACCTACCTGACGGTGGGCAGCCCCATCAAGTTCTCCAACTTCAAGCCCGAGATCAAGGGTGCCCCGCTGCTCGGCGAGCACGGCAGCGAGGTCCTGGCGGACCTGGGGTACGACGCGAACGACATCGTGGCCCTGCGCGAGAAGAAGATCATCGTCTGACCGGTTCCGCACAGTCCCACGTGTGCCCCGCGCGATCCGTGCGCGCGGGGCACACGTGCGTCCGGGGCGGTGTGCCGCGCGGCGCACGGCGAAGCCCCCGGCACCGAGGATCGGTGCCGGGGGCTCACCCGTGGGGAACGGGCCGGGTCAGACGGGCAGGATCACCCGAAGACCAGCTTGTCGTTCCAGCCGGAACCGATGACGGTCTTCACCGGTGCGTTCGTGTTGGTGGTGGACGGGTTGTAGATGGCCATGTGGCCGTCCGACGTGAACCGGGCCCAGATGTCCGGGATGCCGTCGTTGTTGATGTCCGGGATGCCGATCGCCGCGTTGACGTTGGCCTCGGTCCAGCTGGTGCCGAACGGGACGTCGCCGTTGAGCGAGTTGGCCGCCAGCATCAGGGAGTTGAGGTCGACACTGCCGGCGACGGAGCCGGGCTTGCCGTGCCGGGCGTACATGTTGCCGTTGTCCAGGTTGCGCCAGAGCAGGTCGGGCGTGCCGTCCTTGTTCATGTCGGCCAGGTTGACGATGTCGCGGCGGCCCCAGGCGTCGGGGTTCATCAGGGTCGCGGTCCGGAAGGTGGCGCCGCTGTAGCCGGAGAGCACCCAGAAGCCGATGTCGGTGCGCAGGACCAGGTCGGGCAGCTTGTCGCCGGTGATGTCGCCGATGGCCTTGAGCTGGGTCCAGGTGGACGGCGCGGGCGCGTTCGACGGGAGGCGGATCTTCAACCGCTGGCCGACGTCGAACGAGCCGTAGCCGTCGCCGGGGTAGAGCCAGAACGTGCCGTCCGGGTTCACGGCGAACAGGTCCGTGGTGCCGTCGCCCGGGTAGGCGTCCTGGTAGTGCGCGATGAGCGCGGCCTTGCCGGTTGTCGCGTTGTACCAGTGACCGGCCGGGTTCAGCGCGGGCTTGCCGTCCGCGCCCATGGTGTACGAGGACGTCAGCTGGCCGTACAGCTCGCCGCCCGGCTGACCCGGATACGTCCGCAGGACCCCGGTGTTGTCGATGACGAGCAGGTCGGCGGTGCCGTCGCCGCCCGTGTCACCCGGGGCGTCGGCGTTGTCCTTCGGCGGGACGTAGGTCGTGTAGTCCGTCCGCGCGCTCGCATTTCCGAGGCTGTCGTAGGCGTAGACCTGCAGCGTGTTGGGGCCGGCGTTCAGCGGCCGCAGGTCGGGGACGGTGGCGATGCCGTTAGCGTCGGCGTTGACCGAGACCGCGCCGACCCCGCCCCACGCGTAGGTGAACCTCGCGGCCCCCGGCGATTCGAAGGTGATCGGTCCGGTCAGGCCGAACTTCACCGTCGCCCACGTGGCGCCGTCCGACGTGGCCCTGGGGAACACGTCGCTGGCGACGATGGGCTGCGACGGTCCGCTCGGGTCCACCGTGATGCGGCAGGGCTCGGTGCCCGGCGGGTAGTTGGTGGACGTCGCACCCGCCGAGTCCTTGCCCATGGCGTCCCAGGAGAAGGTGGTGTTGGTGGTGATGTCCTTCAGCAGCGGGTCGCTGGACGGGATGGTGTACGTGGCGGTGCCGCCGGAGCTGCCGATCGGGATCTCGACACCGGCCGGGACCGTGCCGCCGGTCTTCCAGAACCGGAAGCGGACCTTGCTCATGTTGTTGTCGGGGTCCTTGGCGGTCACCGACAGGGTGATGTTGGTCTTGCCGACCGTCACGCCCGCGCCGGGGCCGGGCGTGCAGGGGCCGCCGGGCTTCGAGGAACCGCCGGTGGGCTCGGACGGGTTGCGGTTGTAGACGGCCTCGATGGTCGCGGAGGTCGCCTTGAACTTGCGCCAGGTCTGCGTGTCGGACTCGCTCGTGGCCCGCATGCCCAGGGTGACGGTCGAATCGCCCCTGTCGGTGGCGTACTGGGCGGCGTCCTTGACGTTGAAGGCCTCGTACTCGTCCGGGCAGGAGGTCGACCAGCCGTGCGCGAAGGACTTGCGCTGGATCTCGTCGGACCAGCTGGGCTGCGCGTTCCAGGTCGTGCCGGACGAGATCGCGCCGGTGCGCCACAGCTGGAACTCGCGGTCCGTGCAGGACCAGGAGTGGTTGTTGAGCACCTTGAAGGTCGCGCTGGTGATGTCCGCGCCCTTGATGGCCTTGTTCCAGTCCATGCGCCAGAAGGAGCGGGCGGTGCCGCCGGTGTCGGACTCGTGGCCCACGCGGGCGTCGGAGGTTCCGGAGGAGAAGTTGGTGCCATTGAAGAAACTGGTGCTCGGGTACGGCTTGTAGGCCACCGTCCACGCGTCCCAGCCGGGGTTCAGCGGCGGGTCGACGTACAGCGGGTACGTGACGTCCTCGCGCGCCGCGAGACCGGAGGCGGCGAAGCCGAGGCCGAGCCGGGCGGTGTGGGTGTCCTCGCCGTCCAGGGTGATCGGCAGCGGCGCGGACTGCGCGCCGGGCTCGATGCCGGTCAGGCCCGACAGCTTCAGCACGTCGGCCGGGGTGGCGACGGACGTACGGTCCGGGGTGCCCTCGGGCAGCTCGGGGTCACGGCCGCTGGAGTCCCACGCGAACGGCGTCGGGATCGTGCCGACTTCCTTGCCGGCCTTGTCCAGGACCTGGACCCGGCTGGCCTTGCGGTCCTGCCGGAACACGGCCGTGGCGGAGCGCAGGCCGTACGAGACGGTCCTGAGCGCTTCCTGCCGCGCGGCCTCGGGCGTCTTGACGATCAGGACCTGTGCCATACCGCCCTCCTCGCGGGCGACGAGCAGCAGGTCGACGCCGGGGAGGACCTCGGAGTACAGGGCGCGCGGCCCGTCGAGGACCGGCTCGGGCAACGCGTCCGGCCAGGTGTACGCGACGGTGTGGCCGTCGAGTTCGACCTCGGCGAGCACCGTCTCACCCGGCGTCTCGGTGCGGGCGTACGAGCGGTCGGCGCGCGTCTTGCGGGCATCGCCGCTCGCGAAGCGGACGGGAACGGCCGGGTTCGCGGGTGCGATGCCAAGGCCCTTGGGGGCCTTGGCCGTTCGCTTCAGGGTGTTGTCGACCGGGGCCCACTCGCCCTTGGCGTTCTTCGCCCTGGTCGGTGCGGCCGTGATCCGGGTCTTGAAGTGGCCGTCGGGCAGCGCCCAGGTCAGCGTGGTGGCGCTGGTCGCGGTGTCGACGAGTACCTGCTTGTGGGTGCGCACGGCCTGGGCCATCGCGGTGGCCTCGTCGCGCGGGCCGGTGGAGACGGGGGTGGCGTCGGTGGTGCCGCGGCCGGCGGTGGCCGGGGAAGGGGCGCCCGGCTGCCACCACGGCAGCAGGGCGGCGGTCAGGGCGGCCAGCACGAGGCCGAGGGTCAGGGACAGCCGCGTGCGCGTGCGCACGAATGGGCTGAGAAATCGAGGCGGCGCGGTCACGGCGGTCTACTCCCGTGGGAACCAGACGGATTGAGGACAGCACAGACAGCCCCGGTCGGCAGGCCGCGGGGCAGAAGGCGGGCACACGATCACACGTGTGAAGTCTTTACGTCCACGGGTGAAGATTTTATGAATCCGTTACATGGGCGTGGAGCGGACTTGACCGGCTGTTAACTGAGTCCGGTTTGCGGCAATTCCGGGGCCGCATTGGTGCTGATCATTGGATTTCCACCATCCTTCTGATTGGCCGTTACTGGAGCGGTCTGATCCGTTACGCACCGTGTCGCAGATCACTTTCGCGGGCTTTTGGCACCCCGCGGTGATCTTGCATATGCGGCGGACATGACAGAAGGTGCCACATGCATGCGCCTGAGCCAGGGGTGTGCCTATTGGTGTTTCCGCACCTCGTCCGTCGTTTGAATCGCCAGGGTGGGAGTCGACGCGTATGCGTGCTTCAGGTCGGCTGTCGTGGCTGGGGCGGGGACGCCCAGCCATGACGGAGTCACAACGATGGCGCCGGCGGCGAAGCCGCACGGGGGTCGTCCTTCTGCTGTCCTCGACACTGACCATGACCAGCCTGGGCAGTGAGGCGCTCGCCGTTCCCGGGCCCGGCATGAACCGCGAGAAGTCGATCGCCGAGGTCGACCTCCCGGATCTGCCGAAGGCCACCGAGGTCGAGGGCGACGAGCTGGCCGACAAGACCCTGACCCTCGCACCGGAGAACCCGGTCACCTCGTACACCCCCACCGCCACCGCGGCGTGGACCTCCGGCACCGGTCAGGCCACGCTCGACGCGAGCAGCGCGCCCGGCACCACCAAGCCGGTCAGCAACGACCTGCCGGTCGCCATCGGCGTCCCCGAGGGCGGTGACGCCGCCGCCCTCGCCGGTGACTGGACCGTGGGCGTGGCCCCGCAGACGACCTCGCAGGACGCGGGCGTCTCCGGCATCATCATGAAGCTCACCCCGCCGGCCACGGTCGACCCGGCCGCCGAAGTGGCGATCAGCATCGACACCGCGGGCTTCGCCGACCTCTACGGACCGCAGGCCGTCGAGCGCTTCGGTCTGATGCTGCTGCCCGAGTGCGTCTACTCCTCCCCGACCGAGGGCGACTGCGCCGAGGACGGCGGTACGAGCACGATGTCCCTCTCCGACGGGGACAAGAACGTCAAGAACGGCAGGAAGAACTTCCAGCGCCTGCGCAGCACGGTGACGACCGTGGCCGCCAAGGACGCGCCGACCAACGCCAAGACGGCGAAGAACACCCCCACCCACAAGATCCTCAGCGGCACCATCCCGGTCTCCAGCCTCGTCGACGAGGGCTTCGTCCCCTCCGGGGCGACCAAGGCCTCCTACCGGGAGGGCGTCCAGCCCGCGGTCTCCGCGGGCGGCGGCGCCGCCGTCGGTGGCCTCGACACCGGCTCGTCGGCGACCGGTGACTTCACGGCCTCGCCGCTGCTGTCCTCCGGCTCCTGGTCGTCGGGCTCCTCCTCGGGCGCCTTCACGTACTCGTACGACGTCCAGGTCCCGGAGACCGCCGGCGGCCTGATGCCGAAGGTCAACCTGGCGTACTCCTCGCAGTCCGTCGACGGCCGCACGTCCTCGACGAACAACCAGGCCTCCTGGATCGGCGACGGCTGGGACTACAACGCGGGTTCCATCACCCGCACGTACGCCAACTGCCGCCAGGACTCCAAGAAGGCCGGCTCCAACAACGCCACCCACCGCACCGCGGACCTGTGCTGGGGTTCGGAGAACGCCACCCTCTCCCTCGGCGGCATGACCACCGAGCTGGTCTGGGACAAGACCCAGAGCAAGTGGTTCACGGCCAACGGCGACGGCTCCACCGTCCAGGTGATCAAGGGCGAGGCCACCGGCAACGGCGCCAAGGACGGCGAGTACTGGGTCGTCACCACCAAGGACGGCACGAAGTACCACTTCGGCAAGAACAAGCTCCCGGGCTGGTCGGACCACGGCACCGCCGCCGACGACCCGACCACCGACTCGGTGCTCACGGTCCCGGTCTACGGCAACCACTCGGGTGAGGACTGCTACAAGGGCCCGACGACCACCGACTGGACGAACTCCTGGTGCACGCAGGGCTGGCGCTGGGGCCTCGACTACATCGAGGACGTCCACGGCAACGCCATGTCGCTGTGGTGGAAGAAGGACGCCCCGAACTACTACGCCCGCAACTTCAACTTCAAGGCGCCGGTCCCCTACGACCGTGACGGCTGGCTCGACCACATCGACTACGGCCAGCGCAACAACAGCATCTTCACGGCCGAGGCCCCGGCCCGGGTCGGCTTCAAGGTGGCGGAGCGCTGCTACACCGTCGACGACGTCACCTGCTCCGACGCCAACTTCGCCTCCAAGGACCCGCGCAACTACCGGCCCTGGTTCGACACCCCGGCCGACCTGCGCTGCGAGGCCGGCAAGAAGTGCTGGAACGCCGGTCCGTCCTTCTGGACCCGCAAGCGCCTCGACAAGATCACGACCTCGGCCCAGCGGCTCACCACCACCACGGCCCGCCAGGTCGTCGACGAGTACCAGCTGAAGCAGAGCTTCGCCAAGCTGCTGACCGGCCCGAACACGGCCCTGTGGCTGGAGTCGGTCCAGCGCACCGGCTACGCCCGCAAGGGTTCCACCGACGCGAGCGTGAAGCTCAACACGGTGCGGTTCGAGCCCAACGCCGAGGACATGCCGAACCGCGTCAAGAAGGTCCACCCGTCGCGTCCCGGCTTCTCCCGGCTGCGCATCGGCCGCGTCGTCAACGAGTACGGCGGCGAGACCATCGTCACGTACAAGCCGATCGAGGGCGACTGCCTTTCCGGCAACCTGCCCGTGCTCGACCAGCAGCCCGGCGAGGACAGGGCCACGGCCATGGCCAGGCTGCAGGCCCAGCTCAAGGTGAACGACCGGCTCTGCTACCCGTCGTTCTGGAACCCCGACCCCGAGGTCGAGGACGTCGACTGGTTCCACAAGTACGTGGTGGACACCGTCGAGGAACTGCCGAACATCGACGGCAACTTCACCACCAGGACGGAGTACCGGTACAAGAACCCGGCCTGGAAGCTCGCCGAGGCCGAGTTCACCAAGAAGTCCCAGCGCACCTACTCGCAGTTCGCGGGCGTCGAGCAGACCACGGTCCTGACGGGTCCGGTCGTCGAGGACACTCCGGACACCGTCAACCAGCGCTCCAAGTCCGTCACCCGCTTCTTCCGGGGTCTCGGCGACACCGTGTCCGTCAAGGACATCACCGGCGCCGAGATCGCCAAGGACCGGGAGCCGTTCGCCGGCCGGATCGCCGAGGAGATCACGTACACCGACTCCACCAAGGCCGACTCCGACTGGCTGTCCCGCTCGATCACCAAGCCCGAGGCCACCGAGCTCGCCAAGCGCGACCGCGACGACGGCCTGAGCCCGCTGCGGGCCTGGCGGGTCACGGAGCCCGAGGAGATCGCGTACACCAGGTCGTCCGGCACCAACACCGACGACCCGCGCACCCTGCGCACGGTCAAGACGAACACGACGTACGACGCGACCTACGGTCTGCCGACCCTGGTGGAGTCCCTGGGCGACGCCGACTCCACCAAGACCGGTGACGAGTCCTGCACCAAGCTGGAGTACCTGCACCGGACCGACAAGAACCTCATCGGTCTGTCCAAGCAGGTCCTGGTCTCGCCGACGACCTGCGAGAACGCCAACTGGGCCGACCTGTCGACCCTCAGCGGCGGCCAACGCACCGCGTACGACGGCACGTCGTACGGTACGGCGCTCGGCTCCTCGACCCGCGGCCTGGCCACCGAGGCGTGGTCGCTCAACGGCGCCGGCACCGGCTTCCAGACCGCCGGTACCAAGGAGTTCGACGCCGTCGGACGCGTGGTCAAGGAGACCCCGGCGGACCAGCTGACCCAGCAGAATCCGAAGTCCGCCACGATCACCTACGACTCCATAGGACCGGCCACGGGCCAGGTCTTCAAGGTCACCACGACCAACGTCCTCGGACACAGCCAGATCCAGGAACTGGAGCCGGGCCGCTCGGTCACCGTCAAGACGACCGACGCCAACAACCAGGTCAGCGAGGCCGTGTACGACCCGCTGGGCCGGCTCGCCGAGGCCTGGGCCCCGGGCCGTACCCCCGGCAACGGCGTGGCGGACTTCCGCGCGGTCTACACGATCCCGGCGGAGGAGACCGACCCCACCGACGCCAACATCAAGATCCGCAAGCCTCCGTACGTCACCACGTACGCACGTGGCTACGAGGACCGCATCGAGACCTCCGTCACCCTCTACGACGGCCTCGGCCGCGAGCGGCAGACGCAGGAGGAGGCCGACAACGACGCCGGCTGGCTCATCACCGACACCCTGTACAACAACTCCGGTGAGGTCTACCAGACCAACAACGCCTACCTGACCCAGGAGGCGAAGCCGGGCGAGCTCTTCAGCCCGCTCGCAGACACGGCCGTCCCCAACATCACGCGCTACACCTACGACGGTCTCGGCCGCGTGCTGAAGGAGACGCCGTACCTCAAGTGGATCGACCCGGACACCAAGGAGTCCTTCTCCAAGGCGTACGAGGACCGGGCCGTCCGCTACGAGTACGGTGAGGACTGGTCGAAGGTCATCCAGCCGGAGGGCGACTCGTCCTACCGCGTCTGGACCGACGCGACCGGCCGTACCGTCCGGACGGACACTTTCAACCCGGCGGCACCCGGCGGGTTCACGTCGACGCGCTACGAGTTCGACACGCGCGGCCAGATCAAGAAGGCGACCGCCTCGGCGGACGACACGCACCCGTGGTCGTGGACGTACAACCACAACGGCCAGGTGGAGACGGCCACCGACCCTGACTCGGGCACGACCCGTACGACGTACGACGCCTTCGGCCGGCCTCTGACGGCCACGAACGACCGAGGCGTCAAGGTCTGGAACAGCTACGACGAGCTGTCGCGGCCCAAGCAGCAGCGCCTCAACGACGCCGCCGGCACCCTGCTCTCGGAGTACACGTACGACTCCGCCACGGGCGGCAAGGGCATGCCCGCCACCGCCACCCGTTACACCGACGGCCTCGCGTACACGCAGACGGTCAACGGCTACACGAAGGACTACCAGCCGACCTCGACCACGCTGTCCCTGCCGCAGTCCATCGTCGACACCTGGGGCCTGAAGAAGGAATACAGGTACGACTACACGTACAACGACAACGGGATGCTGGACGAGTCCACCGTTCCGGCGGTGGGCAACTTCGAGGCGGAGAAGCTGGTCGTCCGCTACAACAAGGACGGCAATCCGCTCTCGGTCTCCGGCAAGGACTGGTACGGCTCCGAGACCGCCTACGACGCCTACGGCCAGGTGCTGCGCTCCACGCTCGGTGCCCAGCCGTACCGCGTGTGGACGCAGAACTCGTTCGACGAGGGCAGCGGCGAGCTCACGGAGCAGTCGGTCTACCGCGAGAAGACCGACGACAAGACCGTCGTCGGCGGCAACCTGGTGTCCAACCGGGCGTACACCTACGACCCGGCCGGCAACGTCACTTCGATCCAGGAGAAGTCCGACGGGATCGCGGAGCGTCAGTGCTTCGTCTACGACCCGATGGGCCAGCTGAAGTCGGCCTGGACCGCCAAGGACCAGACGACCTGCGTCAACCCGAGGAACCCGGACGGCTCGCTCAACAAGAACGCGGACGGCACGCTCCGGGTCGCCGCAGGCGCGGACGCTTCCGGCTACTGGCAGGAGTACGAGTACGACCTGCTCGGCAACCGCACCAAGCTGACCGAGAACGACCTCGCCGGCGACACCACCAAGAACGCCGTCAGCACGTACGCGTACGGCAAGAACGCCGCCAAGGACCAGCCGCACACGCTGACCAAGGTGTCGAAGACCTACAAGACCCCCGCGGGTGCGCAGGTCACGGCCGAGGCCACGCGTCTGTACGAGCTGACCGGTGAGACCAAGTCGGTCACCTCGGTCCAGAACGGCGACAAGCAGGACCTGACCTGGACCTACGACGGTCAGGTCGACCGGATCACCGGCCAGGGTTCGGGCGGCAAGACCTCGTACGTGGGTCTCGGGCAGAAGTGCCTCGACCTCAAGGGCGGTCTTCCGTCGGCCAACCAGGTGATCCAGCTCTACTCCTGCAACTCCTCGGGGGCGCAGAAGTTCAAGTTCACCGCCACGCCGGGGCAGGGCAACTCCAACCGGGGCACGCTCTCGACGCAGGACACCTGGTGCCTCCAGCCCACCGCGGCGTCGGTGGGGTCGGCGGTGCAGATCCGCAAGTGCGACGGTTCCGCCCTGCAGGAGCTGCAACGCAACGCCGTCGGGCAGCTCATGCTGGCCGGCACTCCCAGCCTGTGCCTCGCGGTCCAAGGCGCCGTCAACGCCAACTCGACCCCCGTCGTGCTGGCGACGTGTGACGGTTCCTCCGCGGCACAGCTGTGGGAGCCGCAGAACGACACCCGTCACATCTACGGCCCCGACGGTTCCCGCCTGCTCACCATCCAGGGCAAGCAGGCCACGCTGCACCTGGGCGAGGCCGAGGTCACCGTCCAGAAGGGCGGTGTCCTGGTCAGCACCCAGCGCACCTACGCGGCGCCCGGCGGCGCGGTCATGCGCTACGCCTACGGCACCGGCTCGGACGTCCTGGTCGCCCAGACCACGGACCACCAGGGCAGCGCCTACACCGAGGTCGTCCTCAGCGGCACCATGAAGGTGCGCATCCGCAAGCAGGACCCCTTCGGCAACGAGCGCGGCAGCGCCGGTGCCGGCCTGCAGAACCACAAGGGATTCCTGGGTCAGACCACGGACGACGCCTCCGGCTACCAGCCGCTCGGTGTCCGTCTCTACGACCCGGTGGTCGGACGCTTCCTGTCCGCCGACCCGCTGCTCGACCTGAACGACCCGCTGCAGTCCAACGGGTACGCCTACGCGCAGAACAATCCGGTCACGTACTCCGACCCGACCGGTGAGTCGATCGTCCTGACCGCTTCGGAGAAGGCCGCGGCCCTCGCCGGCGCGGGTCTGTCCGCGGCGCAGGTCGCGCAGGCGCAGTCGATGCAGGGCAGGTCCCTCACCTCCGTCATCCTGGCGGTCGCATGGGAGACGCTGAAGGACTTCATCGGCATCAACGACGCCATCGCCTGCTTCGGCGGCGACATGTGGTCCTGCGTCAGCATCGCGGTCGACGCCATCCCGTGGGCCAAGCTGGGGAAGATCCCGGCGGTGATCAAGGCGGTCAACCGCACCATCGACGCCATCAAGGCGTTCAAGGTCGCCAAGCGGGCCGCCGAGGCCGTCCTCAAGGCAGCCAAGGCCGCAGAGTCAGCCGCGCTACGGGCCAAGAAGCTGGCCATCGAGAGGGCCAAGAAGGAAGCCGCACAAAGGGCCAAGAAGAAGGCGGCCGAGGCCGCAAAGAGAAGAGCCGACGCAGCGGCCGCCGCGAAGCGGAAGACCGGTAACCCCACACAGAAGCAGTCCCAGGCCAAGGCCGCACCCAAGTCCTCCTCGCACTCCGGCGGAGGCAAGGGCGGCGGCAGCAAGTCCGGAGGCGGCGGAGGCGGCGGCAAGTCCGGCGGTTCCTCCCGCAGCAACGGCGGCAGCAGCGGGAACGGCGGTTCCGGCAAGGCCGGGGAGGGCGACACCTGCAACAGCTTTGTGCCGGGCACGAAGGTGCTGATGGCCGACGGCTCCACCAAGGCGATCGAGAAGATCAAGGTTGGTGACAAGGTCGTCGCGACCGATCCCGAGTCCGGAGAGACCCGGATCGAGACGGTCACCGCCGAGATCAAGGGCCAGGGCCTCAAGCACCTGGTCAAGGTCACCATCGACATCGACGGCAAGCATGGCACCAAGACGGCCCAGGTCACCGCGACCGATGGCCATCCCTTCTGGGTAGCCGAGCTCGGCGAATGGATCAAGGCCACCGACCTGAAGTCGGGCCAGCGGCTCCGGACCAGTGCCGGCACGTATGTCCAGATCACGACGATCAAGCGCTGGACGGTCAAGCAGTCCGCGGTCAACAATCTGACTGTCTCCGACCTCCACACGTACTATGTGCTGGCGGGGGCTACCACCGCGCTGGTTCACAATTGCGGTGGCGAGATGCCGGATTCTTTCGGAAAACACGATGTCACGTGCGAGTGCATGGGTTCTGGCGAAAACATCACTTACGAGTCGGTTGCCGATGAGACCTCAACCAACATTGCCAATCACGCCAACGGAGAGGCTCTGCGTCCGGATGGAGATGGCACTCACTACGTGAGGGGAGTGCATCCGGGACGGATGGCCGAATATGCCGATGGAGTCATAAATGGCAATGTTCCAAACGTAGAACCCCCCCGAAATCTCCGTGCAGGCCGCAGGGCCTACTGGGATCCGGACAAGGGCGCGGTTGTCATCGTCGATGGAAATCGCGGCACGATGTTTACGCCGAAGACGGGACGGAAGTACTTTGACGAACTGAGTTGAGGTGGCGCGGCGTGAATATCAGGTTTAGCGGCGAGGAGTTCCGGATCCTTTGCCAGCTAATGAAGGAGGCGTCTAATGTTTCTCCCGACCGGGCATCCGCATCGTCTTTCTCGTACACGCATCTCACGAAACTTGTGGATGTTGTAAGACGCCTGAGGGAAGATCTGGCTGAGGCTTCCAGCGTGACCATGGTGGCCTCAGATGTCACTCAAATTCGACTGCTCCCTGAGAGTCGGGATGGTGATTTTGTGGTGGCTGTGGATCGGGAAATCATGGAGAGGTGGCAAGCTGTTGCAGAATTCCTGGGCTCGCTACATTCTCCGTATGAGATCTTCCTGCGAACTGGATACTCGCTAGAGCAGATCACGGAAGTGGTGCGAAAGCTTCCGCGGGGCGCGTAATGGAATTAATCGGATGAGCTGGCCGGTTCCCTTGGGGCTGTAGGGTGCCGAAATTCGCAGGTTGTCGTTGACCTGGGAGTTTCTGCTCGCATGATGGTGCTGAACGGCCCCGGATGAGACCGTTCATGCCCTTATGGTCGCCGACATCCACGCGTACTGTGACTGCTTCCGCAGGATGCGGTCCAAGGGGAAGGTTTTGTAGAGATTAAGCTCACACGCCTCCTCGACGTGTAACTCGTCACAAATAGGCCCTGACGGATGCAATCCGGCAGGGTCTATTTGGTACCTGGATCTGTGAAGGGCCCCACCGGAATGAAATCCCGGCGGGGCCCAGAGGCGTTTGACGGCAACGGTGACGGCAACGTCAGCGGACGACGGCTGTGGTAGGTGGGTCGTCGGGGTCGTTGCCGGTAGGGCTGAGGGCGTTGCCGAGGGTGTCGATGGCCTGGCGTTGGAGGCAGAGTCGTACGTGGGCGTAGACGCCGGCGGTGACGCCGATGTGGGCGTGACCCAACAACTCCTTGATCACGACGAGGTCGGCGCCCTGCTCCAGAAGCAGGGTGGCGGTCGAGTGCTGTAGGTCGTGGAACCGAATGCGGCGGAGCCCGGTCTAGGTGCTGTTTCTTGGATCTCCTGACGTGATCATGCGTGTGGGTTGAGGCTGTTCAGCATGGTTGGCCGAGGAGACCTGACGAATGCGGAGTGGGGGCGGCTGGAGCCGCTCCTGCCTCGTGGTGGTGCGCGTGGCGGTCGGTGGAGCGAGCATCGGAGGGTCATCAACGGGGTGCTGTTCCGGGCCAGGACGGGGGTGCCGTGGCGGGACCTGCCTGAGCGCTTCGGGCCGTGGGAAACGGTCTACAAACGGCATCGTCGCTGGTCGGCGGACGGCACGTGGGACATGCTGCTGGCGCGCGTGCAGGCGGCCGAGAACGCCGAGGGCAGGATCGACTGGGATGTGTCGGTGGACTCCACGACGGCCCGGGCCCATCAGCATGCCGCCGGCGCCCGCCAAGCGGCCCCGCCGGTTATTGCTCCTGAAAAGGGGCCCCGCAGCGGCGCAAACCGGGGCGATCCGGAGCTGGCGAGCCTGTCCGTCCGCCTGGCGGAGGTGGTCAGGCAGGCGAGTGCTTAGGCCGTTCACGCGGCGGCTTCACCACGAAGATCCACCTGTCGGCCGACGGCCGGTGCCGTCCGCTGTCCATCGTCCTGACGCCAGGTCAATACGGCGACAGCCCGCAGTTCCAGGCCGTACTGGAGAAGATCTCGGTGCCGTGCATCGGGCCCGGCAGGCCCCGCAACCGGCCGGACACCGTCAGCGCGGACAAGGCCTACAGCTCCCGCAGCAACCGCCGCTACCTGCGGCGACGCAAGATTCGGCACAGCATCCCCGAGCCGAAGGACCAGCGGGCCAACCGCCGCAGGCGCGGCTCGGCCGGCGGTCGGCCGACCGGCTTCGACAAACAGCGGTACAAGAAACGCAACGTCGTCGAGCGGGCGATCAACCGCCTCAAGAACTTCCGGGCCGTGGCCACCCGCTACGACAAACGCGCCTACACCTACCTCGGAACCGTCACCGTCGCAGCCCTGGTGATCTGGCTCCGCACATGATCCAAGAAACAGTGCCTAGTTGAGTAGTCGGCTGAAGCTGCGGGTGAGGTTGGCGGTTCGAGAGGGCTGCCCGTGGGGGTGGTGAACACGAGGCCGTTGTCCGACCCGCCCGTGCCCGCGGCCTGCCGTGCTTCCTCCTGCTGTTCCCGGTGAGTCTTCAGCGAGTTGACGCATTCGGTAGGGAAGACGATGCGACGTTCGGAGGCGCGGGTCTTGGTGCGCAGGACGGCCGGGCCGCCAGTGCGGGTGTGCTGGAGGGAACGGTGGATGGCGGCGGTTCCCGTGTTGAGGTCGAGGTCGTCCCAATGCAGCCCAAGGAGTTCGCCCCCACTGTTGGCATGGGGCGCCATTCATTCCGACTGGTGCCCCATGCCCCTTGGAATTTCCATGGCATGCCCCATCCTGTGGCATGAGGTACCTACGAGAGCTGTAAGAACCGGAACCGCGCGGTGGACGATGATTCAGGGTGTCGTGCCGCTGCTACCGGCCGGACAGTTGGGCCGTCCGTGTGGCAGGCGCATCTCGTCGCCGGCGGGCATGGCGGGGGAGTCGCGGGCGGCATGCTTCGCCGCGATGTACGTCTCGACGGGGTCGACATCAGACGGCCCCGCCGACACCCCGGCGTCATGTCGTGCAGCGCAGCAAGCCCGCCGCCTGCTTGGCCGTCACCAGGCGCCGGACGCCGTTCGCGACGAGCGTGCACACTTCGGTTCGCGGCGTATGGCGTTCCGGATGCCCTCTAGGCCATCGTGGGGACCTCGCGCCGCGGAGATGCCCGCCGGAAGGGGACCCACCCCGAAAAGGAACGTCAGCCTTCACAACCCCAAACGGGTCTTGGAAGCCGACATCCCTCACAGCCCGAGTCGGTCAACAGCAACCGCTGTTCCATACCGGGTAGAGAGTTCGTGCGGAGGAGGTCAGGTCGTCGTCTGGTCCGCCTTGGCGGCTGCCACCTGGCGGTACAGCTCCTTCTCCTTGGCGCGCCGCTCGGTGACGTCCCGGATGACGGCGCCGACGTAACCCGGCTGCCCTTCGGCGCCGTTCAGCAGCACCACGCTGAACTCGATCGACAGCTTCCGGCCGCCGGCGCCCACCGCGGGGACGGACAGGAGGTCGTCGTCCCCGTACTTGGTGGTGCCGCTGGCCATGGATTTGTCGAAACCGTCCCAGTGCCGCTGCCGGTGCCGTTCCGGGATGATCACGTCCAGACTGCGGCCGTCAACCTCGGCGGCGGAGAAACCGAAGATCCGCTCCGCTCCGTGATTCCAGTAGCGGATGAGTCCTTCGCTGTCGATGATCACTACGCCGTCGGGCGCCTGGGCCGTCATGCCCAGCACTACCTCGGGGTCCAGGTCTGCCATGTCGCCTCCGAGCTCTCCGTGTTGGTATGCAGAATACAGTCGTCAGGCCGGAGGTGGGAGGGCCCGGAGCCTGCGGGCAGCGGCACGTCGGGTGGGCGTGCGGCCCGAGGAGGGCGGCGTGCCAGTCGGCGGCGGCCATGTCCTGCTCCGGGTCGGCGCAGGAGAGCAACCGCCGCGACGAGGGCGACCAGGCGAAGACGGCGTCCTGGCCGAAACGGCGGCCCATCGCGCGGGCCTGCGCGTCGTCCATGCCGACCACGGCCGCGCCGGGTTCGGCGTGGGCGCCGGAAGGGTCGCCGCCGACGGCGGGCCACCAGGGCAGTCCCGCGACGCCGATGCGGTGCAGCAGTGCGTGGTGCGCACGGAGGTTGGCCTGCGTGGTGGCGTCGCGTCCCCCGGGATTGAAGGCGGTGACGATGTGGATCGTCCCGCCGGGGAACGGGTACGCCAGACCCGGTCGGCCCCGCCGTCCGGTGGTCGGCATGACGCGGAGCGTGTGGGCGGGGAAAGCGATGTCCACGACCGCGCGCAGGTGGAACGGCCACTGCGTCGGCCGGGCGGGACGAGGGGCATCAGGCACAAGGGTCTCCTCTGAAAGGGACCCCCTTACCTGCCGGCAGGGAGATCTGCGGGCCGCGGATGCGGCGAGCTCGGGCCGGTCAAGTGCCGTGCACCTGACCGGCGGTGATGCTCGCACAGCGCCCGGCGCGACGTCCAGAGGCCGCAGCCGGGGTGTCGCGCCGCGTGCGCGGCAACGTCGTCCGGCGGCCACATTGGCCGGAAACCGTCCTGCCCTCTCGTGGCGCGAGGCGACTCGCCCCCCATGCGGGCCCACGGCGGCGTCGCGGCATGGCGGGGCGGCCGGCGACGAGGCTTCCCTTGACCGCCGGGTACCGCCACCGGTCCGGAGGGGCGCTTGTGGGCAGCCGGCAGCGTCGGGCTGACCTGCGATGACGGTAGGTCAGCGCACCGACGGTGCCTTCGTGGTGCGAGCCCGGTAGTACGCGGCAGCCGATGTCCGGAGCGGGCGGCCGGGCGTCGCCGACCACCACGCCCGGATCCCTGCGAGGTCTAACAGACCAGGTAGGGCCCCGCTTTGTGACACCACGGCGAGCGTCTCTCCGGAATCCGGACAATGATCTCCGCACTCGTGACACCGGGACCGGCCGCTGCAAGCATCTGGGGCTGTGTTCGGGCCACTTCAGGGGGCGAGGGCGGCTCCGACGCAGCCACGTCCCCACCGTCCGCGCATCGCCCCCACTCACAAGGAGCCTCAGGAGTGACGAGCACCTTCCGCGCCACCCGGTCCACGCCATCCACAGCGCGGTCGTCAGGGCGCAGACGTGCCGTGGCGACCGCGACCGTCACCATGGCGACGCTGATCGCGTCCGTCCTGCCCCTCGCCTCGGCGGGCGCGCAGGAGAGCCCGCAGGGGACCATGGCGTCCTCCGTGCCCGGGGCGCGGACGGTCCCGCTCACCGCCGCGCAGCGCGGGCAGATGCTCAAGGCCGCCGCCGGTACGAGCGCGGGTACGGCCGAGTCGCTGAGGCTCGGCGACGAGGAGCAGCTGATACCGAGGGACGTCGTCAAGGACGTCGACGGTACCGTCCACACGCGGTACGAGCGGACCTTCGCCGGTCTTCCCGTCCTCGGTGGCGACCTGGTGGTGCACGAGCGGGCAGGCGCCCGCACGGTCACCAAGGCTTCGGCCGCGAGGCTCACGGTGCCGACGACCAAGCCCGCCCTCGCGTCGGCGGAGGCACGGAAGTCGGCCCTGGACATCGCCGGCCAGGAAAAGACCCGCAAAGCCGCGGTGGACCGCGCCCCGCGCCTGGTGGTCTGGGCGTCGACCGGCGCACCGACCCTCGCCTGGGAGTCCGTCGTCACCGGCGTCCAGAAGGACGGCACCCCCAGCCGCCTCCAGGTGGTCACCGACGCGAAGACCGGCAAGCAGCTCTCGAGCGTCGAGCAGATCCACTCCGGTACGGGCAACGGCCAGCACAACGGCACCGTGCAGATCGGCTCCGTCCGCAACGGCGACGTCTTCGAACTGGTGGACGCCGAGCGTGGCGGCAACGCGGCGTACGACTACGACACCCGCGAGGTCATGACGGACGACGACGACGTCTGGGGCGACGGCACGCCGTCCAACCGCCAGACGGCCGCCGTCGACGCGGCCTACGGCGCCCAGCAGACCTGGGACTTCTTCCACTCCCGCTACGGCCGCGACGGCATCGCGGGTGACGGCGTCGGAGCGCGCTCCTACGTCCACGTCGGCGACCGGTACGTCAACGCGTACTGGGACGACGAGTGCTTCTGCATGAACTACGGCGACGGCGAGGACAACGCACGGCCGTTGACCGCCCTGGACATCTCCGGCCACGAGATGACGCACGGCATCACCTCGGCCACCGCGGGCCTGGTCTACAGCGGCGAGTCCGGCGGCCTGAACGAGGCCACCAGCGACATCATGGGCACCGCGGTGGAATTCTTCACGAACAGCCCCAAGGACGTGCCGGACTACCTCATCGCCGAGAAGGTCGACGTCTACGGCACCGGCGTACCGCTGCGCTACATGGACCAGCCGTCCAAGGACGACGTGGGCTACGGCGCGTCCCAGGACTACTGGACCACCGACACCAAGCACCTCGACCCGCACCAGAGCTCGGGCCCGGCGAACCACTTCTTCTACCTGCTCTCCGAGGGCAGCGGCAAGAAGACGATCAACGGCGTCCGCTACGACAGCCCGACCGCCGACGGCAAGGCGGTCTCCGGTATCGGCCGCGAGTCGGCCACCGACATCTGGTACCGCGCGCTGACCGTCTACATGACCAGCACCACGGACTACGCCGGTGCGCGCGCCGCCACGCTCCAGGCCGCCGCCGACCTCTACGGGATGGGCAGCAACAAGTACGAGGCGGTCGGCAACGCCTGGGCCGCCGTCAAGGTCGGCTACCGCTTCGTCGACCACATCGCGGTCGACAGCACGAACCCGCGGCGGACGGCGACCGGCCAGCAGGTCACCTGGCAGATCCAGGCACAGAGCTCCCGCCCCGGCCCCCTCACCTACTCCGCCAAGGGCCTCCCGCGCGGCATGTCCATCAACGCCAGGACCGGCCTGGTCTCCGGGACCCCGGTGAAGGGCGGCGAGTACCGGCCCTCCGTCACCGTCACGGACGCGGCCGGCAACTGCCGTACCGTCCACTACCAGTGGACCGTCCTCGCCTCCGGCGGTGACGTCTTCGTCAACCCGAACCGGTACGACATCCCCAACTGGGCGGTGATCGAGAGCCCGGTCACCGTCAGCGGCCGCAACGGCAACGCCCCGGCCGACCTCAAGGTGACCGTCGACCTCTACGCCGTCCACGTCGGCTTCTACGTCATCGACCTGGTCAGCGAGGACGGGCAGGTCATCCCGGTCAAGGGCTGGTCGCAGGGCCCCGTCGCCATCCCCGAACTGCACCAGACGTTCACCGTCGACGCCTCCGCCGTCCCGGCCAACGGCACCTGGAAGCTCCGGGTCAGGGACAACACCCCCGGCAACTTCCACGTCCTCCCCGGCTACCTCGACACCTGGAGCCTGGGCTTCTGAGCAGCCTCCTCGCGGGGCGCGGCCTCACGACCCGGCGGATGCCCGGGCGTGAGGCCGCACCTCGTTCCCGCCGGTCGACGCCTTCCACGAGGCTCGGCGCATCGCGAGAAGGCGTCATCAGGGAGACTCGGACCGTTCTAGGCTCAGAAGGTGAATGCGCGTACTGCCCTGGAAAAATGGCTCGCCGGGCTCTCCGCCGAGCGTCTGACCGCCCTGCTGGAAGAGCGTGAACTGCCCCGTGCCGCGGGCTATTCCCCCGTCACCACGTTCCGGCAACTGGCGGAGCACCTCCTCACCGACGACTCCGTGGAGCGCGCCGTCGCCGTGGGGACGGGGGGCGAGGCGCAATTGGCGGCGTGCGTGGCAGCCCGGGCCCTGGAGACGTACGGGCCGGTGCCCGTGCCCGAGCAGCACACGTACGCCTGGCGCCCGGCGCCGCCGCCGGTGGACCCCTACACCCGGCTGGTGCCCGAGGCAGAGGTGCTGGACTGGCTGGAGCAGGGCGGCACACCACGTGAGAGGACCGCGGAAGCGCTGCAACGGCTGCGGGAGCGGGCGCTGGTGCTCCCGGCGCCGCCCGGCCGGCTGGCGCTGCCGTCGTTGCTGCACACGTCGGCGGCCCGGATGGACGGCTACGGCAGGCCGGCCGACCTGCTGTTCACACAGGCGTACAACGCGCCGGAGATCAAACGGATCGCCGCCGCCCTCGGGATCGAGCAGCGCACCCGCGCGGACGCGCAGGCGGCGGTCGGCGCTCTGCTCGCGGACCCCGGCCGGGTGCGGGAGCTGGTGGCCACCGCCCCGGCGGCGGCTCACGAACTGCTCGACCACATGCTGCAGGGACCCCCGCTGCTGCGCACGCACTGCTTCGTGTCCCGGTACGGCGACTACGCGGGACCGGACCGCAAGTACACGTTCCGGGAGGGCGGCAGCGGGGACGAGGGTACCGACTGGCTCGCCGAACACGGCATGGTGGTCCCGGTCGGGCCTGATCTGGTGGAACTGCCGTACGAGGTCGGTCACGCACTGCGCGCGGATCAGCCCGCGCCCACGCCGAGCCTGGACCCGGAACCGCTGACGTGCGTCACCAGGCTGCCCGCGGACTGGGCGGCCCAGGGCGCGGTGGCGGCGGGGGCCGCCGCATGGCGGGCGGAACTGGTGCTGCGGGAACTGGCCGCGCGTCCGGTGGCGGTGCGCAAGGCCGGCGGGATCGCGGTGCGCGACACCAGGAGGCTGGCCAAGGCGGCCGGGACGGGTGAGGAGCACACCCGGTTGTGGCTCGACCTGGCGGTGAACGCGGGCCTTGCCGCGCCCCAGAGCGAGAAGGCGGAGCCTGCCGCTCGCGGTCGGGGGCGCCGACGCCCCGCCACGCCGCCGCAACCGGCGCGGCTGCTGCCCAGCGAGCGCTACGACGCCTGGGCCGCGGCCACACCCGCCGGGAAGCTGCTGCCGTTGACGGCCGCCTGGGCCGTGGTGCCAGAGGTGTTCACGTACTGGCCGGAGGAGGGCGAGACCCCGGTCGCGCTGATCAGCCCCCAGGACCCGTACGCGGCGCCACTGCGGCACGGCGTGCTCCAGGCGCTGGCCACGTTGCCGGACGGGTACGGGCTGGCCGCCGGGGGAGAGGGACGCGACGAACTGCTGGAGTGCGCCGTCTGGTTCCGGCCGGTGCTGATCGCGCCCTACGAGGACGAGGATCTGGAAGGGCGGCTCGAGGCCACCTTGGCGGAGGCGGAGCTGCTCGGCCTGGTGGCCCACGGCGCGCTCACCGAAGTCGGCCGCGCGGTCGCCGGACTCCTCAGCGCCGGGGCCGCCCGCCACTACCCCGCCGTGCCCGGCGCGTACGCCGACCCGGCGGCCGAGGGCGCCGACCGGCTGGGGGAGGGCCTGGCCGAGCGCCCGGCCCTGGCCACGGCGGTGGCCGCGCTGCGCGATGCCCTGCGCTCGATGCTGCCGGCGCCGAGCACCACGGCCCGGTTCCAGGCCGACTCCACGGCCACGGTCACCGGCGCGCCCGCCCCCGATCTGGCGGCGCTCCTGTCCGCGGTCGGCGACATCGAGTCCGAGGGGCACGCCGTGGTCTGGCGCATCACGCCCGCCTCCCTGCGCCGGGCCTTCGACGCGGGATGGGACGCCGACGGGATCCTCGAACGCCTCACCGCCGTCTGCCGGCCGGGAACGGAACTGCCGCAACCGCTGACGTACACGGTCAAGGACGTCGCCCGCGGTCATGGGCGGTTGCGGGTCGTGCGTTCGGCGTGCTGCATCCGCTCCGACGACACGACGCTGATCGCGGAGGTCGCGCAGGCGCGCGGCCTCGCCAAGCTGGGCCTGCGACGGATCGCGCCGACGGTGCTGATCTCCACGGCGCCCCCGGACGAGACCCTCGCCGCCCTGCGCACGGCAGGCTACGCCCCGGCCCTGGAGGCGGAGACGGGCACGACGGTCCTGGAACGCGTACCCGAGGAACGGTCCCGCTCCCTGGTCCCCACCCTCGACCAGGCGCACCCGCAGTACGGGGAGCCCGTCCGCGGAGTGCCCTCCTCCGCCCGGGAGATGGCGCTACGGCTCGCCGCGCGCTGAACCGGGGCGGCGGGGCAGGGTCAGCGGTGCCCCGTACGCCGGCGTGCCAGGAAGGAGCACACCGCGGTGTGGACGAGCCACCCCGCCGCCGCGCCGAAGGCGTACCAGAGCAGATCCGGCGGATTGAAGGTGGAGCCGAGCACGAGACGGGCGACGACGCTGCGTTGGGCGAGCTCCGCGGGCACGTCGCTGAGCTGCAGGAACTCGATCACCCAACTGGCGGCCAGGGCGCTTCCGGCGGCCATCAAGGGCGTCACCCGAGGCACCACCAGGACGACGAGGGTGACGAGCAGGACGGTGTAGAGCGCGTCTCCGCCGTACTTGGCCACGCTTCCCTCAGCCACGGCCCGGAGCCCCAGCCCCGCAGCGACGGTGATCACCGCGGCAGCGGCGGCCGTCAGACGGGTCCGCACCGGGTCCGCGGCACGGTGGTGGGGTCCGGATTCGGGGGTCACGGGGCCATTCTGTCGGACGCCCGTCGGGCGCAGCGGGCGTGGCCGCTGCGCCGAATCGTGCTTTCCGGCGCCTACCGGTCCTTCGGCGAGATGAGGGAACGGATGAGCCGGCGGATCAGCTCCGCCGCTATCAGGGCCGGCAGTGTCGGTGCCGCGATGTGGACGTCGATCCGGATGCGCGAGGCGATCGCGGTTCCCAGGACCAGTGCGACCAGGACGACAACGACCGCTGTGGGTATGCGGATACCGCGACTTCTCTGTCGGGGTTCTTCGGTGGATGAATGGTGTGTGTGCGTGTCATGCGGCACGCTGAGGGACCTCCCATCCCTCTTTTTCGGAGGGAATCCCCGCCTTCAGGCGGGGAGGGAATCCGATCCTGAGCCCTGCGGCGCGGAGCGCCGCAGCAGTTTCGGAGCGCTCCGCCAGTGGCCCGCGCTCAGTCGGGCCGTTTCTGGTTGTCGATGTAGTCCTTGACCACCTGGAGGGGCGCTCCACCGCATGAGCCGGCGAAGTAGGAGCCGGACCAGAAGCGGCCGTGCATGATCGCCTGGTTGGCATGGCCGGTGTACTCCTGTCGCAGGCGGCGAGAGGAGACGCCTTTGAGGGAGTTGACCAGGTTGGAAAGTGCGACTTTCGGCGGGTAGTGCACTAGCAGGTGCACGTGATCCTCTCCGCCGTTGAACTCGATCAGGTCGGCCTCGAAGTCCTCGGACACCTTCCGCATGATTTCTTCGCAGCGCGTCAGCATGGCGTCGTTGAAGACGGACCGCCGGTATTTGGTGACAAACACCAAGTGTGCATGCAGGTGGTAGACGACGTGACGGCCACGCCGTACGTCGGTGTTTGGTTCCCAGCGCGGTGACATAAGCCAATGTTAGAGTCGAGGTCGACTTGTACCGAAGGGGGTGGGCTGATGATCCGTGCGTACAAGTTCCTTATGCGGCCCACCGTCGGTCAGGACCAGGCCCTCTCCGAGATGCTGCGGGATCACTGCTCGCTCTACAACGGCGCGTTACAAGAACGCCGCGACGCCTACCGGCACGTGTCGACGACGAGCGTCACGTACGGAATGCAGTCCGCGCAGCTCAAGGACATCCGGGCATTCGACGCGGAGTGTCAGGGCCGTTGGTCGTTCTCCTCGCAGCAGGCCACCCTGCGCCGGCTGGACAAGGCGTTCGCCGCGTTCTTCCGCCGCATCAAGGCCGGCCAGGCGCCCGGATATCCCCGCTTTCGAGGGGTGAACTGGTTTGATACGGTCGACTTCCCCAAGGACGGGGACGGCTGCCGCTGGGACAGTACGCCGCACGACCCGGTCACCCGCGTCCGCTTCCAAGGTGTCGGGCATGTCAAGGTGCATCAGCACCGGCCGGTGGTCGGCAAGGTCAAGACGGTCAGCGTCAAGCGCGAGGGCCGTAAGTGGTTCGTCGTGCTGACTGCGGAACAGGACCAGCCCGAGCCGCTGCCCGCGACGGGCAGTGTGGTCGGCATCGACCTGGGCATAGCCAACTTCCTCGCCGACTCGGGCGGCGGATTCGTTTCCAGCCCGCGCCACGGCCGTGCCAACGCTGCGAAGCTCGAAGCCGCGCAGCAGGCCCTCTCGAAGTTCCCGCGGGTACGCCGGGACAAGCGCACGGCCAACCACCGCCGCGCGGTGGAGAAGGTCACCAAGCTGCACGGCAAGGTCCGCCGCCAGCGGCTGGACCACGCACACAAGACCGCCCTCACGCTGGTCCGCGAACACGACTTCATCGCGCACGAAGATCTCAAGATCCGCAACATGGTCCGCGCCGCCAGGCCTAAGCCCGACCCAGACAAGCCGGGCGCGTTCCTGCCCAACGGCGCGGTGGCGAAGACCGCACTCAACCGCTCGATCTCGGATGCCGGTTGGGGGGTGTTCCTGACGATCCTGCACGCTAAGGCTGAAAGCGCCGGACGGGAAGTGATCGCCGTGGACCCCCGTAACACCTCGCGCCAGTGCCCGCAATGCGGACATACCAGCGCGGAGAACCGGCCCACACAGGAGAAGTTTCACTGTGTCTCGTGCGGCCACACCGCGCACGCTGACACGGTGGGCGCTCTAAACGTTCTACGGGCCGGGCTGGTCCGTCGCGAAGCCCAACCGGCATAGCGAGAAGCCACCCCGTTTACGGGGTGGAGGAGTCACGGGCAGAGTGGAGCCCACGCCGGGGATCGGTCCACCCGGTATCCTGAATTGATTTCGCGCCTGACGGCAGCGTGGGCGAAATCCGGACAACCATGCCACGCGGCTTTCCGGCCAGCTGGGCCGTACTGCCAGGTCAGGACTCCGACCACTACGGGATGAGCATATTGCGGCCATTCTTGGAGCGGTATCGCACCGCAAAGGTATTTCCTTTGCTTTGCCGACCTGCTGCCATTGTCCTTGAGACCACGACGAAATCCGGTTCACCGGATCTTATCCCGTGAGGCACCCAGGCCGGGTGTCCCTGGGGTATAGGTGGTCTGTTTGGCTGACCCCGGCCGTTGCCACTCGCAACAGGGGACAGGGCCGTGTTCTGTTGCAGCGCAGTCGGCCCGATCGTGCCGACGCCGCGCACGCGTCGAGCAGCGTGCGCGCGCGTCGGTGGCGTCACGTACCCCGCTCGGCCGCCGCTTCCGCGGCCCTTGTCACCGCTCGCCACCCCTTGCCCGTCGTGGCTCTCGCGGATGTGCTCGCCCCCATCCAGCAGCGGCTGTTCACCCTGCTGGACAGGACGCGCCCACCCCCGAGCCTGCTGCTCGATTACCGGCGTCTTGGTGGTCAGCCGGTGGTTGAGCGGTTCGTGGTTGCCGCTGCGGGTCCCGGCCGGGCGGGTGTCCGCCAGGTGTCGGGGTTCCTGCGCACCCTGCTCATCAGGCGTTCAGCACTGCGGGGATGTTGACCTGTAGGTGGATGGATTCGTACATGCTGTAGTCGCTGTATTCCTTCATCTCGAGCGCCTCGCGGGCCTGGTCGGCCGGCAGTCCCTTGTCCTGGGCGTCCCGTGCCAGGCCGGTCAGCTCCTCGAGGTAGGCGATCGAGTGCAGGATGTCTGCACGGCGCATGGTGCGGCCGTGGCCCGGCACGATCAGGGTGCCGTCGTCGAGGATCTCGTAAAGGCGCCGGTAGGTGGCGAGGGCCTCGTAGGCTCGCCCCTCCAGCAGCCACGGGAATGCCGGGGGCGGCGCCTGCAGCATGTTCCCGACGAAGACGATGTTGTCCTCGCGCATTCGGACGACCAGGTCGTCTGGGCGAAGCCGATGTGGTCGATGTCCACGTGCTTTCCTCCCAGGTCCAGGGAGCACGGCCCGGACACCGCAACGTCCGCCGAGCGGGCCACCACCTCCTCGATTCCCACGTTCGGGCCGAGCAAGTCGATCATGAAGGCGCGGTCCTGCTCGAATCGCTCGTCGATCGCACGCTTGGTTGCCTCGTGGTGAATGATCACCGTCTGTGACGGGAAGGCGAAATTTCCGAAGCAATGATCACCGTGGAAACTCGTGTTGACCAGGAACCGGATGGGCAGCGAGGTCACTGTGCGCACCGCGCTGATGACCTGGGACGCCAAACGGCCGTTGCTCAGCGATTCGACCACCAGCACTCCCGAATCGCCGACGGCGAAACCGGCGTTGGTCGCGGTGTGGTCGGTGTCGTCGACATCCGCTGCCATGACCGCGTACACGCCGTCGGCGAGTTCGCGTGTGTGCATCCGGACGTCGCCGAGTTCGAAGGGCTTGTTCTTCTGCTGCATGGTTCGTTTCTCTTCTGGAAGGCGGGTCGGCTGGTCGTTCTCGCTCGGCGTCTGCGGCTTGAGGCACCTGGACCTCTTCTGGACCTGTCCCATTTGTCTCACGGCCTGACGGCAGTTGCATGCTGCCCCGACGCGGAATTCCGTCGACGCCACGTGAAGGGCGTGGCGAGACGCGATATGGGCCTGACGGCACACCGTGCCCGGGTGAATGCCCGTCGCGGGCGGCTCGGGCCGGTCAGGGGAGGACCTTGTCGAAGACCTCGTTGAGGGCTTCGGTCGAGCTCGGGTGGGTGTAGATCGAGTCGCGGAGCTGCGTGGCCGTGATGTGGTGCCGCATCGCCAGTGCGACGGTGTTGATGATCTCCTGCGCGTCGATGCTGAGCAGGGCGGCTCCGAGGATGAGATCGGTGTCCGGGTCCACGATGAACTTCATGACGCCGCGGGTCTCCTCGACCGTGTAGGCGCGGGGCATGGCCACGATGTCCGCGACCTTCTCCCGTGAGACCTTGATGTTCAGCCCCTGTGCGCGCGCCTGGCTCTCGGTCAGTCCCACGGTGGCGAGCGGGGGTGTGATGAACAGGGTGTGGGGCACTGCCCTGCGGTCGCTCGTGGTGCGCTTGCCCTCACCCAGGAGCTGGTCCAGGACGATGCGCGCGTCGTCGAGGGAGATGTAGGTGAACTGCTCGCCGCCGTTGACGTCGCCGAGTGCGTAGATGTGCGGTTGGCTGCTGCGCAGGTACTCGTCCACCACGATCGCACCGTTCGGTGCGGTGAGGACGCCGGCGGCGTCGAGCCGGAGGCCGTCGGTGACGGGGCGGCGCCCGGTGGCGGGCAGCAGCGCGGAGGCCTCGACGGTGTGGGTCCGCCCGTCCTTCTCGTAGACGACGGTCGAGACGGCGCCGCTGTCACGCACCTCGGTGACGTTCGCGCCGGTGATGACGCGGATGCCGTCGCCGGTGAGGATCTCCCCGACGGACCCGGCGATGTCCTGGTCCTCCCGCGGCAGGAGCCGGTCGGCTGCTTCGAGGACCGTCACCTCGGTGCCGAAGCGCTGGTAGATCCCGGCGAATTCCAGGCCGAGGTATCCACCTCCCAGGACCACGAGACGCTCGGGCAGGTTCTGCGTGCGGGTGAGCTCCGCGCTGGAGACCAGGTGGGAACTGCTCGCGAGGCCGGGAACCGGGGGGATCACCGGTTCCGACCCGGTGTTGACCAGGATCGTGGGGGCGGTGACGGTGACGAGGTCCGGTCCCTCCCCGACGGCGACGGTGTGCGGATCGACGAACCGGGCCGTGCCGGTGATGACCGTCGCGGTGTCCCTGCCGTTCAGCGCCTGGAAGTTGCCGGCGCGGAAGGCACTGGTCAGCGCGCGGACGCCGGCGATCGAGTGGGCGAAGAACTCCTGCGCGTCGTCCTTGAGGCGTTTGGTGTCGGCGTAGTGGACGAGCATCTTGGTCGGTACACAGCCGACGTTGGGGCACGTTCCGCCGTACATGTTCTCGGACCGCTCGATCAGGACCACGCGGCGGCCGGCCTCGGCGAGCGCGTGAGCGGCGGTCTTGCCGCCCTTGCCGAAGCCGATGATTAGGACATCCGCGGTGAGTGCTGTGGTGATCTCCATGCGTCGAGTCTGCGACCCGGCCACTGGGGCAAATAGACTCGAGCGTCTCACTGTCCTGCCCGAAAGTCTCACCGTGGACTCAGTCAGCCGACTGCTGCGCCTGGCCCGGCTCAGGGCCGACCTCGACAAGCGCTGCCTGCTCGGGGCCGGCACCAGGATGGAGGTGGCGGCTCACGGCGAGCTGGAGGCGCCCTTCCACGTGCTGCTGGAAGGCACATGCCGGCTGCAGGTGGGCACGGTCCTTCTCGACCTGCGCCCCGGGGACGTGGTGATGATCCCGAGCGGCGCCCCGCACCGGGTGATCACCGATGGCGAAGGCAGCCAGGTGGGGACGGCGGAGGCGCCCGGCGACGTGTTCGTGACCACGCGCAGCGAGCACGGTGCGGAGCCCGTCATCGACCTGTTCTGCGGGCACTACACCTTCGACGCCGGTTCGGGCTCACTGTTGTTCGCAAGCCTGCCCGACCCGGTGCACGTCTCCTTCGGGCAGTCGGCCGAGAGCGACGAGGTGCTGCGCATGCTCAGCGCCCTGATGCGCGGCGAGGCGCGACGTGAGGGCGAGGGCACCGCGGCGATCCTCTCCGCCCTGTGCACCGTGCTGCTGGCGATGGTGCTGCGCACCGCGCGGGGCGACGCCACGCGGACCACTCTGTGGACCGCGGCGGCCGACGGCCGCATCGCGTCGGCCGTCGAAGGCATGCTCGACGACCCTGGAGCCGACTGGACGATCGAACGGCTCAGCCGCACGGCCTCCATGTCCCGCGCCACCTTCCTGCGCCACTTCACCCGGGAAACCGGGACGACCGTGGGCGACTTCCTCACCCGGGCACGGCTGATGGCGGCGGCGGAACTGCTCACCACCACCGACGCCACCGTCGCGGCGGTCGCCGGCCAGGTCGGCTACTACTCCGAGTCCGCGTTCTCACGGGCCTTCCGGGCCCATCTCGGCACGACACCCGCCCGCTTCCGGCGCGAGAATTCGCTGCGCGGGGTGTGACGGGTCCGGCGCGATCGTGCCCGCGGTCACTGCCTGCTCGTGCGGACGATCACCCCGTGCCCACCCTCACGGCGCGCGGAGGTGAGCAGCGGAGTCCACACCTCGACCGCAAGCGCCGGGTACGGGTTCCCCGATCCGGGGTCCGTCCCGCGCCCATCCGGCCCGCGGAAATTCCCTTGCCTTAGCCACGTCCGCCCATTATCGTCAGGCTGACATTTATGGGAGGTTGCCGCGTGGCTCTCGCGGATGTGCTCGCCCCGCTCCAGCAGCCGCTGTTCACCCTGCTGGACACCCCCGTCAGCTGGGTGGAGGTGCTGGGATTCGGCAGCGGCGCGCTGTGCGTGTGGCTCGTGGCCCGCCGGCACATCGCCAACTGGCCCGTCGGCATCGCCAACAACCTCTTCTTCATCCTGCTCTTCGCCGGCGCCGGCCTCTACGCGGACGCCGCCCTGCAGGTCGTCTACGTGGCGCTGGCGGTGTACGGCTGGTGGTCCTGGGCCGCCGGGGGATCGGCCGCCGGGCGGCTCGCCGTCAGCCGCACGGACCGGCGCACTTGGGCGGTGCTGGCCCCCGCGACGGCGGTCGCCACCGTGCTCCTTGCCGTACTGCTGGACCGGGTCACCGACTCCACGGTGCCTTTCTGGGACGCGCTCACCACCGCCCTGTCGCTGGCCGCCACGTACGGCCAGTGCCGGAAGAAGATCGAGTCCTGGTACCTCTGGATCGCCGCCGACCTCGTCTACATCCCCCTGTACGCCTACAAGGGCCTCTACCTGACCTCGTTCCTCTATGCCGGCTTCCTGCTGCTGTGCCTGGCCGGCCTGCGCGGCTGGCGGACCGAGGCGGCGTCCCGGGCCGGTGGCCCGGAGGCCCGGACGGAGGCCATGGCATGAGCGAGTTCGACCACGGGCTGGTGCTCGGCAAGTTCTACCCGCCACACGCCGGCCACCACCACCTCGTCCGCAGCGCCGCCGCGCGGTGCCGCAGGCTCACCGTGCTGGTCTGCGCCTCCGCCGTGGAGTCCGTCCCGCTCGCCGACCGCGTCGCCTGGATGCGCGAAGTGCACCCCGAGGCGGGCATCGACGTCGTCGGCACCGTGGACGACGAGCCCGTCGACTACACCGACCCCGCCGCTTGGGACGCCCACATAGCGGTCTTCCGGGCCGCCGTCCCGGATCCCGTCGACGCCGTCTTCACCTCCGAGCCGTACGGGGAGGAACTCGGCCGCCGCTTCGGCGCGGTGGCGGTCACCGTGGACGTCGGCCGGACCGCCCACCCGGTCTCCGCGACCGCCGTCCGCGAGGACCCCGTCGCCTGCTGGCACCATCTGGCCGCGCCGGTACGGGCGGCCCTGGCCCGCCGGGTGGTCGTCGTCGGCGCGGAGTCGACCGGCACCACCACCATGGCCCGCGCCCTGGCGGAGCACTACCGGGTGCGCGGAGGGGTGTGGGGGGCGACCCGGTGGGTGCCCGAGTACGGGCGCACGTACAGCGAGGAGAAGTACGCACGTCTGCTGGCCGTCCGCCCGGACGCCGCATTCGACGAAGTCACCTGGGACTCGGACGAATTCGAGGTGATCGCCGAACGCCAGCTCGCCGAAGAGGACGCCGCCGCATGGACCGGGTCGCCCGTCCTGTTCTGCGACACCGACGCCATGGCCACGACCATCTGGCACGAGCGCTACATGGGCGGACCCAACCCCCGCGTGGAGGCCGTCGCCGCCCGCGGCCGGCAGCACCTGTGGCTGCTCACCGACGACGCCGGCGTGCCCTTCGAGGACGACGGACTGCGCGACGGGGAGCACCTGCGCTCGTGGATGACCGGCCGCTTCCGCGCCGAACTCACCCGCCGCGGCCTGCCGTACGTGGTGCTCACCGGCCCGCACGAGCAGCGGCTGCGGACGGCCGTCACCGCCGTCGACGCGCTGCTGGCCCGCGGCTGGGGGTTCACCGCGCCGCTGCCGGAGCGGGTGAGGTACAACGCGCCGGAGTGACCCGGGCGACGGCGACCCGCTGGATCAGTGTTCGGAGCGGCGGGACCGGAATCGGCGGCGAAGACCGGCCCGTCCGGTGGCACGCGCCGACGGGCGGACCCGCAGGCGGGACACGGCACTCGACCGTCGAGCGGGTTCACTCGCAGCCCGCGGGTTCCCTCGTCGAACCGTTACGGATGGCGGTGAACGTGCTGTCCGCGAGGCGCCCGCTCATGGCATCATCGGCACTCGCCACGCTGACTTCACGGGGGAGATCATGGCGGAGCGGGCTAGTCCACGTCGCGCGCCCAACCGGGCCGTCGGTGCCGTCGGCGGCAGCGTGGCCGCGCTGAGCATGACCGACCCGCGCAGGCTGCCCGTTCCCGCGTAGTCCGCCCCGGTGCGGCACTCGGGCGATCGAGTGCCCAGCGCCACCCGAAAGAGGGTCGGAGTGGCGGCCGCACGCCGCATCCCGGCTCGCTCACGATGAGGCGTTTTCGGCCAAGCCGAGAGTTGCCTGGCTTGGCCATGCCAAAACATGCGCTTCGGAATCCGTCAGCCGGATCATCCCTGGGGGGTAAGGGTATGGAAACAAGGGTCAGTACGCGCGTCTTACCGCGCCACGAGCGCTTCGACTTCTGGCGGGAGATGGTCGAGCGAATCGTGGCGCCCCTTGAGATTCACAGTGACCATACGGCGGATTTCGACGCCACCATCCATGCGGTCGAGGCCGGCCCGCTGCGGGTGGCGTCCTTCGATCAGCCCGGTCTCGAGGCCAGGCGCACCGCACGGCTGATCCGCCGGTCGGACCCCGACGTCTATCACCTGGGGCTGATCACACGGGGGACGGCCTGGCTCGTGCAGGGCGACCGGTCGGCAGTGTTACCGGCGGGGACCCTGGTGCTCGTCGACTCCTCACGTCCGTACACCAATGTGCTGAGGGCGGAGTCCGGCAACGTGCGGGGCCTGACCGTGAGCATCCCCCGGGGGCTGCTGCCCGTGTCCGCGAGAGCCGCGGAGTCATTACTGGCCACGCCGATGTCCGGGCGGACGGGGACCGGTGCGCTGACAGCGGCCCACCTGAGCGGTCTCCTGGCCCACGCGGGCCAGTACAGCCCCCTGGACACCGCCCGCCTGGCAACCGTCAGCCTGGACCTGATCTCCGCCCTCCTCTCCCAGCGCCTGGACTTCCGGCAACCCTCCCAAGCTTCGGACACCCGGGTGCTCTTCGAGCGCGCCCTCGCCTACATCCAGCACCACCTGGGCGATCCCGCTCTCACCCCCGGGCGCATCGCCGCGGCACACAACATCTCTCCTCGCACGCTGGAACGCCTCTTCCGAACCCACGAAACCACCCCTGCCGCGTGGATCCGGACCCGCCGCCTGGACCGCTGCCGACGCGACCTCTCCGACCCCCTGCTGCGTGAACGCCCCATCCACGCCACGGCCGCCCGCTGGGGATTCGCCAGCCCGGCAAACTTCACCCGCACCTTCCGCGCCGCCTATGGCATCAGTCCCCGCGAGTGGCAGCAGCTCACAGCGGTTCCGGAGGCATGACGCGAACCGTCAATGCACTGTCGCCACAGGACAATGCCTTCGTGCCCCGCACCCGGCAAGCTCGAACCCGCCACCGAACCACGGGGACACACCGGCGACGCGCCGGACGCCATCAGCGACAGCTGTGGACGACTGTCCCGAGGGGGCACCGCGAAGCACACCCGGGTGGGCGGACGACGTCCACCCGAGACGACACGTGAATTGGGGGATCCATGAACCGAGCCATCGTCTCCGGCGCCCTTGCGCTGGTCTCCGCCGCGGCCTGCCTGGTGCTCGCTCCTGCCGCGTCCGCAGCGCCGCAGGCCTGCGTGACGTCGACGCTCAACACCGGGTACGAGGCCCAGGGCACCATCACCGCCGTCAAGTCGTCCACGAGCTCGTGCAGCGACCTCAACCTCACCTACACCGACGACAAGTCGGCGGACAACTACGACTACTACGCCGGCCGCCTGCGCCGCTCCTCTGACGGCAGCTGGTTCACCTGCTCCAGGGGATACAGGACCGACGTCAAGGTCTACGACGGGAACCACAGCGTCAGCGACCCCTTCTTCTTCCTGTGCACCGACGTCGCCGACGGCACCCGCTTCGGGGTCGCGAGCTGGCTGGACAGCGGCGACACGGTCAAGATCACTCACTGACCCCTAGTCCGCGCCTCGCCGGGGTGCCGCCTGTCGGCGGCCCCCGGCCACCGGAGGAGAGGAGCGACCCGGATGATCCGTCCGGCGAGCCCGTACCGAATCGTGGCCCGCGTCGTCGCGGCGGCGGCCGTCGCCCTGTCCGCTGCCGCCTGCTCGACCGGCCCCGGCCCGTCGGGCAGCGCGCCGGTCGCCCACGCCGTCCCCGCCCGCCTCACCCACACCCTGCCGGACGATCCCGTACGCATGCTCTTCCCCGCGACCGGCGCCGAAACCCGCTGGACCCAGGGCATGGACGTCCTCCGGCAGCAGGCATCGCGTTACGCGGCGGCCTCTTGCGCGCGCGACGCCGGAATCAGCCTGCCCGAACAGATGCCGGTCGCCTTCATCCCCTTCGGAGACATTCCCGACCTGGACTTCATCGACAGGCACGGATTCGGCCAGAGCGCCGAGGTGCCGGCCCCCGCCGCCGGCCCGCTCACGGCCCGCTCCGGCAATCCCGCCGCCACCCGATCCGCCGACCCGGCCGCGATACGCCGCTGCAGCGGCGCAGGCTCCGCAGCTGCCCGCCGGACTCGCGATGCCTTCGCCCCGCTTCAGGGGGAGTGGTTCCGCGAACTCGCCTCGCTGCGCCGCGACCCTGCCACCATCCGGGCCCTGGGCACCCTGCCCGGCTGCCTCGCGGGACACGGTTTCCACGTCCGCGACGAGGACGCGTTCTTCGGGCTCGTCGACTCCCGCCTGCTCACTGCCGACACCACCGACCTGCCGCGCGTGAACCGCGAACTCGGCCACGCCTACGCCTCCTGCATGCGCCCGGTGGAGGCCGTCCGCGAACCGGCGCGTCTGCGCCTGCGCACACGCTTCGTGGACGAGCACGCCGACCAGATCCGCGAGCTGCGAAAGACGCTCGTCCCCTCACTCCGCGGCACCGAGGAACAGTACGGCCTGCACCTCTCCTTTCCCGCGCCCTGACCGGCTGGCAGTAGGAAGCGGAAGTGTCGTCCTGGTGGTGTGTGGGAGACGAACACCGTTGGTCTTTCCAGTCCTGCAGCCAGGTGGGAGGCGACCTGTTGCGTCTCCGCAGCTGGGAGAGGTCTTTTGCCTTGCCAGGAAGCGGAGCTTCGGGATCAGTCAAGACGCGGCAAGCGATGTTGGCCTGGATCTCCTCCGGCCAGAGCAACGTGTGGAGGACGAGCATCCCGTGGCGCGGCCGCAGCACCGCCAGGCGCTCCCTCGTCCGCAGCGTCACCTTCGCCACGGCGACCGTGCCATGCCGCGCCAGGGCCTCGACGAGCAGCGCGTACGGCCGCTGCGCCTGCTCGCCGGCCGCACCGACCCAGTAGGGCTTCGAGTACAAGAACCGGGTCGACGTCCCGCTCGTCGACGAAGCCGAGGACCTTGACCGTCATCCTCGTCGGGATGGGGAGCGCGGCCAGGTCCTCGTCGAGGAGCACCACCGTGCGGCCGTCAGGCCGCTCCCAGCCGCGCGCGATCTCCGACTGCGGCACCTCGACGTCCTCCCGCTCGCGGACCTTCCGGTGGCGGATGCGCGCGCCATCGCTCGCGTGGACCTGGTGGAAGCCAGCGCCGTGCTCCTCAGTCGCTGTGAAGAGCTGCACCGGGAGCGTCACGAGCCCGAAGCTGATGAAGCCGGTCCACGTCGCGCGCATGCGGACAGCGTGCAACCCGGGGCGGTACGCCGCCCGGCACGCTGCTCCGGCCCAGTGACCATGGTCCAAGCCACGGCAATCCGTTTCCCCAGCTACGGGCGTGCTGGAACACTTGAGCGGTGAGCGAAGCACCGCATGACGACACACACCTCTATGCCCTTCTCGGCCTTCGGCCGGCGCGCGCCTGCTGGCGTGACAGCCCCGCGTACGCGCCGGGACGGGTGGGAAGCCCGTGGACGTTGCGCCGGTCGTGAAGCTGCGGTTCGCCCAGCCCTGGCCACAGCAGACGCCCGGTTTGGATCACCAATGCGCCTATCCGAGTCACTTTCGGACGTCCCGCGAGCGAGAGACGCGCGGTGGGGTATGTCGTTTCGCGCAAGGTGACTTGGGATCCGTGAGGAGATCAGCTATGTACGCAGTAGTTCGGCGTTACGAAGGGGTGACCGACCCTGCCGGGGCGGGGCGACGAGTGGATGAGGGATTCGTGGCTCTCCTCCGCCAAGTCCCTGGATTCGTGGCCTACTACTGGGTTGACGCTGGGGATGGAGTGATGGTCTCTACCAGCGTCTTTGAGGACCAAGCCGGCGCCGAAGAGTCGGTCAAGAGGGCGGCGGACTTCGTACGTGACAACCTCGCGTCACTGCTTCCCAACCCCCCTCAGGTCACGGCCGGCCAGGTTGTGGCTGCCGGGTAGACCTGCAGAGTGGCGCCGGAGCCCAAGTACCGTTCCCAAAGACCGACATGAGTTGCATGTGCTCAGCCGGATGTCCCGAACGGTGTTGGGTGTCCTGGTCCACCGCGTTCGCTCCGCGTTCAGCGCGCAGGGATCGTGTCCGTGGTCCGGGTACGGGAGGGCGGTTTTCCTCGCGCTCTCGGGTATCGGATGGGGTTTGGGCGGTCCGATGGCCGCCGGCATCGCTCTGGTGCTGGCGGGGCGGTGCCATCCGTCGCCGGATCCGGTGTCCGAGGGCGCGTCGTCCGATCGCCACGGGGGCAGCCTGATGGCGAGTGGTGCTGCGAGCGGTCGTGGTGAGTGGGGCTTGCCAGTGCTCGGCGCCCCACCTGGAGGTGTAGGCGGGATCGACAGCGATCACACCGAGACCGGGCTCGGCGGACATCGACAGCGGCCGGGCGCGGAGTTTGCCTGTGGGAATGCCGGAGACGAGCTGTCGGAACCGCTTCCTGCGGCCGTGTTTCTCGCGAGTCCTGGAGTCGGTGAAGTCCAGGTCTTCGATCGCGATGGCCTGCATGCCTGTGGTCTTGGCCCAGTGCAGGAGGCGGGTGAGGGCGTGGCGGAGCTGGGCATCACGTCGGGTGGCCGACCCGGACATGTCGTAGTCGAAGCGGCGGGGTGCGCCGACCGGGTTTCGCTCGTCGAGCTGCCACGCGGCGAGGTGGTCGGCGTTCATGTCCACGCCGACCACGCCATCGGCCCGCAGGGTAACGAGGGTGCGACGGGCAGGTCTGTGCGGGTCCAGGACGCATCCAGGTGATCTCGTACAGTCCCGCCATCCACCGTTCCCTCTCTGCCGACCGCGTCTGCGCGCCCCAAACTTTATGACGCGCCCCCGTCAGCGGATCCAACGGGTAGGCGCTGGATGCGCTGCGGCAGCAGGTGCCGGCGTGCACGCACTGCCGGGCTGATACTGCGCTCGGCTTCACGAAGTAGGCGCAGGGCGGGCCGGGGTGCCGCAGTTAAAGGTGATCGCGTGGAGCTTCCTGTGAAATTTACCGAGAACCTATTGACTCGCGACATATTTTGTGAGTCAGTGGTTATTAGGCCATAACACCGAAAGAGTCGCAAAGTCGATGAGGACGTCTAGTCGGCGGAGTGACTTGGACAGGATGTGGTTTAGGCCCCCAGCAAGCCGGCGCGATACCGAGGCGACAGTGACGACTGAGCTTCAGGACACGCGCAGTACTACTGGGGACTGTTTTACCTTCGGAGCCTTCGGGCGGGCCGAGCGCCGGTGCGAAGGCTCTGGTACGCCCACTCTCCCAGCGAAACCGATGAGCAGCAGGCGTGACCCGTTCCTGCAGGCGAGACCTACTCATCGACGATGCCGGGGCTCGTCGTGAGGGCCCTGGCCGGGACGACCGGCACGCGGTCGTGACGGTGACGAGGCTGTGTTACCCGGGGCTCAGGTGCATGTTCGCCCGGCTCGCCTGCTCGGCTTGGGGGTGTGTCGGAGGTGTGTCGCGGACACCGAGAGACAACGAGGGAGGGCGGGAGTCAGTCAGACTGACTCCCGCCCTCTCGTGTCGGCATTCGCCCTGGTCAGCGGTTAAGGGCGACCGGCAGTAGGTCGCGAGCACGGTTGCTGTCGGGGTGGCAGAAGAACGGGCACAGGCCTACGTGATCATGGAGTTCTCTACGCTCTGTGATCGCGAAGGACGACTGTGCCCGCGCTGCCATCATGCCTGCTCGAACCCGCCTGGGACCAGTTCAGGGCTCTGCTGCCCGATCGGGCAGAGTTCGATCCAGGCCATCCGCTCGGCTGTCATCGGCGGCGCATACCGGACCGCGTCGTGTTCGACCACGTCATCCAGGCGCTGGTTCACGGCTCCGGGTATGAACGCATCTCCTCGCCCGGCTGCTCCGACCGTACGATCAGACGTCGCGTCAAACTATGGGCTGAGATGGGGATCGCCCAGCGGCTACGCCGGATCGCACTGGAAGCGTACGACCGCATGATCGGTCTCGACCTCGACGAAATCTCGGTAGACGGCTGCATCACCAAGGCCCCGTGCGGTGGGGACAAGGCAGGCCGCTCGCCCGTTGATCGGGGCAAGAAGGGACTGAAGCGCTCGGTCGCATCGGACGCGTGCGGGGTCCCCCTCGGGATCGTGTCCGACGGCGCGAACCGGCACGACTCGCCGCTACTCGGACCCACCCTGGCCGCGGCAAAGAACCAGGCCGGTGCGATACCGCAAGCTGTCAACGTCAACCTTGACCGCGGATACGACAGCGCCAAATCTCGCGTTCTCATCGACGAGTTGGGCTACTCGGCCGAGATCGCCCGCAAGGGCCTGCCCGCCCCGATCCAGGCCGGCAAGCGCTGGGTGGTCGAGCGCACGCACTCATGGATGAATGACTACGGCAAGCTGCGACGCTGCACCGACAGGAGCGGCAAGGTCGTGGACTTCTACCTCTACCTCGCCGCCACTCTGGTTACGCTCCGCATGCTCATCCGACGCTCGACGAACCGCTACCGCTGGGACGACCGCCCCACCACACGACGCCTCAAGTGATCCATTTGCCGGTCGCTCTATATCTAACGAGCGACCCGGCGAGTGCCCCCGGCAGGATTCGAACCTGCGCACACGGCTCCGGAGGCACCGTGCGTGAGTGCTCTTACTGCTGGTCACAGCGCAATGAGCAGATGCCGCCAGGCTTGCAGTCCACACATGGTCCACGGGGGCGGACGTTCGACGCACCGTAGGGCTATGACCTTGCAGGAGGCTTGCGGCAGTGGCAACCATGCGACGGGTACCAACGTGACCAGTTCCGCACCGGCTGGTCGCCCAGGACCACGCCTTTAAGCTGGGCTTGGAAGGCGATTCGCGCGGACAGACACAGTCGTCCACGTCACCCGATAGCGTACTGCCGTGATCACGGGTGAGCTGAAGAACAAGATCGACCGGGTCTGGAACGCCTTCTGGTCTGCGGGGATCTCCAACCCGCTGGAGGTGGTCGAGCAGATCACCTTCTTGTTGTTCGTCCGACATCTGGATGACCTACAGACGTCCAAGGAACACGCGGCGGCTCGGACGGGCGAATCGATCGACAACCCGATCTATACCGACGAGACGTCGTTCCTAAGGTGGTCGCGGTTCACCAACGAGCCGCCGGAGAACATGCTCACCTGCCTCCGCGACGGCGTGTTCCCGTGGCTACGGAATCTCGGTGGCGGAGAGTCCACTTACGCACACCACATGAGGGACGCTCGGTTCGCCATCACCACCCCGAACCTGCTTGCCGAGGTCGTCGACATGCTCGACGAGCTGCCTCTAGGCGAACGGGACGTCATGGGCGACATGTATGAGTACATGATCAGCAAGACCGAGACGGCGGGGCACAGCGGGCAGTTCCGAACGCCACGGCACATTATCCGCCTCATGGTGGAAATGGCGGCTCCCGAGCCTGAGGACGAGATCTGCGATCCGGCTTGTGGAACTGCAGGCTTCCTTGTCGCCTCCGCTGAGTACGTCAGCAGAGCTCACCGTGAGGCGCTGCTGAAACGAGCCCAGCATGAACACTGCAACGGAAGCATGTTCCACGGCTTCGACTTCGACAACACCATGTTGCGAATAGGGTCGATGAACATGCTGCTTCACGGGGTCGAGAGTCCGGACATCCGGTACCGCGACTCGCTTGCTGAGAGCACTGCTGGGGACGCAGAACAGTACTCCCTCATCCTGACAAATCCGCCGTTCGGCGGCAGTCTCGACTACGACTCCACAGCCGCGGACCTGCAGCAGGTCGTCAAGACAAAGAAGACCGAACTTCTATTTATTGCCTTGCACCTGCGGCTCCTTAAACCCGGTGGCCGGGCAGCCGTGATCGTCCCGGACGGTTTCCTCTTCGGCACGACCAAGGCGCAGAAGGAACTGCGGAAAATTCTCGTCGAGGACCAGAAGCTCGATGCGGTAGTAAAGCTACCGAGCGGGGTCTTCAAGCCGTATGCTGGGATCTCGACTTCGATCCTGTTCTTCACCAAAACTAACAGCGGAGGGACAGGCAACGTATGGTTTTACGAAGTCACCGCGGACGGCTGGAGCCTGGACGGCAAACGCACCCCGCTGCTTGAGCACAACAAACTTGGCGCCGTACCTATGGTCGATGTGCTGACCGAAGTCGAGCACGAGAAGAACAACCTGCCGGATGTACTCAGACGCTGGAAACTTCGAAACAACAGCGAGTTGCAGCGTGCTCGGACTGAGCAAAGCTTCTGTGTCCAGAAAGCAGAGATCGCTTCGCAGGGCTACGACCTTAGCATGAACCGATACGCGGAACGGCCTCGGTATTTCATGACTGGCCGACGCGTGACCCTAGCCGACCTCGTCGATGCAGGTCTACTGGCGGAAGGCGCACAACTGACCTTCGAGCATGCACGGTTGAGTCACACCGCAAGAGTGACGGCCGTAGGCTGGCTCGAACTGGCTGATGGCCAACAGTTTCGATCTCCCTCTGAGGCGGCAGCAGCTGCGGCCGGCGAAGGATTCTTTGACGGCTGGCAGGCATGGACTCTGAAAGATGGCACAACACTTGATCGCCTGCGCCAGCGATTCCTGGATACTCCGGCAGCGGGCACCTCAAGCATCGGTGTTGGTGATGCCATGCTCCCGACTCAACGCCACGAGAATCTTAAGCGGGCCAGGGAACAGGCTGGAGAAGGCAGGCCAGTAACGCTCACCGTGAGGGAACTGCTCGGATGGTGGGGGGCTCAGAAGCGCAGCTACCTCATCAGCGAGCAAATAGCAGCAGACTTGACCAATCATAGCCTCGTCACGCACCCCGACTTTGATGCCGTGCCCTTGTCCGCGAGGGTACGACTGCTTGGTGCAGTACAGCACGCCGACACCGCGAAAGATTCCCGCCGGATTCAATCGGTCAACGAAGCCCCGGCAGCCGTTGAAGGCGAGGATGCACCAATGGTCGGTCTGACCGTAGGAAACTTGCCATCCGCTCTCGGTGGTGTCGTATTTGTATCCCCGTCTGCGACGTTCGACGAAGCCATCACCCATATGGTAATCAACGACTACTCCCAGCTTCCTGTGCTGTCGGGAGCGCGTAATGTCCGCGGGGCTGTCACATGGAAGTCAATTGCGCGCGCACGTCACGCCAATCATGATCCATCATTCTCTCATGCCATCATCCGCCCCCGGGAGGTCCTTTACAACCAGGACCTCGTTGACATACTCCCGGTGCTCGCAGAGTCCGAATTCGTGCTTGTCCGAGACCAAACCAACGCCATTGCAGGTATCGTAACCGCGAGCGACGTGGCAGCTGCCTACGGAACCATGGCGACCCCGTTCTTTCTCGTCGGAGAATTCGACCAACGGCTGCGTCAGGTACTTGTGGCATCGTTCGAGTTACCTGAAGTCAAGGGCCTCTGCGATCCGGAAGGCGACCGAGGCATCGAGACCTTCGACGACCTGTCAATCGGGGACTACCAGCGCGTCCTGCAAAACAAGGATGCATGGGAAAAGCTGGGGTGGTCGCTGGACCGAAAGATCTTCATGGAGCGCCTCGACCAGATACGAGAGATCAGGAACGATCTCATGCACTTCAACCCCGACCCACTGCCCGACGATGCCGTCCAGAAGATTCGCCACATGATCAACGTGCTACGACAGTATGGAGTCTGACCCGAGGAACGCGGGGGAATCGTTGAGTCCTTGGAAGCCCTTGGGCAAGAAGACGACGCTGGCACGCATGGACGCGGCGCTGCCAAGGCTCGCGGCGGCGTAACGAAGGCTGCCGCGTTGTCATATGTCGTTCCCTACGGGAGAAGGGGCAGACCGCCGTGCGGTTCGGCCTCGGGCCGCTCGGGGGTCGGAGCTCCCGGCTGTCCCGGGATCGCAGTAGTTGGCACGGTGACCGTCTTCTCAGGTCCGAACATCAGGCTGGAAGACTGCTGAGTCCTCCGGTCCGACACGACGATCCCGCCGCGCCACTTGCCTACGGCGTCCTGGTACCGGAACTGCAACTTCCTGAGCCGTGCGCCGAACTCCTCTCGCAGTGGCTCGTAGGCATCGTCGCAGTGCACGTTCCACCTGACGTCGTTGAGGTAGGCGTGACAGGCGATGGGAAACAGCAACGAGGAGACCAAGAGGTCCGCGAGCTGAAGAAGAGCGTGCGTGTCACTGTGTCCGAAGACCGGTGACTCGATGATCCCGCGCAAGCTGTCGCCGCCCGCACGGTACTTACGTGTTGTCACACAGTGCACGTTGGGGGCGTTCTTCACCTTTGTGCGGCTGTCGAGTACCATCATGCCGCGCGAGTGCTCGTGGGCGAGCTGCGCCTGGAAGGTCTCGTTCAGCGCGGCGACGGAGGCCGGGTAGACCCCGGACTCGTCGAACGCCAGTCCCTCCTCCTTGATCCACACACGAGCGAGGATGCGGGTCTCGTGAGCTTCCAGAATGTCGAGGATCGAAGCGATCAGCTCAATGGCCGCACGCCGCCAACTATGGTTGCCGGCGCGGAGGTTCTTGCGCACATCCGAGCCCTTGATCTCGTGCTGGATCACCTCGGAGAGCTGGTCCGCGTTCCGCAACTGCGGCCGGTAATGCTTCTTGACTTCGAGAAAGGCCCAGGTCAGGGACTTGACGTGGTTCCGGGGCACGGTGAATCCGCCGACGACGAGGACTGGAGGGGCGTCAGGCCGCGCGGGGTCAAGGGTCTGCCCGTTGCCCGCTTCGTCGATGTAGCACAGATGCACCGAACCTCCCGGAAACACGTCTGTGGCCGCCCCCGAAGGGACGGCCACAGGGTCTGCGCAGCCATATGCGCGGTGTTTTGCTTGCTGATTCCGATCCTGCCAAGGCAACTACGGGCGGTCAAGACGGGCGTCACACATGGTTGACCAGTGAGTCGGGTTTCGGTCAGCCGCGGCAGGCAAAGGCGAGAAACGCGCCCAAGCGCTCGGCGTGACGGTGAAGCTGCTCCGGGGTGGCCTGGGTGCACCTGGCCCGTTCGCGGAAGATCTTGATCTGCCTGCCGACCGACCGCAGCAACTCGTCGGCCGGGTCCTCACTATGCCGAGCGACGGCTTGTTGCGGCACCGACGTCCTGATCTTCATTGAGCACCTGTCTCACCACCGACACCGAAAGAGCACCCACCGCTGCAAAACAACCACGCTGTGTGTATGCCGTGGCTGGTCAAGGTACTCGCGTGGGCCCACGCTTGTGCCCATGAAGAGGAGCGGACTGTTCCGAGGACACCTGCCAGCCTTCGCTGCTCGCGCGGGATTCCGCATGGCGTTCACGTCGACGCCGCGTGGTGGCGTCTGCCTAGCCTGTGGGCTCGCCTCCCGCCGCCTCGACGCCTGGGGCAACCGGTACGAGTCCGACCTGAACACCACGGTGACCCTGATCGTGGCCGAGCACCCGGCCGCGGGGCCAGTGCGGGTGGAAGTGACGGATACGCGGGACGATTGCATGCCGCCGAAGTCATCCTCGCTGGCGTCCGAGCCGGACACGGAGTCGGGCCGTGGCCCGTGCCTGGTCTCGGCCCTGGCTAGCCGGTGGGCGGTGGTACCGCGCATGGACGGAGGTCCGGGCAAGACGGTGCGCGGGAAGTCGATGCCTGAGCGGTCGATCGAGCTGTCTCGGAAACCACAAGCGGGTCCGCCCTGGGGCTCGGGGGCCGTAGGATCCTCCATGTGATTACGGGCGAACTGAAGAGCAAGGTGGGACGCGTCTGGGACGCGTTCTGGTCCGGCGGTATCTCCAACCCGCTGGAGGTAATGGAGCAGATCACCTACCTGCTCTTCATCAAGCGGCTGGACGAGATCCAGACGCGTAAGGACCGCAAGGCGACAGCAACGGGCAAGCCTGACCCGGACCCCTTCTTCTCGGATGACCAGCAGGATCTGCGCTGGCAGAACTTCAAGGTCAGGGACCCCGAGATCATGTACGGGATTGTCGCCGATGGCGTCTTCCCTTATCTGCGCCGCGTGGGCGGAGACGATTCGACGTACTCCCACCACATGAAGGACGCCCGGTTCACGATTCCGGGGCCCAATCTGCTGGCGAAGGTTGTCGACCTGCTCGACGGCATCTCCATGGACGCCAGTGACACCAAGGGCGACATCTACGAGTACCTGCTCGCGAAGATCGCCACGGCCGGCCAGAACGGCCAGTTCCGCACCCCGCGCCACATTATCGACCTGATGGTTGAGATGACCCAGCCGGGGCCGCGCGACGAGATCTGTGACCCGGCGTGCGGCACGGCGGGCTTCCTGGTGCAGGCGGCATCGTACGTGCAGCGGGTGCACCGCGACACACTGCTCGGGGTGGAGCAGCGCAAGCACTTCAACGAGTCGATGTTTCACGGCTTCGACTTCGACAACACGATGCTGCGCATCGGCTCGATGAACATGCTGCTGCACGGCGTGGAGAACCCGGACATCCGGTACCGCGACTCACTTGCGGAGAGCGCGGCCGGCGAGGCTGAGCGCTACTCCCTGATCCTCGCGAACCCGCCTTTCGCGGGGAGCCTGGACTATGAGTCCATGGCGGTGGACCTCCAGCGCATCGTCAAGACGAAGAAGACTGAACTACTATTCCTGGCCCTGTTCTTGCGGCTGCTGAAGCCCGGTGGTCGGGCCGCCGTCATCGTCCCGGACGGGGTGCTGTTCGGTTCGACGAAGGCACACAAGGAGTTGCGCCGGATCCTGGTAGAGGACCAGCAGCTCCAGGCAGTGGTCAAGCTCCCGAGCGGGGCGTTCAGGCCGTATGCCGGTGTCTCGACGGCGATTCTGTTCTTCACGAAGACGGAGTCAGGCGGCACGGACCATGTCTGGTTCTACGACCTGCAGTCGGACGGTCTCAGCCTCGACGACAAGCGTGCTCCGTTGCTGGCCGACGATCGGCTCACTGTGCGGCCGATGGGCGGGCCGCTGACGGAGACCGAGCACACGAAGAACAACTTGCCGGACGTGCTGACGCGCTGGTTTGAGAGGGACGGCGCCGAACGCGCGCGGCAGCGCACGGACCAGAGCTTCTGCGTACCCAAGGCGGAGATCGTTGCCCAGGAGTACGACTTGAGTATCAATCGGTATAAGGCGGTAGTGCACGAGGAGATTGAGACACGGACTCCGGGCGAAATTTTCGCCGACTTGGAGCGAATCGAGGCAGAGATCGCCATGGGCGTATCCGAACTGAAGGGGTTGCTTGCGTGAGCAGTACGGATACCGCTTTGGGTGACATCATCAAGCCTGCAGTCCTTCGGCGAGCCGGATCCGAAGAACTCCCCATCCTTTCCATGACCATGCGAGATGGGCTTGTCGATCAAGCAGACAAGTTCAAGAAGCGTGTAGCCTCTGCTGACACCTCCGCGTATCGCGTGGTTGACCGCGACCAACTTGTCGTGGGATTCCCGATCGATGAAGGAGTCCTTTCCTTTCAGGCCCTCTATGATTCCGCAATCGTGAGTCCTGCGTACGAGATCTGGGATCTCATTGATCCAGACTCTGTATCGCGAGATTTTCTGGAACGATTCCTACGTTCACCTCGGGCTCTCAAGTATTATGCAGCGAAGCTTCAGGGAAGTACCGCGCGCCGGCGATCACTGCCGAGAGATGTTTTTCTCGCGCTGCCGGTCCCGCTGCCCCCGCTCGCAGAGCAGAAGCGCATCGCCGCTGTCCTCGACCAGGTGGACGCGCTCCGCGCCAAGCGCCGCGAGGCCATCGCCCTCCTCGACGACCTCGGCCAGTCCATCTTTCTTGACATGTTCGGTGACCCCGTCGTCAATTCGAAAGACTGGCCGGTGCGGAAACTCGGGAACATGGGAACCCTTGATCGCGGCGTCTCCAAGCATCGCCCCCGGAATGATCCGGCCTTGTTGGGTGGAGAATTCCCTCTGATTCAGACGGGAGACGTTGCTGGTTCTGGTGGATATATCACCAGGTTTACTTCCACCTATTCCGACATCGGCCTGAATCAGAGCAGGCTCTGGCCTGCAGGAACCTTGTGTATCACCATTGCGGCAAACATCGCCAAGACGGGGATTCTGACGTTTGATGCTTGCTTCCCTGATAGTGTCGTCGGATTTACCGCGAGTCCGGCGAAAATTGAATATATTCGAGCCTGGTTGTCGTTCCTTCAGGAGGCGTTGGAGGCTTCTGCTCCTGAGTCTGCGCAGAAAAATATCAATCTTGCTGTCCTTCGTAATCTGGAAATTCCCTACCCTGGCGAGGATCTGATCCGAGTCTTTTCGGAACGTGTAAAGGCTATTGAGGCGTTCAAGGGTACCCACCGCACCCACCTAGCAACCCTCGATGAACTCTTCAACTCCCTCCAACACCGTGCCTTCTCTGGCAACCTCTGCGATCATGATGCGACTGGCGAAGCCGCGTAAGCCGCTCCCGCCGTACCCGGTGCGCAGCACCGACTACACCACACGCCGCCCGTGCGGCCGGGCAGGGGAGCCCGGCCCAGGGGTGGTTCTGCCGTAGGAGACGGGCGAGATGCGTCGGCCACGTACGGGCGGGGACGCCCAGGGCCCGTACGACAAGGCCGTGCACCAGAGGAGGGGACGCCAGTATGGGTAACGAGCAGAACAGCGACGACCAAGGGCAGGACAAGCAGGCTCGCGACCGCGCAGCCGCCGACAGTGTCAGCCGCGCTGCGACCGGCAACTTCGCCTTCCTCCTTGCCGAATGGCCCGCCCTCTATGACGAAGCGACCCGCGCCGAGCGGCTGATCCACCACGATCCCCGAACGGCCTGCTTCTACGCCCGCCGCGCCATCGAGATCGCCGCCCGCTGGATGTACGACAAGGACAGCAGCCTCAGCGAGCCGTACAAGAAGGACCTCGCGGCGATGCTCCACGAGCCGAGCTTCCGGCAGCTCGTCGGGCCGATGGTCAACGCCAAGATGGATCTCATCCGCCGGCACGGGAACAACGCCGTGCACAAGGCCGCTCCGGTCCCGAGGGCCGTCGCCGAGGCCAGCGTCAAGGAGTTGTTCCACTCCCTCTACTGGTTCGCCCGGACCTATACGCGCCAGCCCGCCGCACTGCCGCCCGCCGGGCTGGAGTTTGACACCAGCGCCATACCGCGCCCCCTCTCTCCCCAGGCTCGCGCGCTAAAGCAGGCCGAGCTCAAGGCCAAGGAAGCCGAGGACGCGGCACGTTTCAAGGCGCAGGCCGAGCAACTCGCGGCCGAGCGCGCCCAGAACGCAAAGCTTGCCCGGCAGCTCGAAGAGCTGAAGGCGCAGATCGCCGCCGCGAAGGCCGCCAACCAGTCCGTGCAGGACACCCACGACTACGATGAGCAGGCGACCCGCGACGCCTTCATAGACTTGCTCCTCAAGGAAGCGGGCTGGGACCTCCTCGCCCCCGGCAAGGACACCGAGTACCCGATAGCAACCGGGATGCCCACCAAGAGCGGCAAGGGCTACGTCGACTACGTGCTCTGGGGCGACGACGGCAAGCCTCTCGCCGTCGTCGAGGCCAAGCGCACCCGGCGTGACGCCCGTGACGGGCAGCAGCAGGCGAAGCTGTACGCGGACGCGCTCGAAAAGCAGTTCAACCGCCGCCCGGTGATCTTCTACACCAACGGATACGAGACCTACCTCTGGGACGACGGCCTCGGCTACCCGCCCCGCCAGGTTCAGGGTTTCTTCACCAAGGACGAGCTGCACTGGCACATTCGGCAGCGTGCCGGCCGTCTCTCCCTCACGGCCACACCGGTGAACGAGAAGATCGCTGGCCGCCCGTACCAGCTCCGAGCGATCAAGCGTGTGGGCGAGACCTTCGAGCGTGACCGGGGGCGGCAGGCGCTGCTCGTCATGGCGACCGGAACCGGCAAGACCCGTACCACCGTCGCCCTCGTGGACCAGCTGATGAAGGCGGGATGGGCGCAGCGGGTGCTGTTTCTCGCCGACCGGCAGGCTCTGGTCGCCCAGGCGATGAAGGCGTTCAAGGAGAACCTGCCGAACACACCCGCGGCCAGCCTCCTCGACGACAAGGCGGCCTCGGCCCGTGTCTACCTCTCCACGTACCAGACGATGATGAAGCAGATCGATGTCACCGACAGCGCGGGCCGCCGCCGCTTCGGGCCGGGGCACTTCGACCTGATCGTCATCGACGAAGCACACCGCTCCGTGTACGCGAAGTATGGCGAGCTGTTTCGCTACTTCGACTCGCTGCTGCTCGGCCTGACGGCCACGCCCAAGGACGAGATCGATCACAACACGTACAAGCTGTTCGCCATGGAGGACGGGGTCCCGACCGATTCCTACGACCTTCAGGAAGCCGCCGCCGAGGGCTATCTCGTCCTTCCCAAGGCGGTGAAGGTGCCGCTGAAGTTCATGGAACACGGCATTCGCTACGCCGACCTCTCCGAGGAGGAGAAGGCCGAGTGGGACGCCAAGGAGTGGACCGAGGACGGTGACATCCCGGACGCGGTGGGCCGCCACGATATGAACAAGTACCTCTTCAACGAGGACACCGTGGACAAGATGCTGCAGACGCTGATGACGCGCGGTCACCGCGTTGAGGGTGGGGACCGGCTCGGCAAGACGATCATCTTCGCGAAGAACAACGACCACGCCCGGTACATCGAAGAGCGCTACAACTTCAACTATCCACAGGGCGCCGGCCACGCCGCGAGGGTGATCACGTACAAGGAGACGTACGCCCAGTCCCTCATCGACGACTTCTCCAACCCGAAGAACCCTCCGAATGCCCCCGACATCGCCATCTCCGTCGACATGCTCGACACGGGTATTGACGTGCCCGAGGTAGTGAATCTGGTCTTCGCCAAGCCGGTCTTTTCCAAGACCAAGTTCTGGCAGATGATCGGCCGCGGAACCCGCCTGCGCCCCGGTCTCTACGGCCCCGACCCAGACAACCCCGAGCACAACAAACAGAACTTCTACGTCTTCGACTTCTGCGGCAACATCGACTTCTTCAACAGCCAACTCGACCGGTCGGAGGGGCGCAGGGCCGTCACCCTCACCGAACAGCTCCTGCAGCGCCAACTCGACCTGGTCCGGGTCCTGGACAAGCGGCAGCAGCCCGATCCGGCACGCGACTCCGGTCCCGATGCGATCGGTACCGAAGCCGAGATCCGCTGGTCGCTGGCGCACCGGCTGCACCGGACCGTCACCGGCATGAACCTGGACAACTTCCTGGTGCGCCCGCACCGCCGGGAGATCGAGGTCTTCGGCGAGTTCGGCAGCTGGCACCGAGTGGACGACGCCGCAGACACCGCGATCCGTGACCACCTGCTCAGTCTCCCAAGTGAGTTCCGTCCCGACGACGAGGAGACGGGCGAGGAGGCCAAACGGTTCGACCTGATGGCGTACGGTCTCCAGCTCGCTGCGCTGGAAGGCGGCAAGGAGTTCGCCAAGCTACGCACGAAGATCCAGGACATCGCCTCCAACCTGCTCACCAAGACCAACATCCCGGCGGTCGGCGAGCAGGCCGAGATTCTGGAAGCGGTGGCGGGCGAGGAGTGGTGGAACGACGTGACGCTCCCGATGCTGGAGGACATGCGGCGCCGTATGCGCCGGCTCGCCCGGCTCACCGACCCCAAGGTCAAGCGAAACGTCGTCTACACCAACTTCGTCGACGAGTTCGGCGACATCGACGAGGCGGAAATTCAGGGGATGCCTCAGGGAACGGACGAGCAGCGCTTCAAGCAGAAGGCGCGGGCCTATCTCCTTCGCCACGAGGACCAGCCGGTCGTGCGCAAACTGCGACTCAACGAGCAGATCACTGAACTCGATCTTGCAAGTCTGGAAGAGATCTTCCTCGCAGAGGCTGTCGCCTCGCCCGAAGACCTGGACGACGTGCGCTCCTCCGGAGGCCTCGGTCTGTTCGTGCGCGGACTGTGTGGGCTGGACCGGCAGGCCGCGCAGAAGGCGTTCGAGGCCTTCTGCGCGGGCAAGCAGCTCGGCTCCCGCCAGCTCGACTTCCTGACGCTGATCATCGACACGGTTGTCAGGCGCGGAATCCTCAGCCTGGGGGACCTCTACGAGGACTCGTTCGCCGACCTTGCCCCCGGCGGTCCGGACGACCTCTTCACAGGTGACGAACTCGAACACCTCAAGGTCATCTTCAAGGAACTGGAGCAGACAGCCAAGCCCATTACCCTGGCGGCGTAGGCTCGACGCTGCGGCGATCAAGCGGTCGGCGGAGCGGGTTTGGCTGGTGGCCTGCCTGGGCTGGGGCCGTGCATGATCAGGGGGCCGTACGCTGGTTGGCAACTCGGGCAGGCTTGCCCCTGCCCGCAATGTGTCCGAGTGGCCCCCTGGTCTTGCTCGGCGCGGGTCCCGGACCGGGGAGGTGGCTAAAGCCGTGGAGCCGACCACCTAAGCCACTGCGGGGTTCCCCTCAACAACTCATCGCCGTCTGGCGGGCGGCCGGTGGCCGGGCCGGAGCGGGACGGAGGCAGGAGCGTCGGGCCGAGCCGCCGGGCCGCGCGCCGCCGCGCTCTGCGCGGCGGGAGCGCCTTGATGAGGTAGAGAAATCTGTAACAGCTTGGCTGAGCGGTCTTGTTGTCCTGTCTCGGTTGATGGTTGACAGTGTGGCTTCACCTGATGCTTGACATCGCTTGCCTCGGCTTGGCTGTACGCGTCTGATTCGCGCGTGCGGGGAGGGCCGGGGCCGTGCTGGTGGAGTTGAGCGTGGTCGAGCAGCGGTATCACGCGGTCATGGAGGTGGCCGCCGGCGCCCCGGTGGTCGAGGTTGCGGCGCGTTACGGGGTCTCCCGGCAGTCGGTGCACGCCTGGGTGCGCAAGTACGAACAGGCTGGCCTTGCGGGGTTGGCGGATCGTTCGCACCGCCCGGCGTCGTGTCCGCACCGGATCCCGTCCGCGGTGGAAGCGCTGGTGTGTGACCTGCGGCGGGCGCATCCGGGCTGGGGCCCGCGCCGTCTGGTGCATGAACTGGAACGCAAACGGATCACACCGGTGCCGTCCCGAGCCACGGTCTATCGGGTGCTGGTGCGAAACGGCCTGGTCGAACCCGGGATCAGGAGGCGCCGGAGGTCGGATTACCGCAGGTGGGAACGATCGGTGGCGATGGAGCTGTGGCAGCTGGACATCGTCGGCGGCATCCTGCTGGCCGGCGGGGCGGAGTGCAAGGTGGTCACCGGCATCGATGACCACTCGCGGTTCGTGGTGATCGCGAAAGTTGTGCCGCGGGCTACCGGGCGGGCGGTCTGCCTGGCTTTCGGGGAGGCCCTGCAGCGGTTCGGGGTCCCCGAAGAGGTGCTGACCGACAACGGCAAGCAGTTCACGGCCCGGTTCGGCTCGGGCAAGCCCGGTGAGGTGATGTTCGACCGGATCTGCCGGGAGAACGGGATCAAGCACCGGCTGACCAAACCGAAGTCACCGACGACCACGGGGAAGATCGAACGGTTCCATCAGACCCTGCGGCGGGAACTCCTCGACGACTGTGACCGGTTCACCGATGTTGCCGCCGCCCAGGCGGCGATCGACGCTTGGCTGGTCGACTACAACACTGCCCGTCCGCATCAGTCCCTGGACATGCAGCCACCGGTCAGCCGGTTCACCAGTACGGAAGTCACGGCGCTGCCGGTGAAGCTGCCGCCCAGCCTGGAAGTGACGCCCGGCGAACCGGAGGTGGTGGTGCCGACACAGCGCTCCGAGCCGCCTCCGGAGTCGCGGTCGTGGCCCCTTGCCGAGGGCGAGGTCGGTGCCGTCGAGGTCGACCGGGTCGTGCCCCGGTCGGGAAACCTGGGTCTGTGCGGCCAGCAGATCTGGTTCGGCCCGGCCCTGGCCGGCACCGCGGTGACCCTACGGATCGACGTGAACCGGCTGCACGTCCTGATCGACGGCACCCGGCACAAGACCCTGCCCTCGAAACTGTCCGGCCGGGACCTGCGAACGCTGCTGGCCTGCGGTGATGCCCGGCCCGCCGGTCCATGGACGCAGGATCCGGGCCCGGTCACCGGCGCGGCGGTGGAGGTCGACCGCACCGTGAACCCGGTCGGATACGTCGGCCTGGGCGGCGACAAGGTCAACATCGGCTGGGCGTTCGCCGGACAACGCGTCATCCTCCGGCTCGACGGCACCGTGATGCAGGTCCTGAACGAGCACCGGGTCCTGCTGGCCGCACTGCCCAGTCCCTTGTCGGCCACGGCCTGCGGCCGACTGCGCGGAGCCCGGCCCGCAGGCCCACCACCGACCGTCCCACTGCCGGCACCTCAGACTGCCGAACGGATCGTCTCCAGCAACGGCGGCTTCGTCATCGCAGGCCAACGCGTCCAAGTCGGCCGGACCTGGGCCCGCCAGGTCGTCACCGCCCACCTCGACGACACCGTCATCCAGGTCTTCCACGGCAACGACCTGATCACCACTGTCCCCCGCACCACCACCAAGGGAGTGGTCGTCCGCAAATCCGGGGAGTACAACAAACGAAAAATCGTCTAGCCCAAACGTCAAGCATCACCCGACGCCAAAACGTCAAGCATCAACCGAGACCCGACAGGCTGAGCGGTCTTGTGTCCTGTCTCGGTTGATGCTTGACACCGCTTGCCTCGGCTTGGCTGTATGCGTCTGATTCGCGCGTGCGGGGAGGGCCGGGGCCGTGCTGGTGGAGTTGAGCGTGGTCGAGCAGCGGTATCACGCGGTCATGGAGGTGGCCGCGGGTGCCGCGGTGGTCGAGGCCGCGGTGCGTCACCAGGTCTCCCGGCAGTCGGTGCATGCGTGGGTGTGCAGGTACGAGCAGGCCGGCCTGCCGGGGATGGGCTCACCCTCCTCAACCTTGCGTCGATAGTTGCGCAGAACCCACAGGACTTCATACGGGCGAAGACGTGCTCGATGCGGGCGTGGACCTGGTGTTGGGAGACGTTCTGCTCTCGTTACTTCGCTCTGTCTGGACTTTCGGCGATGTGGGATGACCAGGCCCATGCCCAGGTGGCCTCCGTTAGCGATAGTGCCCGCTCCCGGTCGACAGCGGTCTTCGCGCCGGATTCCTCCCAAACTTGACGGTTGTTGTCCTTGAAGCAGTATGCCGCCGAGGTGGAGCCCTCTCACAGCACAGGGCAGGCGCGGTACCTGACTGGAATTCCTGCGCGGCTCGGTGAACGCGTCCGATCCCTGGCGCTTCGGGTGGAGGTTCTGCGAAACATCTCAGCGGAACGGCCTGCGCGGAGGGTAAACTGACCACTCGTCACATCACTTGAGGAGGTCACATGCAGGGCATCATCAAGCGACCTTGGGCCCAAGGTGGGTTCACCTTCATAGCGGTCGACGGGGAAGAAGATGTATTTCTGCACTTCTCTCAGCTGACTTCGCCGCTTGAGCAGAAGGAAGTCGCTCCGGGCTCACGCGTTTCGTTCGAGCTATTCCTCACTCCGGAGGGCAAGCGCCAGGCCCGCGGGGTGCGCTTGTTGGATATCCCGACAGTGGCGTCACAACGGGATTTTACGGGCAAGCGAATTGAAGGAACGATTAGCACGTGGAAATGGGACAAAGGGTACGGTTTTGCCGCGTGTGACGAGTTCCCTAACGGACTATATCTCCATCATACGGATTTTCGGTCTTCTCGGGAGCTTCCCGGACGTGGCACGAGGGTCCGGTTCGAAATCGGAATGTCGACGCGTGGCGAGTGTGGCAAGGACATTGAAATAATTGGCTTTGAGCCGACAGGCGATGCGTGGAGCGACTTCGCTGCCCTGCCTCATACGTGGACTAGGGACCTAGCAGCCCTTGCCGAGCCTGAAGACTGGAACTACCGCTATACGCAGTCCTCAACACCCCTGGCGGTGCTGGCCAATTATGTCCGGTACACGTTTCTGCGACTGCAGGAAACGGGGAAGTTGGTGGAGGTCGAGCACAAGGGCCGGCGAACGGTCGGATTCAACACTGGACTAGTCACTCAAAATCAGAAGCAGATTTTCGCTGTGTTTAGCGAGCAGCCGCATCAGCCTGGGCGCTTCCAGTTGGATGAGTTCCTGTCTGAGGGGCGAAAGATGCTGCAGATCTTCGGGGCCGACGAACCACCGTTGGCTCGGTATTTCGACGACCCTACCGAACTTCTCTTCGATGATCGGCTCGATCTGAAGATCGCAATCGACCATGTGGAGGAGCGGCTAGCGCGAGCTCCGAAAGAGCTGATCGACAATCCTTATGCCTTCATCAATGCCATTAACTCGCAAGCAGAGCCACTGAAACGGCGGGTCGCTCGGAATTACAAGACAGCCATCCCCGTCTTCTACCGACACAAGGGTGGGGCTGGACGCCTGCAGTTGCTGTTGCCGCTTTGTCTGGTGCGGGCGAACCGCGTCGATCTTGCGCTTACCGTCGATAAGATCAATGGTGTCTATTACGGGGCTACGGTACTCACGGTTGACATGGCTTACTCCAATGCGCGACTGCTGACGAGACCGGACACTGAGTGGCTGCGACCCGACCGAGACGCGGGAGAGCCTGTGGCGCTTGCGCCTGAGAATGTCGAAAATGTAGACGAGGCACTCGACTAACCCATACCACGGCGTATGCTGCTTCGAGTTCTACACTAGCCTGCTGACCTCCCTGTTTCGCCTGACCGGCGTCCACTGGTCCACCGCGACCAGGTCAGCTCAACTATCCGAAGCGAAACAGGGAGACTAACTGACGCGACTCAGTACGTTTAGATGCTCGAGGTACTCCTTGCCCGTTGCCGCGTTGCTGAAGTCTCGGTTCACGATGGTGGCTAGTGCTCTGACCGGGAAGGTTCGCCGGGTTGGCGGATCATTCCTGCTCGGAGGCAGCGGCGAGGTGACGGCGGCAGAAGTCGGCAGCCGTGAGGTGAGGCACGTGCAGTGCATCGCTGTAGAGCCGCATTTCACGAGCCGCTCGGTCCAGGTGCTGCCAGAAACTGAGTGGAAGGTCGAGGTCGTGACCGAGATCGACCAGGCAGTCGAAGGCGAGTGCCAGTTCGTTGTGCTCCAGGAACTCCAGCGTCGCTGAGAGATCGATGTCCGGCAGGCGTGTGAGGTGGGCTCGGGCGGCGTCGAGGTGGTCACGGGTCTGATTCCAGCTGGCCTGCAGAGCCTTGCGATCATCGGTCATGGCGCCAGTGTTGCTGGTGCCCTGATCGAGGTCACGCGACTTTCGCTGGTCGTCCGCCCCAGCGCAGGCCCTTCTCGCTGCGGATGCGAGCACGCTCCTTCCGCTGGGCGGCGAGGACGTCGGGGTGACGGGCATTTTTGTTGCGCCAGCGCAGGTAGGCGTGCAGGGCCCGGGTCTGGACGGTGTGGTTGCGGTGGTGGGAGTTGGCGACGGTGAACTGTCGTAGCGGCCCGAAGTGGGCCTCGATCGGGTTGGCCCAGGACGCGTAGGTCGGGGTGAAGCACAGCTCGACCCGGTTCTTCTTCGCCCAGCGCCGGATCTTGTCGCCTTTGTGGGCGGAGAGGTTGTCCAAGATGACGTAGATCGGGGCGCCGTCCGGGCGGGCAGCGCGGATCGACCTGAGTGCGGCCAGTGTGTTGCCAGCTCCCTTCCTGCGGCGGCTGACGCCCCAGAGGGTGTCGTCGCCGACGGAGTAGCAGCCGTGGAAGTATCGGACGCCGTGGGTGCGGTGGTAGGTGGCAGGGTGCCGTTCAGGATGACCGGCAGGGGCCCAGGACAGGCCGGCGGTGGGTCGGATGCCGAGCGGGCCGAACTCATCGAACGCGAAGACCCGGTCGGGGAAGCGGTCCAGGACGTGTTCGATGCGGTCGAGCTTGGTGTCGCGCTCGGGGTCCGGGGACTCCTTCCACGTCTTGGTGCGCTGGAAGGTGACGCCGCGGCGAGCGAGTAGGCAACGTAACGCCTCGCGGCCGATGCAGATGACGCGGCCTTGAACTTTCCGCAGGTAGGCGGCGAGTTTGCGGATGGACCAGCGGGTGAAGGGCTGGCCGAGCTTGGTCGGGCGAGTGATGGCCGTCTGGACGACGAAGTCCTCGTCGTCAGGACTGAGCAGGCGGGGACGGCCTCCCGCCCAGCGAGGGTCCAGGCAGGCCAGGCCGCTCTCGTTGAACCGGTGGATCACCTCCCGGACGGTGTCCTCGTCGGCCTGCACCAGCTGCGCAATCACTGGCACCCGGTTCCCGCCCGCCGAAGCCAGCAGCATCATCGCGCGTCGGTAGCGCACCGAACTGGTGCTGCCCCGGCGCACGATCTGCTGCAGCTTCTGCCCCTCCTGATCGGTCAGTCTGCGCACCCGCACAGGCTCAGCCACCGCACCTCCAGCAGTTGGATCGGACGTCACCGCACATCCAACCGCCGCCATCACCAACCCGGCGAACCTTCCCGGTCAGAGCACTAGCTCGCGGCTGACCATGAGCAATGACGGGAGGGACTGACGTTCGCTTCTGAGAGCCCATTCGCCGTACTGGACGGCTTGCTCGAGGTCGCCTTGCCGTGCGGCGACGACGCCGAGGGTGACCCGGGCTTCGGCCATGCGCATGGGTGCACGCTCCGCGCCGTCGAAGTCGGTTCCGGCACGAATCACTTCATGGGCGAGCGTCTCGGCGAAGCGATCCTCGCCCAAGAGGCGGTAGCAGTCCATGGCGTAGAAGTCGAACTTCGCTGGATCGACAACGAAGTGGTGATCCAAGTTTTCGGGGTACGCCATACCTTCGAGCAGCTTGCGCCCTCGGTCGAGCGCTACCTCGGTCTGCCGGCGGTCACCGAGTCGGGCCCACGCCTTGGCCTCGTGCGCCGCGAGCTGGACGGCGACGCCCTTCGTAGGCGCTGCCTCGGTGCCTGCCTGCGATGCGGCGAGGATGCCGCGGTAGTCGCCCGTGGTGAGGGCAAACCAGGCGCGCATCTCGTGGGCCCAGCCAGCGATCTCGGCGTTCTCGGCTTCTTGCGCCAGAGATAGTGCCGCTCGGCGTGTACTCTCCGCGGCAGCCCGGTCGCCCATGTCGTACTCGACGCACCCGACGAGCAGAGCCAGCCAACCGGACAGCGCCAGAACCTCGCGGTGTTGGGCGAGTGTGAGGCGCTGGGACTGAAGCCCGGCGATGCGACGAAGCCACTGGCGGCCCTCGATAGCGAGTTGGTCACTGGGAAGGTGCGGATATTCCGAGCACAGCCGGTCAGCGGTGATACGGAGCGCATCGAGCGTCGCGTTGTCGACGTCTGAGGCTTGCAGCCGGCTGAGAATGTCCAGCGTTTCCATGCCGCTGGCTGCTGCGATCTCGCCGGCCTGTCGCGGGGAAGATCGCGTGGGTAACGGTGCCGAAGGTGTCGGCGATGATCGGCTGGTAGAAGTCGCTCGGCATGACTTCGCCGGACTCCCAGCGCTTCCACTGGCGGATCATGCTGGCACCCTCGGGCAGAGGCTTCGGCGCGTGGGCCCGTAGGGCTGCAACAGCTTCTGTTTGCGACCACTGCCGTGCTTCCCGTTCTGCGGCGATGCGTCGCGCCCATGGGGTGTGTCAATTTAACGGCTGATCTTGGTTGTTGAGGGTTCAGTTGTTGGTCGGGGTGAGCCGGCCCTCGAAGGCGATCTGGAAGGCGTTCAATGGTGCTTTCCAGCGCATGGTCCAGCGCTTGCGACCCTTGCCGGTCGGGTCAAGGCTCATCAGTGCCATGTAGACACACTTCAAGGCTGCGGCTTCGTTGGGGAAGTGCCCGCGGGCTCGGACAGCTTTGCGTATCCGCGCGTTGACGGACTCGATGGCGTTCGTCGAGCAGATGACCGTGCGGATCTCGACGTCGAAGGAGAGGAAGGGCACGAACTCGGCCCAGGCGTTCTCCCACAGTTGGACGATCGCCGGGTACTTTCTGCCCCAGGCGTCCTGAAACTCTCCGAAGCGTTCCGTTGCCGCGCTCTCGCTCGGCGCCGTGTAGACGGGCTTCAGCGCCTTGGCGATCTTGTCCCAGTCCTGGCGGGCCGCGTATCGGAAGCTGTTGCGCAGGAGGTGCACGATGCACGTTTGAACAATTGTTCGGGGCCAGACCGCCTCGACCGCGTCAGGAAGGCCGTTCAGCCCGTCGCAGACCAGCATCAGCGCGTCCTCCAGGCCGCGGTTCTTCAGCTCGGTGAACACCTGCAGCCAGTACTTCGCACCCTCGCCGCCGTCGCCGGCCCAGATTCCGAGGATGTCGCGGTGGCCCTCGGTCGTGACGGCCATGACGACGTAGATGGGCCGGTTCGCGACCTTGCCGTCTCTGACCTTGACGTTGATGGCGTCCACGAACAAGACCGGATAGACGCGGTCGAGCGGCCGGTTGGACCATTCGGCCATGCCCTCCATCACCTGGTCGGTGATCGTGGAGATCGTCTGCTTGGAGACCTCGGCGCCGTAGACCTCGGCCAGGTGCGCGGAGATTTCCCCGTGGGTGAGGCCTTTCGCCGACAGCGACAACACCATCTCGTCCACCCCGGTCAGCCGCCGCTGCCGCTTGCGCACGATCTGCGGCTCGAAGCTGCCCTCCACGTCACGGGGCACCCTGACCTCGACCGGCCCGACATCGGTCAGCACGGTCTTGGACCGGGTCCCGTTGCGGCTGTTGCCGGTGTTCCGGCCGGCCGCGTCGTGCTTCTCGTAACCGAGGTGGTCCGTGATCTCGCCTTCCAGGGCAGACTCCAGCACCCTCTTGGTCAACTGCTGCAGCAGTCCGCCCTCGCCCGTCAGCTGCAGGCCCTCGCTCCGAGCCCGGTCGACCAGCATCGCGATCAACTGCTCGTCCGACGTGGCCGGATCAGCCACGGACTCGTGCTCGATCGTCATCTCACTCACTTGGCGTCTCCATGATCAACAGATCCGCCGTTTATTAGACACTCCCCCGCGAGGCCCTGCGCGACCAATTCGCCCTGGAAGGAGCCGCAGCGTGAAAGACGAATTGATGACCGTTCCGCAGATCCTTGCCGAGTTGGGGGGCGTCTCGCGTCGTACCTTCTACCGCTGGCGTGAACTGGGGCAGGGTCCGGACGCCTTCAAGCTGCCCAATGGAGAGCTTCGGGTGTGGCGAAGCGACTTCATGGCGTGGCTGCGCCGGCTGGAGGGGACGGCCGCGTGAAGTCTCTCGACGTGAAGTTGTGGGCTGTCCGTAAGCGGAACACCAAGACACCCTCCTACAACGTGCGCTGGTCTGTGGGTGGCCAGGTCTTCTCCGACACGTTCCGGACCAAAGGACTCGCCGACAATTTCCGCTCGAAGATCCTGCGGGCGGCCCACGACGGAGAAGAGTTCGACTCCGGCAGCGGTCTCCCTGAGTCCATGGCTGAGAAGAAAGCCACGCTGACCTGGTACGACTTCGCGCTCAAGTACCTGGCCATGAAGTGGCCGCACGCCGCGCCGAACACGCGTGTCGGGATCAATGAATCACTGGCATCGGTCACCTTGGCTCTCCTGGATGACCGTCTCGGCCGGCCGCCGGAAGAACTGGTCCGCAAGGCTCTGCGGAACTGGGCTTTCGTCCTGCCGGGGCCGAGTGATCGGGAACTGCCTCCGGAGATCGCCAGCGCGCTGCACTGGGTATCCAAGGCGTCACGCCCGCTGGCCGATCTGGGAGACCCGGTTATCGGACGTGCCGTGCTCGATTCCCTCAAGCTCAAATTGGACGGTACCGCCGCGGCCGCCGAGACCGTGCGCCGGAAGCGACGGACGCTCGTCAACGCCATGCATTACGCGGTCGACCTGGGCGAGTTTCCCGAAAATCCGCTCGCTGGCGTGCGGTGGCAAAAACCCAAGGTCTCCAGCGAGGTAGATCCTCGGGTCGTCGCCAACCCTCATCAAGCCCGGGCCCTGCTGTGCGCCGTTTCCTACGTCGGCGGCTACCGCCGCGCTCGTGGCCGGCGCCTGGTCGGACTGTTCGCAGCCATGTACTTCGGCGGCTTGCGCCCGGCCGAAGCCGTCGGCCTGGCCGACACTGATCTGACTCTGCCCGCCGCCGGATGGGGTTCCGTCCTGCTGCACCGCACCCGTCCCAGCGTGGGGAAGCAGTGGACCGACTCGGGGGAGAGCCATGACGACCGCGGGCTGAAGAACCGGCCGGCCGAGGACGTGCGGAGGGTGCCGATTCCTCCGCAGCTGGTGGCCATCTTCCGGGAACACCTCGACGCCTTCGGCACGGCCAGCGACGGGCGCCTGTTCTTCAGCGAGGGCGGGGGAGTGGTCTCCTCGTCCTCCTACTACCGGGCCTGGCAGGAGGCTCGGCTACTGGCGCTGCTGCCGGCTGTGGCCGCCTCACCGCTCGCCCGGCGTCCCTACGACCTACGGCACTCGGCGCTTTCGACCTGGCTGAACGCTGGCGTAGACGCCACTGAGGTTGCCGAACGGGCGGGCAACAGCGTTGAGGTACTACTCAGCCGTTACGCCAAGTGCATCGACGGCCGGCAAGAGGTTGCGAACCGCCGCATCGACGACCTGTTGCGCGAGTACGAGTGACGCGCCTCGAATCGAGCTGGACCCATTGCTACCTGTCCAGGGGCTCGCCGTTTCTGGGTTCGCTTCAACCGCGGAGGACAACAGGCGCTGGCGGTTCGAAGTAGATGAGCTGCTGTCGTTGCCCCCTATTAGCCTCTTCACCATGGGACTTGGGGATTTGACGCGTGCAGGAGTGCTGGCCGCCGTTGGGGAGTGCCAACACCTCGGGCGAGAGGCCTTCCGTAACCAGCACCACTTCGGTCAGGCGAGGACGTATGAGCTGGTCTATGAGGGGGGCCGCTATGACTCGAAGGCCATAGCGGGCGTAGCACACCTGTACTCCGTAGGCAGCTTGCTGTCAGCTGGTGACTTCAGCGGCGGTGCGCGCACAGTGGCACACCGTCTGCGGGCACTGGGCTTTACCGTGGACGACGGCACCGTTTCCGTGGACGGGGCACAGGTGGACAGTGACCAGACTGCCCAACTGGTCCCGGAGGGGCGCCGACAGGCTCATACCCCTGCTTTGGCAACGCCGCCAGCCTCACCTGCGGAACTTACCTCGACGGATTTGCTGGGTCGGATCGGCTCCCTCAACACACACCGTAATCCGGAGAATGGAGCTCCCAGTCGTCATCAGCCGTTGGCTCTGCTGTGGGCGATCTCCCGGATCACGGCGGGCAAGCCGCGCCTGGCTCCGTGGTCTTGCTTTCGTACGGAGGCTGGGGCACTTCTAGCAGAATTCGGTCGCCCCGGTTCCAAGGTCACCCCGGAGTATCCGTTCTGGCACCTGCGAGGCAGCGGCCTGTGGGAGGTGCACGGCGTACCGAGCGATGCCGGCTCCATGCCCCAGGTTGGGGTCTTCAACGCAGTCCAACCGGTCGCGGGCCTCACCTATCAAGCTGCCGAATTGCTGAGTGACCCTCTGACTCGTCTGGAAGCCGTGATCAAGCTTTGCGGCGCCTACCTGGATGATGTCGATCAACGTGAGGTGCTCAGCCGAGCGGGCCTTGCCGGCTATACGACGGCTGACGGCTTGCTCGATCAGACCGAGGACAGCCGTGCCCAAGGGGCTGTCGACCAAGAGACCGCGACGGGGCCCACTGGACGGCGGGAGTCCACCTCGTCCCGGTTGATTCGCAATGTGGCGGTCGCAGCACAGGTCAAGCACCTGCACAACCACGCGTGCCAGGTGTGTGACACCCGCCTGCAGTACAAGCGCAGGCCCTACAGCGAGGCTGCCCACATCCGCGGCCTGGGCTCTCCCCATGACGGCCCGGACGAGTTGTCCAACCTGCTTTGCCTATGCCCCAATCACCATGTCCTCTTCGACGGCCTGGAGATTTACATCGATGCGGACGGCGTCGTGCGGCGGACCCATGGGGGCGAGCAATTGCGGCATCTTCGCCGGCACGCCGATCACCGAATCGACGAGACTCACCTGCGCTACCACCGCACGTTGTGCGAACTCAACAACCTGGCTGGGGGATGAAAGGCCCTTCGGCGCTTGATGCTGACCGCATCGGTGACCGCGGGCGTTGATCTGGTGGAGCTGACCCGATGCGCGGGGTGCTTCGACTGGTTTCTCGGAGCGCTGTGGCGCGAGCGCGAGTGACGATCCGCGGACTTCTGCGATCCTGGCCCTTGGACCTGTCCGAGGGCCTTCGCCGTTTTTCGGGGCTGACCTGGGCTGATGCTTCAAGATCCTGTCCACGTACTGTCCACAGACCCCGTCCTAGACCCGCTTCCGGCGGCGTACGGCTGCGCATACGCGAAGACCCCGCGTCCAGCGTTTTGGCTGGTGGCGGGGTCTTTTGGCACCTCTCACAAGGTGCCCCCGGCAGGATTCGAACCTGCGCACACGGCTCCGGAGGCCGTGACCGCCGTCGACGCGCTGCTCGCCCGCGGCTGGCGCTTCGCCGCCCCGCTTCCGGAGCGCGCTGGGCTCGCCTCACCGCGGTGACGCGGTGTCCGCCGGGACGCCCGGTGGTCCTTCCGGCATACCGACCGCCGGGAGGGCCGTGAAGCGGTGTTCTCGGAGGTCGCCCCGTGCCCTTCTCAGTGCCCCTGACCTTGGGCTGTGCATAGCCAGACGGCGTTGTCAGTGATCGCGGATATGTTCATTGACGTCCCGCCGATGTGGCGCGGAATACCCCCATGCTGCACAGGAGATGGCGCGTTGTCAGATTGGGAGAGGTCGAGCACGGCCCGGGTGACGGCACCCGCCCGGCCGCGCAAGCTCGCCAAGGTACCGTTCGTCGAACTGGCCGACGGACGACTGCAGGGCGTGGTGTCCAGCGGCTCGGACATCGAGCGGGTCTACGTCTCGTCGGTCGCCGCCGGCACCTACGCCTACACCTGCAGCACCAACAACAACCGGCCCTGCGGCGGCGCACGCGGCGGCTTCTGCAACCACATACGGGCCCTGATCGTCGAGGCCGTGCTGCAGTACGGCGCCGAGCGCGTCTCCCGCTACGTCAAGGCGGAGACCGCGAGCGGCGAGCCGGACGCGCAGACCCTCACGGCCGCCATGACGAGCGCCCGCCCGTCGCCGGGGGACAAGCAGGCCGCGGCGCCGGTCTTCAGCCGGTTCCTGCGCCACCTCGCCTACCTGGAGCTCGCCGCCACCACGGCCCCGCTGCCGGAGATGCAGTGGTTCCCGCCGACCAGGGCGGTGGCCTGATGCGCTACGACCTGCTCGCGGAAGCCGTCCCCGGGCTCGACGAGGCCCTGGCGGCTGTCGACGCCTTCGATACGACGCTCGTCACCGGACTGCTGCGTCCGCAGCCCGCCCAGGCCGCCGGCCTGACGGAACTCGTCCACGCCGTCGCGGGAACCCCGCTGGCCGCGAGGGTCGCCGAGGCGGCCGAGAAGGCGGCGGCCGGAGCCGCGAGCGAGGACCACCTCGTCGTCCTCGCCGCCGCCCGCACCGCGCTGCTCGGCTCCGTCCACGACGCGCTGACGGCCCGGATCCAGGAGGCGACCGGCCGGACCCGCTCCGAAGAGGACGCCCCGCAGCCCGAGGGCGGCCAGGCGCCGAACCTGCTGGCCGCCGCCAGGTCCTGGCTGTCCGACCTGGCCCGCTCCGGCTGGCAGGGCCTCGACCACGACCTGGTGTCGGGTGCGGCGCAGATCGTCTCCGCGATGCTGCCCGACCCGTCACTGCGCCGCCTGGCCACGCTCCTCGACGGCTTCGCCGCCGAACTCGCCGCCTCCTGCCCCGGCGCCACCATGGAGCGGTTCCCCGTACGCCGCTGGGCCGACCTGTGGTCGCGCGGCATGCTGCTGACGCTGCTCGGCGCCGCCGGTGCCCCCGCCCCCGACACGGCGACCGGCCGCCTGCTGCCCCTCGGCGTCGACCTCCAGGAGCACGCGACCGCCGTACAGGCCCAGGTCCACGCCGTGCTCGAACCCGCGGACGGCACCACACCCCGCCTGGTGCGCGCGAGCGTGTCCGCGCCCAAGCCCGACTCCGTCGTCGGCGCCGGACTCTGGCAACTGCTCCGCCCGCACATGTCGCTGCTGGCCGCCGTCAGCGAGGGCCGCTCCATGGACCTCACCGGCATGCCGGTCACCGCCGAGGGCGATCTGCTCTGGAACGACACGCACGCCCAAGCGGGCGAGCCCGCCGACGCCTTCGCCGCCGCCCGCGTCGTACTGCCCACCGCCGCCGACCCGGCCGTCGCGCCCCTGGACCGCCACCCGGCGCGCATCGCCGTACCTGTGTTCCTGGAGGGTTACGCCGCCGGGATCGAGGACGGCGTGGTGACGTTCACCGTTGCCGGGCAGTCCCTCGCCGTCGACACCGACCGCGTTCCGGCCGCCGGGCCGCTCACCCCCGAGGCGGTCGCGGCGTCGGGTGCCTGCATCGGGCTGCTCCGCTGGGACGAGGGGACGTACCGGGTGCAGCCGCTGGCCGTCGAGACGACGGTGCGGAAGAAGGCCGTCGCCGTCCACGCCGGGGCATGGGCGGGCGGGACGACCGACAAGAACGGCGTCAAGGCCGAGAAGGCCGCCATCGACGCGGTGGCCGTGCTGCGGGAACGCGCCGGAAGGCTGCTGAGGAAATGACCGAACAGATCACCGGGCACACCGAAGGTACGGACGGGCCTCCCGTCGCCGACCCGTACGACAACCGCCGCCAGGTCCTGTACTGGCGCCTGCTGGCCCGGCTCTTCGACCCCGAGGAACAGGCCACCCTGGAATCGGCGAGCCTCGCCGTCGTCGAGGACATCGGCCTGCCGCCCGCGCTGCTGGACCCGCAGACCTCCGTCGACTCCATCGTGCAGCGCCACCCGGAGCTGGCCGCTGAGCTCGACGGCCTGATGACCCCCGAACCCGACCCTGAGGACGGCGCACGCGACCGGGCCGCCGAAGTCCGTCGCGCCGCACTGGTGTCGAAGGTGCTGCTCAACGTCTTCGCCTCCGGCTCCGGAACGGTCACCGCCGGGCAGCTGGCGCGCTGGCAGTCCGACGCGGGCTGGCTGGAGCGCGCGCTCGGCTGCCGCCCCGGCGAGCTGCGGGGCGGCCGCGCCGGGGGACGGGCGGCAGGACGCGGCGTCAGCCCGACCGGCACCGGCGGCGGGGGCACCACCCCCGACCTCAGCCGGCTGATCCCGGCGATCGGCCCCGAACTCGGCTCCATCGAGGCCGACCTGGTCAAGCGGATGCATCTGCGCGAAGTCCTGGCCGACCCCAAGCTCGCCGCGCAGCTGACCCCGAGCATGTCGCTGATCGAGCAGCTGCTGCGGGACAAGAACAACCTCTCGGGCGTCGCCCTGGCCAACGCCAAGTCCCTGATCCGCCGCTTCGTCGACGAGGTCGCCGAAGTACTGCGCACGCAGGTTGAGAAGGCCTCGGTCGGCACCCTCGACCGCTCCATCCCGCCCAAGCGGGTGTTCCGCAACCTCGACCTCGACCGCACGATCTGGAAGAACCTCACCAACTGGAGCCCCGAGGAGCAGCGGCTCTACGTCGACCGCCTCTACTACCGGCACACCGCCCGCAAGACGACGCCCCAGCGGCTGATCGTCGTCGTGGACCAATCGGGTTCGATGGTCGACTCCATGGTGAACTGCACCATCCTGGCCTCGATCTTCGCCGGGCTGCCGAAGGTGGACGTCCACCTCATCGCGTACGACACGCAGGCGCTCGACCTCACGCCCTGGGTCCACGACCCCTTCGAGACCCTGCTGCGCACCCAGCTCGGCGGCGGCACCGACGGCACGGTCGCCATGGCGCTCGCACAGCCGAAGGTCGCCGAGCCCCGCAACACCGTCGTCGTGTGGATCTCCGACTTCTACGAATGGCGGACCGAGCCGCTGTTCGAGAGCATGGCCGCCCTCCACCGCTCGGGGGTCAAGTTCATCCCCGTCGGGTCGGTGACCAGCTCCGGCCGCGGCAGCGTCAACCCGTGGTTCCGGGAGCGCTTCAAGGACCTCGGCACCCCGGTGCTCTCCGGCCACATACGCAAGCTCGTCCACGAGCTCAAGACCTTCCTCGCCTGAGCACCCCCCGGGCAGTCAAAGACACCGCAAGGCAACCCAGGTAACCCGAACAACCCCACCACGCCCGAAAGGCCCCTCATGTCCGACCTGTTGCGCGCCCCCGCCGAGACCAAGTACGCCGAGGAACTGGACTGGCTGGAGTCGGTCGACGACAACCCCAAGCCCTTCTCCTGGCGCCTGTCGCCCAAGATGGTCCGCCTGTTCATCCTGGGCTCCGAGCCCTCCGACGGCCTGGACCGCGAGATCGCACAGAAGTGGTTCGGCGACCGTAGCTTCGTCGAGCGCTCCGTCGTCACCCTCGCCTCCGACCGCGGCCTGCTGCTCATCGGCGACCCCGGCACCGGCAAGAGCTGGCTCGCCGAACTGCTCTCCGCCGCGATCTCCCGCAACTCCACCCTCGTCGTCCAGGGCACCGCCGGCACCACCGAGGACCACATCAAGTACTCCTGGAACGTGTCCATGGTCATCGCCAAGGGCCAGTCACGGGAGTCGATGATCCCCTCGCCGATCATGACCGCCATGGAGACCGGCGCCATCGGCCGCTTCGAGGAGCTCACCCGCTCCACCAGCGACGTCCAGGACGCCCTGATCTCCATCCTCTCCGAGAAGTACATCTCCGTCCCTGAACTGGACGGCGACAGCGACAACATCGTCTTCGCCAAGCCCGGCTTCTCCATCATCGCCACCGCCAACAGCCGCGACCGCGGGGTCAACGACCTGTCCTCCGCGCTCAAGCGCCGCTTCAACTTCGTCCGCATCCCCGTCGTGACGAACAAGAAGAGCGAGGCGGAGATCGTCCGCTTCCGCACCGAGGAGCTGCTGCGCCGCCACCAGATAGAGCTCGACGTGCCGCCGACCCTGCTCGACGTGCTGCTGCAGAGCTTCGCCGACCTGCGCGCCTCGGCGGCCGCGGCCGGCAGCGACGACGAGAAGCTGGAGTCGGCGCTGTCCACCGCCGAGCAGATCGGCGTGCTGGAGGACTCCATCCTGCACAGCAACTTCTTCGGCGAACGCGCCCTGACCGCCCGCGCCCTCGCGTCCTCGCTCGTCGGGTCGCTGGCCCGGCGCGAGCCCGAGGACCTGGCGATCCTCAACAAGTACCTGCACGGTGTCGTCGAGCCGCGCAGCAAGGACGAGGGCGGCGCTTGGCCGGAGTTCCTGGAGGGCGGCCGCGACGCGATCGCCACGCTCTCATGAGCGCCACCCAGAGCCCCGACGAGGGCACTTTCGAGGCGCTGCGCAGCCAGCTCCGCGAAGCGGCCACGACGTTCGCCGACGGGCCCGACGCCCTGGAGGGCATCCTCCTGGGCATGGTCGACGACGTCGACCGCGCGGTGCGCGAGCCGCTGGAGGTCTTCCCCGTCTGCCACCACTCGCCCGCCTCGGCGGTCGCCATGGCGCGCCGCCTGCGCGAGAAGCAGCCCAAGGTCGTGTACCTGGAGCTGTGCGAGGACATGACGCCGCTCCTCACCGAGCTGCGGAACTGCCGGCTGCCGGTGGCGGTCCAGGCGTATGCGAGCGAGGCCGACGGCTTCCCCGCCGACTGGGCCCCGCTGTCGGTGGTCGCCCCGATCACCGAGGCCTCGGCGGAGTACCAGGCCATCGCCTACGCGCTGGACACCCCGGGCGTGGAACTCGTCCTGGTCGACCGCTCCTCCGACCACGTCTTCCAGTGGGACGCCCGCGCCGAGCAGCCCGACACGCCGGACGACCCGGACGCGCCGCCCGCCGAGGAGGAGGCCGCGCTCCACGGCGACGCGGTCGGCGTCGAGATCGGCGATCTACGGCCGCGCTTCGCCGAGCTGGAGGAGCACCTCCTGCGCCACGGCCGGGTGCGGCACTGGTCGGAGTGGTGGCACCAGTACGTGGAGCTGCCGCTCGGCGACGCCGACCACGACACGTACCGCCAGGTCATGTTCCTCATCGGCAGCCTCTTCCGGCGCCTCGCCCCCGGCGACCCGCACCGGGTGCGTGTGGACGAGGACCGGGAGCGCCACATGTGGACCCGGATGCGCGAGCACCTGGCCGCGACCAACGCCGACCCGGCGGACTGCCTCTACGTCTGCGGCGCCTTCCACGCCGCCAGCCAGGTCGCCGAGTTCGGCGTGGACGGCGCCGACACCTTTGAGATCACGCCGCGCAGCGCCACCAAGTGGCTGCACGGCCTGATCCCGTCCAGCCACGCGGCGATCGAGGCGCAGTTCGGCCTCGCCGCGGGCTCGGTGTCGATCGCCGCGACGCAGTGGACGAAGAACCTCAAGCGGACCCGAGTCAAGCCGTACCGCCTGACGGGACAGGCAGGCGCGAAGAAGACGACGCCCGCCAAGACCCCGGCACCCGCCCCTCAGGCTGTACCCGCCGACCAGCTGACCGGGTTCCTCCAGCGCCCGCCGGTCCTGGACCAGCTGGACGAGGCCGAGCTGCTCGGCTGGTCCGTGGACATCGTGCGCGCCGCCCGGCGCAACGGCTACCTCGCCTCCACCGCCGACGCCATCGCCGTGTTCGAGACGTCGATCCTGCTGGCCGGGATGCGCGACCGGGCCAAGCCCACGCCTTACGACTTCCAGGACGCGGCCGTCACCTGCATCGAGAAGGACGCGGTGCCCGGCCGGCGCGACGTACGCCGGCTCGTCGAGATCATGATGGGCGGCGACCGCATCGGCCAGGTCGGCTACGACGCGCTGCCGCCCCTAGCCCGCGACGTGCACGACCGGCTCGCACCCCTGAACCTCAAGCTCCAGCAACGCGGAGTGCAACGCGCCCTGCTCGACATCGCCGGCCGGCCGGAACTCGGCCCGTGCTCCGACGTCCTGTGGATGCTCCGCCGCCTGATGCCCGAGGGCACCGCCCGACCCATCATGGGCGAGCGGAAGCTCGGCGAGCGCCCGATCCAGGAGTCCTGGGACCTGGCCCTCGGCACGCACCAGCGCGCCCTCATCGAGCTCGGCTACGAGGGCGTCAGCATCGAGCAGGTCCTGGAACAGCGCCTGCGCCGCCGCGCGTACGACCCGAAGGCCACCGCGGCAACCGTCCTGGAAGCCGTCGAGGACGCGACCCTGTACCTGAACAGCCGCCGCCTCGCCGACGAACTCGGCACCCGCGCCCTGGAGGTATTGTCCGCCGAACGCACCGTCGACGGAGCGCCCGAAGTACTCCACCGGGTACGACGGCTCCTCTCCTACTACCGCACCAGCGAACCGACGCTGCCGTCGTGGATCGAGTCCTTCACCAAGGCCGGCTACGCGCACTACTGCACGCTGCTACCGACGGCGTTCACTGACGACGACGCCACGGTCCGCCAGGTGGCGGCGATGCTGGGCTTCCTGTTCAGCATGGAGACCCTGGCCCTGTCACTGGGCTGCGACCGCACCCAGCTGGAACTGGCCGTCGCGCAGTCCCACCCACAGGACCCGTCGAAGACGGCCCTGCTGTGGGCGGCCCAGGTCCACCTCGGAACTTTGACCCGCACGGAACTGCGCGCCAAGTGCGACGAACTGCTCGCCAACCCCCTGGTGGTCCCCGCCTACCCGCGCTACCTCAGCGGCCTCCTGCACGCCCTGGAGCCGGTCCCGGGCCTCGCCGACGTCGTCGTGGAGGCCGTCTCGAACGCCTTCGCGCGCCTGCCGGACCAGGTCCTCCTCCCGTGGCTCCCCACCTTGATCATGAGCCTCCGCTCTGGCGGCACGGAGCTGGCCCCCCGCCTCATCCGCGAGGCGGCCCGCATCTTCCCGGGCCGACTGGCGGCACTGGACGCGTGGGTCCCGCCATGGAAGGCCGCGCCGCAGCCCGTGCCCATGATGTCGGCGCCCCGCATGCAATCCGCCCGCGGTGCCGCACTGCTCGCCGCCCACCCGGCAACGACCGACGCGGTGGGCCGCCTCCTGGGCTGCGAGGGCACGTGGGCAACGGCGGAGCCGGGCTCGCAGGGCGCGGAGCTGCTCAGCCGGTACCCGGACACGGTGGCGGCACTGGAGGCGCTGCTGGCCGGGGCGTGACCGCGGTGTGGTGTGGCCTGGTGAGCGGGCAGGCCCCGTCGCCGGGCGCCACCGCACTCCAGCGGAGACCACCACGTCCGCCCTGGGGTCACGGCGCTCGGCGGCGACGAGCACTACCGGGGCTGGCGGGAAACGTCGGTTGGGTGCGTCAGTGTTCCCAGTGCGGCCATGCCGGCCGCCTATGCTGCTCGGGCCGTGGTGGACACCCCCATGGCGCCGCGGCGCGCGCGAGGAGGAAGTGCTCCTCAGCACCGCGACCGCGGTCGCACGGCAGGTCGAGGACCGCACAGACGTCATCCCACGCCTTAGGTCACCCGGAAACACCGAGTTCGCAGAAGAGTTGACATCAGTGGTGCCTCGTGGGCGCGGCAGGGACTCAGCGTCACCACCGACCACGGAGCAGAGCTCAAATTATGACAAATCCCCGCACCCCGACAGGGTGGCAGTGGCAGACGGCGCATGTCGGCGTTGAGACATGTCGCAGTTACGACATCTGAGGTCAGTGACACGTGTCGTTCTGGTGGCCTATTTCTGAGGGATGTACCCCAACGGTGTCACAAGGTGTATCAACACGCTGTGACCGCCCTCGACGCAGCGACCCCGTATATCCCCACCAAACCGCCAGTTCTGACCGGGCAGCACCAAGACCCACTGCTCGGATTGTCACCGGCCGCCATCGAGCGGTCGCCGCAGTAGGAGTCTGAGTGAGACGATCACGCCGCAGCACAGTCACCGCCGGCGCACTCATAGCCAGTGCTGCGCTGCTCACTGTCGCCGCGTCATCCGGCAGCGCGACGGCCGGCACGCCCCAGGCGCACGCCAACCCCGTCCGGGTCCAGCCCCGAGCGGGCGCGCTTCCTGTCCAGCTCTCGACCTCGGAGCAGGCGAAGCTCCTGAAGGCTACCCAGGCGGACCGTGCGGCCACTGCCCGGTCGCTGCACCTGGGAGCCCGGGAGCAGTTGATCCCCAAGTCGGTCCTCAAGGACGCCGACGGTTCCGTGCACACCCGTTACGAGCGCACCTTCGCGGGCCTGCCGGTCCTCGGCGGCGACCTGGTCGTGCACACGGCGGCTGACGGAACCTCGAAGGGGGTCGACAAGGCCGTCAACGCGACCATCAGCGTGCCGAGCACCACCGCGACCCGGTCCGCCGATTCGGCCAAGACCTTCGCGATCGGCCGCGCCAAGGCCGAGGGCGGCACCAGCCCAGCCGTCACCACCTCCCGCAAGGTGGTCTGGGCGGCTTCCGGCGCGCCGGCCCTGGCCTGGGAGTCCGTCGTCGGCGGACTGCAGGACGACGGTACGCCGAGCCGGCTGCACGTCATCACGGATGCGAGGACCGGTGCCAAGCTCTTCGAGTACCAGGGGATCGAGACCGGCGTCGGCAACAGCCAGTACAGCGGCGAGGTCACCATCGGGACCACACTGTCCGGCTCGACGTACAGCATGACCGACAACATTCGTGGCGGACACTCGACGTACGACCTGAAGCGCGGAACCGACGGCACCGGCACACTGTTCACCAACTCCACGGACACCTGGGGCGACGGCCTGCCTTCCAACGCCCAGACCGCCGGTGTGGACGCCGCCTACGGTGCCCAGGTCACCTGGGACTTCTACAAGCTCGTGATGGGTCGCAACGGCATCCGCAACGACGGAGTCGCCGCCTACTCACGCACCCACTACGGCGACAACTACTTCAACGCGTTCTGGGACAACGACTGCTTCTGCATGACCTACGGTGACGGCCCCTACAACAGCCACCCGCTGACCACGCTGGACGTCGCCGGCCACGAGATGAGCCACGGCGTCACTGCCGCCACCGCGGGTCTGATCTACAGCGGCGAGTCCGGCGGCCTCAACGAGGCGACCTCCGACATCTTCGGCACCTCGGTCGAGTTCTACGCGAACAACGCCGGCGACGTCGGCGACTACCTCATCGGCGAGAAGATCGACGTTCAGGGTGACGGCAGCCCGCTGCGCTACATGGACAAGCCCTCGCGGGACGGCGCATCGGTCGACAACTGGTATGCCGGCCTCAAAAACCTCGACGTCCATTACTCGTCCGGCCCGGCGAACCACTTCTTCTACCTGCTGTCCGAGGGCAGCGGTACGAAGGTGATCAACGGCGTCAGCTACAACAGCCCCACCGCCAACGGCCGCCCGGTTCCCGGCATCGGCCGGGACAACGCCGCCAAGCTCTGGTACAAGGCCCTGACCGAGCGTTTCACCTCCACCACCGACTACTCGGGCGCCCGCGCCGGAACCCTGCAGGCTGCCGCTGACCTGTGGGGCGCCGGCAGCGCCACCTACAACACGGTCGCCGACACCTGGGCCGCCATCGGCGTCGCAGGCCGCGTCACGGTCACCAAGCCGGTCGACCAGAACACGGTCGTCAACACCGCCGCGAGCCTGCAGATCGAGGCCGGCACCAACAACCCCGGAGCGCTGACCTACTCGGCCACCGGTCTGCCGGCCGGACTGTCGATCAACGCGAGCACCGGTCTGATCTCCGGCACACCGACCAGCGTGGGCCTCAGCAATGTGACAGTCACGGTCAAGGACTCCTTCAACCTCACCGGTTCGGCGACCTTCGGCTGGGGTGTCTCCACCGTCGGCGGCAACGTCTTCCAGAACACCACCAACGTGGCCATCCCGGACGCCGGCGCCGCCGTGTACTCCACCGTCAACATCACCGGTCGCGCAGGCCATGCGCCGAGCACGTTGCAGATCGACGTCAACATCGTCCACCCCTACCGCGGTGACGTTGCCATCGACCTGGTGGCCCCGGACGGCACCTTGTACCGGCTGAAGAAGTCCGACGGCTTCGACTCGGCCGCCAACGTCATCGCCACCTACACCGTCAACGCCTCCAGCGAGACCGCCAACGGCACCTGGAAACTGAAGGTCCAGGACGCGTACCGCCAGGACAGCGGTTACATCAACAGCTGGAAGCTCACCTTCTGACCGCCGTTCCTCGCGGTCGGATCAGAGCCTCTTGGTCTCAGTCCCACTCAACGAGGTCCACCCTGCCATGGCGAACCTCGTCGCAGCCGGGCTCGCTCAGGCTCCTTGAGGCCAGATCACTGGGGACCTCGTGCGCATCCCGTTCGCGGGACGGCGTGGTCTGAGCCGGAGCAGTCGATCCGCAGCCGCGCGTTCGGCCCACCACCACCACGGGCGTTCGCGGCCGCGCTGACAGCGCGGCTGCGCACATGCGGCTTGTCTCGCCGTTGAGACATGTCGCAGTTGTGACACCCGAGGTCAGTGACGCTGCCTACTTTGACAGTCAATTCATTCGAAAGTTGTACCTCCACCCAAACGAGAGGTTGTCCCACCGATGTCAAGAATCCGCCTGACGGCGGCGATAACAACGGGATTGGCGCTGGTTGCCGGCGCCGTACCGGCCGCCTTCGCGGCCCGGGCGGCAGACGCCGGGGCCGCCGTGCGTCCTGCTGCCGTGCCGAGGGCGCACTCTGCGACCGTGCGGCTGCTTACCGGTGACCGCGTGACCGTGACCGCGCTGCCCAATGGACGCCATACGGCGTCGGTGCAGCCCGGACCCGGCCGCGAGCGGATGGCCTTCCGGACGCTGGAGGGCGACGACAAGCAGTTGACCGTGATGCCGTCGGACGCCGAGTCGTTCGTCGCCACCGGCACCCTGGACCGCCGGCTGTTCAACGTCACGGCGCTGATCGCCGAGGGCTACGACGAGGCCCATACCCCCGCGCTGCCGCTGATCGTCTCCTCGGCGCCGTCGCGGGCCGGGGGCAGGGTCTCCGCGCAGGCGGCGAAGGCCGCCGCGGCCACCGCCGACCGGCTCGTGGCGTTCAAGGCGGCCAGGACGCCCTCCCGCGCTCTGGAGAGCATCCACGCGCGGTCGCTGAGGGTCGCCGGCGACGACCTGGGCGCGTTCTGGAAGACCCTGAACTCCGGCGGGGCCTCGGATGCCGCGCGTGCCGCGGTCACCCCGCGCATCTCGCTGGACGGCAAGGTGAAGTCGGTGCTGGACCGCAGCACCGCGCAGATCAACGCCCCCACCGCCTGGAAGGCCGGCTACGAGGGCCAGGGCGTCAAGGTGGCCGTGCTCGACAGCGGTGTCGACGCGAACCACCCCGATCTAGCCGGCCGCATCGCGGAGGCCAGGAACTTCTCCGATGCCCCGGACACCGGCGACCACTTCGGGCACGGCTCACATGTCGCATCCATCGTCGGCGGCACCGGCGCCGCGTCCGGCGGCAGCCGCCGCGGCGTGGCGCCCAAGGCCGACCTGCTGATCGGCAAGGTCCTGGGCGACTACGGCTACGGCGACGAGTCGGGCGTCATTGACGGCATGGAGTGGGCGGTCGGCGAGCACGCCAAGGTCGTCAACATGAGCCTCGGTGGTGAGGACAGCGACGGTACCGACCCGATGAGTGAGGCCGTCAACTCCCTGACGGCCTCCACCGGTACGCTCTTCGTCGTTGCGGCGGGCAACTCCGGCCCTGACCAGTCCACCATCAATACCCCGGGCGCGGCCGACGCCGCGCTGACCGTGGGGGCCGTCGACCGCGACGACTCCCTCGCCCCCTTCTCCAGCCGCGGCCCGCGCTCGGGAGACGACGCGGTCAAACCCGACGTGACCGCCCCCGGCGTCGGCATCGTCGCCGCCCGCGCGGCCGGCACCACCCTCGGCGACCCGGTCGACACCCACTACGTCGCACTGTCCGGGACCTCCATGGCCACCCCGCACGTGGCCGGCGCCGCCGCGCTGCTGGCCCAGCAGCACCCCGGCTGGAACGCCCAGCAGCTCAAGGACGCGCTGACCAGCACCGCGCACACGGTGCCCGGCACCAAGGTCACCGAGCAGGGGGGCGGCCGCATCGACCTGGCCGCGGCCACGGGCCCGGTCACCGCCACCGGCTCGGTCACCCTCGCCCCGCTGCACACCGGCGGCAGCGGGGGCGAGACGGCCACCGTTCACTACACCAACACCGGTGACCGCCCGTTCACGCTCTCCCTGGCCGTCAGTCTGGCCACCGAGGGCGGTCGTGCGCTCCCCGACGGGGTGGTCGGCCTCGGCTCCGACAGCGTGCGACTGGCCCCCGGCGCCACAGCGGAGGTCCCGCTGCGCACCGACGCGGCGCATGCGGTCCGCGGCAAGTACTACGGATACCTCACCGCCAAGTCCGCCGACGGCACCGTACTCGCCCACACCACGGTCTCCCTCGCGGTGCACGCACCCCAGCACCGGCTGACCGTGGACTACCGCTTGCGCGACGGCCAGGTCCAGCATGGTCGTCTCGCGAGCATCTGGGGTCCGGACGGACTCGTGCGCTACACGGACCCGGACGCCGGATTCACCATGGTGGAGGAAGGCACGTACCTCGTCTCCGGCCTGTTCACACAGGCGTCCGATGCGGGCGACGAGGCAGATGAAATCGTCGTCCCCGAGGTGAAGGTCACCAAGGACACGACGGTGACGCTGGACTTCACCAAGCTCAGCGAGGTGAAGATCCGCACTCCGCGTCCAGCCGAAGAGCACGGCGTCGTCAGCACCATGTTCCACCGCCAGATCGACGGCCGCAGCATGAGCTTCGGTTCCCAGTACTACGACGGCATTCACCTCTACGTCACCCCCACTGCCCCGGTCACCGACGGCACCTTCGAGTACTACTCGCGCTGGCAGATGACGGCTCCGCAACTGCAGGCGGACGTCTCCGGCAGCTCGCTGCGGTTCGCCCCGTTCTACGAGGCGTTCTCCCCGGTCTTCGGGGACCGGGGTGCGCAGCTGACCGCCGTTGACGCCGGATCGGTGGAGCAGCCCGACTTGAGCGATGTCCGTGGCAAGCTGGCCGTCGCACGGTACAAGTGGCCGGAGGACTACTCCGAGTTCATGCGACTGGCGGCAGACGCGGGGGCGAAGGCGGTCCTGTTCGCGTGGGAGCCGGTCGGGCACGCCGTGTGGGGCCGTTGGCAGCCGGACGGTGACCGGATGGAGCTGCCGGCCATGCGGACCGACTGGACGAACGGAACGGCCCTGCTGGAGCGCATCAAGCAGGGCACCACGACGGTGAAGTTCACCGGCACGGTGCGCAGCCCGTACCTGTACGACGTGATGCCGGTCTGGAAGGGCTCCATCCCCGAGCGGACGGTCTACACCGTCTCGGAGCGGAACAGCGCCGTGGTGCGCAGCACCTACGCCCGTACCGGCGCCTCGTCCTGGGCGATCGAGCAGCGTTTCGGGTGGCGGTCCTACGAGGACGTCATCCTCAACCAGTGGGCCCGCTACGTTCCGCAGGGACAGGAACGCGTCGAGTACGTGAGCAGTGCCGAGGACACGCTGTGGAACCATGTGGTGCACCACGATGTCCCCTGGTTGATACCCAGCTGGGCGTGGACGGTCGGGTCGCAGGATGCCCCGCACACCTACCGGCACGGCCAGCGCGCCACGGAGCGGTGGTTCGGGGCGGTGGTCCGCCCGTCGATCCCGCGTGGGTGGTCCCGGAAGTCGGTGCGCCACGGTGACACCCTGTCGGTGGACATCCCGGAGTTCAACGATTCCGGCACCGGTCACTGGTCGTTCGCGGAGCTCTCCAACTTCGGCCCCCTCGGCGCCGGGGCTGCCGGGGCCGACGACGAGCCTGACACAGCCGTGGCGGTGCTGTACCGCGACGGGGAGCAGATCGCCGAGTCCGACAGGGGAGCGGCGGGCAAGTTCGAGGTGCCGGCGGGCGACGCCGAGTACCGGCTGGACGTGGCGACGGCTCGCGACTCGGACGACTGGGAGTTCGGCACCAGGACCTTCACGTCGTGGACCTTCCACTCGGGCACCACGGCCGGGGAGACCCCGCTGCCGCTGCTCCAGCTGGACTACGACGTGCCGGTCGACATGCAGAACTCGGTGGGCTCGGCGCGTAGGCACACCTTCGGCCTGACAGCCCGCATGCAGGACGGCATGGCCGCCCCGCGCGGGGTGAAGCTGAAGGTGGAGGCCTCGTTCGAGGACGGGAAGAACTTCGCCAAGGCACGTGCGGTGCCGAGCGGCAGCAACGGGCAGTTCACCGTCACTGTGGAGCGCCCGTCGGACCTGCACGGCGACAAGTATGTGACGCTGCGGGTGACCGCGACGGACGCCGCAGGCAACAGCGTCCAGCAGACCGTGGTCCGCGCGTACATGCAGCACGGCAAGTGAGTCGCCGCAGCCGGTGACGTGGTCCGTCCGGACGGTACTGCGGCGGGTGTCAGGAGCTTCGAGTCCTGGCACCCGCCGCACCGCGTAGACCGCGGTACACAGCGACGGCGTTGTCACGTTGTTGGGTGTGCGTGGGTCCAGCCGCGACGATATCGACGGCACCGTGCACACCAGCGCCGAGGCGCTTCCCTCCCTGCTGCTCTTCGACACCACACCGGGCGGCGCCGGCAACGCCGTCCGCGTCGCTGACCCCGGCCGTTGCCACTCGCACCACGGGACAGGGCCGGGTTCTGTGCAGCGGAGTCGGCCCGATCATGCCGACGCGGCGCACGCGTCGAGCGGCGTGCGCGCGCGTCGGTGATCCCCAGCGCCGCTCCGCGCGCCCCGCGCGGCGGCGCACCTCATTCCGCGACGGCGCAGTTCCTCCATGCCGTGGCCAGGGCCCGCGGGATCTGCGGGATGTCGCCGCAGCCGTGCGGGCCCGCGGGGAAGCCGTCGCTGGCGACGTAGGTCCACTCGCTCCCGGAGGTGCTGCGGAAGTACTTCATCGCGCTGCCCTCGTCCTGCAGGCCCACGAGCTCCCCCTCGCTTGCGCCGGAGGTGGGATCGAAGGGGGTCGCGGCGTAGCGGACGGTGCCGCACTGACCGTAGAAGAACCGGTGCGGTACCGGCGCGATGTGCTCGAAGCGCGGGAAAGCGCGCTCGTAGCCCCGCGTCACGGCGGCCTTGACCTCGCGGCTGACGGCCAGATTGCGGCAGCCGGGGACGGAGACGGGCGCCTGCGGGGCCTTGGCCGGGACGGTGGAATTGTGCGACGGCGAGGTGACGGCGCCGGAGGACGACGGGGTGGCCGAAGGAGAAAGCTCGGCGGAGGCGTCCGCGGTGGCGGAGGCCTCCGCGGAGGGCGAAGCGGTCCCGCCCGCGGCGGAGTTGGACCCGGGCCCGGAGGAATCGGAGCACCCCGTCAGCAACAGGGTGCAGCCCAGCAGTGCGGCCGCTATCGAGGCACTTCTGATTCCGGACAACTCGAGTCTCCTCCTGGGTCGGTACACCGCTCGCCTTCCACTACTCCCGCAGCACTGCGGAGGGTTGCACAGGGGCCTGTGTCCATGGTTGCGATTCGGTACAGGCGCGCCACGGGGCGGGAAGCGGTGACCGCTTCCCGCCCCGAACCGCCGTGCGCTCAGTAGGAGAACTGGCGGATCTGGCCGTCGTAGGCCCCGTACGTCCAGCCCGTGCGGGTTGCCGGGTCCAGTTGCACGGAGTTCATCACACCGCCGTGGACCAGGGGACCGCCGTGTCCACCGATCTGGAAACCGGACAGCGTCCGCACCACATCCCCGGTCGTCACGTCGATGACGAGCATCTGACCGGTGGCGTTGTTGTCCGCGACGACGGCGGTGCCGGAGCCCGCGTAGCTCGTGCCCTCCGGCGCCGTGAACGCCGCCACCGCGAGCCCGTTCGCGCCGTCCACGGCCATCCCCGTGGCGGGGCCGCGCCGCACGGCCACAGGGTCGTCCGTCTCGCCGGTCGCCACGTCGAGCGAGCCGAGGACGCTGGTCGGGACAATTTTGGTGCTGATCGCGGTGGCCGACAGGTTGTAGAGCGTGCCCGCGCCGTCGGAGCCGAAGCCGTTGCTGCAGCCGGACATGGTCCCCACGAGGCTCACGCTGCGGGTCTGCGTGTCCACGCGCGGGATCTGCACGCCGCCCAGACAGAGGGCGATGGGAGCGCCCTTGGCCAGATAGACGTCGCCGGTGGAGGAGTCGACGTCCAGCAGGCTGTACGAGCCCTTGGCGACGCCCGGCAGGTCGGCGGGGATGGGGTCCTCGGTGGTGCCGTTCGCGAGGTCGACGGGCAGCACCAGGTCGGCGTTGTCGGAGACCGCCCGCAGCAGCAGCGCGCCGCGGGAACGGACGGCGTCGACGCGTCCGACGACGAAGCGGTAGTCGGCCGCCGCGAGCGTGGTCCGCCCGACGAGGGTGCCGGTGGCGGTGTTCCAGGTCTCCACCTGCACATCGCCGCCGGGCTCCGCCTGGTGGACCGCAAGGGCGCGGTGCGTGGCGGGGGCCACGCCGAGGACCTCGTACTCCGATCCGTCGCCGCTGTCCGAGGCGATGACCGGGCCGTAGACGCCGGTCCTGGTGGAGTAGTGGCGGATCTCGGTGGTGCCGGAGACGGTCTGCAGTGCGGCGACCGAGTCGTCGCCCGCGGCGCCGAAGGACAGCACCGTGCTTCCGGCCGGGGCGACGCCGTCGTCGACCTCGAGGGTCGAGACGGGGGACGCCTGGCCGATGACCCGGTGCTTGCTGTCGAGGGCCATGACGCGCACGCCGTAGACAGTGGAGGAGGACAGGCCCAGCCGCAGGGCGTCGAGGTCGATGCTGCCCTTGGTGGCGGGCAGGACACGGTGGGCTGTGGAGGGCGCGTCGACGCCGGTGTCGTCGAGGGCCGTGCCGTTGGCGTTGGTGAAGGTGTTCAGCGAGTTGTGGAGCGTCGGGGCGGGCGCCGCGAACTCCACCTGCGCGTACTTCGCCCCCGGCACGTCGCGCACGTCGTACCGGACGGCGAAGCCGGCCTTGGCACGGGTGACCTGGGTGCTGTGCGCGGGGGTGCCGTCCTGCCCGGTGACCAGCGGTGCCTGCGGGCGCTGCTCCGCGGTTCCGCCATTGACGCGGACCGGCGCGAACTCCCCGTAGGTGGTCAGGCTGGGGTTGCCCCCGAAGCCGGACTGGGCGATGCCGATGCCGTAGAGGCCACCCCCGGCGCCGAACGCGTCGGCGGGGATGGTGACCGTGCCGGAAGTGGCCGTCAGGGCCTGGTGCCACGCGGCGCTGAACAGGGGCGCGAGGGCGGGGTTCCAGTGGCCGACGGTGGACACGACGAGCTGCGGGTCGTTGAGCTTGGCGACGCCGGTCAGGTCGTAGGTGACGGTGACCGCATGGCCGGCCTTCACCACCGCGGGCGTCTTGGGCGCGGTGCTCTCCACGTAACGGCCGTCGCTGGGACCGACGGTGAGGGTGCGGCGCACGGTGGCCTGGGTCCGGCCGCCGATCTGTACGCGGTAGGTGGCGGTGATCGTGCGGTCGGAGTCGGAGACCACGGGGAGTCCGGCGGCGTTCAGCAGTTCCGTCGGCGTCACCCGGATCGCCGGGGTGGCGGACCGCCAGGTCCGCGCGCCCACGGTGAGCGTGTACGTGGGGCTGGCGCCCTTGGGGAGGCCGGTGACGTCACCGGCGAAGGTGACCGGGCCCACCAGGCCCATGCCGTTGCCGCCGGAGGCCATGTCGCCGAGGTCGATGCGGTTGGGGTCGGTCGTCTCCAGGAACTGACCGCCCAGGCCGGCGTTGGTGACCCGGTGGGCGACCGACAGCCGTACAGCCGCGACCTGGCCGCCGCGGTGCCCGAGGACATCCTCGACGGCGGCGGTGACGTCGATCTGCTTGCCGACGTTGAGCTCGCGGTCGATCTGCGCCGGGGTGGCGACCTCGCGGCCGGTCCGCTGCAGGACGTCCCGTACCTGCGCGGGCGTCAGGTGGTGTCCGGCCAGCCCGGCGGCCTGGAGCACCACGGCGGCGGCCGCCGCGATCTCGGGCGCGGACGCGGACGTACCGCCGTTGAGGACGGGGGTGACGGACTGCGCGTCGCCCCGCTCGGTGTGGGTGAAGGCGACGATGTTGTCGCTGGGCGCCGAGAGGTCGATGCGGGTGCCGAAGCCCGAGGAGAAGGTGCCGAAGCCGCTGATGCGGGTCTCGGCGGTGGTGGCGGGTCCGGTCCGGGAGGCGAGGGTGTCGTCCAGGGTGGTGCCGCCGGCGGCTATCGCGCCGCTGTCGGGGACGCGCGACGGGGTGGTGGAGTAGGCCACGTCGTTGATGTCGGTGGCCGACTTGTCGTTCTTCGCGTTGTCGGTGGGCGTGCTGCCGCCGTCAGGGCCGACGGCGGCCGGGGTGTACAGGCGGGTTCCGTCGTTGGAGGAGATCACCACCACGACGTGGTCCTTCTGGACGATCGAGGCGACCACGGACCGGATGTACGGGTCGTCCTCGAGGTAGCGTCCCGGGAAGCCCTGGGCGTCGGTGCCGAAGCCGAGGCTGGCCGTAATGACGTCCGGCTTGGGGGACTGGTGGGCGGCGGCCAGGAGCGCGGTCGCGATCTGGTCCATCGTCGGCTGCTGCGGGACGACGAGGCGGTAGTCGGCGCCGGGGGCGACACCGAGCAGGTCGGTGTAGTCGCTTCCGGTCCGGTCGGGGCGCTGCCGGTCGTGGGCCAGGGGCGCCATGACGCTGAAGTCGAGGAGGACTTCGCCGAGGCCGGGGTCCTGGTCCTTGGTTGATGCCGAACCGCTGAGGGTTCCGTCGGGAGCCGCGACGTAGGCGGGGATCAGCGGCATCGAGGGGAGGTCGAGGTAGCGCTGACCGTCCTTGAGCACGGTGGTCGGACCGTGGCCCTGCACGTACGGGTCACCGGCGTCGGCCATGGCCTGGTCGGTCAGGTCGCCGATGGAGACGTTGGTGATGGTGCGGCCGGCGCCGGGCTGCTGCCCGTAGCGGCCCTGGAGGATGCCGAAGGCGCCCACCGCGTTCACGCCGCCGGCGTTGAGGAAGGCCTGGGCGGAGTCGGTGAGGGCGAAGTTGGTGGGGATGGGGGAGGCACTCGGCGCTGCCGGTGGTGCGTGCTTCGCGGACGCCTTCACGGTGGCGGGCAGTCGCTGCCCGCCGGTGTTCATCGTGTTCACGTAGCGGTTCGGCTCGGCGTGGGTGATCCCCGGCGTGCCCTGGAGGGCGCGGGCGACGGCGGCGGAGTCGCGGTTCCCGGTCCGTACGACGTAGGTGCGCGACAGGTCGGCGGCGTCATCGCCCAGGCGCGGGCGAGCTGATGTGGTCATCGACTCGGTGGCCACGGCCGACAGGGAAGGGAGGAGCGGCTGGAGCGAGGTGGCCCCGACCGCGTTCAGCTTCTCGTTCACGGCGGCGCTGCTGGTCCCGGGGGAATGGGCCTGTGCCCTGTTGCCCGGCAGCTTGCGGCCGGTCACGGCGGTCTGCGGGGAGAGGGTCACCAGCACCTGCCCCGGGACGACGCCGGCGCGCTGGGCGGGCAGCGACTTCTGCGGCGACGCGTCACCGAGAGGCGTACGGCTGGTAGGAGCGGGAGCGGCGGAGGCCGGGAGCGCGGCGGTGAGGGCCAGGAACACGACGGATGTGACGGACACGGCACCGAGCCGCCGTCTTCCGTGCGGATGGGCACGCGACATGGGACACCTTTTCAGCGGGGCGAGGGTGTGCGGGGGGACACACCGTGGCGCGCTGACGCCCACCTCAACGCAGGGCAGCGCGCTCGTTGCTGGAAGATGTCAAGTGCGGCGGACGAGACGCAAGGTGGGAAAGGTGGCCTACCTCCGCCAGGTGGCCGGTTGGTGCCACGGAGGTGTGGGAGAGGGCATGGATTTTAACGTTCTGGGGTTCACGGCGGACGCGGAGCGCGTATATACGGCGCTGGTGGGAATGCCGCGGTGCACGGCGGCGGAGGTCGCCGACGCGTGCGGCCTGACCGCGCCCGCGGCGGGGAAGCTGCTGTCCGGCCTGGTCAGGGACGGCCTGGCGGTACGCAGTGCGGGGCGGCCGCCGAGGTTCTCGGCCGCGGCTCCCGATGTCGCGGTCGGCGCACTGATCCACGAACGGGAACAGCAGCTCGGCGAGGCGCGGGCGCTGGTGCAGCGGCTGATCGAGACGCACCGGGAGGCGACCAGGATCAGCCACCCGGACATGGCCGCCGAACTGCTCACGGACCGCGAGGACATCAGCAAGGCCGTGCACCGGCTGACGACCGGAGCGCGCCGCGAGGTGTGCGCCTTCGACCGCCCTCCGTACGTCGACCGGCCCGGCAGCAACCTCGACGGCCAACTGGAGCGCCAGCGGACCGGTGTGGCCCACCGGGTGATCTACGACCGCGAGGCGGTGGCCTGGCCGGGCAGGCTCCAGGGCGACATCGTGCCGAGCGTCCGGGCCGGGGAACAGGCTCGAATGCGCCCGGAGTTGCCGCTCAAGCTGGTGATCAGCGACAGCCGTGCCGCGATCATTCCCTTCAGTCTGGCGCCGGGCGGCCAGTCCGCGGCGTATCTGATCCACCCGTCGCCGATGCTGGTGGCTCTGCAGGCGCTTTTCGAGGCGCAGTGGGAGCGGGCGATCCCGCTGGGGGAGGCGGCCGGTCCGATTTCGGCGGAAACGGGGCAACCGGGGCGGCCGGATGCCGAGACCCTGGCCCTGGTGAGCCTGTTGGCCGCGGGGCTCACGGACGCGGTCATAGCCCGCACCCAGGGCTGGAGCGCCCGGACCACGCAGCGGCGTATCCACCGCCTGATGACCGAACTCGGCGCGTCCACCCGCTTCCAGACGGGGCTGGCGGCGGCCCGGCGGGGCTGGCTCTGAGCGGCGGCAAAAGTCCCTGCCACTCGTGGCGAGCCTTGGCGCGCTGCTGGCCGAGGGGCTTGGCGCCGTGCACGCCGCGGGCCTGGTACACCGCGACTTGAAGGCACAGAACATCATCCTGGGCGACTTCGGCCCCGTGATCATCGACTTCGGTCTCGGAGCCTTCGTCGGAGCTTCCAAGGGTTCGCTCACGCAGGCCGGCATGCTCATCGGGACGGTCCGCTGCATGCCGCCCGAGCAGGCCCTGGGTGACCTGGACGTTCATACCGTGGCGCTTGTGCTTTCCAGAGTAGTAGGGGCGGTCGGCGGCAATGCGGTCCATGTGCAGCAGGGTGCCGTCCAGGATCACAAATGCCTTGTTGGCGGCCACGGCCATGGCCTGGTGGAGGGTGGGGGCAAGGGCGGCCAGGACCTCAACCGCCTCGACTATGTACCGGTAGACGGTGGCCAGCCCGATCCCGAAGCCGGCCGCGAGCAGAGCTTGTCGGTCCGCGGTCAGGCGGCGCCAGCGCGTGCCGCACTCACGCCGACGGGCCGTCAGCAGGTCGGACAGGTAGTGCAGGGTCGAGTTGGACAGATCGATCCCCGATGGGTAGGCAAGCGCGTGAAGCTCCGGGCGGAGAGGTTGATCTTGGTCGACAACCCATCTACCAGGAGCTTCACCTTTTCCTCAGAGCTTGTAACGCGATCTTGCTGAAGCGTTGAGGGCCGCTCGGTTGGGGTCCCAGCCTGTCCTCGGAAGATTCGGGAGCCCCCACTGCGCCGCTCGGGCCGGCCGGCTCCGTAGCCTTGCCCTATGGAGAACGGGATCGATCGTCTCGTGGACGGTTGGGACGTCCGTGCAATCCGCGGTGTGGGCGTCAGCGAGGTGACCGTCGGTGGCACGGTGCAGCTGCACATCGGTTCGAACGGGATCGAGGTGCATAGTCCAGCCGAGCTGACTGCTGGCACAGAAACCTATCCCGTCCACGCGTCGGCGCGGATCAACCTGGACAGGGTCACGCAACTGCTCGACCAAGTGGTAGCTGAGGTCCGTGCCGACGATTCGGGCGCGCTGAGGGTCCGCTTTGCCAATGGGTGGCAACTGAACGTTCCGGTGGCCTCCGACGCTTTCGGTTGGACGGTCGTGCTCGGAGGCCGGCACTTCATCAGTTCTGTTCCGGGTGGTGGCGTGAGGATGTCCGATCAGCGGATGGGCTGAGGTTTCGGTGGCATCAGTCTCTTGAGCCTTCTCCAGCAGATGAGGGAGCAGGCCAGTGAGATGAAGGCATCGTGGAGGTCGAGGCGACGTTCCCAGCGGACGGCGAGGCGCTTGAACTGGTGCAGCAGGGCGAAGGTCTGCTCAACGACGTAGCGGAGCTTTCCCAGGCCGTGGATGTCCGGCTGACACCTGCGGGAGATGACTGGCAGGATCCCGCGCCTTCGCAGTTCCTTGCGGTTGGGGTTGCTGTCGTAGCCCTTGTCGCCGAGCAGAGCTTCTGGGCGTTTGCGGGGGTGGCCGACCCGGCCTGCGACCGGTGGGATGCCGTCGACCAGGGCGAGGGTCTGGGTGACGTCGTTGATGTTGGCTGCGGTGGTGATGACGTTGAGCGGGATGCCGCCGCCGTCGGTGATCAGGTGGTGCTTGCTGCCGGTCTTGCGGCGATCGACCGGCGAGGGAGCCGTCGCGGCACCCCCTTTTTCGCGCGCACGTGAGAGGCATCCACGCACGCGCGACTCCAGTCCAGTTCGCCGGCCGCGTTCAGCTCCGACAGCAGGATCCGGTGCAGCCGGTCGAAGACCCCAGCTTCCCGCCATCGCTCCAGACGCCTCCAGCAGGTCTGCCCGGAGCCAAAGCCGAGCTCCAACGGCAGCTGCTGCCACGGGATCCCGGTGTAGAGCACGAAGAGGATGCCCTGTAGGCACAGCCGGTCGGGTACTGGCTTGGGGCCGGGCGAACCCTCGGGCCAGGGCGGCAGCATCGGCCCGATCAGCGCCCACAACTCGTCGTCCACGACCCACCGCTTGACGCTCGCGCCCTCACGAACGGCTCAATCGTCAGACCGGTCACGGCTGACCTGCACCAGCCCGCAAGATCGTGTTACGAGCTCTCAACGCGGCGTTCAGCCAACCGACGTGCTACGCAACCAGGTTGGAAAAGCCTCAAGGGCGTCGGATTCCTCTCTCGCGCAGCGATGACCCTCGCAGGCGGCCCTGCGATCGCCGGCCCGATAGCCGGCACTGGTTCCTGCAGTGCTTACATCGTGTCTTTGCGGGATGTTCCATTCGTATCGTCTGCTCGGCGAAGACGCTAAAGCGACGTCTCACGTCTGCCGCGACGATCTGCAATACGTGCCCGTGAGTCTGTGACGGGGCATCCTGTTGGAGGCGCTTTGGAAGGCGAGCAGGTACACGCCGCTTCGCCCGGGTCATCATGCAGCGCGTTGCTGGACTTTTCCCAGAAACCGCAACGCGGCTTGGCAGCATCTGCGGGGTTCGTGCACGCTGCCCGTGGATGACCGGCGCATATCGCGTGTGCCAGTGGATCGTGAAGTCGTATTTGGCTGCTTCGGGATCATCCGGAGTGGTAGGGCAGGAGGAGGAGTCAGTGGGTATCTGGGGAGAAGACGGCTGGAGCGTCGGGCCGGGGGAGGGCACACGCGTCGAGACTGGTGGGAAGCACTGGCTGGAGGTGCTGGTTCGCGGCAAGGATGTCGAAGATGCTCTGGGGGTGTTCGTCTTCACCCACGATGTGATCACCGAGAATCCTCCGCACGCCCACCACGATTTCATGAAGATAATCTACGTGCTGGAGGGTCAGTACGATTTTCGCGTGGGTGAAGCGACATTCTCTGGTGGGCCAGGGACCGTGATCGTTGTGCCGAAGGGGAGTCAGCACACGTTCACCACTGCGACGGGCGGGCGGGCTTTGTTCGTATCGTCACCTGCGGGGAACGAGGAAATGTTCGTCGAGATGGGAAAGCTGGGAAGCCGGCCCACTCCGGAACAGCTGGATGAACTACACGCCCGCTTCAGCACAACCGGCCTGGAAGGTGAGACGGCCTCCTGGAAGCCGATGTACAGCGACAACCACTCCACCGAATAGGCGCCTGTGCGTTCTGTGGCGGGCGTGACTGACCTCCGTTGATAAATTCCATCTCCATAGGCATCTGCCCACCTTTGCCGGCCCCTCGCTCGGATACAACCATCAGGCCGAGTTCATGCCACGGGCGATGGGGCGCCGTACCAGGGCATGCAGGACATGGCCGTCCGCTGGGCTCACCCCGGCAGGGAGCCCTTCGCGGTTTTCGAGGACGGCGCCATCGGCGCCACCGTCCCCATGCGGGCGAAAGGCGAAGCCGCCGGCCCGTTCGCAGGTTGCATCCTGCGCGAAGTCCGTGGACGCGGCGCCCGGTCCGTACTGATCACCGCCCGCATCCCGCGCCGCAGGATGCGGGCGGCTCGTCGTCGGGGCTCTGGACGGATATCGCCGTCGCTCAAACCCTTATAGAGCTTCACATCAGCAACAAGGAACGGAACATGAACGCACTGTCCCCAGGCCACCACGTCATTGACGTCGACGGCGTACCCCAGAAGTACGAGGTGCGCGGAGTGGCCGGCCCTGTGTGCTTGGCGCTCACCGGCGGGCCGGGCATCGACGGCGGCTATTTCCGGCTTCCTTCCCTGGAGGAACGGATGACGATGGTGTACCCGACCCAGGTGGGGACCACCGGTCACAGCAGGTTGCCCAGCCACCCGGACGGCTACACCATGGAGGTGTACGTCCGCTTCGTGCACGCGGTCGTGGAGCACTTGGGCGTCCCCCAGGTCTACGTGCTCGGTCACTCCGCGGGTGGCTTCTTCGCGCAGGGGTATGCGCTGACGCATCGTGACCGGCTGGCCGGAGTCATCCTTCACAGTTCCATGGCACACAACACCATGGAACTGCTGGCGGAGGCGACCGCCAGGCTCGAAAACCTATCTGTCCGCTTCCCGGGCCACCCCGGCCTTGCGATGGTGCGTGCGGCCTGGGACGAGCCATTGCCGGAAAATCCCACGGACGAGCTGCGGACCGCACGGTTTCGCAAGCTGTTGCCTGCGTATTTCAAGGACTACTGGGGTCGCGAAGAGGAGTTCGCGGCGATGACCGAGACCGTGCTGGTCCACAACGTAAATGGCTTGTCGTTCGATCACCGGGGCCGACTGGGCGAAATGCGTACCCCCACATTGGTGATCGTTGGTACGCATGACTTCATCTGCTCGCCGCGCTGGGCTGAGGAGATGATCGCCGAACTCCCTGATGCCACCCTGGTCGAGCTGCTGGACAGCGGTCACTACGGACACCTTGAGCAACCTTCCGAGTTCACAGCCGCGGTGGCTGAATTCGTTACCGTGACGGAAAAGTACCGAGCGGAGAGCACGACCGAGACAGCCTGACACCTAACCTGCACGGCCGTGGCATCGCTGCCTGCACGACGGGAACGGCACGTCGACCCCGGAAGTTTGACACGGGGTCACACGACTTACAATGCTTCGTCGCGTCAAACGTACGACTGGTCGCCGAGTGGGAAGCGACAACGGTGCCGACAACACCCCAGATCAAGCCCGCCCGCATCACGCGATAAAACAACGGGAGAAAACGCATCGCTCCCGGCTTGCCTCTGTAGCGGGGGTACTATGACGTACATGTCCCGTGCGTAAAACGTCTTCGAAGATCCCTTTAACGGCGGCAGTCAGAACCAGTGACTCGGCCAAGGGACCGGAACGGGCCTCACGGTGAGGGCGCGTTCACACAGTCGGCAGCGGATATTGAAAAAGCTTTTGGTCGAGCGGAAGCGAAGGCAGATGGCGCAAAAAGTGAGGGTCTTTTCAAATAGTGCCGATCGCAACGAGTTCGATCCTGTAGTCATCAGGAGTGACTATAGCGACGAACACGCATGGCTGCTCATCAAGGCGACTCTGGCTGAACATTCTGAGTCAGGATCGCCTACTTGGATTGTAGACGATCCTGCTTGGCAGGGTGTGGGTGTAGATGAGGTACTGGCCGCAGTTTCGGCAGACGAATCACTTAAAGGGTGCCTGCCGGTATTCTTTTTGGCCGACTCCCTGGCGATGCATGCCAGTCACCACGCATTGCTGGCGGTAAGTACAGTCACTCGAGAAGATTTTGCCGACGACAAAGAATATGCGGAAGCGATGGCGTTCGGTCGGGAGTGTAGGGTTGTTCCGCATATAGTCCATTCCATGCATGGAAACCTGAACATTGCAAGTATGGATTTCGAGGAATTTGCATCAGTGGCCCGTCGTGACCATGAAGGTATCTACCGATGCTGCTGTCGGTCGTTTTGACCCGACTTCTCATTTTCGTCGGCAAGTGCCCTTCTTCTTTAGTGGTGGAAAGTCCCGGGCCTCCACCATGGGTCGCGCGTGGGTCCATCCTGTTTCTGCCCTGCGGCAGTATCACCCTCGAGCAGCGCCGTTGAGACGCTCAGTAACCGACTCGTGTGCTCGACTACGCTTCTAAGCCGTCCGTGGCACGAGGCATCTACGGGGAGGCATCGCCAGCCGGCTCGGTTGGGATCGCTGCGGCCACGGCAACCGCCGGGTGACGTCCAGAGCCGGCGGTGGGTATCACACGGGGCCGTACCTGCTCGCCCTGGCGCCCGAACATGCAGATGACTTCGGCTGGCTCCGGCTCACTGTTGCCGAACCAGTGCGGCAGCCGTGTGCAGAACTCGGCTGACTCACCGACTCTGATCTGCAGATCCTTGTCTCCGAGGACGAGACGCATGCGGCCGGACAGCACGTACATCCACATGTGCCCCTCGTGACTCTGCGGATCTGGCTCGGTCCGGCCTGCCGGTATCACGAGCTTCCACGCCTGGATCGGGCCGATCTCCCGGGTGAGCGGCATACGTACCATCCCGTTCCAGGAGTGCGGTTTCAAGCGGTTGAACGCTCCCTCGGGAGGGACCACTTGGACCACGTCGTCCATGCTGATCCGGAGTGCATGGATGATGGGTAGCAACAGTTCCAGACCGGGGCGCCGCTGGCCCGACTCTAGGCGGGAGAGGGTGCTCTTGGAGATGCCGGTTGCCTCGGCGAGTGCCGTGAGAGTCACGCCGCAGCGGACACGGTGCCGCCGCAACTGAGGGCCCACTTCTGCCAGCGCCTGGCCCATTGCGTCTGAATTCTCCATGACGTCACAACGTAGTCGCCGACTGGCCTATTCCCGGAAACGGCAACGAGGCTTGGCAGAGCCCGGGGACTTTTGCAAGACGTTCCACACCTTGAACGCGGGCCGTGCAGGCCTGGGGCAGGCTGGATCCTTCGTCTTTCTTACAGTGGTGACTTCGTATCCAACAACCCCGGAAAGAGAAGGCGTAGAATTTCCGTGCCCCAGTCTCCGGAATCCATTGGCGCGCACATTCCATGCTCCGTGCGGAGTCCTCCTGTACTAATTTCTTGCGAGACGTAATCATGTGAGGAGCCCGAGAAGTGGTCAAGGCCAGCCCGTGCATCGCTCCCAGAGGGCGGATCTACTCGCTGGCCGTCACCGACGACACGGGGGCCGCGACGGCGTATGGCATCGTCCGGGGCATCGATTCGGCCGTCAGGGCCCACGCCCAGACCATCGACGTGCCCGTGACCACTTCGACGCCCAGGAAGGCTTTGGCAAAAATCGTCCACAAGGCCACGGGGGCGCCGTTGATCGTGGCGCGACCTGCCGCCGATGGGCAAGCACAGGCTGCCGATGGCTACCCGGCGGCGTATTCGGGCGTCCTGTCCGTTGCCGCCGACTGGCCGGACGAGGTCCATCCCGACTCCGAGGCGATCGACGCTCTGGTCGACCTGACCGCCCTGGGGAAGTCGGTGCTAGGCATCGGACCGGGTGGCGGCGTCTGCACCGGATCCGGTCCGACTTCGCGGCCGGGCCGGCTGCACTCGTCGCGTGGTACCAGGGGCCCCTGGTATCTGCCGAACGCCTCCAGCGTCCTGGAAGCCACCGCGGTGCACCCCGGTATCGCATTGCCGACCACCGGCGCCTCGCCCCACTGGTACCGGATGAGTTCGGGACCGCGACTGCCACTGCGCCGGCGACGCCGAGCCGGATCGCCATCTGCCGGCCGCTTGCGTCCGCGACCAGGAACGCGGCCTCCGATGTGGCCGCAGTCGGCTTCGGTCTCGTTGCCGTCGTTACGCGCGGCCGCCAGCGGTCGTGCGCCCCGGACATTCCTTGCCGGTCGCAAGACCGGGCGTGACGCCGGCGTCGACAGATCGCCCACAGGGGATGATCAGCAGGGTCTACGGTGGCCAACGGCTTGGCGGATGCGCTCCGGTCGGGGCTGATCGGCACACGGCGACTGCCGTCTGCCCCCAACAGACAGTCGGCGCGTCTGCGCCCTGAACAGGGAGACCTCCTACGGGTAGGAGGTCGCGTTAACCATCGTCTGATAGCGGAGTGCCGGCCCCTAGCGCGGAGATTTTGTCTGCCATGCGTCATGTTTTGTTAGTCCTGACGAGTCACACCGAACTGGGAGGAACCGGACGGTTGACTGGTTTCCATGTCGCCGATGCGGCTCATCCATGGAGAATTTTCACCGCTGCTGGATTCGGGGTGAACCTCGTATCACCGCAAGGGGGCCGCCCTTATCCGGACTGCACTGACGTCACCGATCCCGTCCAAATGAAATTCTTGAATGACGCGTCAATCACCCAGCAGTTGGCGAACGCGATGACTCCGGATGACGTGATTCCTGGCAACTACGACGCGATTCTCTATGCAGGGGGCTATGGCGGCATGTGGGACTTCCCCCAAAACCCGGTTCTGATGGATGTGGCTCGGCGTATTTACGAGGCAGGTGGCGTTGTGGGAGCAGTGGGCCACGGTGTGGCAGGGCTGGTGAACACCGCTCTGTCCGACGGATCGTACCTGGTCGCCGGCAGGCAGGTGGCTGCCTTCAGCAACGAGGAGGAACTCTCCATCGGCCTGGGGAACGTGATCCCCTTCCTGTTGCAAAGCCGGCTGGAAGAGCGTGGCGCGAGGTACAGCGCAGCACCTGAATTCCGCCCCCACGTAGTGGTGGACGGGCGCCTGGTCACGGGGCAGAATCCGGCATCGGCCGCTGGTGTCGGCCAAGCCATCGTCTCCGTTCTCTGTGGACTGACGCAGTCGGCCGACCATGACTGGTGGTAGAGATTGAAGCCCGAACTTGCCAAGCATCGGGAGCGGTTGGGCGTGGTCATGTTGTCCGATGCTGCTTCGGAACCGCAGGTCGGCAACCGTTCCTTGCGTCTTCAGATCTTGGGTCCGTTGCGACTGTGGCGAGGGGAAGTCGAGCTGGATCCGGGTCCTAGACAGCAAGGAGTTCTCCTGGCGGTGCTCCTGGCCAGGGCGGACCAGCCGGTCAGTCGAACCCAACTGATCGATCTGATCTGGGACGACCGACCCCCAGTCAGTGCACTGAATGTGATTCACAAGTATGTAGGTGCGCTGCGCCGGGTATTGGAGCCGGATCTGCCGGCCCGCGCAACGGGTTCGTACCTGTTGCGGCGCGGCGACGGCTACCTGTTCGAGAGTCGGAACAGCGGGCTTGATCTGATTGATTTCCGCGAGCATGTCAAAACTGCTCGTCTGGCCGTCTCGGGGCGGCAGTATCAGGCAGCGCTGAACAGTCTGGTCGAGGCACTGGTGTTGTGGCGTGGCTCGGCTGGGGACGGGGTGGGTCTCGGATCGCTACCGCTTTTCATCGCGTTGCAGGGTGAGTTCCTCCAGGCGTGCGTGGCGGCAGGTGATCTTGCAGTGCGGATGGGACAGCCGCAGCGGGTCTTGTCGGCGTTGCGTCTGGCAGCGTCAATGGCACCGTTGGATGAGGATGTGCACGCCGCCCTCGTCAACAATCTGGGTGCAGCCGGGCATCGAGCTGAGGCGCTTGAGAGAGTGCGGACGGTTTGCGCCCGGCTCGGTGACGAGCTCGGCGTAGATCCTGGGCCGGCGTTGTGCACCGCGCAACAACGAGTCTTGATCGAGAGCCCGGCACCGGATGTCACGGCGAATGGGATCGGCGAACCCTCCGGTGCACCCGACAAGGTTGCCGCAGGATTCGTAGGCCGTGCAGAAGAGCTCAGCGTGCTGGCGAACGTCGTGCGCTCCGCCCTTGCCGGTGAGACGAGCGTGGTGGTTGTCGACGGGGAGCCAGGCGTGGGAAAGACTCGCCTGCTGAAGGAGATGACTGCCGAGTCGGAGCGTTGGGGCGCGCTCGTGGTGTGGGGCATGTGTCTTGAAGGCGACGGGACACCGTCCATGTGGCCATGGGTGAACATGGTCCGCGCGATCTTTGACAGCCTGCCTGCCGAAGAGCGAGCAGCATGGCTCACTGGCGAACTTGGTCAGCTCGTGGAAACTGCACGGGATTATGGCGGATTGACGGTCCCGCCTGACGGCGGCGCACGCTTCCGTTTGTTCGAGCAGGTTGTCGCCCTGGTCAGCCGAACCCTGGCCCGGAGGCCTGTGGTCCTCGTTGTCGATGATCTCCAGTGGGCCGACGTGGCTTCCCTGCAATTGCTCGGCCACTTGTCGATGCGATTGCCCCGCGGTGCCGTGGTGGTCGGTGCCCTTCGGGACCGCGCGCCCGTACCGGGAACAGAGTTGTCCCAGTTCCTCGCCACGGTGAGCCGTGCCCCCGGCCACCACCGGATCCGTCTTGGCCCGCTGGGCGAGGACGAAGTGGCCGAGCTTGTCCGGCAGGAGACAGGCAAGGAACCCGAGTTCGGCGCCCTTCACAGCATCTATGCGCGAACTGCCGGCAATCCGTTCTTCGTCCGGGAGCTTTCGCGGCTACTGGCGTCGGCTGGTGGCATAACTGCCGCGTCGGCCGGCGGGGCCGGTGTGCCGTGCAGCATTCGAGACATCGTGCGTAGCCGGACCGCCGACCTCAGCAACGAGGTGCGATGGTTGTTGCAGACCGCCGCGCTCGTGGGGCGCGACGTCAGCGTCAGGTTGCTCGCGCACGTCGCGGCTGTCGACGCCCCGACCTGCCTCGCCCGACTTGAGCCCTTGACGGCGCTCGGTGTGCTGGAGCCCGTGCCGGGAGACCCGTTTTCGGTCCGTTTCCCGCACGACCTGGTCCGCGAAGCGGTGGCCGCTGTCATACCGCCCAGACTGGCTGGCGCGTCGCACCTTCGTATCGCGGACGCGCTCGACGCCGGAATCATTGCTGACGACTCGGTTACAGAGCGCCTCGCCTACCATTTGTGGGCTGCCGGGCCCCTTGCTGAGCCTTCCCGAACCGCTAGCGCACTGCTGCGTGCGGGCCGCCGTGCAGCAACCAAGTCCGCGTTCGAGGCCGCCGAGCGTCAGTTGCAGTCCGCCGTCCGAATGGCCAGAGCGGCCGGTTCGGCAGAGGTGGAACTGGCAGCTGTAGCGCTACTGGCCACCGTCTTCTGGAGGCAATCAGGGTTCAGCGGGTCCTACGCGGATCTTCTGGCGCGCGCCGAGCATTTGGCGCGCAGTCTTGGCCGGGAGGGCGAGGCCGCTGACTTCCTGTTCATGCGGGTCGTTGCCGCGTTCAGCCACCATCAGCCCGAGACGAACGCCCTCGCGCGACGACTGGTCGAGGAGGGCGAGGGATCCGCCGATCGAACGGCGCGCGCATACGCCCGGCAGCTCAATGGCCTGTATGCGTTCGAGCAGGGTGACGCCGGCGCGGGACTGCGGTACATGAATGATGACGACTGGACCGTACTCGAAGACGCTCAATGGCGACAGGAAAACCCATTGCGGCGCGATCTGCGGATGTTCGCACCGATGTTCCGGGCGCTGATGATCACGGTGCACGGAGACGTCGACGCCGCGAGAGCTCTGCTGAGCGCAGTGGAGGACGCTGCGGGCGACGACCCGTACGCGATTTCGGTCTGGGCCCACTGGGCTGCCGATGCCGCTCAGTGGGCCGGCGACGCGGCTTGGGGGATGCGTATCACGGAGCGATGGCGAACGGCGGACCCCGACCACTTCTTCGTCAACGTCGACTCCTATCTGCGGGTGAGCCGGTGCTGGGCGCGCGCAATGACCGGTGACGATCCGGCCGGCGCCGCAGCCGAGGCCGAACATGTCATCGTCACGACAATGCTTGATCCACCGCTGTACGGCGTCACCCAGTACCTCGCCCTACTCGCCGAGATGTTCCTGGCAGCCGACATGCCGGACGAGGCCGACGCCGCCCTCGACCGTTCCGAATGCCTGTCCGATGTCCATGACGAGCGGTTCACCGAAGGCTTGCGTCTCCTGCTCCGGGCAAAGGTGCTGCACGCGCGAGGCGCGCCTTCAGATGTCGTCAGGGCCGCGGCTGCAAAGGCTGAGGCCGTTTCGAATGAACGCGGGGCATACATCATCGCCCGTCGTGCCGCGGAGTTGATGGTGCCCTTGGGGTGACGCCCGGGTGTGATCGGGTGCCGTCAAGCAGCACAGGACAAGCATGTGCATTCTGCGCCGCCCGACAGAATCTATCGGAATTGTTCACAGATTTCTCAAGTAGGCCGCAGGCGTGGTGCCGTACAGGTCCTTGAACTGGCGAATGAAGTGACTTGAGTCCGAGAAATTCCATTTCGCGGCAAGGTCTGCGACCGTCACTGCTCCGCGAGTCCTGAGTAGCTCGGCATGAGCCTCGTGCATTCTACGTCGCCGAAGATATCCCATAACAGTATCGTCGGCGGCAGCGAAGGAGCGGTGCAGGGTCCTCACTGATACGCCGATGCCATGCGCGATAGAGGCGGGGGTAAGATCATGATCCGCCACTTTCAGATCGATGAACCTTCGAGCCGCTCCCAGGGTTGCACTTCGAAATTCCTGTGATTCATGCGGCGAAATGCCCGCGACGAGTCCTGACAGCAGCGTTACGGCAGCCTGTTCGATCGCGCGCGTGCCGGCGGGTGACAGGAGTTTGTGGTCCTGGGCCTTGACTGCCTCCAAATACGAGATCAGAAATTTTGCCTCGGGGGACGAGTTGCAGACCACCGCGGGATTCGGCATTTTGTCATCGCGTAGATGATTGACGACCATGGGCCGTGGCACCGTCATCCATCGCGTCACCGTTCCCGGCTCTACCCAGAAGCGCTGGTGCCTGATGTCCCGTACGCACATCTGCCCAGGTCGGACACTGACCGCGTGGCCGCCACTCTCGAATCCGATCGAGCCGGAAAGCACGAAGTGAGCGATCACGGCATCCGGTTCGCACTCTTTATCAGTGAGGCCGGTTACCGCATCACAGTACTGATTCACATAGAGCATGTCGCCCAGTTTGTATCCGTACGCGTCGAAGCGGAAGCTGCGTTCTCCGCCATATGGGGACAGATTGAGATTCGTTACGTACGGGAATAGGTTTGCGCGACTCCACCGGTGAAGAATCTGCTGGGCCTGAGGCATGGGCCGGGGTGGGATGCGCAGTGACATGAGCATCTTTGCATAGTCAGTGGCGTTTCGGGTGATCTGAGATCCGCTCCGGTCGCAGATGTCGCGACTGGCTGTCGCGAGAAAAAGATCGGACATGTGGCTTGCATCCTTCTGTTCGGCGCCCACAGATTTCAAAAACTTCCTCCAACCGCTGGTAAAGCCAGGGTCGTAGGTAGTCAGGAAAATCCGGATCTCATCCTGGGAGAGATTCACTACCCCATGGATAGTGGTGATACGGCTACTTCGAGTTCTAGCCGGTTGGCCCTGTTGTTGTCAGGGCCAACCGGTGTCACGGGCGTTTGCGCTGTTTTCGTGTGGCGAAGCGTCCGTGTGGGGTGTTTTTGATGTTGAGCGGTGGTGTGGGTGGTGTCAGGACTGGATGAAGGCGAGGAGGTCGGCGTTGAGGACGTCCGCGTGGGTGGTGAGCATTCCGTGGGGGTAGCCCGGGTAGGTCTTCTGGGTGCCGTTCTTGAGCAGTTCGACTGCTCGCGGGACGGAGCTGGCGAAGGGAACGACCTGGTCGGCTTCACCGTGCATGACCAGGACGGGGACGGTGATCTTCTGGAGGTCTTCGGTGTAGTCCTCCAGCCAGGTGTTGGGGGTCTCGTAGTGGGCCTGGATGCTGCCGGCCATGGCCTGCCGCCACCAGTTCGCGATGATCCCCTCGGACCGCTCGGCTCCCGGGAGGTTGAACCCGTAGAACGGGCCTTCCGGCACCTCGCGGAAGAAGTCCGCGCGCCTGTTGAGGGTTCCGTCCTTGATGGCCTCGAACCACTCCTGAGGCTGGCCCGCGGGGTTGTCGTCGGACTGGTACATGTTCGGGGTCAGTGAGGCGACGAGCACTGCCTTGGCGACTCGGTCCTGGTAGCGGGCGACGTAGCGGGTGACCTCGCCGCCACCCGTGGAGTGCCCGATGTGGATGGCGTCCTTCAGGCCCAGGTGCGCGGTCAGCGCAGCAAGGTCCTCGACCCAGTGCTCCATGTCGTTGCCCGTGCTGACCTGCTCCGACCGGCCGTGCCCGCGCCGGTCGTGGGCGATCACCCGGTAACCGTGCTGCAGAAAGAACATCATCTGCGCGTCCCAGTCGTCGGCCGACAGGGGCCAACCGTGACTGAAGACGATCGGCTGACCAGTACCCCAGTCCTTGTAGAAGATCTCAACGCCATCCGAGGTAGTGATGGTAGGCATCGACTTGTTCCTCTCTCTTGGTGTACGGGTATTCAACGACAAGGCACACGATTATTTGTGAATCACCGGGCTCAGGCGATCGATGGGTAAGTAACAAACCGTCAAGTCAGAATCAACTGGTGGACACCTGAGAAGGCCCGACCCGGCGACGGGGCCAGACCCCCAACCGTGCATGCGAAACCTGTACCACGATCGCTCTGCACAACCCTGATCAGGCGCGCCAGAGCCAATTCACACCGTTCACGGTGAGGGTTTGTGCTTAACCCCCGACACCGCGGTCGGCGCCCCCGGCGCTCCAGTCTGTGGTTGCCGCTTCTCATGCCCCCACGATGCTGTGAGGACCCGAAAAGTTTCCGTCCGCGACAGAAATTTTGAGGCGGCGAACAGGTAGTCCAACGGTCTCGTGCTGTCGACCGACTTCTCGCGACGTTCGCGCACACCGATCACGCGCCAGCCTGCTGGTCCGGCATGGGGATGGAGCGTTCCATGCTCACCCGCATCGCCGAGGTGCGGTCCCCTCTCGCAGAGCGCGGGGACCGCACCACCTGTCGGAAGAACTGGTGAGTGCCGGCGTGCGGCCTGTACGGGCCATGACAGAGGTGCGGCAGCGAGCGCAGCCCGTCCCCTCCAGCCATTCACCAGTTCCTCAGCCTCACTGGGAGGCTGCTCCTGGGTTGCGCCAGATCCAGTTCGGGCGCGGATAACGCAGGGTGAATCCGGCACGGATCAGGTTGTGGTACGAGGAGTTGTGCGTGCCCGGCGGCTCGTCGAAGGTCTCCACGACAAGCAGTCGGCATCCCGCCTCACGGGCGGCATCGACCCGTGCCGCGATCAGCGCTGACTGAGCGCCGCGCTTGCGAGCCTCGGGCAGAGTGCATCCAGCGAAGAGGCTGCCCACCTCACCCTGTACGCGCAGGGTCGCAGTGGCAACGATGGAACCTGCCTCTCGAACAGCGAAGGGGTACCAACCGGAGCGACCGACAGAGGCGGCTGCCATCTGCTGCATACCCTGCGCCGGCATACCCATCGCCCGGGGCATGACCTCGGCCCACTCCGCGGCCTCGTCGAGGGTCACCGGACCAACGGACAAACCCTCGCCGATCCTGGCATGTGAACTGGCGGTCACAGCCGCGTCGATATCGGCACCGAGCTTGCGGATCACCGGCCCACGCGCGATGCCGAGTTTCTCGCATATGTCCGGCCAGTCTTCCGGGATGACCGACGGCGCGATTTGTATCGTGGCCTCACGGATGCCCCGCTCCTGGTAGAAGTCGATGACTTCCTCCATCAGTGGAGGCGTGACGGGCTCGTCGAAGCCAAATCCCAGCGCCTTGCTCCAGTAGTCACTTATGTCGTCCCGCATTGCCAGGACGACTCCACCGCCCAGTCGCATGGAGTCCATCCCCCAACGCGACCGATCAGGCTCGGGGACGCCCTCTTCGAACTCATACATCTCCTCCGCCTCGGCCTTTTCGAGGATCGTTGCTGGGATGGTAGATGTCATGGAAATTCCTCTCTTGATCTGTCTGACGCGAGACCTGCGCCAGTGTGTGCAGTGGCAGGGCCGAAATCAGGGTCTGAAGGATCCTGAGTGGACTCACCAACGACGGAGGAGGTGAGGTCAGGGATCGAGGAGCCTCGACGGCTCGAGAGCCGCAAGGCCTGCTCCGGTCTTGCCGGCGCGATCCTGCCGCCTCGCCGCCTCAGCTCAGCAGCACTTCAGGCCCGGGATCACCCCCGGTCCCTACTCGCGTGGCCTGTCCAGGGGCCACTGCCAACCGTCATCTCGCCAACTGCTCATTCGGGTCTCCCTCGACTGCCCAGTGATGGATATGGCAACGGCCCCTGTGCTTCGACGGCGAGCGAGTCGCACCGCATGCGCAACGCCTCCGCTAAGAGCGCGGGGTGCCACTCTCGGAGGGCATCCATGCACCGGACAACCGATGTTGCCGTTTCTGGGAATGGAAGTTCCGAAACGATCACTCGGGCTCTGTCTGAAGCAGGCGCTCAGCTACGTCGCCATGGGTTGCGCAGCGGTCTGACGCGCTCACAGCACTTGCCGGGGCAACCGGCATCTCCGCGAGCACCCTGCCGCAGCCGGAGTCCGGTCAGCGACGGCCCGGTCTGGAGCTCATGCTGCCGATCATCCAGGTACTCCGGATCGGACCCGACGGCGTGCGCCAGGTGGAGCCGCAGGAGAGTCAGTTTGACCCGGTGGCGCCGCACCCCTGGAACGGAATGGTGCGCCTGTCACTCTCATGGACGCTCGAGCCGATCCAGGTATGGAAGCTCGTCATCCCTGGCGGTCGAGTCCACCCGGACCCGCAGGCGCATGAAGGACATATGCGGGAATTACTGGTCAAGCTCGGAGAGGCAGCGGAATTCAGCAGGCGTCACCACACTGGTCCGGCAACATCGAGCGGGAACCAGCTGAGGTCCTTTGTCTGCAACGGTTTCGACCGTGCGGTCGGGCAGCAGATCGATTGCGCGGCGGGTCTCGATGGGAACGAGGATCGTCGCTTAGACGTGGCCCTCGCGCAGGGCGAACTCGTCGATGCCCAGGACACGCGGCACCGCGGGCGCCGGATGCGGCAGGGGACCGTATCAGCCGCAGAAGCGTGGAACGCTTCACCGGGCTCAGGCCCTGGCCGGCTGACCGGCCCGTAACGCAGGCGGAGGGGGCCGGGGCCTGGACGCTCCCGACCCCCTCCGGGTCTTGCGGGGACGAGCCCCGGTCAGCCCCGAAGGGCCCGCACCGCGGCCTCCAGCCGTTTGCTGAAGTCCTCGTCGGCACGGCGGAAGTTGCCGATCGCGCGCTCGGCGATGTCGTCGCGCGACACCTTGGCGATGAATCCGGAGAGGTTGGCGACCAGGCGCTCCTTCTCCTCCTGCGACATCAGCCGGTAGAGGTTGCCGGCCTGCACGAAGTCGTCGTCCTCGGCGTGCGAGGGCGTCTCGTGGTTGCCGGTGTACCCGGCGACCGCGGTGGCCGACCACAGGGGACGGCCGGTCTGCGCCGGGCCGCCGAAGCTGTTCGGCTCGTAGTTCCTGGCCCCGCCGTGGCGGCCGTCGTAGAGCGCGCCGTCGCGGCCGTGGGTGCGCGCCTCGGTCGCGTGCGGGCGGTTCACCGGCAGGTGGTCGGCGTTGATGCCGACGCGGTAGCGGTGGGCGTCGCCGTAGGCGAAGAGCCGGCCCTGCAGCATCTTGTCCGGGGACGGGCCGATGCCGGGCACGAAGTGCGCCGGGGAGAAGATCGACTGCTCGACCTCGGCGAAGATGTTCTGCGGGTTGCGGTTGAGCTCCAGCCTGCCGATCTCGATCGGCGGGTAGTCCTCGTGCGGCCACACCTTGGTGAGGTCGAACGGGTTGAAGCGGTAGGCCGCCGCCTCGGCCGCGGGCATGATCTGCACCTGCACGGTCCAGCTCGGGAACTCGCCGCGCTCGATGGCCTCGCGCAGGTCGCGCTGGTGGGAGTCCGGGTCCTCACCGGCGAGCCGGTTGGCCTCCTCCTGGGTGAGGTTCTGGATGCCCTGGTCGGTCTTGAAGTGGTACTTGACCCAGAAGACCTCGCCGGCCTCGTTGTTCCACTGGTAGGTGTGCGAGCCGTAGCCGTTCATGTGGCGGTAGCTCGCCGGGATGCCGCGGTCACCGAACAGCCAGGTCACCTGGTGCGTCGACTCGGGCGACAGCCCCCAGAAGTCCCAGACGTTGTCCGCCTCCTGGGAGCCGGTGTACGGGTCGCGCTTCTGGGTGTGGATGAAGTCGGGGAACTTGATGGCGTCCTTGATGAAGAACACCGGGGTGTTGTTGCCGACGAGGTCGTAATTGCCCTCCTCGGTGTAGAACTTCAGCGCCCAGCCGCGCGGGTCGCGCACGGCGTCCGCCGCACCCAGGTTGCCGGCGACGGTGGAGAACCGCAGGAAGGTCCCGGTCTGCTTGCCGACCTCGGAGAGGAACGCCGCCCGCGTGTACTTCGTCACGTCGGCGGTCACCGTGAAGGTGCCGTAGGCGCCCGCCCCGCGGGCGTGCACCACGCGCTCCGGGATGCGCTCGCGGTTGAAGTGGGCGAGCTTCTCCAGCAGCTGCTGGTCCTGGACCAGGACCGGTCCCCCGGGGCCCGCGGTCTCGCTGTTCTGGTTGTCCGCGACCGGAGCACCGGCCTCCGTAGTGAGTGGTCCCTGGGTCACGTACGCCCCCTGCATCTTCCTCTGCGATAGCCAGACGGATTCGGAAATCCGTCCGTCGCTACTCGGCCCCGGTCCGTGCACCCTGATTGCCTGAGAGGTCGCAACTCGGCGAAGCAGCAACTGCGTTGTCTTCAGCGGCACAACCTGTTTGCAGGTTTCAAGGTCAAGAAGCCGTGCGGCCCGACAGGGCCGGTCCGTGTAGGACGTTGTTTTCGGCCGGTTGGCCCTGTTGTTGTCAGGGCCAACCGGTGTCACGGGCGTTTGCGCTGTTTTCGTGTGGCAAAGCGTCCGTGTGGGGTGTTTTTGATGTTGAGCGGTGGTGTGGGTGGTGTCAGGACTGGATGAAGGCGAGAAGGTCGGCGTTGAGGACGTCCGCGTGGGTGGTGAGCATTCCGTGGGGGTAGCCCGGGTAGGTCTTCTGGGTGCCGTTCTTGAGCAGTTCGACTGCTCGCGGGACGGAGCTGGCGAAGGGAACGACCTGGTCGGCTTCACCGTGCATGACCAGGACGGGGACGGTGATCTTCTGGAGGTCTTCGGTGTAGTCCTCCAGCCAGGTGTTGGGGGTCTCGTAGTGGGCCTGGATGCTGCCGGCCATGGCCTGCCGCCACCAGTTCGCGATGATCCCCTCGGACCGCTCGGCTCCCGGGAGGTTGAACCCGTAGAACGGGCCTTCCGGCACCTCGCGGAAGAAGTCCGCGCGCCTGTTGAGGGTTCCGTCCTTGATGGCCTCGAACCACTCCTGAGGCTGGCCCGCGGGGTTGTCGTCGGACTGGTACATGTTCGGGGTCAGTGAGGCGACGAGCACTGCCTTGGCGACTCGGTCCTGGTAGCGGGCGACGTAGCGGGTGACCTCGCCGCCACCCGTGGAGTGCCCGATGTGGATGGCGTCCTTCAGGCCCAGGTGCGCGGTCAGCGCAGCAAGGTCCTCGACCCAGTGCTCCATGTCGTTGCCCGTGCTGACCTGCTCCGACCGGCCGTGCCCGCGCCGGTCGTGGGCGATCACCCGGTAACCGTGCTGCAGAAAGAACATCATCTGCGCGTCCCAGTCGTCGGCCGACAGGGGCCAACCGTGACTGAAGACGATCGGCTGACCAGTACCCCAGTCCTTGTAGAAGATCTCAACGCCATCCGAGGTAGTGATGGTAGGCATCGACTTGTTCCTTTCTCTTGGTTGAACTTACGCCGGCAAAAACGCCGACGCAGTCAGGCTAGTTTGATACGTGATCAAGAGAACAGAAGGAGCGCGCCACCTCCTTGGCGGCCATTTTCTAGTCATGACGGCCTACTACCGCCAGCGACGGACATGACGCGACGCTCGTCGTATCTCGAAGCCCTGTTGCGCGAGGGTGTGGGATCGCCAACGCAGGGAAGTGCGACGCAAGGTGAGCAGCATCGAATGCTCGCCCCGCCGGGAGATGGCAGCTCCACAGGGTTTCGTGATTCCACGACTACTGACGCTTCTGGAAACGCTTTTGCTGGTGTTCACCGTTGACCGCCATCGAGACCCGGACGTAGACGGTAGACGCAACCTCTCCTGTAGCGGTTGCTCACGTGGCGACGAAGCCACGAAAGCCCCTAACGCGCACCTGGCATTCTAAGCTACGGCAAGTTGTCGAGTCGGCCGACGCGGATCTGCTAGCCCGCGAGAATGTTCACCTCGATGGAGCAAAGCTCCTCGTGCAACCGGCGTATGAATCCGCAGAAATAGGGGCCTGGATTTGATTCGCTTTTATCGGGCATTGTCGGTGCGTCACTGATGTTGATCGATCAGACCTGAGTCGTGGCATTCTGCACGAGGCGTAGCAGTCCTCCCACTCGCGCAGTTTGTCGTTGAAGACCTCGGCGTCGTCGATGATGACGCCGTCGAATAGTCGGTGGAAGTCCTCAGCGTCGATGCGGTGGGAGCGTTCGAACTTGCCGTTCAGACGCCGGCTGCGGGGCGTCGGCTTCGGAGACGACGGACTGGACCTCGGACAGGCCGTGGGCTCCAGCGGCCGGCGGAACGTGGCCAATTGCTCGTCCAGATGCCGCGACACACTGACATGAGATTTGTTCAGCTGTGTCACGCCGAGGGGCTCGGCGAGCCAGCCCACCCGGCGAGTGGACACGCCCAGCAGGTAGGCAGTGGCCACAACCAAGATCAGAGTCTGTTCGGCCCGACGGTGGCGTTCCAGCAGCCCGTACGGGAGGTAACTACCCCGCCGTAGCTCGGGGATGGCCAGTTCGACAGTGCCGGCCCTGGTGTCCCACACACGAAGGCGCAGCCGTCCTCGTTTGGTAACAGATGAGTCCTCGGCAGGTCACTATGACCGTCAGTCCGTCGGCATTTTGGCAGGCATATTCTTTCCTGGGTCCATGTGGAGCCACCGCATCCGCTGGTTGGACGTCGCCCAGCAGCATGAACGAGGCTGTCATCTTAAGGAATTGGCGGAAGTCTGGTCGGATGCTCGGCATGTGCTTGACGCTCAAATTCCATTTGCCCCTGACGTCAGCGCTGACCTACTGTTTGCGCAGTGCCCGGCGCTTGAAGCCTGATTGGCGCCACGCGGTTTATGTGCACGCGTGAATTCGACGCAGCAATTCCTGGCTCTGGTTCAATTTCTCCTGCGGCGCCGGCACAGCCACTGAAAAGATAGAAAACTGAGAAGGTGTAGTATGCCCAGCAACCGTCGTCAAGCCACCGCCGTCGTTATCGGCCTCGCCGTCGCGTTCCTCACGACCGCGTGCGGATCGTCCGGTACCACCTCTAGTGCGGCAGCGAATGGTTCGTCCTCGGCCGATGCCGCGTCCGGCGTCACCCCCTCGGCCTCGACGAGCGTTCCCGGCGACTCCGACGACATCTTGAAGGCGTGCACCGTGAAGACGGGTTACGACAACTTCTTCGGGCTGCAGTCGGTCGAGGCCACCCAGGGCGTCGTCACCGTGCACGTAACCCAGGACACCTGCAAGGTGGACGAGAGCGTCATCGAGGACATTGAGTACACCCCCGGCCCGGCCGAGTCGTACACCCTCGACTCCAACGCGTCCATCAGGGTTTTCAAGGAGACCTCGACCAGCTCGACCCCGGAAACGGTGAGTTCGAGCTGGCTGGTGGAGAACAAGGAGGCGCTCGCAACTCACGAGTTCTACCTCGATGTCAACGCGAAGCACGAGGTCATCGCGATGGAGGAGGTCTACCAGCCGTAACAAGTGAGCCGTCGTGCGCAACCTGGACGGCGCAGGCTCGTAGCGGTGTCAAGGACGTGGGCGGCCGGACTGCCGGCTCGCCCGCGGGTCCGGGGAGCCGTCGAGGACCCGGTGAGGATGGATGAAGTGCCGGCCGTGGTGGGAACCGGTGATCACGAACCATCTCGCCGGGCAGACCCAGGAGTAGGAATCCATGGAAAGCACGGTCTCTGACGTCCCCCGTGATTCGGATCGGCGGTCATCCGGTCGGCGCGGACGAACGTGGGGGTCGCTGGGCTGGGGCATCTCGATTGCCGCACCCGCCGCTCTGCTCGTCGTTCGGCTGACGGGACTCGACGCGGGAACGCCGCTCGCGATACCCATGGTGCTCTTTCCCTACTCGACCGTCCTCTGTGTGCTGGTGCTGGCCGCGACGGCCGCCGTCCCTGCTCTGCGGTCCCGATGGGTCGTGGCGGTCGTTGCGGCGCTGGTGATCGTCCACGTAGTGCTGCTTGCACCACGGTTCATACCTGAGCGCAGGCATGTGCCGCCGAAATCCCTTGACTTGCGCGTGGTAACCATCAACGCCAATGGCGGCCGCGTCGATGCGTACGCGCTGGTGGCGTTGGTCCGCACTGAGCGGATCGATGTGCTGGTTGTGGAGCAGATGTCGTCGGGAGGTGAGAGCGCACTCGACAAGGCAGGCCTTGGTGGAGTGATGCCCTACCAAGAACTCCACGCGGAGTACGACTCCTCGATCTACTCACGACACCCGCTGTCTCACGGCGGCGTTACGCATGTGGATACCGCTTGGCCCCAGACCACTGCCGAGGTCTCGGTTGGCGGACGCAGGGTGAATTTCGTGGCTGTTCATACCTATTACCCGCTCGGAGACACACAGCGCTGGACACGGGACATGACCGCCCTTGCCACCCTGGCCCGGCATGCCGACCCGGACAGCGTATTTCTAGTGCTCTGACCGGGAAGGTTCGCCGGGTTGGTGATGGCGGCGGTTGGATGTGCGGTGACGTCCGATCCAACTGCTGGAGGTGCGGTGGCTGAGCCTGTGCGGGTGCGCAGACTGACCGATCAGGAGGGGCAGAAGCTGCAGCAGATCGTGCGCCGGGGCAGCACCAGTTCGGTGCGCTACCGACGCGCGATGATGCTGCTGGCTTCGGCGGGCGGGAACCGGGTGCCAGTGATTGCGCAGCTGGTGCAGGCCGACGAGGACACCGTCCGGGAGGTGATCCACCGGTTCAACGAGAGCGGCCTGGCCTGCCTGGACCCTCGCTGGGCGGGAGGCCGTCCCCGCCTGCTCAGTCCTGACGACGAGGACTTCGTCGTCCAGACGGCCATCACTCGCCCGACCAAGCTCGGCCAGCCCTTCACCCGCTGGTCCATCCGCAAACTCGCCGCCTACCTGCGGAAAGTTCAAGGCCGCGTCATCTGCATCGGCCGCGAGGCGTTACGTTGCCTACTCGCTCGCCGCGGCGTCACCTTCCAGCGCACCAAGACGTGGAAGGAGTCCCCGGACCCCGAGCGCGACACCAAGCTCGACCGCATCGAACACGTCCTGGACCGCTTCCCCGACCGGGTCTTCGCGTTCGATGAGTTCGGCCCGCTCGGCATCCGACCCACCGCCGGCCTGTCCTGGGCCCCTGCCGGTCATCCTGAACGGCACCCTGCCACCTACCACCGCACCCACGGCGTCCGATACTTCCACGGCTGCTACTCCGTCGGCGACGACACCCTCTGGGGCGTCAGCCGCCGCAGGAAGGGAGCTGGCAACACACTGGCCGCACTCAGGTCGATCCGCGCTGCCCGCCCGGACGGCGCCCCGATCTACGTCATCTTGGACAACCTCTCCGCCCACAAAGGCGACAAGATCCGGCGCTGGGCGAAGAAGAACCGGGTCGAGCTGTGCTTCACCCCGACCTACGCGTCCTGGGCCAACCCGATCGAGGCCCACTTCGGGCCGCTACGACAGTTCACCGTCGCCAACTCCCACCACCGCAACCACACCGTCCAGACCCGGGCCCTGCACGCCTACCTGCGCTGGCGCAACAAAAATGCCCGTCACCCCGACGTCCTCGCCGCCCAGCGGAAGGAGCGTGCTCGCATCCGCAGCGAGAAGGGCCTGCGCTGGGGCGGACGACCAGCGAAAGTCGCGTGACCTCGATCAGGGCACCAGCAACACTGGCGCCATGACCGATGATCGCAAGGCTCTGCAGGCCAGCTGGAATCAGACCCGTGACCACCTCGACGCCGCCCGAGCCCACCTCACACGCCTGCCGGACATCGATCTCTCAGCGACGCTGGAGTTCCTGGAGCACAACGAACTGGCACTCGCCTTCGACTGCCTGGTCGATCTCGGTCACGACCTCGACCTTCCACTCAGTTTCTGGCAGCACCTGGACCGAGCGGCTCGTGAAATGCGGCTCTACAGCGATGCACTGCACGTGCCTCACCTCACGGCTGCCGACTTCTGCCGCCGTCACCTCGCCGCTGCCTCCGAGCAGGAATGATCCGCCAACCCGGCGAACCTTCCCGGTCAGAGCACTAGGCGACTTCAACGCTTCTCTCGATCACAGCCCGATGCGGAAGTTGCTCGCGGCCGGGCTCACGGACACCCAAGCCGAACTCGGTCAAGGGTTGGCCCGCACGTGGCCCGTCGGCCGTGCTCTTGTCCCGCCCTTGATCCAACTGGACCACGTGCTGCACGGCTCGGGCCTGGTGGGCGTATCCGCCGGCGAACGCACCGTGCCGGGTACGGACCATCGGGCGGTCGTCGCGGAACTGGCGCTACTCCCTGCAAATGACCAGGTCACTGACCGGACATGAGGTCGGCGGGCGCCCGGCATCCGTGGATGCGCAAGGTCCGGGGGCGGCCACCGCAGATAACTCGTCCAGTCCGCCGTCGCCCTCGGCATTGACCTCGGAGACCCCCGCACCCCTCGGACCAGAGGATCCGCCTCCACCCGAAATATCGGGCAGACGTGGCCGGCCAGCGGCATGCGTACCCCGCTGCGGAGGTTGCCGGCCACGCCAGCACTACTCGTCGAGGCGGAGTCCAGCCACTGCAGTGTCGAAGATCGCCTGGTCGTCGGCCCACTGGTCGGACGGCGCGGACAGATAGACGGTGATCTCGCGCTCTCCGGGTTGCCCGAAGCCGATATCGATCGCGTGGAATTCCTGGGTCTTACCTTGGAAGGTGAACTCCCATATTGCTGCCGGCCGCCCTCGCCATTGGGTGTTTTGCATGCGCAAGCGCTTGTAGGCATCCGTGTCCGGGGTCATCTGCGTCTCGACGTCCTTGAGATGCAGGAGCGGATCGGGGCCCGCGAAGTCGAGCGAGGCGACGCGCAGCCCGACCAGTCCCGACGGATCGACGTAGACAAGCTGCCGGCCGTCATTGCTCATCACCTTACGCTTCCACCCGTTGGGCACGGGAATGGCCAAGCCGAGATCAGGCTCCTCGGCCAGGTGGTAGCGCGCAGGGAGTGGAGGCGGGCTGTACGAGTCGGAAGAAGAAGCGGTAGCTGGAGTGACGGGCCGATTGCCGGGAGACCCGGGAGCGGGTGTGGCCGCGAGTGAGCCGGCGCCGCCTTGAGGCACGCCGCGGAAGTGCAGGGCGACGTACAGCCCACCCCCGGCGAGGGCCGCCACCACTACGCTGATGGTGATCCACAGCGGGGCACCACGACGGTTCACGGGGCGACGGACCACGCGCCACCTAGGCAGCGATGCAGGCAACGGTCCGGTGACCTGCGACGTCAGGGCGCCCCGCGACCCGATCACCGTCTCCGCCCCGCTCTCGGCCTTGAGGGTGGGGGCGTGCAGCATCCGCTCTGTCTCATCCGCCGACAGCCGTCTTTCCGGTTCCCGTACCAGCAGCCCTGCGATCACAGATCCCAAAGGGCCCGCACGGCCCGCTACAGGTATCTCATCGGTGGCGATTGCGTACGCCGTCTCGATGGCCGTGTTCCGCCGGAACGGCGAGCGCCCCTCTACCGCCTGGAACAACGTCACCCCCAGTGACCAGAGGTCTGCCGCAGGACCGGGCGCACCCCCCGTCAATCGCTCTGGTGCCAGAAAGTCGATCGACCCGATCAGCTCACCGGTACGCGTCAGATTCGACATGCCCGACGCTTGTGCGATACCGAAATCCGTCAGCACCACGCGGCCGGTATCCGACAACAGCACATTTCCCGGTTTTACATCCCGGTGCAGCACCCCAGCCGCATGGGCCGCCCGCAATGCCGCGATCATTTCCCGGCCGATTCGCGCCGCCTCCACCGGCGTCAATGACCCGCGCTCCTTCAGCAGATCACCCAATGTGATCGCCGGAACGTACTCCAACACGATGGATGGCAGACCTTCGTCCTCCACCACATCGTGCACCACCACCACATTGGGATGACTGATTCGAGCAGCGCTGCGAGCTTCTCGCCGCGTTCGCTCGAAAAGCATTTCCACATCCTCATCTTCGGATTGCAGATGGGGCGGGTGCAGTCGCTTCACAGCCACCAGGCGTCCGAGCATTTCGTCATCGGCCCGCCAGACGGTACCCATGCCGCCGCGGCCCAGTAGCTCGACGAGCCGATACCGCCCAGCCACCAGGCGTCCGAGGTCGGACATTGCGCGATACTCCTTGGTCATCCGTGGAAAAATTTCGCCGGTCGGCGGGGATCATGAAACGGCGACAACCTGCACCTCCGGCCGGCCTCAGGAGCGGTCGCGCCCAGAGCCGCTTTACGACCTCGCCGGCGACAACAGGGCCTACCACCTCATACGGCACGCTGCCGTCCTCGCCCAGGATTCGCTCGGGTTGAGCCAGGCCGACCCCTCCAGCGTCAGCCCGCAGGGTCTCGAGCTGAAGGGATCCGTCGCAGGCCAAGAGCAACCCCAGCTTCTTGAGGAGGGCGGTGAGCACGTCGGGTTCCGCCCTGCCGAAGTGGCCGGCCTCGAGATCGTTCCGGAGGACGACGTCCAGTGGCACAACTCCGTGCGCCTTGCGCAGCGCCAGCAGATGCGTGGGCACGGGCGCCTTGCACTTTGCGGTGCATTGACCGTGCCACCTGCGATCCCACTCAGCTTGCGGGAGGGGCGGTGCCTCTCGCGTCTGCTCGTCCAGCGCCGATTCGTACTGCGCATACAGCAGGACGGTGAGAGCCGGTGGCGGACCTGCGAGGTGACCCTGAGCAGGCTGGAGAGCTTCGGGCATGTCAAGAACCCGTACGTCACTGAATCCTCCGCGACCCAAGGCTTCAGCCATGCAAGAGGTGGCTTTGCAACGCTCCTCGTGGGGCGAGGCATCCGGATCCATGACCAGCCTGAATCTGCCGGATGGGGCGAGTCCGGTCCGCGAGGCTGAAACTGTCGACGCGACGGTGTCGGCTATGGGGTCGACGAACACCCGCGGCTCCTTGCCTCCGGAGGGCAGGACCGTGGCCGCCGGACCAGCCGGTGGTCAGCGTCAGCAGGGTGGCACGGAGGATCCGAGGCTCCAGGGCGGGGAGCCTCGCCAGCAAAGCTTTCCGTCGTCATATGCCCCTGCCGCCGGCACTCACCGCGAGAAGTGCCGCGGATCGTGCTCTTCCTGCATTCATCTTGTGTCACGCGCGAGAGTTGTCCGGCGTTCTGAAGGGTGCAGCCTCCGGATACGCGTCATCCGCCTTCTTTGCGCCGCCATCGAGAGTTCGACAAGCGCCGAAATTCAACAACACGTCATTAGACACTAGCCAGCCCGACTGGCCCGTAAATAGTACTTCTGCGCCACCTGCAGCCGGTCCCGCGCCGGAACGGGGCGTGGATCGGCCGGCAGGACGCGTGCTGTAGTCGTACCGCACAGACGGTATGCCGAATTCTGTCGTCGATGCCGGCCCGGCGGCACTTCTGACGCTGCACCAAGGGCTGTCCCCCACATAGCTGCTGGTCTGCGGTTGCAAGCGGGCAAGCTCGGTGGATTGGCTACGCGGTCAGGCCGCCTTTTCGGCCATCGTGGCCGGGCCGAGGAGTTCCTCGAGGACGTCCTCCATCGTGACGTAGCCGAGGAGCGTGCCGTCGCTCCCGGTGACCGCGGCGAGGTGGGTGCCCGCGGCCCGCAGGGCGGTGAGCGTGTCGTCCAGCGGGGTGGTGGGGCGGAGCCGGATGAGGGGGTGGAAGGCGCTCCGGGGGTAGGGACGGTCGCGCTCGGCGGCGCCGAGGGTGTCCTTGATGTGGAGGTAGCCCAGGACGCCGCCGTCGGCGCCGGTGACCGGCAGGCGGGAGTAGCCGGACGCGGCGGTGGTCCGCTCCAGCTCGTCTGGCGTGACCCGCTCGCCGACGGTGACCATGCGGCCGGCCGGTACGAGGATCTCGCCCACCGGACGGCTGCCGAGTTCCAGGGCGTCGCGCAGGCGCTCGCCGCCGGTGACGTCGAGCAGGCCGGCGGCGCTGGAGTCCTGGACCAGGCGGGCGAGTCCGTCGTCGGTGAAGACGGCCGCGACCTCGTTCTTCGGCTCGACGCGCAGCAGCCGCAGCAGGGTGTTGGCGAAGGCGTTGATGCCGAAGACCACCGGGCGCAGCGCGCGGGTGACGTTCACCAGCGGCGGGCCGAGCAGCAGCGCGGCACGCTCGGGTACGGCGAGCGCGATGTTCTGCCAGGCCGCCTGGTCGGAGAAGTCGGTGCGGACTACCAGAGTGAGGTCGGCCTGAGGCAGGCTCCCCAATGAAGGTCTCCCTGACATGTTCCGGCGGTCCGGGGTGGCCCCCGGCCGGGTGCCTCCTACGTAGGTGCGGTGAAGGTAGTGAGCATCTCCGCAACACGGAAGCCCGCCGACGAGTAGACGTGCTCACCCATCATGCTTGAGTACAGGTACGCGGTGGCGGCGCCGACCTCGTGCCCCGCGCGGACGATCTCGGTCGTGATGGCCTGCCCGTAGCCTCGTCGCCGGTGGCCCGGCAGTACGGCGATGTTGAAGACACCCAGTAGATCGCCCGAGACCGCGGCCATTCCCGTCCCCACCGGAACGCCGTCGACCCATGCCAGGTAGTGGGTGATCCCCTCCACCTTCGACAGCTCTGGGGCAGCGAACATGGCGAACGCCTCGCGCGGTACGCCGAAGCCTTCCGCGAGCGCGGTCACGTAGAGGTCGAGCTCGTCGTCGCGTACGCGAAGCATCCGCAGGGAGTCGTTCATCGTCGGCAACGGTGCTCCGGCGTCAGGCCGCCTGATCATGAGCGGTTGCGCGGTGCTGGAGGTCAGGCCGTGCCGAGCCGCCATCTCCGTGACGCGCGGTCCCGGTATGCCGCGCACCTTGATGCTCCAGGGAAGGTCCGCCAGCCCGGCGCCGGCGGCCATCTCCTCGATGGTCTCCGGGCTCGGTTCGAGGTTGGGGCTGATGACCGAGTTGAGCGAGGCTACCGGCGCACCCGAGACGGCCAGGACAGTGCCATCGGGGTGTCGTCTGTTGCAGGCGGTTGCAACGGCCGACAGCACCTCGAAGACGGTCGTGTAGGCATACACGACCGGCCGGAGAGGGTCGTTCATCGGTGTCATGTCCACTTTCAGGGAGTTGAGCGTCGGTCGGAGCGCCGCGCCTGCCGGCCAGGACTCGTGCGGGAGAGCCGCCTTGCGGCAGGACGAATGCGTCCGTCGGAGCACGAGGAAGAGGGACGGCGGTCCCCGTGGGAGCTGCCGTACGAGTCTCGGCGCGGAACCTGCTCAAACCCATCACGTGGTGCCTGGGTGCGGATAGAACGTGGGCGCCAGCAGGCCCGGATATGGCGAGGCCGGCCTACGGGTGAACGCGCTGGCAGAGAGCCGTCGTCGCGACGCGGCGCGCACCAGGTCGGATTCCTGTGTCTCGATGGGGTATGTGGTTTGGTACGCAGTTCCCGGTGCCGTGAGAAGGCCATCCGCTCCGGCCGCGGCGTTTTGTGATGGGTCTCCTGATGGGTATTCGGGTTGCGCCCAGCCTGGGTGGGGCCGACGCGCGGTGTCGTACTGGGGTATGGAGTGGCGGTCCGGGTCCAAGAACCGTTCGGGGTGGCGGGCGCGTGCCATGCTGGGCCCTTGTCTCGGCACCGGTTGTGGCGCTCGTGTTCTACGTGCTTCCGGCGACGGCTTCTTACAGTGGTCGAAACACAGGTCCCGGCGGTCCATTGACCGCCCGGTGATCAAGAGCATCGAGCCCTCCGGCAGCCAGCCAACGCTCGGGCAGAGGTGCATTCCCGCTTTCACACCACCGCACAGAGGAACAGAGCCATGCCATCGGCGGAACTCGATTTCACCAGCGCTGTCTTTGACACCGAGCACATCACCCTTGGTGGTCAGCAGGAAACGATCGTCCGAGGTGGTCGGCACCTGTTCGGACGGCTGCCCGCCGCTTTCGAAGGGGTCAACCAGATAGCCGTCATCGGCTGGGGTTCTCAGGGCCCGGCCCAGGCGCAGAACCTGCGTGACTCCCTCGACGGCGCGGTGAAGGTCGTGGTTGGTCTACGAACCGGTTCGTCCTCCGCGGCTGCGGCTCGCGAAGCAGGGTTCACCGAGGAAGACGGCACTCTTGGCGAAATGTTCGAGGTCATCGCCGCATCGGATATGGTGTTGTTGCTGATCTCCGACGCCGCCCAGGCCGAGCTCTTCCGCGGGGTGTTCCAAGCGCTGCGTCCAGGTGCCACCCTCGGGCTCTCGCACGGTTTCCTGCTGGGCCATCTCTCCGCCGTCGGAGAGGAGTTCCCTCCCGGCGTGGACGTCATCGCGGTGTGTCCCAAGGGCATGGGCCCCTCGGTGCGCGCGCTGTACGTGCAGGGCGCGACCGTCAACGGGGCTGGGATCAACGCCAGTTTTGCTGTGCACCAGGACGTCAGCGGCCGGGCAGTTGAGCGGGCGCTGGGCTGGTCGGTCGCACTGGGCGCCCCCTTCACCTTCCGCACAACGCTGGAGTCGGAGTACCTGTCCGACCTCACCGGTGAGCGCGCGATCCTGCTCGCCGGCGTGCACGGCATCGTGGAGAGCCTGTACCGCCGCTACATCAGCCAGGGGATGACCGGCGCCGACGCCTACCGCCACTCCGTGGAGAGCGTCACCGGACCGATCTCCACGATCATCTCCACCAAGGGCCTCATCGGTGTCTACGAGCACCTCGACTCCGAGGGCAAGGCCGAGTTCGCGGACGCCTACGCCGCGGCCTACCCGGTAGGCATGGAACTCATCGCCGAGATCTACGACGAGGTGAGCCTGGGGAACGAGATCCGCAGCGTCATCCTCGCAGGGCAGCGCCTGTCGCGGTTCCCCATGGGCCGGATCGACCGGGCCGACATGTGGCGGGTAGGTCAGCAGGTACGGGCCGAACGAGGCGACCATGATGGACCCCTGAACCCCTTCACCGCCGGCGTTTTCTGCGGCGTCATGATGGCCCAGGTCGACTTCCTCATGGAGCAGGACCACCCGTACTCCGAGATCGCCAACGAGTCGGTTATCGAGGCCGTCGATTCCCTCAACCCCTACATGCACGCACGGGGCATTGCGTACATGGTCGACAACTGCTCGACCACGGCCCGCCTGGGAGCACGGAAGTGGGCGCCTCGATTCGACTACCTGCTGACTCAGACGGCCTACCCTGCGGTAGACAGCAAGGAGGTCGACCCGACTGCGTTCGACTCATTCGAAGGCCACGTCGTACACGACATCCTGAGCGTTTGCGCCAAGATGCGCCCGTCGCTCGACATCTTCGTCGCCTGACGTCGACGGTTTGCCGCCTTTGGCGTGGGTCGCGGGCGGCTGTGCGGTCGCCGAGAGACCTCAGTGCCCTCGTGTTCTGCACGCAGCACACGAGGGCAAGGTGAAATAGGGCGGCGCCGCTCGGAATCGGTTTCCCATAAACGTCGGAGGGTAGCAACACCGCCATGATCCGGCGAAGGCTGGAAAGGGCTACCGATCAGCCGTGACAGGCCCGGATTTCAAAGCTGGGTGCGGTGACGGGGCAGGGGTGTGAGTATAACGATCACATCGCGAACACGACACAACACGGATCACCCACACATCGCATACCATACCCAGGTGATCGTCCGCTTAATTGTCCAGAAGGTCCGCGTAAAGCTCTCCGGTATACTCTGCGAATGACTGATCAATTGGTGGGTGGAGCGCCCCAGGACTCCGAGCTGGTACGCGCCGCCCAAGCAGGCGACGCCGGCTCCCTTGGCCTGCTTCTCGCCAGGCATCAGGCATGTATGCGTGCCGTCGCTCTGGCCGTGCTTGGCCATAGCCAGGACGCCGAAGATGCCGTGCAGGAGGCGGCGATCATCGCCCTGCGCCGCATTGGCGACGTCAGAGACCCCAACGCCATCGGCCCATGGCTGCGAATGGTGGTCCGCAACACCTGTCGCGCTCAGCTGCGGAAAATGTCGGCCACACCCATGGCCGAACCTGTGAAGGCCGTCACCCGAGAACGGTTGTGCGATCCCTCCGATCCGGCGGAGATACTCGAAGAGCATGCAATGAGGGACTGGGTTTGGAGTGCCTTGGAGGACCTCCCCCCGAACCTGCGGCTTGTGACCATGCTGCGCTACTTCACCGACGTGCGTGCCTATGACGACATCGCGGCGGTGTGTGGCACGCCGGTCAGTACGGTTCGCAGTCGGCTCCACAAAGCGCGCTCCAAGCTGCTCGATGGGCTGCTCGGCTCTGCCGACCAAGTCCACCACGATGCCACTTCTCTGACAGCGGCGCACCACAAGTTGGCGGAAGACACGTTGGCGTCCGCGCGACAAGGCAAGCTCGCCTGCGTGCTGTCCGACCACTGGTCATCGGAAGCGGACGTGATATGGCCAACCAGCAAACGGACGGGCATCGACTACCTGCAGGTCGCTTGGGACAACAACGAGGCCATCGGCGTGCAGCAGCACCTCCGGAACGTGGTGGCCAGCAGGCAAGTAGCCATCTACGAAGCCGCTCTGATCAACCCCCCGGAGGATCCTTTCCACTGTCCGCCCGGGATCGTATGGGTGATGTCCCTGGCTGGGGGACGCGTGACGAAGCTGCGCTTGTACCACACACGCGCACTCTGAAAAGATCTTCGCTCCCGGAGTGAACTTACCCCCACCGCATCATGCAGGTGTGACTGCGAACAACGACAGCTCCCGAACCTCCGACGTCCGGGAGCTGCGTGCATTGCGGCGGACTGCCCTGTGAGCAGTGTGCGTCAGGCACTGTCAGCGGATCGCACCGAAGAACCCCACACGGGCCATTTCCAAGGGCCGTCTTCACAGGGGCGTCCCGAACCAGGGGCAGCCCGAGCTGCGTCTGCACCGCCCACGCGCTCCCTGAAAAGATCTTCGCTCCTGGAGCAAACTTTTCCGCCCCCCACCGCATCATGCGGGTGTGACTGCGAACAACGACAGCTCCCGAACCTCCGACGTCCGGGAGCTGCGTGCATTGCGGCGGACTGCCCTGTGAGCAGTGTGCGTCAGGCACTGTCAGCGGATCGCACCGAAGAACCCCACACGGGCCACTTCCAAGGGCCGTCTTCACAGGGGCGCCTCGAACCAGGGGCGCGCCCCGAAAACGCTTGACGCACAGCTGGGCAAGCTGCGCGGAAGCAGTCGTGGGCCGGCGCGACAGAGAGCGTCGGAGTTCGCATTCACCGTACTGGCTGTACAGACAACTATGAGAAGAGAAACAGGCATGAGCAGCACCGTGCCGGTCCGCGAGGCCGAGCAGACCGAGATCAAGGCGTACGTGGACTTCGTCACGGGGGCGCCTGCGTCGGTACGGGAGGCACTGGGCGTCGGTTCGTTCAGCGTCGGGTCCGTGCAAGCGATGGCGATGCGCGAGGATCCGAGTGGATTCTTCAATCGGGCCGGTGGCTTCGGTACGGACGCGCCGGTCGACGTGAACGTCCTGGCGCAGGTCCGTGACTTCTACCGCAGTCAAGGCGTGTCTCAGGGCAGGTTCGTGATCGCGCCGCAGCTACTGCCGGCGGACTGGGAAACGATCGTCGGCGAACTGGAGCTGACTCCCGGAGGTCGGATCGTCAAGCTTGGCTGCGAGACGAAGAGCACACAGTCCGCCCACGACGGCATCGCGGGACTCGACCCGCGTCTACGCGTTGCCAAAGTGGAGCCTCGCCATGCCCATGAGTGGGCCACCGTCATGATCGCGGCGTTCGGTATGAGCGGGACCGGCCTGATCGACGTGGCCGCGTCGTGTGTGGGCAATCCCGATTGGCAGCAATATGCCGTGTGGGAAGGCGAGCGGATCATCGCCGTCGGAAGCCTGTTCGTCAACGGAGATTGTGCCGATATGTTCGGCGGAGCCACACTCCCGGAGAGCCGGGGCCGCGGAGCTCAGTCCGCGCTACTCGCCATCCGCGCGCAGGCAGCTCTCGCCGCAGGCTGTCGGTGGCTGGTGGCCGAGACCGGAGCGGAAGGTCCTGGCGAACACAACTCCTCGCTTCACAACATGCGGCGAGCAGGATTTGAGCCGATGTACGACCGAATCACCTGGCTGTGGCGCAAGTGACCCTGCTCCGGGGATTAGGCGGTCACGCCGAACCGCTCGAACCTCGGCATCGGCTTGCGGGCCACAGAACGCTGTGCCCGACGCCAACCACGCTGCACATGGCAACACCAGGAGAAGAGATGAGTACGAACGAGTACAGCCTGTTGGAACTGCCCGCACGACTGGCACCCTCCATCAGCGCAGCTGCCCGCCACATGGAGGCAAGCCGGGCCCTGCCCGAGAAGCTGCTTCACGAGTTGCGCGATCACGGAGCACTCCGCATGCTCACCCCGCGCGAGTACGGCGGGTTCGAAGCCACCTTGGAGACGGTGCTCAAGGTGTACGAGACGCTCGGTCGCCTGGATGCGTCGGTAGCCTGGACGGTATGGAATGCCAACTGGGGATTCCTCGGTGCACTGCTCGACCAGGCGGGCAGCGACCAAATCTGGGCAAGTGGAGATGAGCCCATCTTCGCCAACTCGGGATCACCCGGAGTCGCAGTACCCACCGACGGTGGCTATCGCGTGTCCGGCACATGGAAGATCGTCAGTGGTATCGGTCAGGCCACCTGGCTCGCCGTGGTCGGCGCGGTCGTCGAGGACGGCAACCAGCGTATGACGGATCGAGGAACGCCGGACGTCCGACTCTTTGCACTCCGCCGAGGGCAGTGGGAGATGAAGGACACCTGGAACGTCAGCGGCATGCTCGGTTCGGGCAGTAATGACGTTGCCGTTCACGACGCTTTCGTCCCGGACGAACTGGCCGCCGGCTTGGACGAGCCGGCTCGCATCAACCGTCCCCTGTACCAGGGGTTCATCCCCGCGCTCGTCCTTCCCGGGTGTACCGCCGTCGTCTTGGGCATGGCGCAGGCAGCCATCGAGGAGACGGTCGCCCTGGCTGTGTCCAAGAAGACGCCCAGCGGTCGGACACTTGCCGAATCCGCACGCGTCCAGGCGGTGATCGCCCAGTCGGAGGCCGCTCTTCAGGCAGCGCGGCTCTTGCTGCACTCGGCAGCTGCAGCGATGTACACCGATCGTGAGAGCTCTGAGCCTGTCACCCTCGGGCAGCGCGCGTCCCTTCGTGCCGCGATGAGTCACGCTGCACAGGTCAGCAGGAAGGTCTTGCTGGACATGTACGAGCTCGGCAGTTCTTCTTCCCTCTACCGAGGCAATCCCGTCGAGCGGCTCTTCCGGGACGGCATGGTCGCGCTTCAACACGCCAACCACTCCGCGGACCTCTTCGAGGCGGTAGGCCGTGTACGGTTCGGCTTCGCCCCCGGGCGACAGCTGTTCTGACACTAGCTGTACGGCCTGGAACGAATTGACCGCAGGCATCAAGGCCACAGCCGGGCGCGCCGGAACGGAGGTGCCGCCCGGCCTTGGCCTGCCCGCGTGGACCAGCCTGGCCCGGGGACGCCCTGGGCGGTGCCGGTGCCGCGAATGTCATCGGTGTGGGCACTGACTTCGCGACGGGTGGCCCAGCCGATGACCGGTTCCACCAATCTCCCATCGTCGAGGGCCTGTAGACCATCGCCAACATCAGCGAGCCTTGGTCTGAGGTCGGCACCCTCGCCGGCATCGGCCTGGCCTTCCGCACCAAGGAAGACCGCCACGACGTCCTCAACGACCTCCAGCACCGGACGGTGGCGGCCGAGGTCGTGTCTTTCCTGGAGACCCTTGCGACGACCTGCTGCCGCTGACCACGGTGCAATTCAGCGCCTGGTGACGGGCCGACACTCTCCACGAAACCACTCCACCCCGACCGCAAAATGGAAGGTTCTCGCATGGCCGCCGTCCTGTCCGTCTCCGGAAGCCCCTCCCCGACCTCCCGCACCAACCGTCTCCTGCGTCATCTGGACGATCGCCTGCGGCGGCAGGGACATGAAGTAACCCCGCTGGAAGTGCGCACGCTGCCCGCGGAGGCGCTGCTCGGCGCGGACTCCCGCCACCCCGCCATCGTAACCGTCGCGGAGCAGTTCACGCGAGCGGACGGGATCGTCATCGGGACGCCCGTGTACAAGGCCGCCTATTCGGGCCTGCTGAAGTCGCTGCTTGACCTACTGCCCCAGTACGCCCTGAGCGGCAAAACCGTGCTCCCTCTCGCCACGGGTGGCAGCATCGCCCACGTCCTGGCCATCGATTACGCCTTGCGCCCGGTTCTCAGCTCCATGGGTGCCTCCCACATCGTGCCCGGCTGGTTCACGCTCGACCGCGACATCGCCAGCGAGGAGGGCGTACCGGTCCTCGCACCCACATCCGCCGAGGCACTGGGAAACGTCACGGACCAGTTCTCCGCGGCGCTGAGCGGTCGGGCTACGACGCGCGCCTTCGTCAGCGGGTCTGCACAGCCAGTGGTGTGACTCGGGTCGTGTGAGTGACCGGTGAAGGCGGTCACCAGTAGCCGGGTAGCCGATCTGCAAAACGCGCCTTGGAGATGACCCCGTGGTAACGGGACCGAGACGGACCGCGCAGCCGATGACGGCCGACGTGGTCGCCAGCACGCTCCACGCCCGCCGGTCCGGCAGTAGACGCCGGTGCGGCAGGGAGGGGCGTCGGGCGAAGGTGTTCGCGAAACGGGGCTGGGCCTCGTCGAGAACCTATGGGTCCCGTGGGCCGGGATGGGGAGGCACGTGGTCTCCTGTCTGCTGGGGAATCTGCGCGGCGGAAGCTTACGGCGCGTGTCCGCCCATCGGTTTCGGGCAGATCAAACAGTAGTTTTGAATTTCACCAGGTGTGTCAGCGAATGATCGAATATGCGCCGACACTGTGACCAGAGGATCTCGTTCAGTATCATAATCTTTACGTCATACGCTTGAGCGAGTCCGACTGCCGTGAGGGCGGGGCGGACATTCACGCCCGGCACGATACCGGCGGAGCCGGCGGATCAAGCCCATCGTGGCGCGGACATGGCACTGTCGTCATATTCGAGGACGGGCGCTGCGGGAAACGCTGTACATAAGCATCAGTCGGCCCGTGGACGACCATGTAACTATTTTCGAACCCGTCCACGCCGTTGAGATACACATCCTCTCGGCGCACTGCTGGGGGACCCGCACAAAGGACACGCTGTGGATATCCGCGGAACTGATGGTTGGGCAGTCGCGCCGGGCGGCTGGACGGGCGGGAACGGGCGGTCCATGTGCCTGTTCCAGGTCGATCGCAACCTCGTGATCGATCAGCGCCGCGACCGAGCCGTTCCCGTCGGTATCACCGCCGCGGACTTCGCGGGCACAGCGCTCGAGCACTCCGAGGACCACGCCGGCCTCGTCGAGGACCGTTCCGTGCTGCTCGCCACGTTGAGCGCCCTCCCGTCGGCCCACCGCGAGGGCGTCGTCCGCGTCCAGGTCACGGACCTGAGCGGAGCCCACGCCGTCACCGGCATCGGCGTGCCGCGGAGCACCGTCAAGTCCCGTACCCACCATGGCGTTCGGGCCCTGAGGGCAGAACTCGCCCGCCGCGGCGTGGACGGAGTGGCCGCGTGAACGTTCCCCCCGGCTGGACCCGGCTCATCGGACTCATCGGCCTGTTGATCCTCGTCGTCGTGCTGGCGCACTGGATCGTCCGCCGCAAGGGCGGCTGGGGCGCGCTGCGCCGCTGCGTCGTACGCGAACTGACGACGACCGCCGACGCCTTCGCCACGCCCGTCTGCACGGAGCTGCGGCACCGCCGCGGCCTGCGGGTGCTCGCCCGCCTACTCCGCGACGCCTCCGGTTGGACGGACGCCGCGACCGCGCTGCGCCGCGCCGCCGCCGAACATCCCGGCGTCCGGCCGTACGCGACGCTCCTCGGCACCGACGCCGTCGGAGTCTACGTCCCCTACGCCCGCGCCGGGGAGGGCGCGCTACCCGAACCGTGGGTCCGCGACGCCGCCGAACCGCGCTTATGGTGGATCGGCCGCACAGACCTCGGTACCGCACCGGAGACCGGACGCAGCGAGGCCCCCGTCCTCGTCTGCCTCGGCCGGTCCGGCACCAATGTGTTGCTGTTCGACCTGACGGCCGTTCCCCCGGAGGTCTCCGTCACCGGTGAACCGAGCACCGCCCGCGCGGTGCTCCAGGCCCTCGCCGCCCAACTCGACGCCCGCCTGCCCGCGGGCCGCGTCGTGGTCGGCGCCGGGGTGCACCCCGAGCACCAGGGTCCCGACGACGTCTTCGAACGGCCCGGCACCCGCTACGGCGTGAGCGCCGGGGCGCCGGAGCGCAACCGGCCGGCCGGCGTGCGCCTGCTCACCCTCGGCGTGGCCCGCCACAGCACCCTGATCCTGGAAGCGGACCGGGACGGCCACCTGCGCCTGCACGGCGACTCGCCCACCCTCACGGTCGACGCGCTGCCTCTGGCCCGTGCCGTGTCCCGGCTGGTGCACGCCCTGCCGCCGGTGCCCGAGGACGACGAGGGTGCCGGCCCTCACCCGCCGAGGGCGCTCCACGGCCCGTCGGCCGACGACGACCTCGTCGAGTCCGGGTACCCGTCCACCCCCATGGGGGTCTCCGCGACCGTTCCCCGCCCCGAGCCCGGGGCGGCCCCCGCCGCCCGCGAAACCGGCGACGAGGACGACCTCGCCGAACCGACCGCATTCGGACCGGCGGGCGTGTCCGCCACCATCACACGCTCCTCGTCCTCGTGACGCCCGAACTGGGAAGACCGTGAACCTCACCATCACCACCGTCGACGGCGCGGACGGTGCGCGCCGCGACCACCTCGTAGGGCTGCCACCGCGCACCACCGTCGCGGACCTCGCCGAGGCCGTGGACGGGACGCGCACCCGTAACCTCTACCTCGACGGCCGCCGGCTCGACCCGGACGCGCCCGTCGCCTCGACGGGACTGCGCGAAGGCGGCGTCCTGGGCCTCGGCACAGCCGGAACGGACCCCGACCGGGTACGCGCCGACGCCGGGCCCGTGCTCGCCGAGGTCCACGTGGTCTCCGGACCGCAGGCCGGACGCACTTGGCTGCTCGCCTTCGGCAGCCACGAGATCGGCTCCGGACCGCTGTGCGCGATCCGCCTCGAAGGCCATGGCGTCCCCGAGGGCGGGCTGTGGGTGACGGTCGGCGCCGACGGCTCCGCACACTGGCACCGTACCCGTACCGCGCCCGGCGACGAGGTGCGCGGCCGGGTCGCCGCGCCCCCGCCGGACGGCGCCGTCACCGCGCTGCGCCGCACCCGCCCGCAGCGGGTCACCACCGAGCGGACCGCCGCCCCGGGACAGCCCGTGCCGTGGTCGCCCGGCGAGGACCTGACCGTGGGCTCCGTCCTGCTGCGGATGAGCGCGCCGGTCGAGGCCGACGCCGCCGTCAGCCGGTCCGCGGACGGCTTCGGCATCGACTACAACCGCCCGCCCCGCATCGCCCCGCACCTGGACGGCGAGCGGGTCCGGCTGCCCTCGCCGCCCGCGGCCCCGGGCAAGCGCCCCTTCCCCACGGCCATGATGATGCTGACCTCGCTCCGCACGGAGTGACGCCCGTTCCGCGGCCGGCACCGGGTGCCGGCCGCGGAACGCGCCCCGGCGACGACGAAGGGCCGGGCGGGGAACGATGCCCCGCCCGGCCCTTCGCGTGCGGCCGCTACTTCTTGAAGTTGCTCGCGACCTGGGTGTCGAAGTCCTCAGCGCCCTTGGCGATCGAGGTGAACGCCTCGCCGAAGTTCTCCAGGCCGTGGATGGCCTGGGTGAGACTGCCGGTGAACTGCTCGTAGGCGTCACGGATGGCCGGGCTGGCCTGAGGCGCCCAGCTCGGAGTCGAACTCCCGGAACGCCACGCCGACGGAGCCGAAGGCCGAGGCGAGCTCCTTCATGCCCTTTCCAGCGCGCTTCATCGTGCTGCCGGCGTTGCTGTGGAAGAGCGACGTAGCACTGGCCGCGCCCGCGTGGCCGAGGATCGACTCCGCCTCACCGTAGCCTGCGCTGAGCCGGCCGAAGGTGCCCTTGTTGATGAGCGGGTCGATCTCGCCCGCCAGGACCTCCAGACGCTGCTTGGCATCGTTGAGGACGTCGTAGTCAATTTTGATCTCGGGCACAGGGACCTCCGGACGAGCGCTTCTTCGAACTGCGGACGGCATGATTCGACGCCTATGTGCTGCGACGATCGATGCGCGGAGTTGGCCTCACGAGGTGAGCGTTTCCGCTGCTCGTCCGGAGGAGGCCGTCAGTGGACGGCGGTGACCGGCAGGTCCCGCTGCACGCCGGGGTCGCCGGCGTCGGCGGTGTAGTCCTGCTGCGCCGTCTCGTCCAGGCCTTCGGGTGCCTTGACGGCCCGAAGGACGAAGGTGAGGACGACGGTGACCACGACGTTGAGCACGAAGGCGGTCAGGCCGATGTAGCCGATCTGGCCGATAACCGGGATCGTGTCGGAGGACCCGCCGAAGTGCTTCTGGGCGGGGCTCGCGACGCCGTAGGCGACCCAGGTGCCGTAGACCATGCCGACCGCCCAGCCGGCCAGCAGCGCCCAGCGGTGGAACCAGCGGGTGAACAGGCCGCCGACCAGGGCGGGGAAGGTCTGCAGGATCCAGATGCCGCCCAGCAGCTGGAAATTGATCGCCGTCGTCTTGTCCATGGTGAGGACGAAGACCAGCGCGCCGACCTTGACCAGCAGCGAGACCACCTTGGAGACCTGGGTCTCCTGCGCGGGGGTGGCGTCCGGCTTGAGGAAGTCCTTGTAGATGTTACGGGTGAACAGGTTCGCCGCGGCGATCGACATGATCGCCGCCGGCACCAGGGCGCCGATGCCGATCGCGGCGAAGGCCACGCCCGCGAACCAGGACGGGAACATGTTCTCGAACAGCTGCGGGATCGCCAGCTGCCCGTTGTAGCCCGTGATCCCCGCCCCGACACCGCTGGCCAGCGCCATGAAGCCGAGCATCGCCAGGAGACCCAGCATCAAGGTGTAGAGCGGCAGGACGGTGGTGTTGCGGCGGATGACGTCACGACTGCGGCCGGAGAGCACCGCCGTCACCGAGTGCGGGTACATGAACAGCGCGAGCGCCGAACCCAGCGCCAGCGTCCCGTACGCCCACTGAGCGGTGTCGCCCGGCGCCAGGGATCCGCGCGGCTTGCCGGTGGCGGGGCTGACCTGGGAGTAGGCGTCGCCGGCCTTGGCGAAGATGTGGTCGAAGCCGCCGAGTTTGATCGGGATGTAGATGATCGCCACCGCGATGACGATGTAGATCAGCGTGTCCTTGACGAACGCAATCAGGGCCGGCGCCCGCAGACCGGAGGAGTAGGTGTACGCGGCCAGCACACCGAAGGCGATCAGCAGCGGCAGGTCCTTGACGAACCAGTTGGACGACTGGCCGCCGCCCACGCCCATCACGTCCAGGACGGCCTGGATGCCGACCAGTTGCAGCGCGATGTAGGGCATCGTGGCGAGGATGCCGGTGACGGCCACGGCGAGCGACAGGCCCTTGGAGCCGAAGCGTCCGCGCACGAAGTCGGAGGTGGTGACGTAGCCGTGCTTGTGCGAGACCGACCACAGGCGCGGCAGGAAGGTGAAGATCAGGGGGTAGACCAGGATCGTGTACGGCACGGCGAAGAAGCCGGCCGCGCCCGCCGCGTAGACCGCCGCCGGGACCGCCACGAAGGTGTAGGCCGTGTAGACATCGCCGCCGAGCAGGAACCAGGTGATCCAGCCGCCGAAGCTGCGGCCGCCCAGGCCCCACTCGTCCAGGTGCAGCGCGTTCTCCGCCCTGCGCCAGCGTGCGGCCAGGAAGCCCAGGACCGTCACGGCCACGAAGAAGAATATGAAGACGGCGAGAGCGACGCCGTTGACTCCGTCCTTCACTTCGATCCCTCCTTCCGTGCCCGCTCCTCACGACGGACCAGCACGTACGCGGCGTACGTCAGCCCGGAGGACAGGAACACCCACAGCATCTGGTACCAGTAGAAGAACGGGATGCCGATGAACTCCGGCGTCAGCTTCGCGTACGAGCCGACCCAGAGCATCGCGACAAAGGGGATGACGAGGCAGACACCGGCGATCACGCGGGGGGTGGTGACCACCGGTGGCCGGACCGGAGTTCCGGATGGTTCGGACATTGTTTTTCCTCGATCTTTCAGCACGTCAGAAATGCCGCGCGGGGGGACGGAAACACCCGGCCGTCATCCGATGCGGCCCGGGTGCGGGATGTCACGCGTCTCCCGGAAAACGGACGGCGGCTTCGACGCCGTGAAGGATGCCGGGGAGCGACGGCCCAACGATGGCCGGACACGTGGGAGCGGCACATGGTGTGCCAGCTTTCACCGTAGTGATTTCCCCCTCGACGCCATTGAACGAGGGCGACAATTCCGTTGATCTTCCGTGCCATCGCTCCAGCCACGCGACGCGTGTGCCGAAGGGTCAGCCGGCACTCCACTTCTGGTTGTCCGCACCCGTACAGGTCCACAGCCGCAGCGTCGTGCCGTCGCCTCCCTGCGCGTCCGTGGTCTCCACGCACTTGTGGGCCTGGAGGTTGACCAGGTCGCGGGCGGGGTTGAGCCGGAACCTCTGCGACGCGGCGCCGTCGCAGGCAACCAGTCGGACGGCCGCACCGTCGGCCGTGGATCCGCCCGCGACGTCCATGCACCTGTCCGCGATCCGGATGCTCCTGTCCTCCGCCACGATCAGCCATGACTGCCCTGCACCGGCCGTGCAGTCCCGGAGCGTCAACGTCGCGCCCTCCACGGAGCCCGCGTCGATGCACCGTTGGGACGCGTGACTGCGGATCACCACCCCCGGAACCGCCGTGTAAGAGGGCTCCGCGGAGGCGGGGACCTCGTCGTTCTCCGCTCCGGGAGCCGCCTCGGGCTCCTCGGGCTGCTCGGGATCCCGTCGGGACGGCGGGGCGACGCTCTCAGCATCTCCCGCGGACGACTGCCCCGGGGTCCTTCTCGGGGACGGTCGCGTCACGTTGAGGGGGCTCGCAGGCAGGGCGCCGCCAGGGGAGGAACCGACGCCCGGCGCGGAACCGGAGCGAGGGGCGGCCGTCGAACCGCCCGCGCCAGAGTCCGAACCCCGCATCAGAAAGGGAACCAGCAGCAGGCCTGCCACCAGGCAGGCGAGCGCCAACAACAGTCGACGAAGCCTGCGGCGGCCACCGAGGCCAGGGTCGGCGGCAAGCGGGGTCCCCTCCCGGTCGGCGTTCCCTTGCGTTTCGGCTCCGGGTACCGGATCGTCCTCGGTCGCGGGCGTCTCGGGGTACGAGGCGAAGGCGAGCCCGGCCACGAATCCGTCCGCATAGCCGGACGGTGAGTCCCCGGACGTGTCCTCGGGTTCGGCGGGCAGAGCGCCGGCCCGCCTGGCGCGCATTGTCGCGATCCGGTGCGTAGTCCAGTCAGGGGGGTTCCGACTCCCGCCGGTGTCGGCGTCGGCGATCGCGTTGGTTCCCCGCGGCCGCCGCGGCAGAGGCGTGGGGCCGGGGCGGTGCACGGCCCCTGCCTCGGCGTCCGCAGCCGTCGGCTCGTCAGGAGAGGCTGCCATTGCGTCCTTCCAGCATCAGGGGGCGAGGGGGCTCCGCCACGGGGCGGGCGCGGGCGGCGCGGCCGCTGTCCGCCTGCGCCTGCCCCGATCCCGACGTGAGCCCGGTCCGGAGACGGCCGCGCCGGACCACGAGCAGGGCATGGCCGGCCCGCCGACCACACGGCCGACAGCACCGCTCCCACTATCCCCGGGCCCGTCGCCGCCCCATAGAACGCGCGTGCCGACCTGGCGCCACCGTGCCCCGGAAACCGGCTCGCCGGCGCTTTTCCGGCCTCCGGGTGAAAGGCCGGGGACGCGGCCGCCGGGGCTCCCGCCTTCCCGCGGCGAGATCGGCTTGACCCGTCGGTACCGACGGGCCTGGCAGCTCACTGGAAAGGCAGTGAGGTCCGCGGCCTGGGACGACCCCCGCCATGCGCCAGTATGCGCGCGCGTATTCCAGGCTCGTACAGGCGAATCGGTTCATCGATGAGGTTGGTCACACGCAAGAAAGAAGTAGCCAACTCGGCGTCCTCAGCAGCAGCTGTCCGCAGTGCGTCCGAGTACTGTCCTGCTTCCATCATGAAACTGGTTCGGATTCCCTCCACTTCCGGGAACCGAAGCTCTGCTGACAGGGCGAGACCCCAGCACCGTCCGGCGATCTCGGAAGCTGCCTCTGAGAACCTGCGCTCGATGTCATCCCGTCCGTCCCGTAGGAGTTCCAGCAATGACCGCCCCTGCAGTGCTGCCACTGACATTCCCTGCCCGAAAAGGGGATTCAAGCTGCACAGGGCGTCACCCATGACGAGATAGCCGGCTGGGGTATTTTCCAGTGGCGAATAGTGGCGGCGTACGCTTGCAGGGAACCGCATTTTGACCGCATCACCAAGTGGCGTGCCGTGCCGGATGACCTCCGCCACTTCAGGCGAGGCAAGTTCGTCGGCATAGGACGCCATGCCGTCTGAATCCAACGGCGGTTGGGTACCCGCCCAGCCACCCACGGACACTATGAGCTGGTTGGCTTCCTGTGCGAGCACAAAGCCGCTGCGCAGCTGCCCTGGATAGGGTGCCACCGAAACGCCCAGCAGACGCCCGCCGATGAACTGGGGTTCACGCCGGTACAGACGCGAGACGTAGGTGATGCCTGTCCGGACCCTCTCCTCCTTCGGCCGGGGGTAACCGAGTTCAGCGAACCAGGCCGGAGTGTGGGAACCTCGGCCGGACGCATCGACGACCAGATCCCCCTGCACAACCACTTCATCGCGCGTTTGCCCGTATCGGACGCGGACGCCCGTCACCCGTGTACGCTCGCGGTCGGTCCGCAGTCCCGTGACTGTCGCGTGATCTCGTACGGTAACCCCGGGGAGCGCGCTGGTCTGCGCGCGCAGTGTGTGCTCGAGCAGAACACGACTGGCTCCGACGCCGGTCATACCCGAATGCCCAGGTCTGAGCAGGCGGCCATCGAAATACCAGTGGAAATCCTCTTGCACGTCGCCATGAAGAGCGCCGGCCCTGGCCAACTGGTGTGTGAAGCCGGGGAACAGGTCCTCGAACACGTCGCGTCCACCGGCGAGCAGGCCGTGCACCTGGCGCCCCTGAGGCACTCCAATACGCACGGTCGGCTCAGCGGGAAGATCATCGCGGTCGAGGACGATGACCTTCTCGAATGAGTCACTCAGTGCGCGCGCTGCGACGAGTCCGGCGATCGACGCTCCGATGACGATGGCGCATCCCTGTCGCGTGTGCATGGTGTTGCTCGTTCCTCATTTCTCAGTTTCACTGCATTTCTCTCCAGAGCTCTGCCAGCATTGCTCAGCAGTGAGAAGTTTTGACTGGGCAGAATTTAACAAAAGTCGACCTGACTCTAGCTGCCGCGAGCGGGTGAGAATAGAATCAGTGCGCCATCTTGGAATGTTCGCAGTGCGGGATCCGACGTTCTTGGCGGGTTCGCCGGCCGGGGCCCTTCGGGGCCCCGGCTGCGTACTGGTGAGCGCGCACATGGCGGCGTCCACCAGCACGGCGTGGGGCAGGTCTTTGTCGGCATCGGCCTGGGCCGTCAGCGCCGTGATGCCCGCTGCACGGCTCGATCCGTGTCCGCTGCCGTGTCGTTCGGCACATCAGGAGCAGCGACCGACCGGTCGAAACGAAACCGCCTACTAGCCTCGCGCTTTCACGGAGTGGGCTGTCCAGCAGGTGATCAGGAAGCAGGGGAAGTGCCTCTGACCGGCGTGAGCAGGGATTGGCCAGGCCATCACAGATTAACGGGTGCTTCTTGAAGATTGTCGTGAAGGGGCGCGAGATGCCGCTTCAGTGTCTTCGCTATGTAGACGACCCAGATGGAACAACTCGCAAGGAGCACTATGTAAAAGCTGTAGAAGCCAGAGCCGACTATCAGGCCGGCGATCGCAGGGCCGCTTGCCAGGGCCACCTGCTTCACCAGGGCGAAAGCCGAGTTGTACATTCCCATCCGATCCTCGGGAGCGAGATCGGCGATGATCGGGGACAGGGTGGGGGAGAGCAGCGTCTCACCGAACCCAAAGATGCCATACGTTGCGACGACGAGGACGGTAGCTGTCACTGCGCTGGCATGCAGTAGACCAGCCAGACCGGCAGTCAGCCAAGCCACCGTCCAGATGATCCCAGTTGCCTGTATCGCTCGGGTTCGTGGCATCCGATTCACCGTGCGAAGGACGAGGAACTGTGCAACGACGATGACGCCGGTATTGGCTGCTTCCGCGATACCGAGAGTCAGCGGCTGAACGTGGGCCGCTTCGGTCGCATAAGCAGGAAGACCTGACGAAATCTGCCCATAACCGGCGAAGAATATAACCCCGCCTAGAACACACAAACACAGCATCGCCCGGTCCGCGAAAACAATCCTCAGGCCGTCCCGAGTCGGATTTTCCCGGCGGAGTGAGGACTCAGGGGTGACTGCGCCAGTGCGGATGGTCACGGTCAACAGACTCAGAGCCAGATAAAGAACGGCTTCCACGGTGAATAGAGTCGTAAAAGTCTCCGGGCGCCCCAAATCAACTGTGGCACCTCCGACCAGTGCGCCGGCGCCCAGGCCCAGGTTGATGATGAAGGCTTGGGTCGCGAATGCCCGCGCTCGCGTCTGTGGCGTCGAAGCGAGCATCACCAACGTCGCGTTGGAGGGCTGAATCGCGGAGACGCCGGCGCCCATCATGGCCGACGCCGCAATCGCCTCAACCGCAGAAGTGACGTGGCCGAACAACAACGCGCCCACGGCAGTCGTAAAGGCGCCGGCTGCCAGCACGCGTGCCGGTCCTCGGCGGTCGATGAGCCTACCGATCAACGGCAGAAGGCAGAGTGCAGCCACGGCGAAGGAACCGGACGCCACTCCAGCTACCGCATCGCCCAGTCGCCGAACGTGAGCAACGTACACGAAGAGAAACGGTCCAGTGAAACCGGTACCGAAGGCAATCAGCACGGTCCCGGCTTGAGCGCGGCGCAACACCTTTTTCGTTGACGCTGTCACGCGTTCCCTTTCCAGTGAATGAGTCCCGGGATCCGCTTTCCCGGTAGATCAGAACGAGTCGAAATGCCACTCCGGAACCCCTTGAGGGGAACCCGGCAGCAGTACTCCGACCTGCATGTTCAGCTCCCCTCGCTGATGCCTGCAAACATCGTTGCCGATTCTGGGAACGTGACTTCAGACCGAAAGATCGCAGCGATCTCCATCGGGGCCTGGTCGAACCGGCCTGCAGCCTCATTTGTTGGACGAGCAGGTCGCCGCGTTCCGAAACCGGCCGCTGGACGTCGGCCCGTATGCGTTCGTCTGGCGACGCACTCACCCAGAAGGTCCGAGAGGGCGGTCGGACCATCAACATCCACGCTGATCACGGTCTGCGTCGACGTCGGCGGGCACCGCGAGATCCGTGGCCTGGATGTCGCCACCGTCGAGGACGGCGCCGGCCGGCTGGCGTTCCTGCGCTCGCTGATCGGCCCGCGGCCTGCTCTCACAGGTCCCGAAGCCGACCCAGCCATGGGTGGCCACGCTGCTGCGAACGGTCTTCGAACAGCCCGACGCCTGCCGCAGCAAGCCTTGATGCGGCAGGGACTGAACACTCGCCGGCATCTTCCTGGACCGCACCGCCGTGATCCGCCCTGGGCGGGGCCATCCTGGCCGAACAGAACGACGAGTGGACCGCGTCCGCGGCTGCATGGGCCGCGACCCCCTCGCCAGAGCCCCTCCACCCGAACGAGTCAGAAGCCGGCGGCACCGTCCTGCCTGCCGAACACCACTACATCGGACGTGACCCGAGCATCTTCCCTGACCTCACAAATGAGGTTCAGCATGACCGTCGACAAAAGACGGACCTTCTCACCCGGCTTCCAAGGACGGCCGCGGAACCCCGGCAGGCGGCTGCCGCCGGGACAGTTTGAGGTTTACGACTTCCCGGTGCTCTCCGCCGGCCCCACGCCCCGCGTCAGCCGCGACACCTGGCGGTTCACGGTGACGACCGAAACGGGCGCCGAGCACACCTGGTCTTGGGCGGACCTAATGAGCCTGCCCTCCGAACGGCCCACGGTCGACCTGCACTGCGTCACCAAGTGGTCGAAGTTCGACACCGACTGGCAGGGCGTCTCGCTGGATCTCCTTCTCACGGATGTCGAGACGGCCGCGGAGTACGCACTGATCCACGCTTACGGCGGCTACACGACAAACCTTCCTCTGGAGGACTTGCTGGACGGCCAGGCGTGGATCACCTACGGCTACGACGGCGAGGATTTGCCGCCAGAGCACGGAGGACCGGCCCGGCTCGTTGTGCCGCACCTCTACCTGTGGAAGTCGGCGAAGTGGGTGCGCGGGATCCAACTTCTTCTGGAGGACGAACCGGGGTTCTGGGAGAGCGCCGGCTATCACGACTACGGAGACCCATGGCGCGAACAACGGTACCAAGGCGACTAAACGACCGGCTGCGCTGGAGAACAGCCACGCTGTCCGAGCGCCGGCAGGAGACACCGGCGGCGAGCACCCTGGTCCTGGACGCCCCCGAATGGCCCGGCCATCTGGCCGGTCAGCACGTGGATGTGCGGCTGACGGCAGCCGACGGCTACAGCACCCAACGAAGCTACTCGATCGCCTCCGCACCAGGATCGGAGCAGGTCGAGCTGACCGTCCAACGCGTCACGGACGGGGAAGTGTCGCCGTATCTGGTCGACGTATTCCGTTCCGGTGACTCGGTGGAACTGCGTGGGCCGATCGGCGGATGGTTCGTGTGGCGCCCGGAACAGACCGAGCCGGTGCTCCTGGTCGCGGGCGGCTCAGGACTGGTGCCGCTGATGGCGATGATCCGCGCACGCCGTGCTGTCGGCGGCCGGGCGCCATTCCGGCTGATCTACTCGGTACGAACCCCCGAGGACCGGCTTTACCAGACCGAACTGCAGCACACGGAGCCTGGGTTGGTCGTGACATACGTCTACACACGGACCGCCCCTGAGGGTTCACGGCGTCCACCGGGCCGACTGCGTGCCGAGGACCTCGAGGCGGCGGGCTGGCCGCCCGACTTCGAGCCGACCGTCTATGTATGCGGGCCGGCCGGCTTCGTCGAGTACGCGGCCGACGAGCTTGTCGGCCTCGGCCACGCCCCTGCACTCGTCCGCACCGAACGCTTCGGACCCAACAGAGGCTGACCTTGCTGCAGTACCTCTCGACGACACCCGGCGACGCCCTGGCGGCTCCCATACGAAGGGCTTCGCTTGGGACGTGACCGCAGCTGGCACTACCCGCACTGGCTGAGGCCGTGTAGGAGGTGGTGCCCGGCTGCGGGTCCACCTTCACGACCCCGGATCGCGTCCTGGTAATGGCACCGCGCCGACGTTCACCCACCGATCGCTAACAGCCTGACATTGACGTGCAGAAAGCCGTGGCCAGCTTGAGGACCTCCGGGTCCCCCCGCAGCCGCCGATTCGCCCGGCGCAGCGCGGCCAGCTCCTCACGCTCACTGCTGGTCAGGCCGTCCCGTTCGCCTGTGTCGACCTCGGCCTGCTTGACCGAGTCCCGCACCGCGGTGTCGGTCAGGTCGAAGTCCTTGGCGACCTGACCGACCGAGCGATCCCCGGGTCGGCACAGCTCGACGCTCTCGGCCTTGAACTCCGGCGTGAACGGGCGGCGAAGGCGTGGCTTCTTCTTGCTCACGCTGTCCATGCTGGAAATCCTCGACCACCCGCGTGCCGGGCTGAGCGACAAACGGCCGGTGCGCCCCGGGGCGGGTGCCGGCGGACACAGGGCCTTGGTTGGTGGCACGGCGGAGGGGAGAAGCCGGTTCGGGTTTTCTGCTCGTGTCGGGGCCGGGTCGTTTGCCGGGGGCCGTGGGTGGGTGGATAGTGCCAGAGGTGCGTCCGGCGGTTGGGTCGACGCGATCGTGTGGTGTCCCGGTCTGCGGCAGCGGGCGGGGGTACCGGCGCCGGGGTATGCGTGATCATGTCGATCCTGCTGCTCGTCCCGATCAACAACCGGGGTAAGACGTGGATGCCTGAGAACCGGCCCGCCGACTGGTAGGAGCAGATGAACCGCTGGGACCGCTACCAGTACGTCTGCGTCGTCGCCATCATCGCCGCCTTCGCCCTGCTGGTCGCCGCTCTGGGATGAGCCCGCGGGCCGGCACCGCGTTGGCGGCGCACGCCCCTCATTGGGCCGGGCGGTAGCCGGTGCAGGGCGCCTGCTCGCTGGGCCTGCGGGGGTGGTTCCATCCAGGGGTTGGATGTCGGCTGTTCCCGGCAGGAATTGGGCGGTCAGGCGGGTGGGCTCTGCGATCTCCGCCGCTTCGCGGCCGCAGCCCTGCGCCTGTTCGCCGCCACCGCACCCTCACCCGCGCCCCCGCCGACGCCGTTCGGCTACACCGCGCCCTGCGAGTTCGAGCAGCAGCCGCGAGGCGTAGCCACCACCGACTCCGATCCGCGGTCAGTGCCCCGGCCGTAGATCGGGGACCGTCCGTCGTCGGAAGGCGCCGAGGGTCGCAGCCCGGCGACGGACATCCAAGACTCCCGCTGCCCGGAAACCCCGCCGTGCGGATGCGGGGATGGCCCTCGAGGGAACGAGCCACCGGGCAGCGGGCCAAAGCGTCGTTGGTGTACAGCCCCTCGCTCTGGGTCCACTGCGGAGGGGTTGCAGCCGCCTCATCGGCCGCGGACGCGTATGCCGTCACTGGATAGGTGCCGTCCCGGTAAGCATCACCAACTCGGGGTAGGCCAACGGCAGTACGGGCACTTCAAACGTCGTCCTGCTCACGGGATCGGCGCCGCTTCGGCCGAGGGCGGATGTAGTCGATGATGTTGTGTGCAGTCGCCACTGCGCCTGCTACGAACATGAGGGCGGAAAGCATCCGCAGCACCCCCTCGCCCCATATGGCCTGGTGGCCGAACCAAGTTAGTGCGATGCAGGTGATTAGGCCGTCGCCAAGTTTTCTCAAGCGCGGATCCATGCGCACTCCCGAGTCAGCACGCCCGCCAACCGGGCTCCTGAGTGTGGCATGGCCCCGCCCGCTTTCCTGCCACCACTCTCCCCAGCTCCCATCCCGCCACCACGTCGGCGGCCGCTTTCCCACTTGCCTTGCCGCGCCCGGCCAACGGCCCAGGAGAAACCCTCGTGTCCGAGCCTGCGATCTTTCATCCCCCGACTCCGTCTCCGGCACCGACGATCGGCAGCGTCGTGCGGTACCGCCTGTCGGCCGATGACGTCCGCGCTATCGCCCGCCAGCGGGACGAGACCGGTGCCCGCGGCAATCCTGTCTGGGCCGGCTGGCAGTACCCCGCGGTCATCGTCCGCGTCTGGGGCGACACCCCCCAGGCCGCCTGCAGCCTCCACGTCCACCTCGACGGCCCCGACCTGTCCTGGGCGACCTCCCGACACCTCGGCGACCAGAACGGCAACTGTCCTGGCCGCCGAGGCCGGGCGCCTGATGACCGCGTTCGGCGCCTACCTGGCGGAGCGCCCGGCCTGCGAGGCCGAGCTTCGCGCCCCGGTCACGCTCCGGATCCTGAAGGAGCAGGGAGACGTACGCCCGACGGAGCGGTCACGTTCGAGCTCGTCGCTGACCTGTCGCCCGTCCACGACCACGTCGCAGCACACCTGGGGGTGAGCGATGGGCGGCAGGCCAGTCGTCGGTGACGTTGTCCACTACCAGGCCTACGGCGCCCACAAGCTCTCCACGCTTGCCGGCGGCCAGCCGGCCGGGTCCACCTCCAGCCCGAAATGGACCTTCAGATGGTCGTCCTCGATGCCCGTCACCACACCATCATCCCCAGCTGCGGCAATGATGGAAAACGATCAGCTCACGAACGGGAAACGATCTCCAACCCGTCGCATCCGCACTGGTCAGACCGACTCGTGAACGGTCCGTCGCGTGGGGAGACAACGCAGGCTTGACGGTTGTGCGCACGGCGAGCCGGGTCTGGCGGGGGTGCCGTTCATGGGCATGGGTGAGTTTCCCGCCAGTTGGTGCGGAGGCTGGTGTCGAGCTGGGTCTCCCATTGCGCGAGCGTTTGGCACTGCAGTGGCGTGCGCCGGTTGAGGGCGGCGTCGGCTTGGGCGAGCGAGGCGAGGATCCTGGCGTGGATGCGGTGCGTGGGTTCCTCGGTCAGGGGTGCGCTGGCGTTGCCGTCGGGGCCTGGCCGGCGCTGTGGTGGTGTTGTGCTTTTGATTTTGGCCAGGGCGTCGCGGAATGCCGCGTTGGGTGGAACCCCTGGTGGGCTGGTGATGTGTGTCTGTTCCGGCTGTTCCGGCTGTTCCGGCTGGTGGGGCGCTGGGGGTGTGGCGGCATCGCGAAGGTGGCGGGTGATGTAGGCGGCGGGGGCGTGGGGGCGCCAGGTGAGCCACCAGGAGTGCAGTTCCGCCGCGATGTCGTGCCGGGTCAGGCCGGCTGTGATCAACGGGCGCAGGGCGTAGGCGAGGCGTCGCAGGTGCTCGCCTTGCGTCCAGGGGACGCGGGGCCGGATCCAGGCGGCGATGGCGATGCTGTGGGCGGTCTGCGCCGGCGTGAACGATGTGGTGCGTGGAGCGCGTCGTTCCGGCTTGCCGGTGTAGTTGTTCTTCTCGTCTACCTGAGCTTTCTGTCTCTTGGGGTACTGCTTACGGGAAGGGGTGCAATCGGTGGTGCGTGCTGCGGTGTGCTTGCGGGCGCCGGCCTCGGCGATGGCGCGGGCGCGGCCCTGGGGGGTGTAGCCGATCAGGCGGGCGGTGTAGCCGTGCCCGCAGATGCGGTGGCCCATGGCCTGGTCCCAGGCTGGGGGAGCGGTGGCTGCGTAGATGGTGGCGGTGCCGGACCATCCCGGACGCCCGGATTTGCGGCGCGTGTTCTTGCGGCTGCCGTGTTCGACCCATACCAGGAGCCCGAGTTCACGCAGGTATTGGACGTGCTCTGCGAGGCGGCGTTTGTCGAGGCCGAGGAGGGCTGCACGGCGGTCGCGGCCGTAGAGGACGTGCCCGTTTGGGTTCATGTCGCCGGCCAGGGATTGCGCGACCCGCAGGGTCGTTTCGTTCGCTTGGGGGTGCACTCCTTCGTTAATGGCCCACTGGGCGGCGGACAGGAAGTCACGTGCCCGCACGCTGCGGGAGGCCGTGGTGGGTATCTCCTGGTGGGCTTGCGTGAGGACGAGTTGCGTGGTGCGGCTGCCCGAGTGAGCCGCGGGGGCGGGGGTTGTGGCGGTGGTGTCGTCTGCCGGTGTGTCCTGGTGGTGGACGAGGGCGTGCTGGATCTTCAAAAGTGGCGCGCCCTCCGCGGCGCGTGAGGCAACGTCGCCGGCGGTGCGCACTGGCGGCCGCCGGCGTTGTTGGTGCATGGAAGGGAAGCCCCGCGCTTGCTGCAGGCGCAGGTGACAGGGCTGGGCGGCCGAGGTACGGGAGCCTGATCAGGACGCTGGCACCGCGTCGGGGATCACGGGGCTGAGCGGGGTCGGTCGTGCCAAGGGGGTGAACGGTGGATTGCCTGGCTGTTCCGTCCGGCGGGAATGAATGCGCAGCCTTGGGTGGTCCCCGGCTGGTGATGGGCCGTGCTGGTGCCCACAGGCGGGCTGGGGCACGGCTTCATGCCGGGGTACCGGAGCTCTGCCGGTGTTCGCATGACGCCGCCGTCACGATGCGCCGTGAGGAAGCGACCTGCAGCCCGCAGTGCGGGACAGCGCCAGAAAAGGACGTCAGCTTTTTCCCGTGCGATGGAAGTTGGTCCTGTGAGCACGTGCTGTCGGCTCGCGCGCTGCTGGGCTGGGCGCATGATTTCGTGCAGACCGGTCAGCAATGGCTCGGCGTGCAGGTATTACCTGAAGGACGTCGTGGTCGGAGACATGCATCGCTCGCCCGGAGTGCCTTTGGACACGGCGCAGGATCTGGCGGGTGTGCCACAGGGACAGTGGTTGGGCCGGGCGCTGTCGTGGGTCGGACTGGTCGCCGATGAGGCGGTCACCCAATCAGAGATGATGAATCTGTTCGGCCGAGGCCGTCACCCTCGCGCCGAGAAGGTGATCACAGACCGGCTTGCGGAAGGCGACTGACCAGCGAAGGCAGATCGGGCGGCGCGGCTGGGCTACCGGGTGCAGAAGTTCATGGCGATCGACTTCGTCTTCCGGCCGCCGGGAAGCATCCAGATCCTCTGGGCGCTGGCGGATCCGCACACCAGGCGCGTCATCGAGTTGCTTCATCTGCAGGTACTTCGCGAGGTGATGACGCGGGAAGTTGAGGAGAAGCTGCTGATCGTGCGGGTGGGGAAGGACAGCGTTCGTCAGCTGGCCCGGCCGGGCGTGATGGCGGCACGCTTTCGCCACTACGCCTCCCGGACGGGCGGGCCGCTGCTTCACGATCACGTGTTGATGTCGGTGAAGGTCAAGCGGACTGACGGAGGGTGGGGCACTTGTGTAGGTTCGCGTGCCGCGTGTCCCTTTCTCATTGACCGTGACCCACGTCCGGCCCATAGGACAGCGCGGCGAGACGAACTATCGTCTGATCGTTCACTCGTCGTGGTGCTGATCTCGGTCTCGATCTATGCAGTGCCTCCCTCCAACATCGTCCACCAAGCGCGACCACGTCGTCCACGAGTCCCGGCTTGAGCTGACACGGCTGCTCTACGCCGACTTCGATCAGGACGTGACGGCCGTCTTCGCCCGGCCGTTCCTGCTCCCACCCACCGTCGACGGTCGCCGGCGCTGCCACACACCCGACTTTCCAGGTGTCGGCCGTCCCCGACGACGGCGTCGAAGCCGTCGGCAAACGCGCCCCACTGATCTGCTGGGTCGAGCAAGAACCTTGCGACCGCAGCCTGCCGTTCTACTCATGGCGCCCTCCGGGCCGTCCCGACCATGAGCAGGTGGACACCCGATGCCGACCGCGTCGTCCCTACGGCGAACCCCATCGGCCCCAGCCGTCGTCGGCTACGTCCGCGCGGCCGTAGGACAGAGCCCCGTCCCGCAGATCAACAGGCTCATGCGGACCGGCGTCGCCGAGGCCGGCCCGCTGCCTCGCAGTAGCCGCGGAAAGGGGTGTTCCGCCGACCGTGGAGACGCAAGCCAGTAGCCTGATCGAGCGGAGTCCTGAGACATGGGGGTGGTGAGTGCAGGCGCCTGCGACCGTCGTGCAACTCGCTCTGCTCGTCCTTCTGGTGCTGCCCGGGGTCACCTATCAGTTCGTCCGGGAACGCCGCCGTGGTCCGGTGCCGGGTGAGCGTGATCTGGGTGAGCGGGTGTTGCGGGCGATCGTCGCGTCGATCGCGCTGGACGCTGTGTACGCAGTGGTGGCGGGGCCAGCGCTGGTTCGCCTGGCTCGAGGCGCCAGCGGCGGCTGGGACGGCTTCGTGGACCGGCCGCGAGTGGTCGGCTTCGTCGCCGTGGTGCTGTTCCTCGTCGTGCCGGCCATGGCGGCGGTCACCGTTTCCCTGGTGGATCGGCAGCGGCGCAAGGCTCGGTTCCTGCGCACGCCCAGCGCCTGGGACCACGCATTCCGCGACCGCGAACCATGCTTCGTGCGCGTGCGGCTCAAGGACGGCAACTGGGCGGGCGGCTGGTACGGGAACCGGTCGTACGCCTCCTCGTACCCCCACCCGGCCGAGCTGTACCTCGAATCGGCGCGCGTGATGGGTGCCGACGGGGCGTTCGGTGCGCGCGTGCGTGGGACGGCGGGCCTGCGGCTGCGGGCGGATGACTTTGACGTGCTGGAGTTCGTCGAACCCGGAGAGCCGGTGACCGTGCCGGAGGAGGAGCGATAATGGCGCACGAACCCGTGCCCCCGCCGGAACCCGATCTTTCGCCTGAAGAGTTGGCACTGCTGCAGGAGGCCGCGGAACGCGGCTACACCCCGAAACGCACGGTCGCCGAGCCGGATGAGGCGCCTGGCGGCCCGGCTGGCACCTCGAACGGCAACGAGGACTGACGGGTGGGAGGCGGGCCCGTGAACGGCCTGGCCGAGCGGTTCTGGGAGGCGTTCCACGTGGCCCGGCACAGCGCGGACCCCGCGTCGGTCGAGAAGGCGATCGACCTTGGCCGTGCCGTGCTGGCCGCGGAGGACGTGGCCGAGCGCCGCTTGGTCCTGTCCAATCTCGGGGGCCTGCTGCAGACCCGCTACCACCAGACCGGCGACTTCGAGTTCCTGCAGGAAGCCGTCCGCAGTGTCACGGAGGCTTACTTCCTGGCATACGAAAGCCCGGAGGACTCGGCCAGCTACGCCAACAACATCGGCATGCTGCTGCATACCGCGTTCCGGCAGAACCAGGACCGCGGAACCCTGGCCGACGCGCTGGAGTGGAGCCGGACGGCCGTTGACGAGGAACCGTCCACGGAGAAGGCGTTCTACCTGGGTAACCTCATTGTCGCGCTGCGGACGGCGTTCACTGTGACGCAGGACCTCGCCTCCCTGGCGGAAGCCGTGGAGCACGCGCGGGCCGCCGTCGAGTGCTCCTCCGATGACGTGCTTACCGCGAGGAGTCTGCACTTCCTCGCCGTGGTCCTGCGCGACTGGTCCCATGAGACCGGGGAGACCGGTGTCGTGGAGGAGGCTGTCGACGCCGCGCGGCGAGCGGTGGAGCTCACGCCGGCCGGGTCGTCCGACGTGCTCGACCGGTTGAAGAACCTTGCGTACCTTCTCGACGACCGCTACCAGGCTCGCGGAGCGCGGGATGATCTGTCCGAACTGCTTCGGGTCCGGCAGACGCTGGTGGCCCACACCCCGGTCACCGATCCGCGGCACTCGCAGAACCTCGTCGAGTTGACGACCGCGGAACGAGACTGGGCCGCGCTCACCGGCGAGCGCCCGAAAGGGACCCCCGACTGGGAACGCGCCGACACCGAAGCCGAAGCGTGCGGCCGCTACGCCGCCGAGTTCGAGCTGACCCGGGACTCGGCCCTGCTCGAGCGGGCGATCGAGCTGGGACGCTCGGTGGCGGCGGCAACCCCCGCCGGGCACCCACGCCGCGGCGTGCGGCTGGACCACTTCGCTGCGGCGCTGGCCACCCGCGGTGAAGCGTTCGGGGACCGCGTCGCGCTCGCGGAGGCCGTCGTGATCGAGCGGGAGGCGGTCGCGTGCACATCCGCGGGGAATCCGCGGCGGGTCCAGTTCATGGGCAACCTCGCCGTCAACCTGCACGCGTTGTTCCATGCAACCGGAGAGCTGGCTCACGTCGTAGACGCGATCGACGTTGCTCGCCGTGCCGCCGAGGTCACGGCAGGGCAGGACCGCCACCCGTATGTACTCGAGATCCTCGCCGCCGTGCTGCACACCCGGTTCCGGGTGACCGGCGAACTGCAGGTTCTGTCAGAGGCGGTCGACCGCGCGCGGGAGTCCGTCCGCCTCGGCGCGAGCCTCGTCCCCGGGCAGGCCCGGCGGCTCTCCAACCTTGGCGCCATGCTGTCGGACTGTTTCGTCAGGACGGGCGAGGCGAGCGTGCTCGACGAGGCGATCGACGCGCACCGCGCGGCCACGGATGTGACGGCGGACGGCGACCCGGACCGGGCAGTGCGGCTGGCCAATCTCGGCGGTGTGCTGGAGATGGCGTACGAGAAGTTCGGCGACCGGAACGCGTTGCGGGACGCCATCGCCGCGCGGCGCGCGTCCGTGGCCGCGACTGCGGAGGACAGCCCGCACTGGCCCCGGTACACCTCGAGCTTGGCCGCTGCGCTCGGCGACTGGTGCACGAACCCCGTCGCACCCGCCGTCGCGCGACGGGAGCCGCCGGATCCGCAGGTCCTCGCCGAGGCGGTCGGCCTGGCCCGGAGTGCGGCGCGGAGGCCCGAGCAGGACGCCTATTGGCGGGCGAGTTCACTGACCCGCGTCGCCGACGTGCTAGCGCTCGGCTTCCGGCACCTCGGCGACGGCGACGCGTTGGCCGAGGCACTCGGCTGCTATCGGGAGGCCGCGGCGTCTGCCGGATCGCCGACGGCGAGTCGGGCGGAAGCGGCGGACCGGTGGGGCGGTCTGTCAGCCGAGGCGGGGCAGTTCGACGTGGCCGCTGAGGGGTACGCCGCCGCGGTCCGGCTGCTGCCCCGGCTTGCCGGGCGCCGCCTGGGCCGCCAGGACGCCCAGTACTGGCTCGGCCGGTTCGCCGGGGTTGCCGCCGACGCGGCTGCGTGCGCGCTGGCCGTCGGCGACGAGGTGAGCGCGGTGACCCTGCTTGAATCCGGGCGCTGCGTGCTCGCTGCCCAGGCACTCGACAGCCGCAGCGATCTTTCCGGTCTGCGCGAGCAGGTACCCGAGCTGGCCGAGCGCTTCCGGACGCTCACCGCGGAGTTCGAAACCGACACCGCGAGCGACCGCGTGGCGCTCGCCGACGAGCTCGACGCGGTGACCGACCGGATCCGTGCGCTGCCCGGGATGAAGCGGTTCCTACAACCGCCGCTGCTCACCGACCTCACCGCGCAGGCGCACGAGGGCCCGATCGTGTACATCAACGTCAGCCGGTACCGGTGTGACGCGCTGATCATCACTGCGGACGGGGTCCGGTCACGCGCGCTGGACGGTCTGAGCGAAGAGACCGTGAGTCACCGCGTACGCGCTCTGCACACCGCGTTCACGGAGGGGCGGCTGATCGCCGAGCAGGCGATCCATGACACGCTCGAGTGGCTGTGGGACACCGTCGTGGGCCCTGTGCTGGGCGAACTGGGGCTGACGGCGGAACCGGCGGCGGATGGTCCGTGGCCAAGGATCTGGTGGGCCCCGGTCGGATCGCTCAGCCTGCTCCCGCTGCACGCCGCGGGCCACCACCGCGACGGCGGACCTGTCCTCCTCGACCGCGTCATCTCCTCGACGACGCCGACGATCCGCGCCCTGAAGCACGCCCGCGCGGGCCGCCGCGACGACCGGAACGAGCCGCGGCTGCTGGTGGTCGCGATGCCGCACACCCCGGACGCCCCGGACCTGCCCGGCACACAGGCCGAAGCCGACCACCTGGCCGCTCTCATACCCGGCGCCACGCTCCTGGTCGGCGCGGACGCGACTCGTGACGCCGTTCTCGACGCATTGCCGGCCAGTAGCTGGGCGCACTTCGCCTGCCACGGGTACAGCGACCCGGACAACCCTTCGGACAGCCACCTCGCGCTGCACGACCACGATCACACGCCGTTTCGGGTGTTGGACATTTCCGGGCTGCGCCTGCGGAACGCGGAGTTCGCTTTCCTGTCGGCCTGCGACACGGCCCGCACCACCGCGCGCCTGTCCGACGAGGCGATCCACCCGTTGGCGGCTTTTCAGATAGCCGGGTTTTCCCAGGTGGTCGGCACACTCTGGCGCGTCGACGACGCCGTGGCACCAGCCTTCAGTCAGCAGATCTACGGCGAGTTGATCGCGGATCGATCCGGTGCGTTGTGCGCGTCGGCGGCGGTCCATCGCACGGTCAGGCAGCTCAGGACGAAGTATCCGAACCTGCCCTCGGTGTGGGCCGCACACGTCCATGCCGGCGCCTGATGACGCACTCTGTCGTATCGGAGGTTGGCCCACAGTCGACTCGGCCAAGTGCGTCGGTAGCTGTCTATCACCGGCATCCGCTCATGGCTCCCCTTTGTGTCAAGCCGTGGGCTCAGTTTTGATCTCGGGCCCGAGAGCCGCTGAACGAGCTGCGGACCGCCGCCACACGGGCCTTCGAGGTCGTGCTCGGCGCTGCAGCCGCCACGTACGAGACCGGTGTTTTGCACCTGACGGAGTCGTACGCCACCGCCGAAGTGCGGTTTCATCAGTGACGCCCTCCACACATAACGCGCGCCTGGCTACGTGCAGTTCTCGGAGCTCTGCCGCGCAGCACGCGTCTGCCTGGCACGCTAGCGGCGTGGTGTACGTCGTGACCGTAGATACCTCCGTTCCTGCGGGAAAGCCGGAGATGGATCCCCTGCACCGGACGGGGGCTCTTGCCCTGTTCGATCAAGGCTTCGATGCCGTGGAGGCGATCGAGGGTCCAGACGGCATGGAGGTCGATCTCCTCGACCGTGTCGTGGCAGTCCACCCCGGTGGGGCAATAGTCAAGGTGTTCGTGGACGGCCCAACATTGGTGTTCGCCGAGGAGGCCGTGCGTTCTCTTATTGCTGGCTTTGTCCACGAGAACGGGCTCTGGCCCAAATTGTGTGGAGCGGTTACTCTCCGTCGCGGTCTTCGGGCATGCGCTCAGTCGGTGAAATTACCGGTTTCGGACGGTACACGTGGTGGGCCGTGGTCGACGAGCCGCAGGAGCTGTGGGCTTGGCATGTCAGAAGTGGCCAGTAGCCTCAGGCGCCATGGGCATACAGATTGATGTAGTGGCGGGTTACCCGATCAACGATGAGATGGAGAGGGTGCTCGGGTTGGCCGAGGCGGTCGGCGAGCCCGTCTCTGTCACGTTCATGTGGGAGGGGCGTGAAGAGTCGGAACGCGCGGTGCTGGTGCCCGCGGCCACGCTGGCGCTCTGGGAGCACTGGGCCCCCGCCGCGTACCCGACGAGTGGAACTGGAGACGAGAACCAGGCTGTGGCAGAGGAGCCGGAACTGGCCCATCCAAAGGAATTCGGCGCGTTCACGCTCTTTCGTCGTCGCGTAGGAGGGCGTACGGCGGTTGCTCGCAAAGGCGTGGTGGTCGCCGAGCTACTGGACCCCCATGAGGCTCACTGGCTCCAGGAGAAGGCCCGCAATGTCCGCCAAGGCTTCATGAATCCGAAGCAGAGGGCGGCGTTCGAGGACTTCCTTGCCCGGCAGGCATCCCTCGATGAGCAGTGACGCGCCGACTCGCACTTCGTGGCCTTGTAGTGGATCTGCGGCTTTTGTTTGCTTTATATGATGTACTGACGCCTGGTCACGCCAATATGACTCGTTTGCGAAGGAGTTCGAACCCTGCGCGGCCAAACATCTGGCGCTTGAGCATCTTGATGCGGTTGACGTGTCCCTCCACGACACCCGAGTTCCAGGGTTGTGTGAGGCCGGCGGTGACGGCGTCGAGGCCGCGTTCAAGGTGGTGGGCGAACCGGCTGAGACTGATCAGGTCGGTTGTGGCTCTGGCCGATTCGATCCACTGCGGGAGATAGTCGCCTTGCAGGTGGGTGACCATGTGGGCGAAAGAGCGCACGTGCTCGACGAGGGTTGTCAGCTCAGGGCAGTTCGCCAGCGCGGCCTTGAGCTGGAGCCGGTCATTTTCGGTCAGGGCGTCGGGGTGCGTGAGGATCCAACGCGTGACGGCACGGGGGGATGGGGGCCGAGGCCCAACCGGCTGGGGCTTGCCGCGCAGTACCCGGCTGACGTAGTCGCGGACGCTGTTGTAGCCGCGTGGATAGCCCTGCTCGCAGAGCTCCTCCCACAGTTTCCACGCGTTGGTGCAGCCCTCCTGCCAGCGCTGGTCGAGGTAGACATCTCACGATCCCAAGTCGTCAAGCCGCTGAGGTCAGTTCGCGGGGGAAGGCGATGTGTTCGTCGAACAGTTCGCCTGCCTGAAGGCACCGGTAGAGTTGGCCGATCATGCGGTTGAACAGGTGTCTCTGGGCGGCCGCGTGCCAGTCTCCTCGCTCACGTCGACGCCGGTAGTGGGCGTCCGCGCCGGGTGAGGACCGCAGAGCGGAGAAGGCCCACAGGTAGCCGGCATGGTTAAGCCGGTCGTTTTTGACCATGCGCCGCCCGACGTGGTGTTTCTTCCCGGACGCGCGGGTGACGGGGGCAGAGCCCGCATAGGCCTTCATGCCACGTGCGTCTGCGAAGCGCTGGCGGTCATCGCCGATCTCGGCCAGCACCCGGGCGCCGAGCTGGACCCCGAGACCGGGGAAGCTCAAGAGGACTTTGGAATCCGGGTGTTGGACAAAAGACTCGTCGCCCGCCTCGGCGAGCTCGTCAGCAGCGAGGCAGGCGGCTTCCAACTGCCGCAGGAGGGCGAAGGCCTGCTTGCCGAGTGCCACTTCGACCAGTTGTGGCTGACTCGCGTAATCACCGCGGAAGACCTCGCGGAGCCGGTCAGCTTCTGGGTTCGTCCACCGATGGGCCGCTCGCGTTTGGCGCCTGGTCCTGCTGTGGTTGTGGGGCATGCGCTCGTGTCGGGCGTGGTGCCCGGGGGCGGGGCTGGCCGCTGTAAGGGGCTTGCCGGCGGGGTGGCTTGTGTGGTGATGGATGCCGACGGTTGGGGTGGCGGGGTGATCCCCGGCTGGTGCGGGTGGGTGTCGTTCGCACCTCTAGCACTGTGGCGGTCGGGGTGGCGGCGGGTGAGGCCGGTCCCGTCGTGCGGCACGCCATGCGTGATTGTTTTCCGGGGTGGGGGAGGCTGGCGGGCTGGGCCGTAGCGGGGGGTGTTTGCTGTGATGCCGTGGCGGGGTGGGCATGACGGTGAAGGGCATTTCCGCGGGGAACTACCCCTATTACCGGCGCAATATCGCCAAGTGCGATGGGGCGTGCGGTGGTGGGGTGGCGGTGTCCTCGAGCACGCCCGGGGTGCCGGTGGGGCGGTGGCATGGGCGGGGTGCGGCGGTGCTGGGGCTTGCCGGTGAGGTGAGCGAGCCGCAGATGCGGGCGTTGTTCGGGCTGGGGATGCACCCGGACGCCGAGGCGATCCTGACGCGCGAAACACGGGCCGGCGCGTCGAAGAAGCGGGCGTGGGATGCGGCGAAGCTGGGCCCTGCGCTACCGGAGCTTGCCGAAGGGACCCCGCTGGACCGTCAGATCGAGCAGGTGCTGCAGCACGAGAGTGAGCAGTTGTGCCGGCCGCTGACCGGGGCCGAAACGAAGAACCTGAAGATGCAGGTTGCAGCGCAGGCGTTCCGCGCCGAGTACCGGCGGGCGCCGGATGACGGGAAGGAACTCGCCCGGTTCCTGGCCTCTCGCACCGGAAAGCAGCGCCAGGCGCGTACCGGGTATGACCTGACGTTTTCCAGCGAGGAGCTGTCGCTGCTGTTCGCGCTGGGCGACGAGCAGGTGCGCCAGGTCGTGCTGGAGGTACTGCAGCAGGCCAGGACCGAGACGGTCGCGTGGATCGAGGACCATGCGCTGGCGGTGCGGAGAGGGACCGGCGGGAAGGCACAGCTGCGGGCGAGGCCCGGTGTGCTGGCGACGGTGTATCTGCACTACGAGTCCCGGGCTGGGGATCCGATGCTGCACGAGCATGTCGTGATCAGCCCCCGCGTTCTGGGCCCTGACGGGAAGTGGCAGAACCTCGATGCCCGCCTGTTGTACCGGGAGGTCGTTTCAGCGTCGGAGCTGTTCAATCAGCGGGCCCTGGAGCTGCTCTGTGGGCGGTTGGGGTTGCGGACCGAGCCGGTGGAAGTGACGGCCGGGCAGCGCCCGGTGATGCAGGTCGTGGGCATCGACGTGCGGCTGCGGCAGCTGTTCTCACAACGCGGGACAGCGATACGGGAGGTGGTTGAGGAACTGGAGGCGGACTACCGGCACCGTCATGGCCGGCAGCCCGGTCTGGCTGCCCGCAAGGGGCTGCAGGAGCGGGCGCGGGTCTCCACGAAACAGGCCAAGCGAACAGCGCGGTCGCTGGACGATCTGCTGGCCGGCTGGCGGCGGCGGGCGATCGCGGCCACGGACCAGGCGACGGTGGACGGCGTTGTGCGGGCGGCGCAGACCGCCGCCCGCACCGCCGGTGAGGCAGCCACTGCGCGCGGCGCCGGTGGGGCAGCCGCCGGGATGGCTGCCGACCCGGAAGGGGCTTCCGGCGCCGCCGGTGAACAAGCTCCCGGTACGGGGGCGGAGGTCGTAGGGGCGGGTGGTGACGGTGTGGTGGAGGTGGATGTGGTGGGGGCGGCGGCGGTGGTGCTCGCGGAAGTGTCCGCGTACCGCACGACGTTCCGTCGTCGGCATGTGCTGGCGGAGGCCCGCCGGTATCTCATGCGGACGCTGGCGGGGGCGACCGCGCCGCCTGGTGTCGCTGATGCGATCGCCGACCGGGCGCTGGCCGGGGCGGAGTGTGTGGAGTTGACTCCGCCCGATCTTCACCCCGGGCTGCCTGAGCTGACCCGCGCGGACGGCGAGAGCGCCTACCGAGGGATCGGGTCGCGGACCTACACCACCGCCTCGCTGCTGGCGGCCGAAGAGCGGCTGGTGGCCGCAGCCGGCAGGGGTGTGGTGGCGCCGGTCGGCCGGGAGATTTTCGCCCGGGTGGCCGAGGAGCACGGTGGCGGGCTGGATGCCGGGCAGCGTGAGCTGGCCGCGGCTTTCGCGACCTCGGACAGGCTGCTGCTGGCGGGTATCGGGCCGGCCGGGTCGGGGAAGACCAGCGCGATGCGGCTGCTGGCTCGCGCGGTGGACGCGACGGGCGGCCGGCTGGTCCCGCTGGCGCCTTCCGCCTGCGCCGCCGCCGTATTGGGCACCGACCTCGAGCGGTCCGCGCACACCCTGCATTCCTGGCTGCGCGGGCGTGAGCGGGCCGCCCAGGGCCACCTGGTGGGGGAGGATTTCGGTCTGGGGCCGGGTGATGTGGTCGTGGTCGACGAGGCCGGTGCGGCCGGTACCCGCCTGCTGGACCGGGTGGTGGCCGATGCCGCCGCGGCCGGGGCGGTGGTGCGGCTGCTGGGCGACCCGCGCCAGTTGGCCGCGGTCGAGTCCGGCGGCGCGCTGCGCCTGATCGCCTCGTGCGGGGGAGTGGTCGAACTGGACCGCCTGCACCGCTTCCGCACCGACGGTGAGGCCGACGCGTCGCTGGTCTTACGCGACGACGACCGCCCGGAGCAGGTGCTCGCCTGGTACCGGGGGCGGGGCCGGATCACCGCCGGCACCCCTGGTGCGATGCAGCAGGCCGTGCTCGACGCGTGGGCCAAAGACACCGTGGCCCGGCGCAGCACGGTGATGACGGCCGCCGACACCGCCACCGTTTCCGCGCTCAACGCCCGGGCGCAGGTCTGGCATCTTTCCCGCGGCACTGTTACGGCCGGACCCGCAGCCGTCCTGCGTGGGGGGCTGCGCGCGTATGCCGGCGACATCGTGGTCACGCGCCGCAACGACCGCCGCCGGATCGTGCGTGGCGCCCGCGATTTTGTGAAGAACGGCGACACCTGGACCGTCCAGACCGTCGAGCCCGACGGTGCGCTGATTGTCCGTCACACGATCCATCGCGGCCGTCTGCGGCTGCCGGCCGGCTATGTGGCCGCGTACTGCGAGCTCGGCTACGCCTCCACCATCCACCGCGCCCAGGGCATGACCGTCGACACCTCCCACGCCCTGGCCACGCCCGCCTCGGCTCGTGAGGGTGTCTACGTCCAGCTGACCCGCGGCCGGCACACGAACCGCCTCTACCTGGCCCTGGATTATGACGGCCAGGACGTTGCGGGGGTGCTGGAGACGATCGCGGCCCGGCGCGGCACGCAGGTGTCGGCGACCGAGACCACCGCCGAACTGCAGCAGCGAGCCATCGACCCGGCCACGCTGGCCGCGCAGTACGCGGACGCCGCCGCCATGGCCACCACCGCCCGCCTGACGGCCGTGCTGGAGCAGGCCCTGGGCGCGGACCGGGCCGCCGTGGTCCTGGCCGCGGACACCTTCCCCGCCCTGACCCGCGCGCTGCTGGATGCCGAACGCGCTGGATCCGACCTGCCCGGCCTGCTCGCGCAGGCCATCACACCCGGCCCGAGCACCACCGGCGACGGCCCGGACAGCACCGACGACGGCTCGAACACCACCGGCGACGGCCCGGACAGCACCGACGACGTCCGGGACTCCACGGAGGATGGTGGAGGCTCCGCGGGCGGCGCGGGCCTCGCCGGGCGCCTGCTCCGCCTGGCGCGTGCCGCGCGGGCCGGGCAGGCGGGTGTGACGGGTCCGGCCGGGCAGGCCCCAGCCGCCGCTTCGGCGGCCCCAGTGGCCGTTTCCGCCTCCTCGGCTGCGGCTGGGCTGGCCGTGGTGCCGTCGTACCGGCTGCACGCGCTCATGGCCAGGGCCGCATCTTTGCGTGCGGCGGCCCGCAGTGAACTGCAGGCCGCCGAAGCCGCCGCCGGCATGCTGCCGGTCCCGGTCACCACCGGCAGCGGCCGTACCCATGCGGCCTGGCCGCACCGTCCCTACGGTCCGCTGGCCCGCACCGAACTGGACACCCACCTGACGGTCGTCCGCGCCGTCTGCCGGGATGCCGAACGCACCGGCACCCACCTGTCGCCGGCCGCCTCGAACACCGTTGCCGCGCTGACCGCCGAGGACGCCCTGCGCCGTGCTCTGCCATGGCTGGACGCGGCGCGCGAGGACCGGCAACGTGAGCACACGCCCCGCCTGTCGCAGTCCTCGCTGGCCGCGATACGCCGCCACCACAGCGCCCGCGCCTTCGACACCGATCAGCGGCTGCGGCACGCCCGGACCGTTCTTGCCGGGGCCGATGCGCTCAGCGACGCCTTCCACGCCGAACTGAGCCGCCGCGCGGGGCTGCCAGACCGGCGCGCGCAGCGGCCCTGGCACCCGGCCGACCTGCCCGACTGGGTCGCCGACCGCACCGCGCAGGACCACCCCGGCACCCCTGGCCACTGGCGCCGCCACCTGACCGAACGCCACCGCATCCTGACCTGGGCCCTGGCCCAGCGCGGCCGCACCCTGGCCGGGGCGCCCCCCACCTGGGCCCGGCCGCTGGGCCCGCCCCCGCCCGCCGACTCCATTGAACGCCGCACCGCCTGGGAGCTGACCTGCGCCCTGACCGAGCTGTGGCGCACCCGCCACGCCATCACCACCGTTCCCGGTCTCGGCCCCCGCCCCACCGACCCAGCCGACGCCGCGGCCTGGGACGCCATGACCTCCCGCATCCGCGCTCTGACCCCCGCCCGGCTTCCCGCCCGCACCCAACCACCGGGCGTGCTCGCCTTGGTGGTGCCGCCCGCACTGCCCGCACCCCGCGTACTGCCCGTACCGCCTGCTGGCCCCGGCCCTATCCCGCCACCGAAGGTTGCGGCCCCGGTGGTGCCGCCCCCACCCCCCGTACTGCCCGTACCGCCTGCTGGCCCCGGCCCTATCCCGCCACCGAAGGTTGCGGCCCCGGTGGTGCCGCCCCCACCCCCCGTACCGCCTGTCAGTCCACCGGCTGGCCCGGCTCCCACCGGGGCCCCGCACCTCACTCAGCCGCCCCCTGTCCCGGGCGGCCGTGACGGCCTGACCGTGACCCACGCCGTCCGTGCTGTCCAGGCTGCCGTGTTGGCGCGTCGTGCCCTGACCGCCGCTCTCACCGGCGGGCCCGCTCCCGAACCCTGGATCGAGAACATCACCGCCCCAGGCCGCGACCACGCCGGCGAACAGCATGCCTACACTCGTCTCATCACGGCCATCGCGGACTACCGGCGGCGCCGCGACCACGCCGGCCCGGACGTCCTCGGCCCCCGCCCCACCGGCGATGACGGCCGGGAATGGGACCACCTCACCGACGCCCTCAACGCTTACACCCAATCCCGCATCCAAGCCCGCCTTGACGCCCTGCGCCGGCGCAGCGCCGCCGCACCGCAGCAGCCCTCCCCTGCGCCCCGGCTAGCGGGTCCACCACCCGGCTCGCGGGCGTCTGACACCCGCCCGGTTCCGCGGCGGCACCTGTGACCCCCGCCCAGTGCCTGGCCGGCCGTTGTCTTCACCCTCGACTGCCGAAGCCGGGGTGTGGGCCTTGGGACGGGCCGTTGAGGTGAGGGCTGCGGTGTCATGGTGAGGGATGGCGGTTCGCTGCGGTGGTCGCTGGCCGCGGAAATTCCTGCAGCAGCGGCAGCAGCCACGACCTGTCGCCGCCCTCGTCAGCGTCACCGGCTGCGTGCGCGGCGCTAGTGTCGGATTCCGTCGAGCGGGATGTTCTCCAAGGCGGCGTTGCGGGGCTTGGGATGCCGCTGCAGGGCGGGCGTCCCATCTCTCGTGCGGCTGGTGCACTGCTGGGGTGACAACGACCTTCAGAACCTATGTATCGGCCCGTGATGGCCACTGCCGTCAGGCCGCGATTCGCGCCCCGGGTGCAGATGTCGCCCGCACCCGCCTCGCATGTATGGCAATCCGTTCTCACACCTGGGCAAGGAGTCTGCGGTGAACAGCCTGCTCGACCAGTTTTCTCAGCACCCCCTGGCTGTCGGCCTGTTCGTCCTCGCGCAGATCACCACGGTGACTCTGGCTGCCGTCATCTGGCGCCGCCGGCTGCGGGTTGCGGCTGCGCAGCCGCAGCCGCAGCCGCCGAATGCGCGGTCCACCCGCGGTAATCACGGCCGGGCGGGCGCCAAGCGGAAGCCGACCGGTGACAAGTCGGAGGACGACGAGTCGAAGCCCGTTGACGGCAAGCGGCATCCGGTTGCTGTGGTGGTGGCTGCGCTGGCTGCTGCCGCGTGCACTGCTTACAGCGGCGACACTTCCTGGCGGTTCGCCGAGGAGCACCTCGGCATGCACTCCCTGCGCGAGCGCGGCTTCCTGTTCTTCGCCGGCGAGCTTGCACTGTTCGGCTGCGCACTTATGGCGCGCAGCAACATGCACTACAAGAACAAGCCGGGTGCGCCCGGGATGCTGGTGTGGCTGATCACCACCGTCCAGGTCATCCCCGCCTACACCGAGAGCCCCGACATCTGGGGAGGCACCGTCCGGGCCTTTGTCGGGCCGGTCCTGGCCGCCTTGCTGTGCCACCTCGCGCTCGGCTTGGACCTGTGGCACGCCAAACCCGGGGCCCAATCCAACAGCGTCCCGGCGGTCATCGTCCGCGAACTTCGTGAGCGCATGCTGTCCCGTCTGGGCCTGGCCGACCGCGGCCGTAACGCCGCGCAGATCGCGCGCGACCGCGCCACCCGCAAGGCCGTGCGCCTTGCGGCATTGCCGGAGCCCCCGCGCTGGTTGCCAAACGTCAGGAACCGGCGGCTTGGGGCCGCCGTCGCCCGCGCTGAGGTCGGACAAGACCCCGAGCAGCGCAAGAAGTTGCTTCGCCTCCTTGCTGTCCGGCGTCACGCGGGCGAGCTCGCCACCAGAGAGATCCCCTCGCCCTGGGACGATGCGCTCCGCGAGGTCTTTCCCGGGCACGCGGCAGTCAGCCCTGCCCTGTCCGCAACGCTGGGTACGCTCGCGCACCAGGACTTGAGGCGGATGCAGCCGCTCGACGCCATCCGCACCATCGTGGACGCCTACCCGTATGCATCCGTGGTCGAGATCGCAGCCCGGTGCGGCTCGGCCGGCGTCAGGGTGTCGGAAGCCCTCATTGGTGTCGCCCTCGACCGCGCGAACACCGCACTCAAAACTGCCGTAGCGGATGCCGGGAAGGAGACCGTGCCCGACATGCAGCCAGCGCCCGGCCCGCAGCCTGCCGTTGCAGCCCCGCCCCGCACGGAGGCCGTGCACGCCCGCATCCCGGCCCAGCCGCACCCGGCGGCTGCGCAGCCGGGTGCGGACAGCAGGGCAGATGCGCAGCCGCATGCAGCCGACGACGAGGCGGATGCGCAGCCGCACGCCAAGGCACCCGCCCCGGATGCGGATGCGTCGGGGGTCCGGTCCGGCCCGGACAGGGACGAACTTTTGGGGGAGGCGCGCCGTCTTGACTTAGTCGTCCGCGCCGACGGCGGCCGCAACGCATCGAGGGGCGTGTCGCTGCGGCAGCTGCAGAGGCAGCTGCACATCGGTCAGCGTCGCGCGCAGCGCCTGCAGCGTCTGCTCAAGCAGGACCCGCAACAGTGGTGACCCCCGGGCCGGAAGCTCTTGAGGCTGCTTGTCCTTCCCTGAGACCGCGGTTGAGATCTGAGTGTCTGATGGGTGGGCGTGCGTGCTGGTTTCAGGCGAAGGCGGTCTCCGCGAACGAGATCCCTCCGCGCTCGCTGTGTGAGAGGTCAAGCCGCTGCGCGTGCTGGGGTGCCTGCCGTACGTACTGGCGGAATCCCGTGGCCCGGAACGTGAGGTCGAAGTAGTGACCTTCGATGTGCCATTGCGGGTCGGCGTAACTGTCCTGTGGGGTTGAGCGCCGAAGATGGTCGATGTCGAGGCTCAAGGCCATCTGCTTGAAGTCGAGGTCGCCCTCGACGTCCCAGACATCGTCGAACACGAGCGTGGACGGCGCGATCCAGAAGCTGAAGTGCGCCTGTGGGGCGACCGGACGCACCCAGCGGACGATGTAGTCGATGTCCAGGAGCAGGCGCGGCAGCGAGTCGTCGGAGGCACCCGGCTGCACGCAGAGTCCGTGGATGGTGCAGTCATGCCATCCCATCGCGTCGAAGTCGGCGTCGCTCCAGATGCTTTTCGTCAGACCGGATTCCGGGTGAGTGCCTGCGCTCATGGCGGCATCCAACCAGAACGGGCAGGTGAAGGCTCAGCTGGTTGCCTTCCAGAGCGGTCGCGGGCGGGGGCGTGTCACGGGGTGGCCGCCGGTGTGACCGGCCGACCATGGTGCCCATCATCGCTCAGACCGGGTAGGGCTGCTTGAGGTGTCCGGTTGGGCTTCGGCCGGACGTGCGCGGGTGCGGCCGGTCGCATTGCCGACAAGCATGCGGCGGACGAGGTAGTCAAGGCGTCCGGCACGGTGCTGTTCACGGTGCAGAACCGACTTGGGGGGTTGCATGTGTCTGGCGCAGCTGGCCGCAGTGAAGGCGATCACGACGGAGATCGACGGGTCGGTATCAGCGGCATGACGACGCGCTAGGGTGCAGCTCAACTCAACGGCCCAGCCGTTCCACAGATGTGTCGGTTACTGAGTCACTGTGTTGAGACGTCAGCGTTGTCCACACCTGGCATCCTAGCTCCACGCTGTACCACCCTGGGGGGAACTGGCCATGACCGAAGCCCGTATTGACACTGTCGACACCGACACCGACACCGACACCGACACCGACACCGACACCGACACCGACACCGACACCGACGGGGATGACGATGCCGACCGGGAAGCTGTCGAGCACGAGCGTGAAGAGATACGGGAGTTCGTCAAGGGACTGAGCGCGGACGACATCAAGTCGGGCAGCTGGTTCGCCAAGCTCAGCGCTCAGGCCCTGAGCTCCTACACCGACAAGGTCGACTGGCAGTACTTCCAGGAGCGGTATGAGGGCGTACCCGCGGATGCCATCGTCGATCAGCGGATGAAGATGGCGGCTCGGTACGCCGCGCTTGAAGGCGGGCTGTCTGCCGGGGCCTATACGGCGGCCGTCGTGGCCACCCTCGGAAGCCTTGGTGGTGCCTCGCCGGCGACTGTCCCGGCCGCCGTCGCAACAATGATGGTCGACGTCGCGTTCATCACCCGGCTCCAGCTGCGCCTGGCCTACGACGTCGCAGTCCTCTACCGGGTCCCGCTCGACCTGTCCGACCCCGAGGACATGTGGAAGCTCATTCGAGTGGCCTTCACGATCAAGAGTGGGGAAGCGGTCCGGGAAGGCGCGATCAAGGTGGTTCCGGCCCTCGTGCGGCCGCTGATCAAGCGTTTCTACTCCAGAGCGGTACTGGCTGCCGGGAGGGGGCTCCCGGTCGTCGGGAAGTTCCTCCTGCAACGCAACGTCATCAAGATCGGTATCCCCCTGGTCGGCGTTCCCCTTGCGGTGGTGCTGAACCGCTATACGACGCTGCTCGCGGGACGGCACGCGCAAGCCGTCTTCCGGAACGAGGCGCGGGTGATAGAACTCGCCGAGGGCCTGAGCAAGCGGAGCCAGCACCCGCAGTTGATGCTGTGGGTCGCGTGGCTCGTCATCATGGCGGACGACAAAATCGCCGACGATGAGGCGCTGTTGATCCGGCACTTGGTCAGGGTGGTGCGGGATCACCATCAGGTGGTCGACGAACGGCTCGCTCACCTTGTTGACATGGACCCCGCCGAGGTGTGGCGGCGCATAGACGCCGAGTCGGGGGATCTGAGCGACATCCTCGATGCGGCCGACCGGGTGGCCACTGTGGACGGTGCCGTCAACGCGTCCGAGAAGGCCGTCATCTCCGAACTTCGAGATCGCTGCCTGCGCGCCTGACGCCGTCACGCGCCACCTCCCCCCATGGCCGAGGCTTCCGCCTGACCGCTTGGCTGGCAGGGGTTGGCGAGCCGAGTCGTGCTGGGCGCGGCTGCGGCTCGGCGCGGCATGAGCGTCGTGCGGCTGCGGTCCAGCTCTCCTGGTGCTCCTTGTCGGCAGGTGGGGGCCTGACCCATGTCACCGAGCGTGGGGCCAGGAGACGTCGTGGCGGCCGTCGAGGGTGATGGTGATGCGGAACTGGTTCAGGGCGGGGGATCCGTCGTGGCGCCAGCGCAGGAGGTGGTCTTCGATGGGGTCCCAGAGGCGTTCGGGGCCCTGCCGAACGCGCTGATCATCCTCGTGGGCGGCTACTCGCCGACCGGCACCTGGGGCACGTACACGATCCCGGCGTCCTTGGTGTCGAAGGACACCTGGGGCAGGGCCCGGGCGACCACGGCCAGCGTGCCGTTCATCTCCCCGATCACGGGCGACGTTCTGGCCCCCGACGGCACGGTCCTCGGCAACCTGGGGCCCTGGATCACCGGCAGCGGCCATGTCACCGCCACCAGCGGCTTCGGCAATGCCGACTGGGCCATCGGCTCGAGCACGGACGCCGTCCACCCGACAGATCAGGGGCACGAACACATCGCCCACATGATGTTCGACGCCCTCGAGCTGATCCTGGCCGCCTGATGGCGCTCCTCACCAAGGCCACCGCCGTCGGCACACCAGGGGAGATCCGCACGATCGTCCCGGCTGGCCCCGGGTGGCGGGTACTGGTTACCGCGCCCGACGGCACCGACGCCATTGGGCGTGCCCTTTCCCAGCGCTGTTGTCGCTTGGGCGCACATCGCGGACGCGCAGTGGGCGGGCGGTAGCCGCCTCGAGCCGGTCTTCCTCGCCGACGGACGCACTTGGACACCTGACCAGTTCCGGGCAGCGTACGGCGCAGTGCTCGAGGTCAGCGTGGCCGCTGGTTTCCCCGGCTGAGTGGCGAACTGGTGTCAGGCGTTGGCTGCTTCGGCGAGTCGCCGTTGGACCTCCTCGATGAAGAACAGAGGTGCGGTCGCGCCCTGGTAGGGATGGGAGTAGTGGCAGTGGCCTGTCTCCTCATCAAATCGGAAGTACGCCGTCCACGTTCCCCTGCCGGAGTTGGATCGGATCTTTGCTTCCACGTTGAAGCCGCTTGTGGAAACACTCTTGATCTTCCACACGCTTTCTGCAGCAGCGCGCACGATGGCGGCGAACTCAAGCTCCGCGGGTGTCGGAACCCTGGCATCGAGTGACTCGTCGGTCTCGACGTCCTGGGTGGCGTAGTTCTTCTGGGCGAGCTTGATGAGCAGGCTGCCGACCGCGGCGACGGCCACGGCGCCGATGCCGAGGAGGATCTTCTTCCTCTTGGACAGGGGCTTGGCGGTCTCGACGGAGGAGGCGTTTTCGCCGTCCTCGTCGGGGGTGCTCGGGTCGGGCACGGCGGCCTCCCTTTCCGGTTCAGAAGATCGGCCGCCAGAGTAATTGGCTCGGTTCTCGTATCGCTACGGCACGGTGTCGTCTGGGGGTATCCGTCCTGGTCAGGGGCCGGGCCGGGAGGGACAACGGCGCCATGCCTGTCTGCCGTTGTTATAAGAGAACCGGGCCGTCGAAGTGCGCCAGCGCTATGACGTCGGGGTCAAGGCCTCGAGGCGGAGCGCGGCCACGGCTTCCCGGAGAGCGCGGCCGTCCAGCCGGTTCCACCAGTCGCCGTAGCGGACCAACTCGGCATCGCCGAGGCCGCGCAGCCGGGACGGGCCGGAGGCGAAGAGGATGCTGCGGTCGCGAGGGCTGTGCCCGGTCTCCCGGCACCAGTCGTGGAACGCGGCCAGGTCCCGGGCCAGCACGACGGTTCTGACGGGTGTGCGCTTCATGCCGTCACCGTAGGCGCGTTCGAGGGCCAGCATTCCCCTGCTCGCCCGCCGGGGCGGGGATGAGCAGGGGATACCGCACCCCCTCCCGACACTAGCCTGGGAATTGATCAGAAACAGGTGTCAATAGCTGCGATTCCAAGGCGGAGAAGTGACGTGAGCGGACCGAGGGATGCCGGTAACGGGACAGGACCCGACATCACGGTGCGCACCTACGACGTGCAGCCGCACCTGGGCCGTCACCTCGTGCTGGACCCGCGCACCCTGGACTACCGCCGTCCGTACGTCGGTCAGACCCTCCACACTGCCGACTGGGAACCAGCGCTGCCCGTCCTGGACCAGACGAACCTGCTCACCCAAGGCGTCCGCACCTCCCTCCTGTTCCACGGCGTGGACGACGTCGATGTCCTCGGAGCGTGCAACGCCGGCACCGCCGCCCTGGCCGCGATCCTCACCGCGGAGGAGGCCAAGGCCGCTGGCCTCGACACCACCGACCCGGTCGCCGCCGAAGAGTTCGCGATCGAGCTGTACGCCGCCGCCACGACCTGCGACCAGTGGCACGACCTGACCTGGCCCTCCCAGGACTGCGGGTCCTCGAGCCTCGGCGTCGCCCAAGCCCTCAAGGCGCGCGGCCTGATCGACCAGTACGGCACCGGCACCACCGCCGCGGAACTGTGCGCGCTCCTGCAGACCGGCCCGGTCGCGATGGGCATGCCCTGGCACGACGCCTTCACCAACGCCACCGAGCACGCCCTCCTGGACGACCTGACCGGCTGGGAAGACACCCCCGTCATGGGCGGGCACGCCGTGTGCGTCACCGCCCTCGAGCAGATCGGGCGCGACGAAACCGGCTCCCTGGTCCCCGCCCGAACGATCGTCCGCGTCCGGAACTCCTGGGGCACCACCTTCGGGGACCACGGTTCCTTCCGCATGTCGCTGGACGTCTACCAGCGGCTGCGCCGCGAGATCGACCTCATCCAGTTCCGGAGGAACCCCCGATGACGCAGTACCACGTCGCGGTCGACCACCTCGATCCCGACGACCGCGAGCTGACCACCACCTACCTCGGCACCTGCGACCAGGCCCACGTCGACCAGGTCCGCGCGATCGCCGCCCTGCCCGAGTCCGAGCGGCACCTCTTGCCGTACCGGCGCATCCCCGACGCGTTTTGTGTCCTTCGCTCCGACGGTGACTTGGACGTCTACTTCCCGGTCGACGCCGAGCCGTTCGACATTCGCGTCCCCGACCCGAGCGCGCTCCTGTACGACGACCGGGACATGCCGGAAGCCGGGTACAAGGTCACCGGCCCCGCCTACATCGACGGCGCGGTGCGCTTCGGTGACCAGGTCATCGGCGGCGCCATGGACCACCCCGAGTCCGGGCCCCGGTTCACCTGGCACAGCACCGAGTCCCCCGCCGGCAGGTCGTACTTCAACAGCGTCGCGGCGTACCTGATGCGTGTCGCCTCCGAGCCCCAGGTCATCTACGACCCGGTCTCCGACTCCCTCGGGCAGTTTGGCCCGCTCACCCAGAGCGCCCGGGCCCTGCAGAACGACGGCTCCCGCCGCACCAACCGGGAAGGCCTGGTCAACATCCAGGTGGAGGTCCTCGCCTACGCACGGTCGCCGTGGACGAAGGGCTTCGACCCGGCAATGGAGCCGAACTTCCGCAAGCTGCTCGCGGCCGGGCGCGCTTACGGGATCCCCGACGTCTGGCCGGCCGGGAACCCGCCGAAGTCCCCGGGTGGCTCCTACCCGCGGCCGCGCGGCACCTGGCAGTCCAAGCCGGGCCACTACGACCACGGCCAGGTCCCCGGCAACTCCCACACGGACTTCGGCGCGTGTGACACCGCGATCGTGCCGGGCAAGGCCACCTCGAGCCCGAAGAAGCACCCCCCGACGCCGAGCAAGCCGGCCACCCCGGCCAGCCCCAACGCCTTCCCCGGCGCCAGCCCGTTCGGCCCCGGCGCGAACAACGCCTACGTCACCCGCCTCGGCAGCATGCTCGTGACCCGTGGCGGCGCTCGCTACTACAAGGTCGGCCCCGGCCCGAAGTGGGGAGACGCCGACCGCGCCGCCACCCGCGCGTTCCAGCTCGCCCAGGGCTGGAAAGGCCAGGACGCCGACGGCATCCCCGGCCCCAAGACCTGGGACCTGCTCGTCACCGGCAAGGGCAAGAACATCCCCCCGCTGTACGAGCCGTACCCGGGCGCCACGTTCTTCCGCACCGGCCGACACTCCGCGGTCGTCACCGCCATGGGTAAGCGCCTGGTTGCCGTCGGCTGCGGCGCCTACAAGCAGGGCCCCGGCCCCGACTGGACGTCCGTGGACGCCGCCTCGGTCAAGCGCTGGCAGAAGCACCGGGGCACCCCGCAGACCGGCATCCCGAGCACGGCCGACTGGGACGCCCTCAAGGTCCCCAATGTCTGACCCCGCCCCTCGCACCGCCCCACCTCACAGAAGGAAGCACCCCATGCCCACGAACCCCGTGCTGCTCTTCGGACGCGACGCGAGCCCGCCGCCTGGCTCGCCCTGATCAGCATCCTGGTCAAGCTCGGCTCTGCGTACGTCTGGCACGCCACCGTGGAGCAGCAGGCACTGGTCAACACCGTCGCCGCCTGCGTCGTGGCCCTCGCGATCGCCGTCATCGCCAAGGACAGCGTCGGCGCTGCCCTGTGCAACCTCGCCCAGGCCGGCGTCGCTGCCCGGTGGGCTTCGGTCTGCACCTGGACGCCGACCACCAGGCCCTGTGGCTGTCCCTGGTCTCCATCGGGATCGGCGCCTGGACCCGCACCCAGGTGACCGCGCCCGTCCAGGCGAACTACACCCGAGCCGCCTGACCCTCTCGCGAACGGATCCCCGGTGAATGAACGCGACCATCACCCTGGTCGGCTCCCTTCTAGCGTTCGCGGGGTGCTGGCAACAGCGGTGGTCGCGGCACTGGGGAAGCGCGGGGAACAGGCGCTGACCGGTCTCGGCGCGCTGACGGACCAGCTCCAGGAGGAGCTGACCGCCAAGCGCGCCGAGATCACCGAGAAGAACGCAGCCCTGGCGGAGAAGGACGCGGCACTGGCCGCGGAGGCCGCCCGACGCGCCACCGCCGAGGCGGAGACCGCCCGGCTGCGCGCGCAGATCACCCAGATGGGAGGAACTCCGACGTGACCCGCAACCAGCGGGCCCTGGCCAACCGCTGGCGCTCGATCGCCACGGCGTGCGCGATTGTCGCCCTGTTCGGTCTTGGGCCATCATCTGGGCGCGGATCGACGCCGAGTCCAGCCGCGCGGACCAGTTCGCCGCCGAGGCCGACCGCCGAGGCACCGCTGTCACCACTCTCGCCGACGACGTCCGCGCCCTACGCGCCCAGATTCGGGCCCAGGGCAACACGCCCATAGCGCCAGACCCTGGCGACGCCGTGGAAGGCCTGGACGATCGCGGGACCGTGCCGGTGCCGTTCCCCGTGCCCGGCGAGAAGGGCGACAAGGGAGACAAGGGCGATCCCGGTGACCCGGGCAAGCCCGCCCCAACGCTTACCCCCGCGCCCGGCGCCTCCGGCCTGCCAGGGCAGGACGCCACCGGCGCCCCGGGCAAGGACGGCCAGGACGGCCAGGACGGGCGAGACGGCGCCGACGGCCAGGACGGAGAACCGCCCGCCGGCTGGACATGGAACTGGACCGACCAGCTCGGCGGCACCCACACCTACTCCTGCACCCCTGCCCCGGACTTCGACCCGGACGCGCCCCGCTACCAGTGCACAGTTATCTGAATCAACTCCCCCCGTTGATCGACGTGATGGTCAATGCGATCGACGAGGAGGAACACCTTGGAACTGCGACAGGAACTGATCGAGGGGCGGGCCGAGCTGCCCCGGTGGGGGCCGTTGTCCCCGCTCGGGGCGTCCACCCGCCGTACATCGTCGTGAACGCGTACGACGACGAGATCGAGGCGGCTACTACCTACCTGCGGGATCTGGCACTGAACGACTGCAGCCCGCTGACGGTACGCAGCTACGGGTACGGCCTGCTGCGGTGGTTCCGGCTGCTGTGGCTGCTGGGGGTGGCATGGGAGAAGGCGACCGAGGCCGAGGTCGCGGTGCTGGCGGGGTGGCTGCGGACGGCCTCGAATCCGCAGCGGCAGCGGACTCAACCGGGCGGACACATGCCCGGGTCGGTGAACCTCAGGACCGGCAAGCCGACGCTCCGTGCCGGATACGCGCCCAGGACGATCAACCACGCATTGTCGGTGGTCAGCGGCTTTTATGGGTTCCACGCCCATCAGGGCAACGGGCCGGTGGTCAACCCCGTCCCCATCTCGCCTCAGCGTCGACATGCCCTTGCGCACCGGAGCCCGTTGGAGCCGAGGGCAGTGGTGGGGCGGGCCCGGCTTCGGCAGAAGGTCTCCGACCGGCCGCCCCGTTCGATTCCCGACCGTCTGTGGGACGAGCTGTTCGATCGCATGGGCTGTGAGCGTGATCGCGCCCTGCTGGAGTTCTACGTCTCCAGCGGCGCCCGCGCGGTCGAACTGCTCGGGGTGGGGGTGAACGACATCGACTGGGCCGGCCAGCGGATCTACGTGATCTCCAAGGGCACCCACGAGAGGGAAGCGGTTCCGGCCTCGCCGCAGGCGTTCGTCCGGCTGGCCCGGTATCTCGACGAGGCGGGCACGCCATCACGGGGCGAGTCGGTCTGGCGAACCCGTCGCGGGAGCGATCGCCAACTGTCCTACTGGGCGATGCGCCGGATCATGCAGCGGGCGAACGAGCTGCTGGGCACGAACTGGACCCTGCACGATCTTCGGCACACGGCGGCGTCCCGGATGGCCAACGGCGGGAAGCTCACCCCGGTCGAGGTCCAGGCGATCATGCGGCACGCAAACATCCAGACCACCAGCCGCTACCTGACCGCGCGGGTGGAGGAGATGTTCGACAAGCTCGCGGAGCACTACAGCACGCCGCGGCCGACGACGAGCTACCCCACTGGGTACTCCGCGGATGACATCAAGGCGGTGTTCGGTGGCTAGGTCCAGCGCGACCACCGGTGTCAGCCGTCGGCACGGGCCCGTCGTTGAGGGGCTCACATTCCCCAGTCGCTTCGTGGGCGGTCCGATGAAGCCGCAGCCGGCGGTCTCGGAGCCGCCGCCGCGACCGCACGGAGAACTGTCTGCAGCGTCGATCAACCACATCTCCAAGCTGGCCTTCGACGTCTGGGAGGACGCTTCCACCGTCACCCGGCACCAGCGCGCCCAGGCAACCCGCGGCATCCTTCAGTACCTGTCCACCCACCCGGGCCAGACCTGGCAGGAGCGGTGGGACGCCAGCCCTCTGGGCAAGGGGCTGATCAAGGCGAACAGTCTTGGTGCCCGCAGGTCGACTGGCCTCGCGGTCACCCCGGGGGTCCGCACGCTGTTCTGCCTTCGCGTCGTCCAGCCCATGATGCTCGCCTTCCGGCAAAACCAGCTGAACAACTTCACGTCCTTGTTCATCTCCGCGCAGAACGACCCGCTGTTGGTCACCTTCGAGGAGCACATCGCCGCACAGGAGCTGCGGCTCAAGCACCAGCGGGAGGCGGTGCTCGACATGTGCACGCTCCTGACCTACCAGGGCGTCGCGCTGGCCGACGTCACGCCGGGGTCGATCCTCCAGTACGCGCACGACAACCGGCTGGCCCGCTGCCGGCTCCAGCCCGGACAACCGGCCTCAAACCGCCTCTTCGGGCACGGGATGTGGACGGCGCTGATCACGATGGGGCGGTTCCCGGCCTCCACGCCGACGACGATGCGGGCGGCGATGATGCGCGGCCAGCGGACCATCGAGGAGCTCGTCGATCAGTACGGGATCCGCGACCAGGCCGTCCGCGGCCTGCTGATCGACTACTTCGGCCGGCGCCGAGCCGATCTCGACTACTCCAGCCTGAAGCAGCTCGCGCTCCTGCTAGTCAAGCACTTCTGGGTGAAGGTCGAGCAGCTCAACCCCGGCCAGCAGGGACTTCGGATCGCACCGGACCTCTACACGCGCTGGCGCGAGACGATCCGCCTCAAGGACGACGGCACCCACCGGCGGGGCCAGGACGACATCGTCATCTCGGTCCGCAGCTTCTACTACGACCTGCATACCTGGGCTGCAGCCGAACCCGAACGCTGGGCGGCCTGGGTCGCACCGTGTCCCGTCCCGCCCGGCGAGTTCCATGGCCTGGGCGTCCGCCGGCGGAAGGGAACTGAACGCTCGGCGGACCGCACCCGGCAGCGCCAGCCGCTCCTGCCCGTCTTGGTTGACCACGTCGAGTCCCGCTACGACCATGCCCGGCTCCTGCTCGAACGCGCCGACCAGGCCGCCGACGGGGAGGAGTTCACCTTCGCCGGCACCGCCTACCGGCGGGTGATCAGCGAATCGGACCAGAAGCAGCTCCGGCACGGCGACGCCGTTCCCACCCGCGTGCTGGACCTGGACTCCGCTGAACTGAGGCACATCGGCACGGAGGAGGCCGCCTTCTGGGACTGGGCGGCAGTGGAGACCTTGCGGCACTCCGGCGTACGCATCGAGGAGCTGTGCGAGCTGACCCACCTCAGCATCCGCCAGTATCAGCGCGCGAACGGCGAGGTAATCGCCCTGCTCGTCATCGAACCGTCCAAGACCGACCGCGAGCGCGTCATCCCGATGTCGGCCGAGCTGTTCCACGTAATCGCCTCGATCATCCGGCGCCACGGCCGGCGAGGAAGGCCGATTCCGCTGGTCAGCCGCTACGACCCGCACGACAAGGTCTGGAGTGCGCCGATGCCGTTCCTCTTCCAGCGCCAGAACGGAGCGATCGGGTCGAAGATCTTCAACCCCGGCACCATCCAGCAGATGATCAGCCGACGGTGCGAGGCTCTCGCCGAGACCCACCCCGGGTTCCGCGGGCTGAAATTCACCCCGCACGACTTCCGGAGGATCTTCGCGACCGAGCTGGTCAACAGCGGTCTGCCCATTCACATCGGAGCCGCACTGCTGGGTCACCTCAGCATCCAGACCACCCGTGGCTACGTCGCCGTCATCGACGAGGACGTGATCCGCCACTACCAGGCCCACCTCCACCAGAGGCGCCAGGTCCGGCCCTCCGAGGAGTACCGGGACACCACCGAGCAGGAGTGGACCGAGTTCGAGGAGCACTTCGACCGCCGCAAGGTCGAGCTCGGCTCCTGCGGACGCCCCTACGGCACCCCCTGCCAGCACGAACACGCCTGCATCCGCTGCCCGATGCTCCACGTCGATCCCAAGATGCTCGCCCGGCTCTCCGAGCTCGAAGCCGACCTCCTGCAACGCAGGACGCAGGCCGAGGAGGAAGGCTGGATCGGTGAGATCGAGGGCATCGACCTCACCCTCACCTTCCTCCGCGCGAAGCGCGACGAGACCCAACGCCGAGCCCAGCGACCGGCTGTCCACCTCGGCATCCCCGCCCGCCGCCGCCCGCAGGAGTCCGAATGACGTTCCCCAGACCGATGCCTCGAAGCAACGAGCTGTCACCGAAGGATGACGCTCACACCCCGTTCCTCGAAGATCTCCAGGAGCAGGTCGAACAGCCCAAGCTCGCGATCACCGGCGGGCACGCGTTCCGCCAACCGCGTTCGAGCCTCGGCAGAGAACTCCCAGTGCAAGGTGAACGGAGTGGTCGCGCCCCAGTCACCTCTCAGACAGTCGTCCAGAGCGTCCAGGTTCCAGCCGAAGTATCCACCGGGCCCGTTGATGGCCTCCCCGATCGCGCAATAGAAGGTGTCCCGGTCAACGATGTGTCGGCCATCCAAGGTGAACACCTGCCCGGCAGGCGCATCGGGTTTCCCCTGACGTTGGTACTCCCGGGACCACAGGGCCACCGACAGCCACGCGTGTCGGTCCTCGGGAGCGAGTTCGTGCCACATCCCGGTGTGGTTCAGATGACCGGTGCGGACCAGCTCCCACGGCCGTTCCGCCCCGGGCAGGGCGTTCTCGCACCAGAGCATCACCGTGAGGTCGACAAGACCGGCACCACTGGCGGACGGCTTGACGTCAATGACAGTGACCTCGTTGACGAAGTAGGACCCCATGGTGGCACCGTCACCGTCGAGGAGCTCGAACCAGGCGTTCCCCGCCACAGCACGCCGACTGCCGACGTGGTCAACGCACCTCAGTAGGCCACCCTGCGGGAGGCAACCCGCCAGGCGCACTCGGCGCGCTCCTTCCTCATCCGGCAGAGGCGTGAACAACCCCTCCGCTTCCTGAGCGAAGCCCCAGAAGTCGCTGTCGTCCTCGTCCGAGGTCAGCGCGTACTTCTGCCCCTCGCCACCCCGCCTTGATGTTCGCATCGCACCCCCATTGAGAGCGCCGATCTTACCGACGTGTGGGGATCTGCCCTGCGGTCGCCGGCGCCACCACCCCTGACCCCATCCCATCCATCTCGGAGGCCCTTTGACGAGTCACATACCCACCTTCACCCGTGAGAGTGAAGTGCAGAGAAGCACCGAGACGTCCAAGCAGGAACCCACACCGGACCCCAGTCCCAGCAACGGCCTGAACTTGCTCGGCATGGCCATCGACCAGCGCCGCCGCTACTGACCCTGCCGCGGGGGCCTGCACCGGCCGCACGGGCTGAGCCCTGCGCCCAAAGCCTCGAACAGGCTGATCGTTACCGGGCTCCCCGGGTGGCTGTTCAGCGTCCCCTGACGGCAAGGCAGGTTCGTCCCCGCGTGGTACAGGGTTCCGCGTCCCTGGTCACCGCTGGGCTTGTCCCACCAGGCTGACACGACCACCGTCGTATCCATCTGCTTGAGCTGCTCCTGCACTTGCTCCAGCTCAACCTGCAGCTGACGCTGGCGCGCGCCAAGCCGCGTGCGTACTTCGGTCAGAGTCTCCACGTACCCCTCGAACCTTCCTAGTCTTGAGCCGGCTCACGCAGGCCCTACGAGTAGTCGCCGGCGATGCCCTTCTTCACCTTCGACAATTCCGGGCCACTGTTGACCGCAGGTACCGGCCAGTGGAAGACCGCGCCGGATCCGTCGGTGTAGGACAGCGTCCCGCCGCGCTGCGCGTCGGTCAGGTCGAATACGAACGAGTCCCACTGATAGGTGCCGGCCTCCACCATGCCGCCGCCGTTGAACCCCATCGGCACGATGCTCGAGGCGTCGTTCTCACCCGCGTCCAGCGCCTGCCCGTCGGGCGCGATCCACTTCTACCCGCCGCCCTCTATGGGCGTGGATGCCGCGGCCGCCGTGGAGCCGCTGGCCCGGTCCTTCACGGTGACAATGGCGTACAGGCCCTTGGCTGCGGTGTAGCCCTGTGCGGACGTCGTGTAGAGCACGGTCGACGGCGTCACCTCGAGGTCCCCACCGCCCGGCCCGTCGATCGGCGACTGCGCGCCCACCGTCTTGGCGGTCTTCCCCCACGCCAGCTTCGTGGTTCCGGCCGTGCCGTCGCCGCCGGTGCCCGTCTTGTCGGCGCAGTTCTCCATCCACGTCGCCTGGTCCAGGCTCTGGTCGGAGCAGTTGACGTCCGAACCGGCGGTGCTTGAGGACGCGACCTTCGTGGGCTTCGCGCCCGGGCTCTTTGCGGTGTCTTCTCCAGTGCTGCCGCAGGCGGTGAGTATGGCGAGCAGGATGGCCGCGGCCGCAGCCATGCGGGTGGTGCGGATTCCCATACTGGTCCCCCCCAGTTGGTGCAGTGCGAACGTGCCACGGTAGATCGTCGTGAAGGGGTCGTGAAGGGGAGTGACCATCCTGTGACAGGGCTCCGACGTGCAACATCGCTCCCGGTGTCCGGCAGAAAGCGGCAATAAATAACAGGCCGAAAGCGCTGCACACGGTCCCGAGCGCCGCCGGTTTCCGCCGCAGCGCTCACAGACCTGGCCACCTACATCACACACTTGCGGTTTCCCGAGCCTGGCCAGACCTTGAGCTGTGCGAGATGCCCACGTGGCGTCCAAGACCGAAGGCATCCAGCCCTATCCGCAACGGCTGTCGAAGGCACAGGCGGACGCCGTGGTCGCTGCTGCGGAGCTGGTAGCCGACCCAGAGCATCGGGACGCGCATCAGTGGATCGTGCGAAGCGGCACCACGGTGATCGGGTACGTGGTCCCCTCGTACGGCGGGACCTCACGGTCAGGTCGCAACGGGTGGGTGGGCCGGCTGAACGGCATGGACGGCCCCCGGTGTCGGACTCGGCAGGAGGCCTCGGTGGATTTGCTCGGCCGCTGGGTGCGCCTGGTAACCGCGGCATCGCGCTGACGGAACCCTGAATCACTGTTCGTCGTCATGAATGTGGGCGTCGATACTTGCCTGCAGCGCAGCCATCAGGTCCACGACGTCCTCAGGCGGCGGGGCCGTCGCTGTCGACGGCAAAGCCGTTCCCTCCCGCTTCGAGGCGACCAGCTCCGTCATGGCGTCTCGGTACCGGTCGCGGAGTGCTGCCAGGTCGAAGTCGGCCGACAGTGCGTCCATCAAACTGGTGGCCATCTGGACTTCCTGCGGCCGAACCGTGACGTCGGCCGGCGGCGCGAGACCCTCAGCGGGCCGTACTTCTTCGGGCCAGGTCATCGTCTGGAGGACCAGGACGTCGTCCCGCACCCGCAGCAGCGCCAGCTGCTCTTTGCCGCCGGCGCGCATCGTCACCTTGGTGACGGCCGCCTGGCCGGTCTGCCTCAGCGCGTCGCGTAGGAGGACGTACGGCTTGGCCGCCGAGGTGTCGGCCCCGAGGTAGTACGCCCGGGAGAGCTGGACGGGGTCGATCGCCGCGGCGTCGACGAACGCCACGACGTCGATCGCCTTGATGGACGGGAGCGGGAGCTGGGCGAGGTCGTCCTCGGTGAGGACCACGGTCCGGCCGTGTGGATCGGTGTATCCGCGGGCGACCTGAGCGAGGGGGACATCACGGCCGCACACCTCGCAAGTACGGCGGAGCCGGATGCGTCCGCCGTCTTCGGCGTGGACCTGGTGCAGCGCGACGCTCTGCTCCTCCACGGCGGAGTGGAGCGTCACGGGGATCGTGACGAGGCCGAACGTGATCGCAAGGCGCGCAACGGTCTGAGGCATGCCCTTATCGCACCCGGCAGTGCCATGCCCCGCATTCCGTGCAGGCCAAATGGTGCCACGGCCCAGGTAGCCGCAGGAATAGAAAGGGGAGCGCGCCGTGTCGGTAGCCGCCTGTACGGTGATCCTCTAGCCACACCAGGGGGAAGCCGTGACGGCCGCACTCGATCCACAGACAGCAAAGCGACTGGCCTTCCTGCGCCTGGTATACGACCAGGGAGTGCAGCAGTCTCGGCTGCCGGCCCCTCTGAATGCGACAGCACTGCTGTCGTTCCATGACTCGGTCGAACTGTTCATGGTTCTCGTAGGTGACCATCTGGGCGCGCAGCTGGACAGGAGGACCAATTTCCTGGACTACTGGGAGCGGCTCAAGAAGGCCCCCAACGGCGTCCTCCTGAGCCAGATCGCGGGCATGCGTCGGCTCAACGATCACCGCAACGGTCTGAAGCACGCGGGCAACTTGCCGCTCCCGGACGTCCTTGACCAAGCGCGCACCGACACCAGAGCCTTCTTCGACGAGAACGTGCCCCGGGTCTTCCCCCACGTGTCGTTCGACTCCATCGACATGGCCGACGTCATTCCGCAGGAGGACGTACGCGCCATAGCGAAGGCAGCCAGCCAGCATGCGGCCAGTGGGCAACGGTCCATGGCGATGGTCCTGTTGGCACGAGCTTTCGCTTCGCTACCGGGAAACAGCCGTGTCATGCGCGAATTCGGGCGGACTCTTCGCCGCGATCCCTTCTTCACCGGACGTCTCGAGAGTGCCTTCCGGAAGGTGGACCGCGACACCTCACGTATAGGAACGCGCCTCGGTCACGTCAGTGAAGCCGTGGTCGACATACAGGACGCCATGCGCATCATGTCGATCGGCCTGGACTTCCCGCAGTACGTACGCTTCCGGGGGCTGCTCCCAACGATCTGGTCGCAAGACGATGAGCAGGACGCGAAGATCGCACAGCACTACAACGAGAGCGGCCGAGTCGTCGACCAGGAAGAATTTGAGTTCTGCCGCCAGTTCCTTGTGACGGCTGCTCTGCGGGTTGCCGAGGTAGAGGCGCATCGGCAACTCCCTTCCTGGCATCGGCAGGTAGCCTCGGATCATGTCGACTGACGCGACGCAGACGCCGCCTCCACTGGCCGAGGAAATCGACGCCATGGCGGAGTTCATCCACCACCGCCTCGAGCCTATGAAGAACCCCGGCCTCCGACGCGTCCTGAACCCGGACTCCGACGAATCCCGGACGGTACGGGCGCTCAGCGACACCGTCACGTTCATCCACGCCAACGCCAAGACCGCGTTCCGGCAAGGAGAGCCCGGCAACGCGAAATGGCCGCGCTTCCACCTGGCTAAAATCGCTCAGCAGTGGAATGACCACCCCGAGTTTCGCCCGGAGTGGAACCGGTGAACGCTCCTGTCCGCCTGGATGAGGTCTGGGCGTTCTGCGTCGCCCGGCTGGACGACGATGCCGCGGCGGCGGGCGCGGCCGTCCCCGGTCCCTGGCGAGCCTTCCCGTACGACCAGCAGGACGAAGCCAGCTGAGTCGCTTCGGTTGGCACCGGCGACGACAAGCCGGACGGTACCCAGGATGTGGTTGCCCCTGGCTGGGAGGGCGGTGGGTGCTACCGCGTGGCTAACGCCCGGCACATCGCGCGGCACCACCCGGCCCGGTTACTGGCCGACGTCGCTTTCAAACGGGCCCTTCTGGATGAGCACCGGCCGGCCCTGGCGGCCGCCCAAGTGTACGGCGAGGTGAACACCCATGCTGGTGTGCCACATCGACGGCGACGACTGCCCATTCACCCAGGGTCTTGCCGCGGTGTACGACGACCACCCCGACTACCAGGAAGCCTGGCGGCCGTAACCGGCACGGATCCGTGGTTCTTGAGACGCACGATGCGGGGGCCGCCCTTATGGTGAGGACGGCCCCCGTCTGCGTCACCCGCTGGTCAGTGGCGGATGATCCACCACGCCACGATCAGGTCGACCGCGACGAAGCCAGCCCGGTACGCGGCTCCCTTGAGGGCCGAACGGGTCATGTCGCGATAGTGATGCTTCGCCCATCCGCGGATGCGGTCGGCGGCCTTCTTGAGCCGTAGGCTAGACTCCTGTACTACATGCTGAATACGCATGGAGCGTTCCCTTCTCTGATCAAACGGATCGGGATCGCGCGCAGGGAGTCCTTCGACCGGGGCCTAGGAAACCAGTGGTCGAGAGCAGGACTCCCTTTGCGCTGCCAGCATCCTAAGTCCTGCGGCTGCCAATATAAGAATCAGCTTGGTGAAGTGAGCCCCCGTCACCCTGGCGCGAGGCGGCGGATCGTCTCTGCCAGGTCGAGGACGCACGAGTCAGCGCGATGTCGTTCGAGGTTCCTGTAGACACCCCACGCGCGGGCGTGACGAGCATCACCAGGAACGGCAGGCGCCTGACCTCCAACTTCGGCCGACTGGCGGGTGTCTCCGTGCCGCGAAGCGCTAGGGACCTTCTCCCGGGTGCTCCCGGGCGCGGGGTAATGAGCATGAGGCGATGCTGCCAAGCAACCCTGACAGACGAGCCGCCCGGGCACCGCTACTTCTGGGTCTTGTTGCGCTTCTGCGCTTCGAGGTACATCTCAATGGCTTGTGCTTGCTGCTCGGGGGTGAGCAGCGGTGTGGCGGTCGCGGTCGGCTTCGCCGGGGCGGGGGTGGGGGTGATGAGCCAGCGGGAGCCGAACAGGGCGAGCCCGAGCGCGCCCAGGACGATCCCGAAGGTCATCTGGGTCTCGGCGCTGGACTTGTCCTCCTCGGCGGCGGCGTACTCGTCTTCCTGCGTGCTCTCGAAGTCAAGGACGCGGCCCCACACGGCGGAGCTGTTCTGCTCGAGCCGGAACTCGGCGTCCACGTTGTTGTCGTCGCCGATGAGCCAGATGATGCCGCCAAGGACGGCGAGCGCCAGGCCGGCGAGGGTCAGGATGCGGCGATTACGTCTGGGGTCGGTCACAGCGATGCTCACGGACGTTTCCTCACTGCTCGGTGGTGTCGTAGATGGCGGCGGTGTCGTCGGCCTTCGTCAGCAGGCCCTCCTCGGCGAGCTGGCGAAGCAGGGCGCGCGCTCGCTTGTGGTCGACGTCGTGTCCTGCGGCGTGCAGGACTTCGACGACCCGCGCGGGGTCCCACCGGCCTCCCTCGTCAGTGACGGCGGTGGTCAGGGTCTCGCGCTGGCTGCTGTTCAGGCCATGAATGGCGGTGTAGAAGGTCTGCACGAGGTCGTCCGGCATGCGGTAGCCGACGACTTTGCCGAAGCCGGGGCCCTGCGGCTCGATCGGGGAGGGCATGTTCTCCGGCCACAGGCCGCGGAGGAAGCCGCGCTGCAGGGCGCGCTTGAGGGCGGCGCTGTGACCGCGGAGGCTGGAGTTCGGCTCGGCGCGCAGGTCGTCGGCGGGCACGTAGCCGTCGCGGGCGACTGCCTCGAAAACGATCTTGCGGGCGCGTGCTGGCAGGGACCGGTAGTAGCTTTCGGCGCGCGGTACGGTCCAGGTGGCGTCGATCTCGACGTGCGCGGAGTGTTCGGCGAGCAGAGCCAGGAGGCGGTCCTGGAAGTCGCCGGTGGGTTGGTCGATGGTGACCGTGATCTTCACGGAGCCCTCCCGTTACAACGAACCTGACTAGACGTCGGGCTTACGTGGACGACGGTAGCGCCGCCCCACAGGTCTGTCAGGCGTCTACTCAGGTTTGGCGAAACGAGCGGCAAGGAATCGAACAGGTCGAACGCTTCGGGTGACCCAGAAGCCTCGTTCATCCCTAACTGATCAGTAGCCCCGTATAATCTCCCTTATACAAGGCAGCCTTGAAGGGTAGCCCAAGGAGGGGAATCACTCGATGGCCAACACCATGCCCACCGCCGACGACGTCCAGTCGCTGCACGCCTTCATCATGGACCGCGCCAACGAGGACTGGGCGGCCGCCCAGGAACACCGAGCCGCCACCGCCGAGGAATCCGCTGCAGAAGACGAGGCCCTCGCCCGCTTCAACCGCATCTCCAACTCCCACAAGCTCGCCATCACCTGCACCGCCGCGTACGTACTGGACCTCCTGAACAACGAAGGCGACGACGAGCAGACAGAACTCGCCTGGGACCACATGACCCAGGCGGGCGAGCAGTGGAAGGACCACCCCGGCTTCCTCCCCGCCTGGCAGAACGCCAAGATGGCCCAGATCCGTCAGATGATCGCGGGCGGCTGACGCCATGGACGCGGAGGAGGAGGTCGTCGACGCCGAACTGGTCGACGACCTCCTGCCCGCACTCCCCGATCCCGCGGTAGCCGCACGCCCTCTCATCGACCGTCACACCATGCTCCGTCCTGCGCGCCCGTCCCGACCACCGCGGACGCGCCCCGCTACACCGAGGCCGACTTCCGTATCTCCCAGGACACCGCCGACCTCCTGAACGACGCGCCCCCGGAGAACACCTCTCGCACCTACGCCCACGCCCGTAAGCACTTCAAGGCATGGTGCGAAGATCAGGGCCGGGTCCATCTCCCGTGCACCACCGCCACGTTCGTGGAGTACGTCGGCCACCTCGTGCGACAGGACAAGGCACCGTCCACCATCCAGGTCGCCATGTCCGCCATCCGCACCTGGCACCCGGACGGCCAGCAGCCCGGCACCAAGGACGCCGGCGAGGCCCTGCGCAAGCACGCCCGCGACTGGGCCCGCCGCCGGCGCCCGAAGAAGGCGCCCGCCATCCGGTCCGACACGCTCCGCGCCATGGTCGCCACCTGCTCCAGCGGACGGCCGAAGGACGTTCGGGACGCCTGCCTCCTGGTTGTCGGCTGGGGCATGCTATCCCGTCGCAGCGAGCTGGCGAACCTCGCCCTGGACGACCTCGCCGTCGAAGACGACGGCGTCACCGTCCACGTCGCCTACTCCAAGACCGACCAGGCCGCCAAGGGCGAGTCGACGTTCGTACCGGCCTGCCCGGACGACCCGGCCCTCTGCCCCGTGACGCGCACCCGCGCCTGGCTGGACGAACTGCGCCGCCTGGGGGTTACCGAGGGCCCCGCGTTCCGGGCACTTGCCCGCGGCGGCAACCTGGCCACCCGCGCCGGTGTCGCCCGCGGCGACTACATGACCCCCGACGCCATCGGGGCCGTCGTCAAGGAGCGCGCCAAGCTGGCCGGCGTTCCCGATCCGTCACGGGTCACCGCCCACGGGCTGCGCAGGGGACCCGCGCAGGAGATCGCCGAGGCGGGCGAGGACCCCACCGCCCAGGGCCGCTGGACTCCCGGCTCACCGACTGTACGCAAGCACTACGTGGAGCCCGCCCAGGGCAAGACCCGCAATCCCATCGCCGCTCTGCGTCGCAAGCAGGCCGAACAGCAGGAGACGGCATGACGGTCCACGAGGACCTGGCAGAAGGCATCTGGGAAGACATCCGAAAGCAGCCGGAGGAAGCGGCCGCCGTGTTCAGAGTGCAGAACATGCACATCAACGGTGACCTGGATCAGGATGTGATCCGGAGCGCCTACGCAGACTCACTGGGTAGCTCCGCCCGGTTCCGCCCCGCCCGGTGGCCGGTCTACCAGACGGCTGCCTTCGCTTTCCTGCACGCCCTCATCGGCGGCGGCGACGTGGCTTACGTCCCCATCCGGACCGGAGGAACGCCCTGTCCGGACGCTGATCGGGTGGGTAATGCCGCACTACTTGCCCGTACCTGCCCGCCTTTCTCGGCTGAGCTGGACATGGGGCAGAATGGCGCTGACTGCGACGGCACGCTGCGGTGGGACAAGACCATCGAATTGTCCCGGGGCACCGGAGCTTTCTTCTACCAGGACAACTGCCGGAACCGAGGGCAGTCCCGTCTGGAGTGCCGGACCACCTACCAGCCCCGTTCCGCACCTCTAGAAGCAACGCCGTTCAGTTAAGGGTTGGGTCGGGGTGTCAAGGGCTGCTTGTGAGCATGTTGGTGCTGATGGTGGCCTTGTAGGTGGTCCGGTCGATGGCGGGTCCGCGTGCGTTGTATTTGGAGATCGCTCGTTTGACGATGCGGTCTTTGGTGCGGACCCGCCGGGCGGGCAGGAGGTGGGCCAGGACGTGGCGTCCGATGGCTCCGACCAGGTCGATCATGGTGTCGGCGGTGATGCCGGCGGCCAGGACCAACTGGTCTCGGGCTGCGGCGAGGGCGGTGGTGAAGCCGGCCCGGTCCGGGTCGGTGTCCGGGACGCTGTCGGTGGCGTCCGTCATCGCGGTCCGCAACGCCTGGTAGGCAGTCAGCAGTGCCCACACCTGCTGCTCGATGCCGTCCGGGGTGTGGGCCCGCAGGACGTGTCCGCTCAGGATCGTGGACTTCAGTTCCGCGTAGGCGGTCTCGATCTCCCAGCGTTCGTGGTAGAGACGGATGAGTTCGCCGGCCGGGTGCGTCAACGGGTCGGTGAGGGTGGTCAGCAGCCGGTAGTGGCCAGTGCGGGTGCCCTGGGATGTGGTGATGCTGATCTCGGCGTCGATGACGCGAACGGTCAGAGTGCCGAGGCGGGCCAGTATTGAGCCGTCGCGGCATCGGGCCACCGGTGGCAGGTTCCGGCCGGACTTGCAGCGCACCAGCAGGTCCGCTCCGGTGGCCGCCCAGCTGTTCAGCAGTGCGGAGGCGGCGAAGTTCCGGTCTCCCAGCAGCAGCATCCCCGCCCGTAGGTCCACCGCCAGGCGGCGGGCGTATTCCAGCTCGCCGGTGCTGGCCGGGCCGAAGGTGGCCCCGATCACCGACCGGGTCCCGCAGGCCACCAGCGCGGCCAGCCGCAGTTGCGGATACCCGGCGGTCCCGTTGCCGAGCCGCTGCCGGGTGAACACCGCGAGGTTGGCCTCACAGTCCGGGACCGGTAGCAGGGTGCCATCGATGGCGACCACCCTCAAGCCCCGCCACCATCCCGCGGCCGCCGTCGTGGCCGCAGGGCCCCTGACCAGGTCGAACAAGGCTTTCATCGGTGCTGGTCCCAGCCGCTGGCGGGCCTGCCGTAACGCGCTGCCGCTGGGCCGGGCCAGTGATAGGCCCGCCAGCCCGGCACACAGCCGGTCGAAGACCTGCCGGTAGCCCAGCCCGGTGAACAGCACTCCGGCCAGCAGGACGTAGACCGTGACCCTCGCCGGCACCAGGCGGACCCTGCGCTGCACCGTACCGGTCTGCGCCAGAACCGCATCGACCATCTCGAACGGCACGATCCGGGTCAGCTCGCCGATATGCCCTGTCGCGAACACCCCGGCCGCTACCCCGCCCGGTCTTGTTATGGCAGCCTGTTCCAACAGCGGAGCTCCTGTGGTGAGGATGTCTTGGAGGACAAACCTCTTCTACAGCAGCTCCGCTGCCTCGTTCACGAGCCTTGACGAACAGCCCCAACCCTTAACTGAACGGCGTTGCCTCTAGAAGTCGGCGACTCGTGGCCCTCCCGCACCCTGATGCACCTGTGGCAGTACGGCACCGTCGCTCGGTGGCCCTACGGTTCCGAGTTCATCCTGCTGTTCATCAACTTCGGAGGGGGCCGGCAGCGCGGAGCACCTTCGACTGGTGACAGCACGCCTGATGCCAGTTCTGCGTACGCTCCCCTTCAACGCCACAGGCAGGGAGGGCACACCATGAAGCGTCAAGAGCGCGCCAGGTTAGCATCGGTGCGCGTCCTGGATGCCACGGTGGCGGCGGCCGCGGCCGGCGACCGGTTCGGGCCGGTGCGGCTGCGGCAGTTGCGGATGACCGTGCGCCAGGTGGAGCGGGCGCTCGCGGGCGACGACCTCCTGTCCGGCCGGGCCCGGCGGGACGTGAAGTCCCTGCTGAAACGAGCGGAACGTCCGGGCGTTCCTCACTCTGGCCGCGACGGGGGCGCTGCGGGACGACGTCGCCACGCGGGACCGGGAATTGTCGGTGGCGTCGGTGCGGATCCTGCGGGACTGCCTGGGCATCCTCGGGGAGGAGACCGGGCACGAGGTGGCGCTGCCGTCGGTGTCGCAGCCGGCCGCCCGGCCGCTGGTGCCGCCCGCGCAGCAGGCCACCTTGTACCGGCGGCTGGCCGACATGGCGGAGGTCGCGACGCCCTCGGACTGGGGGGCAATGCCGCTGCGGTGGCGGGTGCAGGCGATGGGCCGTGTCCGGGCGCTGGCACTGGTCGGGGTCGTCCTGGACTCCGGCGCCCGCGCGGGGGAGCTGTGCGCGCAGCGCCTGGCCGACCTCGGTGAGGGCCTGGCCACCGTGCGGCTGGTGCGCCGGCCGCAGAACGGGTCGGACCTGCCCGCGTCCGTGGTCGCAGCCCGCGCCGGGGTGTCCCGGTCGACGGTCTCGCGGGTGCTGTCCGACGACCCGCGGGCCTCGGACGCCGCGGTCGATGCGGTGCTGGCGGCGGTGGAGCAATTCGGTGACGGCGGGCCGGTGGTGGAGCGGTACGACTTGCGGGAGGGCACCCAGGTGGCGCTCGCCTGGTGGCTGGATGCCCGGCAGCACCTGGTGGAGAACCTGGACGGTCGGCGGCGCGCCCTGTGGGTGTCGCTCACCCCGCAGGGCCCGGCTCCGCCCGGCGCGGCACTGCGGCCGCGCGGCCTCGAGCGCGCCTTCGCTCGGGACATCACCGCGCTCAACGCCGAGTTGGCCGGCCAGTGGGACGTCGCCGAGCGCGGGCCATGGCTGCCGGAAACTCACGGCGCACCACCGGGACGCGCTGGCAGTATCAGCGCATGCTCATCACACCGCGCCCCGGTGCAGACCCGAAGTACATCCGACAAGCCCTCGACGGCGTCCACACCACGGCGATGAACCTGCGGCGGCCCTACGGCAGCGCCTTCGAGGGGCTGCTGGCGTACCTGGAGTGGGCTACGGAGTCCGCGCGGATGCTGCACTCCCAGATCAGCGACCGGAACCTCGACCAGCTCGTGTTCACCGACCGCTACCGGGCGCTGCTGGGGAGCTGCGGCACGCTCGCTGGGGCCGCTCAGCAGCGCCTCCTAAACGGCCTGGTCCAACTTGAGGTCACCGAACGGATCGAGGCGTTCGAGGCGGCCATGGCGGCGCTGGACATGCAGATCGGCCGGTGGCGTCAGCGGGAGACGTTCGTCGTGGCCGACTCCAGCTTCTACATCCAAAACGAGGTGAAGCTGGCCGACGTCGACCTGCACGAGGTACTCGACGTGCCTCGCTGGCAGTTCGTGCGCCTGCTGTTCCCGATCGTGGTGGTCGATGAGCTGGACGACCTCAAGGACGCCAGCAAGCAGCGGGCCCGCTGGCGCGCCGCACACACGCTTGGTCTCCTCGACGAGGTCCTCGACGGAGGCACTCACGGGGTCCTGCATGAGGGGGAGCACACTGTTCAGGACGGCGAGACCCTCGGCAGGGTCTATGTGGAGATCGTCCTCGATCCCCCCGGCCACGTGCGCTTGGACCGCCCCGATGTCGAGATCATCGACCGGACGGTCGCCATCCAGAGCCTGGCCGACCGCAGGGTTCGATTGCTGACGTGCGATACGAGTCAGCACACCCGGGGCCGGGCCGCCGGGCTGCGGGTGACCAAGGTAGCGACGAAGGACCCCGGGGACGAGCCTGACTGGTCGGCCGCGGACAAGCCTGGCACTGGCGTACGTGCGCAGCGCCGCGCCCGGCAGGCCGAAGCCTCGGCTTCGGCCAGTTGAGAATCGAGCGGTATCGCCGCGCTACCTAGGTCCCGGGCAGCGGGTCCTGGTCGACGTCGTGGGTGCGGGCCGGTGGGTCTCGGTCGGGATCGCACTCGGGGCCCAGGCGCCGGCGGCGGCTCTCGCGGTCGGTCAGCGGGCGGTGGCACTCCCGGCACCAGACGCGGGCGGGCGCGCCCGCGGGGAGCAGCTCTTCCTGTCGCGCGCGCATGGGTTCAGTATCTCCCGGTTGATGTTGTGGTGGTGTGTCGCGGTCCTGGGCTACGGTAGCCGCGTGCCGCGCGGCGCGAATGAAGCTGGCCACCAACCCCAAAGTGCGGGGCTGGTGGCCGTTGTCGTTGCCGGGGGTTGTGCTCAGGCGGTGGTGCCGGACAGGACGC